>JAAZNF010000089.1 GCA_012798435.1 Myxococcales bacterium | reverse complement strand
TGCGGCGCGCTCCACGACTGCACCCATGACGTGCAGAACGCGAGCGGCGTCTCCTGCGCCAGCGGCGCCTGCAACTACGGAAGCTGCAACAGCGGCTTCGGCGACTGCGACAGCACCCGCCCGAACGGGTGCGAGACGAACCTCTGGCAGACCGAAGCCTGCGGCACGACCTGCGGCAACCGGGTGGACTGCCTCCAAACTGTCCATCACGTGTTGGGCACCTACTGCAACCAGGGTTCCTGCGACTTCACGTCTTGTGTCCCGGTTAACGCATACGCAAACTGCGACGGTGTGCACTCAAATGGTTGTGAAACTCCACTGAAGGAAGTCACATCGTGCGGGACCAACTGCCTGGTCCGGCGCGACTGCACACAAACGGTCCGGCACGCCACCGGCATCAGCTGCGCCACCACTGGCAACTGCGCCTTCTCCGCCTGCGACGCTGGCTACGCAAGTTGCGACAACAACACGAACAACGGCTGCGAGGCGCTGCTGTGGGACGACACCAACTGCCGCACGCAGTGCGGCACCGGCATGAACTGCACCACTCTCTCGCACGTACAGACCGCTCACTGCGTCACCGGCACTTGCGAGATCCAGGCCTGCGCCAACCTGTACAAGAACTGCAACGGCACCGTGAGCGACGGCTGCGAGACGAATCTCTTGAACATCAACAACTGCGGCGACTGCGGCGTCCATTGCATCAACAATTTTGGCACCACCAGTTGCAGTCTCTCCGGCAACACGGCGGTGTGCAACCCCCAGTGTGCTGGGAACTCGGCGAACTGCGACAACAACCTGGTGAACGGTTGCGAGTCTCTCGAGACCACCACGAACTGCGGGAGCTGCGGGAGGACTTGCTCCCTGTACCACGCCAACGCATCCTGCGCGGGAGGCACCTGTTATATCCAGACCTGCGAAACCCTATGGGGTAATTGCGACAACAATGACTCCAATGGATGCGAACACAACCTGAGTAACGATCGTTTCAACTGCGGCTCCTGCGGCCACCGCTGCCCTGATGCCTCTCCTTGCGTGGGCGGCCAGTGCCAGTACTAGCTCAGCGCTGTGTCCCTCTTGTCCGCTTGCCCTCCCGCGCGCCATTCTGCTAGCGTGCGCGCGTGGATCTCGACCGGGAGCTGAACCCTGAGCAGAAGGCCGCGGTGCTGCACCCGCAGGGGCCGCTATTGATTCTGGCCGGGGCGGGCTCGGGCAAGACCCGGGTCATCACCTACCGCATCGCCCACCTGGTGGGCGAGCGCGGGGTGCCGCCCGGAAACATCCTGGCGGTGACCTTCACCAACAAGGCCGCGCGAGAGATGCGCGAGCGGGTCGAACGCTTGCTCGGCGCCGAGGCCCCCTCCTGGATCTCGACCTTCCACGCCTTCGGGGCGCGCCTGCTGCGCCGCCACGCGGAGCTGCTCGGCTACAGCCGCGACTTTCTCATCTACGACGAGGACGACGCCCGGCGCCTGGGGCGCGAGGTGACGAAGGCCATGGGCCTCGACCCGCAGCAGTACCCGGTCGAGGAGCTGCTGGCGCAGGTCGAGCGCGCCAAGCGAAACCTCAAGGGACCGGGCGAGGGCGGCATCCGCTTCGGGCCGGCCTCGGCCTTCTACGCCCGCTACCAGGAGCGCCTCCGGAAGAACGACGCGCTGGATTTTTCAGACCTCATCCGGCTGTCGTGCAAGCTGTTGTGCGACTTTCCGGCGGTGCTCTCGGAGTATCAGCGGCGCTTCGAACACGTCCTGGTGGACGAGTTCCAGGACACCGACCCGGCCCAGTACCGGCTGCTGCGGCTGCTGTGCCCGCCGGAGGCCAACCTGTGCGTGGTGGGCGACGACGACCAGTCGATCTACTCCTGGCGCGGGGCCGAGGTGCGCCACATCCTGGGTTTCGCCCAGGACTACCCCGGCTGTCGGGTGGTGAAGCTCGAGCAGAACTACCGCTCCACCCCCCAGGTCCTGGAGACCGCCTCCCGGGTGATCGCCGGCAACCGCGAGCGTCACGAAAAGACCCTGTGGACCGGGGCCCCGGCCGGCGCGCCGGTGGAGCTGTACGCGCTCTCCGACGAGCGGGCCGAGGGGGAGCTGGCGGTGCGCCTGGCGCTCTCCCGGCGCGAGCGGGGCGAGAAGCTCTCGGGCCTGGCGGTGCTCTACCGCACCAACGCCCAGAGCCGGGCCTTCGAGGAGGCCTTCCGGGTGTTCGGGGTGCCGTACCTGGTGGTGGGCGGGGTGCGCTTCTTCGACCGGGCCGAGATCCGCGACGCGGTGGCCTACCTGCGCCTGCTGCAAAACCCGAAAAGCGACGTGGACCTCTTGCGGGTGATCAACGTCCCGCCGCGCGGCATCGGCGACACCACCCGCGAGCGCCTTTCTGAAATCGCCGCCCGGCACGGCTGTCAGATCTTCGAATCGCTCACCGAGGAGCGGCTTTCCGGGCTGCGCCGGCCCGAGCGGGAGAAGGCGCTCTCGTTCGCCGCCCTGCTGCGGGCGCTGCGCGACGAGTGCCAAAACAAGAGCGCCGTCGAGTGCGTGCGGCGCGTGCTGGAGAAGACCGGGTACCTCAAGATGCTCGAGAGCAGCGAGAGCGAGCAGGCCCAGGGCCGCTACGAGAACCTCCAGGAGCTGGCCTCGGCGGCCCAGGAGTTCGCCACGCTCTCCGGCGATCCGTCGCTCGCGGCCTTCCTCGAGCACGTCTCGCTACTCACCGATCTCGACGGCGCGCGCGGCGAGGCCGAGGCGGTGACCCTGATGACGCTGCACTCGGCCAAGGGCCTCGAGTTCGACGAGGTGCTGCTGGCCGGCCTGGAGGAGGGCCTGCTGCCCCACCGGCGCTCGCTGAAGGAGGACGAGGACGGCACCCGGCGCGGCGCGCTCGAGGAGGAGCGGCGCCTGTGCTACGTGGGCATGACCCGCGCCCGAAAGCGCCTGGTCCTCTCGTACGCATGGCAGCGGGCGGTGTTCGGGCGGGTGGAGATGAACCCGCCCTCGCGCTTCCTCGATCTCCTTCCCGGCGGGGTGCGCCGCGTGGGCGGCATGGAGGAACCGGCGGAGGACGAGGAGGCCTTCGAGGAGCTTTCCGATGACGACGGGGTGTTCCTCGACGCCGAGGACGAACCGCCGCCACCCGAACCGACGAGGGGCCGCGCTCGGCCGTCGGCCGCGACCCCGGGGCGCGTCCGCCCGAAAACCGACCGCGATGGCCAGAACTGGATCGGGCGGTTCGTCGCGCACGACACCTTCGGGAGGGGCCTGGTGCGGGCCGCCTGCCAGACCCGGCTCGGGCTCAAGCTCACCGTGGACTTCGAGGACGCCGGCGAGAAGACCATCCTGGCCGACTACGTGAAGCGGCTGTGACCCCCCTCGCCCCTCTGTCGCGCGCGAACACGCTGGCTCCTGCGGCCCTGCGTTCGCGCGGCACATACGCGGCGCGCCAGGTTGGTATTTTCGCCGCAACGAGTGTTCACGCTGCGGCCTGTATAACGCCGACCAACCGTGGTGACGAAAGAAAGATGCAGCGACAACGAAGAAGCGCTCTCGGGATCCGACCGCCACTTTCCATGACGAGAGGCATGGTGATTGGGGGGAGGCGTGCCGCGAAGTTGCTACCCGCCCCACGGCATGGTAAGGTCCCGAAACCGCGAAGGCTAGAGGCGGAGAATCGCGTGAAAGTCACCTGCCCCCAGTGCTCCACCTCGTACCGGGTGGGCGACGAGAAGGTCCCGGCCGGCGGGGCGCAGATCAAGTGCCCGCGCTGTAGCCACCTGTTCGTGGTTCGCCGCCCCGGCGAGCCGGCGGCCCCGCCCGCCTCGCCGCCGCCCGCGCCCGCCGCCGCGCCC
>JAAZNF010000088.1 GCA_012798435.1 Myxococcales bacterium | reverse complement strand
CTGCGTGCCGGACTTCCCCTGGGAACAGGAGCGGGTCGCCCGCGTCCAGCGCGGGGACCTCTCCGCCTTCGCCGAGATCTACCGCGCATACGCGCCGGGGATCTTCGAGCGCGTGCTGCTGCCCATGCTGGGCGAGCGGGCCGCGGCCGAGGACGCGTTGGCCGAGACGTTCCGCGCCGCCCTGCAGAACATCGGCCGCTTCGAGATGCGAAAGGGAGGCCTGGGCGGCTGGCTGGCGTCCATCGCCCGCAACAAGGCCTACGACGTGCATCGCGCGCGACAGCGCGCCGGCCGGGCCATGCAGGGCTTCGAGGAGCTGCTCGCGCCCGTGCTCGGGCCGGAGCCCACCGCCGAGGAGGCCCTCTCGCTCGAGGAGCGGCGCGTCCGCCTGCGCGGTGCGGTGGAGCGGGCGCTCTCGCGGATCCACCCGAGGTATCGGCGGGCCATCGAGCTTCGGTTTTTCGAGGAGCGGTCCCGGACGGAGTGCGCGACGGCGCTTGACGTGAGCGTCGCCACGCTGGATGTTCTGATGCTGCGGGCGCTGCGCGCCTTCCGAGCGGCCTGGGAGGCCGCGGGAGAGAAAGAGCCGTGAACGAGCGCGAAGCCGATCAGCACGAACGCGAAGAAGCCGCGGCGCTGCGCCGAGCCCTCGACGGAGAGGCGTCAGCGGAAGCGGCTCCTCGGGACGCGCTGGCCGCCGCAAGCCTGATCCAGGCCGTACGAGCCGAATCCTCTCTGGACGAAAAGCGCTCCGAGGCCATCCTTGCCGAGATCCTGAAAGCACACCCCAAGCCCGCGCCCGCGCCGCGGCCGGCCTTCGCCATGCTCCGCTGGCTGATCCCGGCGGGTGCAGCGGCCGGCGCGCTGTTGCTGCTTGTGCTGTGGCCGGCGCCGATGCGCTCGCCGCCACCCGCGCGACCGCTCCCGGCGCCAGACCATCCCCTGCTGCTGGCGCAAGCGCGGGCCGCCCGGGGAGGCGACCTCGGCGAGCTCGCCCAGGCCATGCGCGGCTACCGCGAGCGCATGCTTTCCGACATGGCGCAAAAGTACGGGAGGGCGCCATGAGAAAAAGCGCGCTCATCCTGGCCGTGCCACTCCTGTGTGCCGCCTGTGCCCTTGACCGGGCGCCGGAGACCTGGCTCGAGCATGCGCGTCAGCTGAGCGACGCCGCCGAGGAGGCGCAAAAGCGCGGCGACCGGGCCGCGGCTCGCGAGGCGCTTCTTTCGATGCTCGAAGCTCCCCCGCCCTCGCGGCTCAACGCAGACGACGCGCGCTCGATCCGGCAGGACGTGTGTTTCCGGCTCGCGCTGGTCGAGCTCGAAGACGGAAAGCCCGCCGCCGCGTTGACCTTTGCCGAGCGCGGGCTCTCCCTCGGGAAGAGAGAGGATGTCTTCTGCGCCAACCTGCACATCGCCAGGGGCCGGGCGCTGGAGGCGCTGGGGCGGGACGCGGAGGCGGCAAAGGTCTATCACGAGGCGCTCAAGATCAACGAGCGGTTGCTCGAACAGGCGCTCTCGACACAAGGAGATCGGTGATGCGCTGGTTGACGTTCGCAATTTGTCTGCTGCTGTCCGGATGCGCGGCGCGTCTGACGAGCATCGACATGGCGGCGCCGGAGGACCGTGAGATCGCCAGCCTGGAAGAAGCGCTGCGGCAGAAACTCGGCGAACTCGACGGCTCGCTCAGCGCCTCCCCGACCCCGGACTGCCCGCATCTGTGTGAGCTGAGCGCCACCATCTGCCAGCTTGGCGAAAGGATCTGCGCCATCGCCGGCCGCCGCCCCGAACTGCCAGACCTCTCCTCTCGTTGCCAGGACGCCCGGAAGAGCTGCGACTCCGCCCGGACACGCGTTGCAAAGACCTGCGCCTGCGAGTGATTCCGCTCCATCTGCCTCTGGTTTGAGCTCACCCAACGATAGCGGGGTACCGCACCATCCCGAGGGCGATCTTCGGCACCTGCGAGTAGCAGATTCACCGCGCCGCGCACACCGCCGCCGGGCCGGCCTGGAGGCGGGCGGTGGTCAGCAGCGAGAAGTCGCCCCTGCGGACTTCAAGCTCCAGGCGCCCGTCGGCATACAACAATCCATGGACGCGGACATCGCAACCCTGCTCCTTGCAGCGAGCGAGTTCGAGCGTGTAGGGGTAGGCGAACACCTCGCTGGGTCTGTACAGATCGCCCATGCGCACCTCGCCCGCGAGCGACACCGGCTCCGCGAAGGGACCGCCGTCGATCGTGGCGGTGACGTAGGCCAGCACCGAAAACGGGCACCCTCCGCAGCCGATGCCCGAGGGTTCCTTTTCTTCGTGCTCGATCCCACGGCCGCCACCGCGGACCACGTGGGCCTCGCCGCAGGCGCCCGGCTCGTTCCAGGCGTCCGAACGGGCCCGGTCCTCGCAAAGCGAAAGCCGGATGCCGCCGCTCGCGCTCTGCGAAAACTCCGTCTCCAGCTCGGCCATCACTGCCGTGTCCTGGGCCGCACTGAAGTACATCGTCGGCGGCGGGCTGCACGCCGTCATCAACGCCAACATCACAGGAACGAGGCGCGCCGTCTTCTTTTTCATCAGCTTCATCGTGCATTCTCCTTTTAGGATCCGCGGCACTGGCTGGCCATCTTGGAGAGCCGACAAAGCAAACCCCTTGCCAAACAAGAACCTGTTGAAATGTTGTAGTTTTTCTTCGAGCGCAGATGATCAACCGCAAGCAGACAGAGGCACCGATGTCATATTTTTCGGTATCAGCGTCTTGCATGCCGCACTGGCGTCACTGGTGACTGATTCACCCCCGGGCTCACGGCGCCAGGGTGAGCGAGACGGTGACGTTCTCGGTGCCAGCTTCGGGTCCCAGCTTCAGGTTCCAGCTTCGGGTTCCACCCACCCCGGTTTCCCCCGGTTTCCTCCGTCCGGATTTCGGACACCGTGTTCGAAATCCGGACAGAAGGCCAATTTTCACAGATTGTCTGCTGATTTTGTGTCTTTATAGTTGTTTGTTTTTATTTGTATTTTATTCGAATACAGCCTTGACCTTCTCGTTGGTATG
>JAAZNF010000087.1 GCA_012798435.1 Myxococcales bacterium | reverse complement strand
CTTCCGTACACCGAGGACGGAGTGGTCATCGGGACGGGGTGAACAAACAGCCGCTCCCGAGTAAAAGAAAAAATCAGCTAGAGACAAGAGCCGGCACGTAAACGGCTGCCAGCAGGAACAGCAATACCGGCCACGCTGGATTGTTCTGAATGTTTTCCAGCGGCAACCCGAAAACAATCACAAGAAAAATGCTCTTTTCTCGCGTTCAATTCTTTGCACAAACCGGGGGTAAACCGGGGCAAACCGGGGTGGGTGGAACCAGAGCCAAGAACCAGAGCCAACCAGAGCCAGAACCAGAGCCCGGACCATCGACCGGGCGACTGGCCGCGATGCCGAAAGGCCGAGTGCGGCCAGGCGCGATATGCCGCTCGAAAAGCGGACGCTGACACCACGGCGCCGGGTGCGAGGGCAGGGTTTTGCTTGACTTGCCCCACGGTTCCGGGAGGATCGGCTCACGACTGCGAGGGTGCCATGAGCCCAGGTTTTGATCTACCGAGCCGCCGCGACGCCATTCACCAGCACAAGGCCTCCGGAAAAAAGATCGCCGCATTGTTTCCCATCCACTACCCGCGCGCCCTGTTCTACGCCCACGGCCTCCTACCGGTAGAGGTGTGGGGGCCGCCGTACGCCCAGCGCGCACTGGCCGCGGCGCACCTGCAGGCCTACACCTGCGACGTGGTGCACGCCGGCCTGGGTTTCCTCCTGTCGGGCGGCTTGCGCTCCGTCGACGCCATCGTCGCGCCGCACGGCTGCGACTCGCTACAGGGCCTGGGGAGCATCCTGCTCGACTTCATCCAGCCGACGCCACCGGTGTTTCCCTTCTACCTGCCGAGGGCCGGGCGCGACTGCGACGCCGAGTACTTCGAAAATGAGATCGAGTCGCTGTCGCAGAAGCTCGCCGCCGTCTCCGGGTGCAACCCCTCGGCGGAGGAACTCGCCTCCGCCGTCGCGCAAGACGAGGCGGCCGACGCCGCGCTGCTGCGCCTGTGGGAACGGCGGGCCGAACTCGCGCTCGACAATCAGGCTCTGTACGCTCTCTCTCGCGCGCGCGGGTATATGCCGCCGGAGGAGTTCTGCGCGCGCGCCGATTCGGCCCCCGCGGCCGGCGCCACACCCACCGCCGCCAAGACGGTGGTGCTCTCGGGCGTGATTGCTGAGCCAGGCGACCTGCTTACCCTCCTCGATCGAAACGGGGTGCGGGTGGGCGCGGATGACACCCTGTGCCTGGGCCGGCGCTTCTACCCAGCGGGGCGCGCCAGCCAGCCCTTCCGGCGCATGGCGGAGCGCATCCTGGAAGGGCCGCCCGATTCCACCCGCGGGAGCTCCATCCGCGAGCGCTGCGAGCACTTGCTTTCGCTGTGTCGGCGCAGCGGGGCCCGGGGGGTGATCTTCCGGCTGGTGAAGTTCTGCGAGCCGGAGCAGTTCTACCTCCCCGCGCTGCGCCGCGCCCTCGAGGAGGCGGGCATCCGTAGCCTCGCCCTCGAGACCGACCTGGCCACGCACCTGGACGGGCCGTCGCAGACCCGGCTGGAAGCCTTCCTGGAGATGCTATGAGCCTGCTTTCCTCCATCGCCTACCGGCTCAACGTCGATCTCATCGGCAAGGCCGTGCTGCGCCTCTCGCGCCGACGCAGCGAGAGGGCGCTGCGCCGCCGCGGCGAACCACCGGGGCCGCTCGCGCCGCCGCTTTTCTGTTCGCCGCAGCTAAAGGAGCTCATCAGCCGTCACTACCTGCGCGGGCGCTACGCCAACGGCCACCGTCCGGTGGCCTGGGTGACCTCGGGCGGCCCCATCGAGCACCTGCAGGCGCTGGGGTACTTCCTCATCTACCCCGAGAACCACGGCGCGGTGTGCGGTATCCGGCGCACGGCGCAGGAGCTGTGCCAGGTGGCCGAGGAGGCCGGCTTCTCGCGCGACATCTGCTCCTACGCCCGCACCGACATCGGCTCGGTGCTGTCCGGCCGCACCCCGGTGGGCCGTCTACCCCGCCCCGACCTGCTGGTGTGCTGCACCAACATCTGCCAGACGGTGCTGTACTGGTACCAGGTGCTGGCCTACCACTTCCAGGTCCCGCTGGTGCTCATCGACACGCCCTTTTTGTACCGACCGGCCGAGCCGCACGCGGTCTCCTACGTGCGGCAACAGATCGAGGAGGCCATCCCGGTGATGGAGCGGGTGGCGCGCCGCCCGCTCTCGCCGGCGCGGCTCGAGCGCGTGCTGGCCGAGAGCAAGCAGGCGGTGGAGCTGTGGATGCAAGTGCTGGAGCGCGGCAAGGCGCGGCCCAGCCCGATCTTGGCCTTCGACGAGTTCATCCACATGGCGCCTATCGTGGAGATGCGCGGCGAGCCCGACACCACCGCCTACTACCGCGTGCTGCTCTCTGAGCTCGACCGGCGCGTCGCGGCGGGGGTGGGCGCGCTGCGGGAGGAGCGGCGCCGGCTCATCTGGGACAACCTGCCCATCTGGTACCGGGTGCGGCCGCTGTCGGACTACCTGGCCTCGCGCGGCGTGGCCCTGGTGGCCTCGAGTTACACCAACGCCTGGGGCGAGCTGGCGCCACTCATGGATCCCCGGCAACCGCTCGACTCGCTGGCCCGGGTGTACCTGCACCCCATCCTCAACCGCTCCACCGGGGACAAGCTACGCACGCTCTCGCGCATGGTGCAGGAGTACCAGGCAAGCGGCGTGCTGCTGCACTCGGATCGCTCCTGCAAGCCGTACTCGGTGGGACAGATGGACCAGCGCGAGCGCCTCGGCCGCGAGCTGTCGGTCCCGGCCCTGCTGCTGGAGGCGGATCACAACGATCCGCGCAGCTTCTCCGAGGAGCAGGTGGCCTCCCGGCTGGAAGCCTTCCTGGAAGTGGTGCTCTCGTGAACCCGCGGGAAGCGCGCGCTCTGGGCATCGACGTCGGCTCCACCACCACCAAGCTGTGCGCCGTGGATGGGCAGGGTCGGCGGGCGTGGCAGGCCATCGAACCCACCGAGCCACGCATCCAGGAGCAGGCGCGCCGCATGTTGGCGGGCGCGCTCGCCGCCGGCGTGCCGCCGGGGCTTTCGCTACTGGCCACCGGCTACGGGCGCAAGCTGGTGCCCGAGGCCCGCACCGCGCTCACCGAGATCGGCTGCCACGCGCGCGGGGTCCACCGCGAACTGGGACGCGGCGGCACGCTCATCGACATCGGCGGGCAGGACACCAAGGTCATCGCGGTCGGCGACGACGGCAAGGTGCAGAACTTCGCCATGAACGACAAGTGCGCCGCCGGCACCGGCCGTTTCCTGGAGGTCACCGCCGCCCGGCTGCGCGTACCGCTCGACCAGATGGCCGCGCTGGCACTCTCCGCGCAGGAGGAGGTGTCCATCTCCAGCACCTGCACCGTCTTCGCCGAGTCGGAGATCGTGTCGCTCATCGCCCGGGGCACCGAGGTGCCCGCCATCGTGCGCGGCCTCTTGCGGGCCCTGGTCCGCCGCGTGGGCGCCCTGGCGCGCGCCACCGGCCTGCGGCCGCCGCTGATGCTGTCCGGCGGCGTGGCCCGAAACGAGGCGGTGCAGCGCCTCTTGGCCGAGGAGCTCGGGCTCTCGGTCACCCTACCCGGCGAACCGCAGCTCATGGGGGCCTACGGGGCGGCGCTGTTCGCGCTCGAGCTTCAGTCGCAACCGCCGTCGGGCCAGTCGGGGATGTCGTCCGCGTAGAGCCGGAAGGAATCGAACGGCGGCTCGCTCTTCTCTATGAGGTAGTCGCGCGAGGCGGGGGAGTTTCGCAGCCACAGATTGAACCAGGCGGCGGCGTAGTGGTGGATGCCCCGGTGGGCCTCGTGGTAGTTGAGGTTCTCGGTGGGGGAGCAGCCGTCGTGCAAGGCGTCCTCGGCGTCGCTGATCCCCAACCGCTGGGCCAGGTAGTCGAGATCCATGTCGCAGATGTCGGTGAAGGTGTAGTGCCCGCCGCGACGGATCTCCACCAGGCGCAGTTCGGCGCCACCCATGGTGCGGTAGTCGCAGTAGGTGTCGCGGTACGGCAAGGTGTAGTCCTGATCGCCGTGCATCACCATGAGCGGCGCGGGGTAGTCCGCCAGCTCGCAGCCGAAGCCGATGGCCAGCGAGATCAGCGGCGACAGCGCCACCCCGGTCACGAAGGTCACGTCCTGGCAGGGCATGCACACCGTGGTCCAGCCGCCGAAGGAGTGGCCCGAGACGCCGGCGCGCTTGAAGTCCAGCAGCCAGTACAGCGGGTCCTCGGGGTCCTCCGCCCGCTGCAGCAAGACCTGGAGCAAGAACTTCATGTCTTGCACGCGCAGATACGACGAGTTGGGCACCGAGCCGGGGTGGTAGCCATCACGGATCATGTCCCACACGGTGTTGCCCTGGTGATCGGGCGCGGCCACCACGTAGCCGTGCGAGGCCAGGTGGATGGTGTAGCTGATCGACTGCTGGCGCAGGCCGTAGGCGCCGTGCGAGAACAGGATCAGCGGGTACGGGCCGTGCTGGCGGTCGATGTTCGCGTCCTTCACCGCGGTGCTCTCCAGCAGCGGCAGGTTGGTGTCCAGCACCACCTGGAGCTTGTCGCCCAGCTCTTCTTCCCGGGCCTGGACGGAGAAATCGTAGGTGTGAAAAGGGCCCTTGCGGTGCTTCTGCTCCGCGGGGTACCAGATCTCGGTTCGCAGGCGCCGCGGTTTTCCGGTGCGCTCGTCGATGCGCGACGGATCCGAAAGGTCCAGCGTCCTCACCCCCACCGGGAACGGCCCGGGCGAGCCCGGATCGGGCGCGACTTGCGGACCGGCGGGCTCGAAGGGCAGCGACTCGGAGGAGGCGCCGCAGGCGCTGGCGAGAACCGCGAGCACGGGGACGAGATACCGGATTCGGTTGCCCATGCGCCGATTCTACCCGCCGTGCCGCGCCCTGGCAACCGGCGGGCGCGCCCGTTCGAGCGGACTCGATGTTGCAGCGGCGGCGGCTTGTGGTACAGTGCGGCCCGTGAGCGTGCGCATGCACATCCTGGCCTACGCCCTGGCGGCGGCGCTGCTACCGCTCACCGTGGGGCTGCTGGTCCTGGGCGGGAGCGAGCGCGCCCCGCTCGCCCAGCGGGACCGGGAGCTTTCGCGGCTGGCGGCCCGGCTCATCCAGCTGGAGCTCCACGAGACCATGCGGGGGTTCTTGCTGGCCAGCCAGGCCTTCGACCTCTCCCGGCTCTCCGAGGACGAGGCCCTGGGGATGCTGCGCCTGCTGTACAAGCAAGACGCCGACATCGACGCGGTGATCCTGATGGATCACGAGGGCCGTCCGACGGTGAGCCCGGTGTTCCTGACCGGGGGGGCATCGGCGGGTAGCGAGTTGGCGGGCCACCTGCCGCTCACGGCGCAGCAGCTCGATACCTTCCTGAAACACCTGCCCATCCAGGTGGCGCGCGAGAAGGGCCAGGCGGTGAGTGACGTCTACCCGGATCCGGAGCGTAACGTGAACCTGCTGGCCGCGGTCATGGCCCTGGAGTCCGCCGGCGGCACCCGCTATCTGCTGGGCTTTCAGCGGTCGTTGCGCCGGGTGCAGCAGATCCTCGGCACACTGGTCAGCGATCCCGGTATGCACCTCTTCGTCGTCGATGGCGGGGGCAGGCTGGTGGCCCATCCCGACGGCCGGCGCTCGCTGGCGCGGGAACCGCAGAATGCCCACCCGCTGGTGGCGCGCTACCTCCAGGAGGGCCAGGGGACATCCCTGACGTATCGGGATGGGTCAGAGGAGTTGAGCGGGGTCATCCAGCCGCTCGACTTCCTCGACTGGGCGCTGGTCATCGAGCGCCCGTTGGCCCGGGCCGACGCCGGCAAGGTCCCGCCGCTGGTGTGGGCCGCCTGGATCGGGGTGGCCCTGCTCATCCTGGTCTCCGGCATCCTGCTCGAGCTGCGGGTGCGGCGGGTGAACCAGCGCATGCGGGAGCTGGCCCGCGCGGCGGAGAGCCGGGCCCAGGAGTTGCGCCAGGTCCAGGCGACCTTGCTAGAGTCCCGCAAGCTCAACGCCATCGGTGATCTGGGCGCGGGAGTGGCCCACGAGCTCAACAACCCCCTGGGCGGCATTCTGGGCCTCACCCAGCTTCTGCTTCGCAAGAAAAAAGACGACGACCCGGACAACCAGTTCCTGCGGCGCATCGAGACCGAGGCCAAGCGCTGCCGCGAAATCACTGACAACCTCTTGCGCTTCTCGGAGCAGCAGCTGCGCGACTCGGAACCCAGCGAGCCGCTGCACTTGCCGCGCATCCTGGATTTGACCCTCGACCTCCTCACCGCCAAGTTCGAACGGCAGGGGATCCGCATCCAGCGCGAGTACTCCGAGAACCTGCCGCGGGTGCTGGGCCGGGAGGGCGGCCTGCGTCGGGCCTTCCTCAACGTGCTCCAGAACGCCGAGACCGCCATGACCCCCGGCGGCGGCGTCATCACCTTGTCGCTGTTTCGAGACGAGGAGTGGGTGGTGGTGCGAGTGCGGGACACCGGCCGGGGGATCCCGCGCGAGAACCTGGCCCGGGTGTTCGAGCCCTTCTTCACCACCAAGGACAACTGGAAAGGAGCCGGGCTGGGGCTCTCGGTAGTGTACCAGATCGTACAGGAACACCAGGGCCAGGTGACCCTGGAAAGCGAAGAAGGCAAGGGCACAGTGGTGACTTTCCGCTTTCCGGCGCACGAGCGGGCCGGCGGTAGCGCCCCGGTACCGCTTGCCTGAAGCCCGGCCCTAAGGTATCATCCGCTCCCATCATGACCGCACGCTTACCTGCCCTCCTGCTCGGCGCGAACAGCCTGCTGCTGGCCGGGGT
Source organism: Myxococcales bacterium (assembly GCA_012798435.1). Lineage (GTDB taxonomy): Bacteria > Myxococcota > B64-G9 > B64-G9 > B64-G9 > JAAZNF01. Next base: position 133,130 of record JAAZNF010000087.1, on the reverse strand, counting down.
GGCGGCACTCAACCTGACCTTGCCGCCGCCCGCCGAGGTGCGCTCGGCCCCGAGCCCGGCGGCGCGGCTGGGCTCGGTGGCGGGCCAGGTCGAGGTGCGCCGCGGCGGCCAGGAAACCTGGTCACCGGTGCGGCCGGGGGACGTGCTCTCGGAGAACGACGAGGTGCGCACCGGGTTGTTCTCCGAGGCGGTGCTCCAACTTCGCGGCCACTCCTCGGTAGTCGTCTCCGCCGGCAGCAGCTTCGTGGTGGGCCGCGACCAGGTGGAGCGCGCCTCGTTCGAACTCGGCCTGGGACAGGTGACCGCCGCCATCACCCCGGCGGGAGAGCGCCGCTTCGAGTTCCGCTCGCGCGGCAGCGACGCGGTGGCCCAGGCCCGGGAGGGCGAGTTCTCGCTGGCCACCGATGGCCGCGGCACGGTGGTGGTGGACAGCCGTTCCGGGGAGGTCGAGCTGTCGGCCGCCGGTCAGTCCACCACCGTCCCCAAGGGCAAGCGCTCGGTGGTGGCACCGGCCCAACCGCCGAGCAAGCTCATGCCCATCCCCAGTTCGCTCGCCCTGCAGGTCAAGTGGCCACCGGTCAAGATGGACCGCAAGGTGACCACGGTGAGCGGTAAGACCTCGCCGGGTGCCACGCTGCTGGTGAACGGCGTGCTGGTGAGGGCGGATCCCCAGGGCGCCTTCTCGCTGGACGTGGCGCTGGAGGAGGGCAGCAACCGGGTGGTGATCAGCGCCACCGACCCCTCGGGGAACACCACCTCCGCCGAATCACCCGAAATCCAGGTGGACACCCGGCCTCCGGGCCTGCGAGTGGACGCCGAGGGGTTGTGGAAATGAGCGAAGAATCCGCCGACATCACTCGCCTGCAGGAGGAGCTGCGCCATGTCCGGGAACAGATGTTCCACATGGCCAAGCTGGCGGAGATGGGCAAGCTGGTGGCGGTAGTGGTGCACGAGTTGAGCCAACCCCTGCTCGGCATCAAGGCCTTCGCGCAGATTATCCGGCGCAAGTTCCCGGACGACGCCTTCATCGAGCCCAAGGCGCGCATGATCGAGCAGCAGGCCACCCACATGGAGACCATCCTGGACACCCTGCGCCAGTACTCCGCCGTGGAGAATCACGAGCAGGCCCGGGTGGATCCGGCGCTACCGGTGCGGGCGGCGGCCGAGATCTTCAGTGAGCGGGCCCGCAAGCTGAAGATCCGGCTCCAGATCGAGGGCGCCTCGCGCCTGCCGTCGGTCCGGGTCACTCGTGGCCACCTGCAGCAGGTGATGAGCAACCTGTTGAGCAACGCCATCGACGCCATGGAGGGCATGGGCGGCCTGGTGGTGGTGCGCCTGGAGGCGCTGGGGCAGCAGGTGCGGATCCGCGTGGGCGACAGCGGCGCGGGCATTCCCGCCGGGGTGCGCGAGCGCATCTTCGACTCGTTCTTCACCACCAAGAAGGACAAGGGGACCGGGCTGGGGTTGTCCATCTGCCGCGACATCCTGCGCCAGCACGGTGGAGAGATCCGCCTGCTCGGAGACGACGAGGCGGGGCAGCTGGCCCCCGGCATCCGGACGGCGTTCGAGGTGCTGCTGCCCGCGGCGGATGGCGACTAGCCCGCCGCCTCTTCCATGGCCAAGACCTCCTTCTTGCCGCGGCTGGTGAACGGACAGACCGGGGACCCGGCGCTGTTCGTGGATCTGTTGCGCGAGAAGCGCGCCCTGCTCTTCGACTGCGGCAACCTCACGCCGCTCTCGCCCTCGGAGATCCTGCGCATCAGCGACGTGTTCGTGTCGCACGCCCATATCGATCATTTCATCGGCTTCGACCATCTGCTGCGCCTCCACCTCGGGCGCGGAAAACGCGTGCGGGTGTTCGGCCCGCCGGGGATCACCGGCTGCGTGCGCGGCAAGCTCTCCGGCTACACCTGGAACCTGGTGCGCCATCAGCGCCTGGTGTACGAGGTCCACGAGTGGAGTCCCAACGGCATCCGAGTCACCGAGTTTGTGTGCCGGCGGCGCTTCGCCGCGGGGGCCGCGCGGGACCGAAAAAACGGGGAGTATTTGTGGCAAGACGATCACATCCGGGTGCGCACCGCGCCGCTGGACCACCGCATCCCGTCGCTCGCCTTCGCGGTGAGCGAACGCGATTTTCTCAATGTGGATCCGGTGAAGGTGTCCGAGTTATCCCTGACGCCGGGCGCGTGGCTCAACGATCTGAAGCGTCGCGTGCGCGCGGGCGACCCCACGCCCTTGCTCATTGACGGGCGGCAGTTCGAGGTGGCGGACCTGGCGCGGCGGCTGCTGCATACCACCCCCGGCCGCACCATCGCCTACGCGGCCGACGCCCTGGGAAACGAGGCCAACCTGGCGGCCATCGCCGAGCTGGCGCGCGGCGCCGACTGGTTGTTCTGCGAGGGCGCATTCCTGGAAGAAGACCGCGAGCGGGCCAACGAGACCTACCACCTCACCGCCGCCCAGGCGGGCCGGGCGGCGCGATTGGCGGGCGCCCGCCGGCTTATGGTGTTCCATTTCTCCCCCAAGTACGAGGGCCGGTTTTCACAACTGGAGGAGGAGGCCGCCCGAGAACACGGCCGCATGGCGTCAGCGGATGAGGACGACGAGCGGGAAGGGCCGCGGAGTGGGGAGGCTCACTCCCCCGCCCGCGAGAACTCCAGCGGGAACTCGTAACCGATGGACTTGAGCGCCAGGCCGTCTTCCTTCTGCCCGGAGAAGGGGGGGAAGCTCCACTTGGCCACCCGCGGCGCCAGGCACTTGCCGAAGGCGTGCTCGGCGATGTCCTCGGGCTGGATCTCGACCTTCTGCACCTTGCCGGTGGTCTTGACCTGGACCCCCACGATGGCCTCGCCCTCGAACTCGGGGTCGGCCTTGAGGGCCTGGCAGTAGCAGAACTTCACCGCACGCAGGTTCTTGTTGACCACCGCCGAGATGTCGCTGTCATCCAGCATGTTCTTGGGAGGGCCGCCGCGTGACACCGACACCGTGGCGCCCGGACCGAAGCTCAGATTCAGCGTGGCCTCGGGGATGTCCTCGCCCGGGCGAGCCGTCACCTTGAAGGCCCCGCCGGGGGTCTTGGCCACCAGCGCCTGGAAGCGGGCAGAGAAGTCCTTCTTGGAATCGGGTTGACCGGCCAGCGCCGAGAGCGCAAGCCCGAACAGCACCGCGGTCGCGACAAGAAGAGCGGCTCTTTTCATGGAAAACCTCCAGGTCAGAACTTCGCCAAAAGCCTTCGACGATACGAGGATACCAAAAATGCACCCCTACGACAAATGCTCTCCCCCGCACTCACCCCCCCAGGGTGACCGTCGCGCCCGCCGGCACGACGACGTCACTGTTCCCGGACAAGCGAGCGCCATCCGGGACCAACGCCCTGCCATCGCCATGGATGCGAATGCGGATGCAGGCGTCTGATGAGATGCGAACATCCCGTCCTAAAAGGATTTTCCCAGCGCTCTCGGGATCCTCTGTTACCTTTCCATCTTGAGAACACCGGATCTTGCCGTATGGCATCTCGGCTTCCACCCAGAATGTAGCGCCCTTGCCCACCACCAGCTTTTCGCCGTACGGCGGCATCTCGCTCGACAGCGCATGTCGCACACCGAGGTACATTCGTGCGCCGCTTTCGACACGCCAACCCTTTCCCGCCCCACGCAGGAACGGGGTATCGTTGTTTTGCCAGGGTCCTTCCAACCCGAGCGCCGGATCCAACTCGACCAGCGCGCTCGCGTCCACTCGAGCGCCGAGAGCACAAAGCCGCCGAGCATGCTCGCGACACAGATACGTCTTCGCTTCCTCCAGGGAATCCTCTCCTCGGAGTGACTTCGCCGGCCTGAAGAAATCCCGGCTCACCTGGAAAACCCCCACCCGTGCTGGTTCGAGCAGCGACGCCAGACTCTGGTTGAGCATCTCGAAGGTGCTGGTCTCGAACGACCGGCCGCCCGCGGAAACCCGCTTGTTCCGGTACAGGGTGGGCGGGATGTCGGCCCGCACCGCATCCAGCCGGACGATGTTGGTGTTGATGTGGCCGAGCCGGAAGGCGAGCGAGCCACCATGCGCCTCGGCGCAGGCGATGGCGGGCGGGCACACAGAATATTCCAGGACCTCGATGACCCCATCCCGGGCCCGTTGTGCAAAAATCCCCAGTTTTTCCTTGGGATTGACCCGTGCGACCGCGCTCAAGGTCATGTCATGCCCGGCACGGACATGATAACCCAGCCTGGCCGGCCACAGCGGATGGGCGCACAAGTTGTCGACGTTGTGAAGCAGAAGGTGACGCACGCCGAGCGAGAGCAATCGGTCGACAGGCCGGTCGCCGCCATCCTCCCGGCGCAACAACTCGGTAAAGATGCCCCCGTGGCCGTTTCCGGTCCACAGCAGCCGACCGTCCGGGCTGGCGACGAGATCACCGTCCATGTCGAGGCGGGGGTTGGCACCCTGGCAAAGGACCATGACGCGCTCTTTGGCAAAGCCGCGGAGCGGCGCTCGACTCAGCCAGGCCCGGATCGCCCGGTCGGTGACGGAAGAGGTCATCAGGATCCACACCGGGAGCCTCCCCGCGTGCATCCCTTCCTCCAACAATTCGAAGGCGAAGCGTTCCAGGAAGGAGAACCCGGCCACCGGCGTTGCCGGGCAGAGACCCTTCACTGCTCCCGCCGAGCCGTCGATTGCCCCAGCGTCAGCGGAAAAGAACCGGCTGGCCGCCCCGCCCGCGAACACCGCCACCGCCACCTCCCCCGCCGCGATGGCCGCCTGCCCGAGCCGGGCCAGTTCCTCGCCGGAAGCCTCCACGGGATGCGCCTTTATCGGCTCAAACTCCGACCCGTCTTTAGCGGCTTCTCTGCCGAGCAAGGCGCGCCGGTGGGCATCGATCCAGGCGAAATCCACCCGGGCAAGCTCCGAGAAGAACGCCTCCCATCCCGATGGCGGCAAAGAGGACAGGTACTTCGGCGCCGTCCCCGCGCTGCCGATGGCGCACAAGCGCTCCCACAAGAGACGTTCCGCCGGGCGCGATCCGAGGAATTCTTCGAATGTTGCGGGCCGAGATCCCATCTCGCGTTTCAACCACCTCCGCTGCGCCACACCGAGAGCCCTCCGGCCGGCTTCACCCGCCTCCCTTCGGTGACACGGCCGGTGGCCCGCGCAAAACCCTCGCGAATGCTCTCGGCAACCTGCGCCGCCGCCTCCGCGCGCGCAAGCACCAGCGCATTTCCACCGAAACCCGCTCCCGTGAGCCGGGCACCCAGCACCCCGGACGTCTCGGCGGCGGCCGTGACCAGGGCATCCAGCTCCGGGCAGGACACCTGGTAGTCGTCGCGCAGGCTCTCGTGAGAGGCGAAGAGCAACCGGCCGAGGGTCTCGCCGTCCCCGGCACGCAGGGCGCGCGCCGCGTCCAAGACCCGGGCGTTCTCGGCCACCACGTGCCGGAGGCGCCGAAAGCTGACCGGCTCCATGCGCGTCCGGGCGGCCGACAGCATGCCGTCATCCAGATCGCGCGCCGCGGACAGTTCGGGGAACAACTTCCGCGCCGCCGCAAGGCCCCGGGCGCACTCTTGCTGCCTGCGCGCATACTCGCCCGCACCCACGGCGTGCTTCACCCCCGAGTCGAACACGAAGAGCGCCAGCGCCTCCGGCACCGGCACGGCTTCCAGGATCTGGCTGCGGCAGTCGATGAGCAAGGCGTGCCCCGGACGGCCGCAGGCGGAGGCGAGCTGATCCATGATCCCGCACGGGACACGGCAGAATTCGCGCTCGGCCGTGTGCGCGATCTTCGCGATCTCCTGCGGATCGTGGAAAAGCCCCGCCAATGCCGCGCCCAGGCCCGAGAGCGCCACCTGCAGCGAGGCCGAGGAGGAGAGCCCGCCACCAAGGGGGATCTCGCCGCGCAGCCACACGTCCGCTCCCGGTGGCGAGAGCCCCGCCTGTCGCAAGGCATAGAACGGCCCCAGGAGGTAGCTTTCGAAGGTGGCCCGTTCCGGCACGGCCAGTTCGGAGATCCGCGCCTCGACCGTCTGATCGGTGTTGGCCGAAAAGACGCGTAGCCGCCCGTCGTCGCGGCGCGCTCCCAGCGTCACGGTCCGCAGATCGATGGCCGCCGGAAACACAAACCCCTGGTGATAGTCGGTGTGCTCGCCGATGAGGTTCACCCGGCCCCCGGCGCTGGCCGCCCATTCGGGATCGCGGCCGAAGCGCCGCCGGAACTCCGCAACCTGGTCCGTGATGTCCGGCGCGACGCTACTTCTTTCGTTCATGGTACACCGTGTCGAACTCGTCGCGCTCCACCACCAGGGCCAGCCCGGTGTGCGGCCCGTCGGGGCAGTATCCGTTGTGCGGCGAGGCGACCAGGAGCCCCCGGCCCGCTTCCAGTTCGACCTCGCGCACGGCGCCCGAGGCGTCCTCGAGCAGCAGCACCAGCCGCCCCGAGAGCAGAAAGAACAGCTCCGGGCAGTCGTGCCGCTCGAGCTCACGGCACTGCTCGGCGCGCGAGTTCTTTGGCGCGTACAGGCCCACCCGCCAGTGGCCGGTGTCGCCGCAGATCACCTGCCAGGTTTCCTTGCGCGGCGGCGCGGTCCAGCCGTCCGGCGGCAGCTCGGGGAACGAGGGCTTGCGGGTCTTTACCGTTCGCATGTTCGTCTACAGCTCCTCGCGGCGCAGCTCCAGCACCGCGTCGCGCTTGGGCAGCATGCGCATCTGCATGCGCCGGGTATAGCGGTCCTCCGGGCCGAACACCTGCCGGTCGGCCACCAGCAGTAGCGCGGTGGGGACCGCGAGCCGCGGCGAGTTGTTGCCGTAGTAGTGCACCAGCACCAGATGGCGCCCGCTCTTCGCCTTGCGCATGTGGTAGAGTTCCGGCCCCAGCCCATCGGTGATGTCCCACCACAGCTTGCCGCCCAGCGGCGTCTCCCGGTTGCCGTAGTAGCACTTGGTGCCGTCCGGCTCGATCACCCACAGGTCGATGTCGATGCCGTCGGTGCTCCAGTGCGTGGTGAGCTGGTAGTCGATGGTGCCGGCGCCGGTCTGCGCCGCGAGCTCCTCCAGGCGCCGGCGGGCGTTGTTGGCGAACTCCATGGGAAGGTTCTTCGACTGTGCGGCGGCGTTGAGCAGCCGGGCGTAGTGGAAGGCGGCCACCGTCTTCACCTCGCCATCGTGCCGCGGCCAGGCGCGCGACAGCACGATCTCGTAGCGCCGGGCGGCGTCGCCCAGGCGGCCGCAGCCGTCGAGCGCCAGGGCCTCCTCCAGGTACACCTGCCCCTCGAAGGGCCGCAGCAGCCGCGCCCGCTCGAAGAGTTCCGCGGCAGGCTGATACTGCCCCAGGGCCAGCAGTCCGTAGCCGACCAGGCGCAGCGCCTCGGTGTCCTGCGGCCGCAGCTCCACCGTGCAGGAGAGCGCCCGCACCGCGCCCATGGTGTCGCCGGCCAGGGCGCGCACCCGCGCCACCGCGTCGTAGATCATCACGTCCATGCGCTCCGTCTTGCGCTGTTCGCGGTAGCGCAGCTCGGCCTGCAAGCGCTCCTCGCCCCCGGCCAGCGGGCGATCCAGCAGCGGCTGCGGGCGGAGCGGCGCGGCGATCTTGTCGCCGGCGGCGGAGAGCCCGCGCACCACCGCCCGCGCCAGATCCGAGGCCTGGTCCAGATCCAGCCCCTGGAGTTTCTCCAGGCGCTGGTCCTCCTCCTGGGCGCGCAGCCGCTCCAGGTTGGCCAGATCCACCTGCTCTTCCTTGATACCGAAGGCCTCGAAGGCGCGCTCGTCCTCCAGGATGAGCAGGCTAGCGCGGGCGTTGGCCAGCAGGTAGTGCTGGGACAGGGCCACGATCATGCGGTCCAGCCGCTCGTCGTCGAGCGAGAGCATCCGGGAGACGTGCACCTCGCCGAAGGCCCGCGCCGCCAGCCGGTGGTCGCTGTCGTCGGGGATGACGGCCTCGATGCGCAGCGCCTGTCCCCCCAGCGAGGCCCGCACCACCACCCGGGCCCCCCGGCCGTCCAGCAGCCGGCCTGCCAGGCGCAGCTCCTGGCCGGGGAAGACCAGCTTCGGCGCGCCCGCCAGGGTGAGATCGGCCACCTTGCCGCCGAGGACCTCTACTCCTTCCAGAACGGCGGCGGGGCGCCGGTGGGCGGCGGCGGCGGCGGGGATCTCCGACTCCGAAAGCACGGTGACGGTGCGGCCGGCGCTACCGCGTGAAAGCTCGTCGAAGAGGGCCTGGTTCACCGCGGACTCGCCGAAGCGGTAGCACACCCAGCGCAGGGCGGCGGCGGCCGGGTGGCGCCGCGCCATGGCCTGGACCTCGGTCTGGCCCCAGGTGATCTGGCCATCGGAGAGCAAGAAGGCCGTGGGCGCCGTCCCCTCCCCCGCCCGGATCCAGGAGAGGTTCGCGTCCAGATCGGAAAGCAGCGCCTCGAAGTTCGTCGCGCCCTCCAGGTAGACCTTGCGTAGCTCGCGCAGAGTCTCGGCGCGGTTCTGGGGCGTGTTGTCGCGGTAGCGTGGGGCGTGCAGCCAGCGCGGCCGCACGTCGAACAGCACCACCGCGTACTGAGCGATGGAGTCGTCCTTCTCCAGCAGCGCCTCCAGGGTGCGGCTCTGGAGCTCGTAGGCCTTGCCGTCCTCGGCCGAGAGCGAGCTGTCGATCACGAACAGGGCGCGGCCGGTCTTGCCCAGCTTGCCCTCCGGGATCTTGGGGAGCAGCCGCGCGAAGAAGGCCCGGCCCGGCAGCCCGCCGGGGTCGACGCCGGCGATGGCCTGGACGGCGGCGTCCTTCGGGGCGACCGCCACCGAGAGCGCGCCCCCCTCGCCCTCCTGCGCCAGGTCGAAGGCCGTCCACGGGCCGATGGCCGTCCCTCGCGGCACCGAAAGCGGCGCGTCCTTGCCCATGGCCACCGCCCGCACCGTGCCCAGCGAATCGTCGTGGTGGACGCGCGCGGTGATGGGCCGCGGCTGCTTCTTCTCGGGCAGCGGGAAGGTGTAGCGCAGGAACTCGCCGTCGAAGGGCAGGGTCTGCTCGTACACCAGCACCAGGCGTTTCAACGAGCGCGCCTCGATGGGGAACACGCGCGCCTGGAAGGTGTTGCCGCCCGACCACTCCAGCAGGGCGGGGTCCACCGAGCGGCGCACCACCTCCTCGTACACCTCGCGGGCGCGCTTCTGCGCCACCACCCGCGCGGTCTGACGGAGCTGCCAGTCCGGCCCGGCGCCGGCGCGGGCGGGCGCGAAGGCCTCCAGGTTGTCGAAGGCGCCCGAGTCCTGCCCCAGCGGCGGCAGCGCCCGGCCACCGGGGAAGGCCCGCTCCGCGTCCAGCCGCGGCGCGCCCGAGAACATGGCGAACCCCACCGGTGAGGCGTCGGCGGGCAGCGGAAAGTAGAAGGTCCCTTCGATGCGCCGGTCGGTGCGGTTCTCGAACACCACGTCCACGACGGTGCGGGCGCGCGGGCCTTGCAGGTAGGCGACAAGCCGCATCTCGCGCAGCGAAAGCGGCTGGAGCTTCCCCTCCTCGTCGCGCACCAGGATCTTCGGCTCGCGCGGAGCGCCGGCGATCTGCTTGAGCACCGTGCGGCCGGCCTCGCTTCCTTCCTCCGGCTTCTTCTTCTCTTTCTTATCCGCCCCCCCACCGGGGCCCGCCGGGGCCTCGTCGGCCATGGCCGACTTGGCGGCCCGCACGCGGTCAACCAGAGCCTCCTGCTCCCGCGCCTCCCGCATCGGCTCCGGCGCGGCCGGCGGCGCCATGGCGGGCCGAGGGCGTTCTTCGGGCGCCGCGCCCGCCAGCGCCATCTCGCTGGGCGCGGTCGCGCCCTCGCGCTGCGCCGACTCAAGCCGGCTCATCTCCTCGGGCGACACCTCCTTGGCCTCGGCGATGGCCTCGCGGATGCGGGCCAGGTCGAGGGTTTCGGCGTTCTCCACCCGCGCGGTCATCACGGTGGCGGGCACCCAAAGGCCCTTCGACTCGAACAGCTCCCGGGCCTTGTCGTCCCAGGCGGGCGGCCCGGAAACCTGGCCGCCGGCGGCGCCGTCGGGCCGAGGGCAGCCCGGGCCGGCCAGCGCCAGTGCCAGAGCCAGCGAAGCGATCTGCCAGCGCGCGTTCGTCGTCATGTCCCGCCTCCTGGGCCCGCGGGCCCGCTTTGGGCGAGATCATCCCCTGCCGCCCGTCCCCGAGTCAAACGCCCCGGCCCGTTGTCGCGGCGCGCCAACAACGTTCGCAACATTCCGTTGACGGGACCGGCGCGCGTGGTATCTTTCGCCACGTCTCAGGCCTCCATACGGAAGGGGAAATCCATGAAACGCTTCGCGGTCCATACTCTCGCGCCGTCGCTCCTGGCATCCCTGCTCTTCGCCTCAGGATGTTCGGGCTCGAAATCGGGACCGAGCCGCATCGAGGATCTGCCGGTGGCCGGCGAGATCAAGCTTTCGAACCTGTCCGCCCCGGTGGAGGTGGTGACGGACGCGCGCGGCATGCGCCACGTATACGGCGCCGAGGAACTCGACGTCATCCAGGTGCAGGGCTACCTCATGGCCCGCGACCGCATGGCCCAGATGGAGTTCTTGCGTCGGGCCGTCGAGGGCCGGCTCTCCGAGGTGGCCTACTCCGCCTACCCGGGTCTGCTGGACATGGACATCGGGGCGCGCTTTACCGGCTTCGGGCGGCTGGGCGCGGCCATCTACGAATCGCTGCCGGCCGGCGACGATATCAAGGCCATGCTGGACGCCTTCTCGGCCGGGGTCAACGCCTACCTGGCCGAGCTGCGCGCCGGAACGGCCACGCTGCCGGGCGGGGTGGGCAGCCTGATCCACAAGGATCACCTCACCGACTGGAGCGGCGCCGACACCCTGGCCATCTCCCGTTACATGTCCTACGACCTGTCGCGCTCGCTGGAGATCGAGCTGGACATGACCGAGGCCCGCTCCGCCATCGCCCAGGTCTTCCCGGCGGCCTCCGCCGATCCGGCGCAGGCGGCGCGCGCGGGGTTGTTTTCGGACTTCTGGTCGTTCGCTCCCGGCGAAGCGGTGTTCACCCGCGAGGGGATCCCCAACTGGCCGACCGACAACGGCACCGTGGCGCTGCGCGCTCCCGCCCGGCCCGAGCCGGCGTTCTTGCCCGATCGGGCGCTCCTCGAGCGGGCGCGGGCGTTCTTGACGCGGAGCCGCTCGCTCGTCGAGCTGCGCGGGGCCCACGGCGGCTCCAACAACTGGGTGGTGCACGGGAGCAAGACCCAGAGCGGTTTTCCCCTGCTCGCCAACGACCCCCACCTCGGCCTGGATAGCCCACCGAATTTCTGGTACGTGCACCTCAACACCAAGCGCGCCGGCGGGGACATGGACGTGCAGGGCCTGTCGCTGGCCGGGGCGCCCGGCATCCTGCTCGGCTACAACGACTCCATCGCCTGGGGGCTCACCACCGCGGTGTTCGACGTGCAGGACGTGTACCAGGAGACCATCGTGCCGGGCGCCGGCGGCAACCCCGACGCGGTCGAGTTCAAGGGCACGACCGTGCCGCTCGAGACGCGCACCGAGACCATCGCCCTCAACAACGGAGAGGTTCGTGAGGTGACGTTCGAGATCGTGCCACACCACGGGACCATCATCCCCGGCTCGCGCACCACCGACGCGGCCCTGTCGGTGCGCTGGACCGGCAACGACGTCACCAACGAGCTGCGCGCGGTGAGCCGCCTGATGAAGGCCCGCGACGTCTCCGAGGTCGAGAACGCGCTCGACTTCTTCGAGGTGGGGGCGCAGAGCTTCGTGGTGGTGAGCCGCGCCGGCGACATCTTCTGGAGCACCCAGTCCAGGGTGCCCCTGCGCGACCCGCGCGCGCTGAGCTACGACCCGGCCGCCCAGAGCGGTCTCGCCCCCGCCTTCGTGCTCCCCGGCAGCGGCGAGTACGAGTGGATCGGCACCTTCGTGGACGAGAAATACCTCCCCCACGACCAGAACCCGACCAAGGGCTACCTCGCCACCGCCAACCAGGACCTGGTCGGCCTCAGCGCCGACGGTAACCCCTTCAACGACCCCGTGTACCTGGGCTTCGACTGGGACGTGGGGCACCGCATGGCCCGCATCCACGCCCGGCTCGAGGAACTGCTCTCCTCGCGCAAGGTCACGCCGGAGGACATGCGCGCCATCCAGGCGGACGACCGCTCGGTGCTGGGGGCGAAGTTCAGCGCCGCCATCGTGACCGAGCTCGACCGCGCCGAGGCCGAGGCCGCGCATCCCGGCACGCACCCGGACCTGGCCGCGGCGGTGGCGGCCGTGGGAACCGACATGCCCGCCGTGCTGGGCCTTCGCGACCGGCTCAAGAACTGGAAGTTCTCCACGCCCCCGGCGGTCGAGGGCACCCCCGCGCAGGCCGAGATCGACGAGTCGGTGGCCACCTCCATCTTCAACGCCATCGTGCCGCGCCTGGTGCGGCTCTCTTTCGGCGACGAGGTGGAGGCCATCGGCGTGCGGCCGGCGGACGACTACCTGGCCAAGGCCTTGCAGTGGGCGCTGCTCGAACCCCAGCGGCTCACGACCTACGATGCCCAGCTCCAGGACACCGTGCTGTGGGACGATCTGGCCACCCCGGAGCGCGAGAGCCGTGGCGATCGAGTGCTGCGGGCGGCGCACCTGGCCTACGGCTTCCTCTCCAGCACGCTCGGGGCGGACCCGGCCGGCTGGCGCTGGGGCAAGCTCCACCGGGTGACCTTCGAGACGCTCATTCCGTTCTTCGACGCCTTCAGCATCCCGCAGGCGACCGACCCGGACTTCCCGGGCGGCTTCCCGCGGCACGGCGACAACTTCGGGGTGGACGCCAGCCACACCGGCCTGTGGGACGAGACCGACTTCACCTACGGCTCGGGCCCGCAGCAGCGGCTGGTGGTGGAGATGACCGACCAGGGGCCGCGCATCTGGAACGCCATCGCCGGCGGCGAGGTACACGACTACACCAACCCGCACCACGCCGACGAGGCGCAGTACTGGCGCAAGAACGAGGCCCCGCCGCTCTACTTCACGGAGAAGGACGTGGTGCAGAACGCCGAGACCCGGGAGCGCTTCGTGCCCTGACGGAGGCGCGTTCGCGCGGAAGGCCGGCGGCTCTGGGCCGGCCGTGCATGAATCCTTCGCGCCACGGCCATCGGGTTTGCGCCCGGTGCCGCTCTCGGGTATCATCAGCGCGTTGTCTTTGCGGCGAGGTGCGCGCATGCGGTTTAGACTGCTGGTCCTGCTGGCGGCGCTGGCGGGCGCCCTGCTCATGGCGGCCGTCGAACTCGGCTACCGGGCGCTGGCCGCCGATCCCGCGCCGGTCCCTCCCCTGCCGGAGATCTCCGGGGAGACCGTGCCTTTTGTCTGGGAAAATTTGGAGTTCAAGCAGACCATCCCGCTCGAGTGGGGCACGGTGTTCTCGATCCACCGCGTCGAGAAGAGCGGCGAGAGCTACACCTTCTGGTTTTTGGCCACCGACGGCACGCTGCGGGGCGTGACCACGCGCGAGTTCACCGGCCCCAACCGCGCCAGTTTCTTCCCCGAGGTGTACGTCATTCGCCGCAAGTGAGCCCGGCCTCGAAGGCCAGCCGCTCCAGCCAGTCCCGCGCCTGAGCCCGCGTCGCGCTGTCGGGAGGATACTGCGCGAGCACCGCCGCCGCCTCGGCCGCGCCCTGCCGGTCGCCGGTCTGGTAGCGGCAGAGTAGAAGCAGCCTGAGGTTCTCGGCCGCGAAGGCCGGGTGCGGCAGCCCCCGCTCCCCGGCCCGCTCCAGCCAGAACAGAGCCCGCCGGCAGCTTTCGCCCTGCGCCAGGTGGCGGCCGAGCAGGTAGGCGGGCAGGCCCCAGCCCGGCTCGAGGCGGTCGGCGTCCAATAGCGCCAGGATGCCCGCCGCGAGCCCGCCGTCTCCCTGAAGGAACTCCAGCACCCGCCGCCCTCCCTCGCCGCGGGCGATGGCGTCCAGGCGGGCCAGGTTCAACCGGTTTACGGCCTCGTCGGCGTTCGATTCGAGCAGCGCCTCGAAGTACGGGCAGGCCCGCTCGGCCTCTTGCCGTCGGATCTCCAACCCGCCCAGGCGCTCGAGCAGGCCGAGCCGGGCGGCGGGCGGAAGATCCGGGCGAGCGAGCAAGCGCTGGGCCACCTGGTACGCCTCGGAATCGTCTTCACCGCGCATGAGCGCGTCGAGATAGAGCAGCCAGGCGTCGGCATCGTCGGGGAACCACTCCATCATGCGCCGGGCGATACGCAGGGCCTCCCCGGATCGTCCCTGCCCCAGGCTGGCGCGGGCCTGCGCATGGAGCCGCGCCACCTCGTGCGCGCACGGCCGCGCGAAGATGCTGCTCTGGCCGAAGCGGACCCGGGCCGACGCCACCTGCGCGGGCTCCACCTCGAGTTCGTCGAGCTGCTGCTCCCACTCCGCCACCAGTCGAGAAGGCGTCGCGGGGTAGGCCTCCAGCGTGCCCGCGGCGTAGGCGCGGCGGAAGACCTCCTGGCCGTAGCGATCGATGAGGAAACGCACGAACGATCCCGCCACCAGGTACGAGCGCCGGGCCGGCTCGCTCCAGAACCCCACCGGGTCGAACAGCCGCTCGATCCTCGGGGCGAGGCCGGCGCGCCGCATGGCCGCGCTCCAGCGGTGGAGATACGATGGATCGCCGGCGTACTCGGCCGCCACCGCCAGGCCCTCGGTGAGCCCGGGGTTGAACCAGAACCAGAAGCGGCTGCTGGCTTGGAGCGGCCAGGCGCCGAAGGCGCCGGCGTAGACGTGCGCCAGCTCGTGCATGAGCGTGCCGTGCGGAAACTCAGTGCCGTTGAGCGCCAGCATGTTGCGCCAGGGCTTGGCGAACTGGGTCCGGCCCGCCCCGAGCAGGCGGCGCTTCTTCGCCGCGCTCTCGAAGAGGTAGCCGTGGATGGGCGGGAGCGCCACCGGCCCGAACAGCCGCTCGAGCTGGTGGTAGCGGAACTCGAAATCCCGTTCGAGCTGCGCCGCCCGCTCCCGCGAGACGCCGTCCGGGAGATGCAGCACGAAGTGCGGAGTGGTGCGGACCACGGGCAGCGCCCGCTCGACCGCCGCGCGGGTGCGCCGGAAGCCGAGTTCATCCCCGTGCGCGAACACGAGGGCGCCGGTGGCGGCCAGCCCCAGGGCGGCAAGGAGCGGCGCACGGTTGGCGCGCAAGGCGGAAATCCGCGCCCGCAGCTCCGCCCGGTCGAGGAAGGCGCAGCTCATGGCCAGGGCCGCGCCGGCCCACAGCAGGCCGTGCAGGCGGCAGGCGACGAGCGGAAGCGAGGGCTCGACCACCTCGTCGTAGATCGGCCCGGCGACCCAGCCGGCGAGCTGGTTGTAGGAGTCCACCTCCAGGCCGAGGTAGGCCTCCAGCAGGTAGCCGGCCGCGAGCGAAAGCCACAAGAGCCCCCAGGCGAGCCCGCCCAAGAAGCGCCGGCGCACGACCATCCCGAGGGCCACGCCCAAGAGGGAGGCGAAGGCGGCGCTGGCGAGCGGCAGCAGGACGAAGAAGGCCAGGCCCGTGCCGGGGGCGCAGTTCTTCACCCGCAGGGCGTTCAGGAGGAGCAGGGCCAGCGGCAGCGAGAGCACGACGGCGTTTCGCAGCAGGGCCCGGCCCGCCCAGAACAGCACGAGCTTCGCCGGCGTGGCCAAGTCCGGCCGCGACAGCGGCGCGCGGCGCACCGCCCCCAGCGCCACCAACCCCGCCCAGAACGACGCCAGCAGCGAGAGCGCCGCGCCAGACTCGTAGCCCAGCACGTCGAACAGCGGAATGCGCATCAGCGCCAGCGCCAGGGCGCCGTGCAGGCCGAGGGCGACCCAGAAGGCGGGGCCCAGGCGGACGGCCCAGGCGCGCAAGCGTTCTTTCGCATTCGATTCGGGCACGGGAGGGATATAGCACGAATCCCGCTCTGGCTCACCCGGTAAAAACATTGACCCGCCCCGCGCCTTCGGCATAGCATCCCCGGCATGGCGCCAGAAGAGACCCAAGACGGCGGGTCGCCCCCGCCGGCCGCCGAGGGCGAGGAGAAGCGCCGCTTCATCCGGGCGCCCATCGAGCTCAAGGTGGAGTACAAGAAGCTCAACACCTTCTTCGCCGACTACACCCGCAACATCTCCAAGGGCGGGACCTTCATCAAGACCGAGCGCCCGCTGCCGGTGGGGACCGAGTTCCTGTTCCGCCTGGTGATCCCGCGCATCCCCCAACCGGTGGAGATCCGGGGCCAGGTGGTGTGGGTCAACGAGCTGGGCGCGCCCACCAACCCCGAGGTGCCCGATCCCGGCATGGGCATCCGTTTCGTGTACCGCGACGACCGCGAGCGGGAGGAGTTCGAGCACATGGTGGAGGGCATGCTGCGCGAGTCTCTGGGCGAGCACCTCTTCCGCAAGCTGCTGGGCAAGGAGCCCGTGTAGCGACGCCACTTTGCCCCGGTCCCTGGCCACCAGTCGAATCATCTGCCTCTGGCTGCGATTTTCCCTTCAGCCCAAGCTCGGGCGAAGGCTATCCGCGGGCGAATGTCCAAGTTTCGGCCTGGCGGCCAGAGGCGCCCCGATGGGAGAATGCGGCCGGGGAAGAATCACCAGGCGGTGAGCTCCACGTTCTCGAAGCGGACCTCTCCCCCGAGCTGGACGCGGTGCCGCTCGAAGAAGCCGCCGTTCACCTCAAGCACGAAGCGCGCAGGCGCGTCCACCTCGCGGCCCTCCTCGGTGAGCGGCGCGGCGCGTTTCACCACCCCCACGATGCGCCGGTTGTCTCCAATGAAGATCATGTCGAGCGGAAGGTAGGTGTTCTTCATCCAGAAGCGCAAGCGCCCCTCGGCGGGGTAGACGAACAGCATCCCCGCGTCCTCGTCCAGCTGGCGCCGGTACATCAGGCCGCGCTCCCGCTCCTCGGGCCGGCGCACCACTTCCACCCGCACCGCCACCTCGCCCGCCGCGGACGGCAAGAACACCCGCGCCGGTCCCTCGGGTGCGCGCCGGCAGCCGGCCGAAAACGTCGCGCCGCACGAGGCCAGCAGAAGGGCGAGGAACAGGAGCCCGTTGAATTCCGGGCGGGGAAGGGACGTAGGATCTGATCGTGACATTCCTTGGTATGCATACTCCCGAACGGCACGATCCTCAAGAGCCGGCTTCACATCCTTTCGGCTCTCGGCCGCATTGCCTTGTCGCGCGCGAACGCGCTGGCCTCGGGGGCCCCGCGGCCGCGCGGCGAGACGAAGCGGCTGGCGGCCACCCGCCGCTGGCACCGGCCAAGGTTTCGTGCTAGGGCTATGCAACGAGGCTCTTTCGGACCAGGAGGCGACATGTTGCGGGTGATATCGATCGTGGCGGCATGCCAGGCGCTGGCGCTTTCGCCCGCGGCACGGGCGGAGAACCTCTCCGGCGAATGGAGCTACCAGGCGCTGAACGCCGAGGACACCAACTTCAAGGTCGAGCACCAGGGCGCGGAGGTCACCTTCTACCGCCAGCTCCATCCGGAGTTCGAGGGCAAGCGCTACCTGCTCGAGCACATCTATCGCGGCAAGCTCTCCGGCAAGAAGATCCAGGGCAAGATGTTCGTGCGCGAGGAGGGCATGCGCGAGTTCGAGTTCTTGCGGCCGTTCGAGGGGACCATCAAGTCCGATGAACGCATGGTGATGGACGAGATGCCACTGAAGCGCATCACCCCGGCAGCGCCCGCCCCCGCCGACGCGGTGGACGAGACCGGGTCGTCGACCCGCTACGCCAAGGTGGTGGTGAAACGCCCGCAGGAGAAGACCGCCGCGGCGACCCCGGGGGCCGCCGCCCCCGCGCCGCCGGCGCAGGCCGCGCCGGACAGCATCCCCAAGCTCATCCCGGTGGCCAACCAGGTCCAGACCGAGAGCGGGCGCGCCGCCGATGCGGCCATGCTGGCCGGGGACACGGCCTACGCCCGCAAGGACTACCCCGAGGCGCTGAAGCAGTACGAGGAGGCGCTGCGGCAAAATCCTCAGAAGGTCGAGGCCCTGTACAAGATCGGCCTGTGCAACGGCGTGCTGGGGGACCGCATGACCCGCGCCGGCAAGATCGAGGGCGCCGCCGATCACCTGAAGCGCGCGGTCGAGGTGTGGCAGCGCGCGGTGCGCCTCGACCCCTACAACACCGGCGCCAAGGAGAACATCCGCCGCGCCGAAAGCAAGCTGCAGAAGCTCGAGTACCGCTGAGCTACTCGCGATCGCCGAAGCGCCGCTCCAGCCAACGCCGCAAACTCATCCGCCGCAGCAACGGACCGATGAAGTGGATGGCGGTCCCGCACAGCGCGATGGCCGTCGCGCCGGCGATGCCCAGCACCGCGATCCAGGGCGCCGGGCGCTCGCCGAAGAAGGCGGGCAGCGAGCCGGCCAGCAGGCCCGCCGCGATGAGCCCCCAGAACACCTCGAGCCCGACGTAGCGCAGCACGCGCAGCCGCTTGCCCGCCTCGGGGTCCCGCACGTTGACGGTCAGGCGCCCGCCCTCCAGATCGAGCAGGATCTGGGAGGCCTGCTGCGGCAGCTCGCTGAGGAAGCTGGAGAGCTGCAGCAGGGTGCGGGCCATGCCGCCGCGCAGGTCTTCCAGATTGTAGCGGTCGGCCAGCAGCCGGCGCACGTAGGGGGCGGTGGCGGTGGCGGGGACCAGGCCGGGGTGCAGCGCGCGCACCGCGGCCTCCACCGTGGCCACGGCCTTGGCCACCAGGGCGTACTCGGCGGGCAGCGCCACCCGGTATCGCTGGGCCAGCAGCAGCAAGCGCTGCAGGACCTTGCCGGTGTCCACCTCGCCCAGCGCCTTCTCGATGTTGCCGTCCAGCATCTGTTGGATGTCCTGCCGCAGCTCGCCGAGATCCACCCGCCGCCCGGAGGCGCCCACCCGGTACACCAGGCGGGCCAGGGTGTCCGGGTCGCGCAGCACCACCCCCAGGGCCAGCAGCGCCAGCGTGTTGCGCATGGCCGGGGTGAGGCGGCCCACCTGGCCGAAGTCCATCATGCCGACTCGACCGTCCGCGAGCACGCACAGGTTGCCGGGGTGCGGATCGGAGTGGAACAACCCGTCCTCGAAGATCTGCTGGTAGGCGCCCTCGATCAGGTTGGCCGCGGCCTTCTGGGCGAGTTCGCTCCCCGGCGGGATCTCGGAGATGCGCTGCCCGCACAAGAGCGACATGGTGAGCACCCGCGGGCCGCACAACGGCTCCACCGGCTCGGGGATGGAGAGCGAGGCGCGCTTTTCGAAGTTCTTGAAAAAGGTCTTGAGCGTCTCGGCCTCGCGGCCGAGATCCAGCTCGCGCGCGATGGCCCGATCGAACTCGCGCACCAGTCCGACGCCGTCCACGAGCGCCGCTTCTTCCTCCGGCGCCGACTGCAACAGGTGGGCCAAGGTGTACAGGATGTCCAGATCGGCGCGCACCACCCGCTCGATGTCCGGCCGGCGCACCTTGACCGCCGCCTCGCGGCCATCCTTGAGCGTGGCCCGGTGGACCTGGGCGATGCTGGCCGCCGCCAGCGGCTCCTCTTCGAAGCGGGCGAACAGGTCCTCGGGCTCGGCGCCGAGATCCTGGCGCAGCACCTTGCGGACCTCGGAGAACGGCATGGCCGGGGCGCGATCCTGGAGCTCGCTCAGGGCGGCGATGTACTCCGCCGGCAGCAGGTCCGGCCGGGTGGACAGGATCTGGCCCAGCTTCACGAAGGTGGGCCCCAGCTCGGCCAACATGCGGGTGAGCCGCTGGGCGGGGGAACTGCTCTCCGTCGTCTCCGTGGCCGGCTGCTTGAGGCGCAACCGCTCGAACACCCGGGCCCGCGCCAGCAGGTCCCCAAACCCGTAGCGCACCGCGATCTGCAAGATGCGGCGCATGCGGTTGAGATCGTAAAAAGCCTCACGCAGCACGGGGGCCTCTCCCGAACGCCGCCACGGTATCATCCCCTCCCGCGCCGGGCAACCCCCGTTGATTCGCGGTGGGAGATAATGGTAGCTTTTCTACATGCAGCAAAACGTTCTGCCGCTCTTGTGCCTTTTTCTTTGCTGCTGCACCCAGGGCACGACCGAGTGCAAGAACGACGCGGATTGCAGCGAGGGCTTCCGCTGCGTGGCGGGGGTGTGTTACCTGCGCTTCGATGGCGGAGAGCCGGCGGGCGACGACCCGGACGCCGGAATTGACGCCGGAGATCCCGGCCCGTCGCAGGACGACGGTTCTGATCCGGGTCCGGCCGAGGAAGGCGGCGACACGGGCGGCGATCCGGGAGAGCCGTGGATCATCCAGCCCGGGGTGGGCGTGGGACCGCTCAAGGTGAGCCAGGGGTTGACCACCGCTCACCAGCTCTCGGAGATCCAGGTCGCGCTCGGGGAGAGCGGCAACTCCACCGGGGTCGAGTACGCCCGCTCCTTTCGCAACGACACCCTGTGGGTGAGCGGCATCGAGACCAGCGGCAACAAGGTCTTCGACAGCAACGACCGCGTGCTCACCATCATGGTGCGCAAGGGCTTCAACGCGCGGACGGCGGAGTGGATCGCGCCGGGCAGCTCGCTGGCCTTCGTCCACGGCCAGCCGGCCTACGCCACCCCGGATCGCTCGGTGGTGGCCGAACCCTACGGCTCCTATCCCGGCGGGCTGATGGAGTCGTATTTCCGCATGGGCGCCTTCCTGGGGTACGACGAAAATCAGAACCTCTCCGCCTTCACCGTGACCCGGCCGTTCCAGACGCTTCCCACCGGCACCATCAACCCGGCGGCGGCCACGGTCACCATCGGTTCGACGACCATCGTGTGCGGGGACGGGACCAACTCGGGCACCCGCCGCAGCGTGCACCGCAACCTGCTCGGGGAACCCGACGCCGAATCGACCTTCACCCAGATGGTGCAAGGAACGAGCGTCCAGTTCTACCTCGATTCGTACCGCGTGCTGGGCTTCGAGTTCGTGGGTGGCGACGACGTCATCGGGATGACCGTGGTGGATAAATTGGTGGTGCTGGCCCTATACCCTCTCTTCTATGGGCAAACAGCGGCGGGACACGGGCTGGGGAGCAAGAAATCCGAGTGGGAGCTGGAGCTGGGCGCCCCGGTGGCCCAGAAGAACGATCCCACATGGGGCACCATCTTCGTGTACACCGCGGGCTCGCGCTACTTCGCCATCATGTACACCAACCAGGGCGCCAGTCCCGATGACGCGGCCATCCTGCTCGTGCTAAACTACTATCTGGAATGACCGCCTGCTGTTTTGAATGGACTGGTGATCCGTGAGCCTGGATTCACATCTTACCGAAGAATCTGATGCGACCGACCGCGAAGGCCTCGAAACCGGCGCGGGCGGCCGCGTCATGGTGGTTGCGGTTGGATGCCACGCATCGAGGAAAACCATGAAGAACCGAACGTATCTCTTGGGTGTTTTCGCCATCGGAGGGTTCCTGGCGGGCTGCTCGTCCGCCACCACCGGCCGGGACAGCGGCCCGTGCCAGGGGCCGCAGGACTGCCAACCCGGCTGGGCTTGCCGCGACGGGGTGTGCGTGGAGGGCCCCAGCTGCTCCGACGTGGACGGCGACTTCTACTGCGCCCGCAACGAGGGTGGCGACGATTGCAACGACAACCGCGCCGACATCCATCCCGGCGCCGAGGAGAAGTGCGACGGCATCGACAACAACTGCGACAGCGCCGTCGATGAGGGCTGCCCGTGCAACGCGGGCGACGTCCAGCCCTGCGGCTCCAACATCGGCATCTGCCGCATGGGCAAGATGACCTGCGAGAACGGCCAGTGGGGCGACTGCGTCGGCGGGGTCATGCCCGCGGCTTCCGAAACCTGCGACGACGGACTCGACAACGACTGCAACGGCGCCACCGACGACAACTGTCCCTGCACCCCGGATGACACGAGAGTCTGCGGCCGCAACCTGGGCGAGTGCACCCCCGGCACCCAGGCCTGCGTGGAGCAAGGCGGGACCTGGACCTGGGGACCGTGCCAGGGCGGCACCCAGCCCGTGCCTGAAGTCTGCGACGACTCGCTCGACAACGACTGCGATGGCACCGTGGACAACGGCTGTCTGTGCAGCGCCGACAGCCGGCGATGCGGCATCGACGTGGGCATCTGCCACTCCGGCACCCAGGCCTGCCACAATGGCGTGTGGCAGCAGTGCGTCGGGGCGCGCTGGCCCGAGCCCGAGGTGTGCAACGGCCTGGACGACGACTGCGACCGTCAGGTGGACGAAGGATGCGACTGTCTGGATGGGATCTTCGAGGAGTGCGGCAGCGACGTGGGCGAGTGCCGCAAGGGCCTGCGTACCTGCGTGGCCGGAAAGTGGAGCGCCTGCCAGGGCGGACGCGAGTCGCGCTCGGAGATATGCGATCACCGCGACAACGACTGCGACGGCTCCACCGACGAGGAGTTCCCCACCCTGGGCCAGGCCTGCCAGGTCGGCACCGGGGTATGCCAGCGCACCGGGATCTTCCTTTGCAACACCGAGAAGACCGGGGTGATATGCTCGGCCAACCCGGGCACCGGCCACGCCGAGCTGTGTGACGGGCTGGACAACGACTGCGACGGCAGCACCGACGAGGACTTCGCCAACGTGGGCACCTTCTGCGAGCGCGGCGTCGGCGAGTGCCACACCACCGGCGTGATGGCCTGCTCGGCCACCGGCAGCGTGGTGTGCAACGCCCCGGTGGTGCAGCCAGTGAACGAGCTGTGCGACGGGAAGGACAACAACTGCGACGGGCGCACCGACGAGGCCTTCGCCCTGCTCGGTCAGACCTGCTACGCCGGCCTGGGCGAATGCCGGCGCCCGGGCACATACGTATGCTCGGCCGATCATCAGTCCACGGCGTGCAACGCAACGCAAGGCGGCACCCAGACCGAGGTATGCGACGGGCGAGACAACGACTGCGACGCCTCGACCGACGAGAGCGATCCGGCCATCGGCACCGCCTGCGGTGCCTGTGGCACCTCCAGCACGCCCCCGTGCCTGGGTCAATGCCGGCACGGCATCTACGTCTGTCTGAGCGCCCAGCTCACCTGTGTGGGAGAGGTACCGGCCGCGAACGAGACCTGCGACGGCCTGGACAACGACTGCGATGGAGGGACCGACGAGACCTACACCAACCTGGGCCAGGCCTGCGAGGTCGGCCGCGGCGCCTGCCGCAGCGTCGGCTACATCATCTGCGACCCGGCGACCGGCGGCACCAAGTGCAGCGCCGTGGCCGGCACGGCCACCTCGGAGACCACCGGCGACCAGTGCGACGACAACGTGGACAACGATTGCGACGGTTCCACGGACGAGTGTTGAGGCGGACATGGGTCCGTCGATTTTGCAGATTTTGCAGAGGTGACCATGAAAACGCGGCGAATCGGCCTGTTGACCCTGGCGGTGGTTGTCCTGATCTCCGGATCCGTCCGGGCACAACCCACCTGCGAGAAGCCCAACATGC
Source organism: Myxococcales bacterium (assembly GCA_012798435.1). Classification (GTDB taxonomy): domain Bacteria; phylum Myxococcota; class B64-G9; order B64-G9; family B64-G9; genus JAAZNF01. Next base: position 109,791 of record JAAZNF010000087.1, on the reverse strand, counting down.
TCATCGTGCAGGACAAGTCGGGCAGCATGGACGGCACCAAATGGACCCAGGCCCGCGCCGCCATCCAGTACGTGCTCGACAACTACGGAACCTTGCTGCGTTTCGGGCTCAACCTGTTTCCATCCAATTCCAACTGCAACTACGGCACGGTGGTGGTGAACGTGGGGGACAACACCGCGACGGCCATCATGGCTGCCCTGCCCACCGATCAATACTGGCCGAGCGGCAACACGCCCATCGGCGCCACGCTGTCCATGCTCAACCAGTACGCTCCCCTCAAGGACACCAATCGGCGCAACTTCGTCATGCTGATCACCGATGGCTCGGAAACCTGCGAGGGCAACGGCGTGGTGGCAGCGGGAGATCTCTACAACAACGGCATCCGCACCTACGTCATCGGCTTCGGTAGCGGCGTGAACCCTACCGCCTTGAACAACATCGCCGCCGCCGGTCACACCGGGACCTATTACCAGGCGGATAACCAGACCCAGTTGCAGGACGCCATGAACTCCATCATCAATCAGAGCCTGCAGGAGATCTGCGACGACCGCGACAACAACTGCAACGGCCAGGTGGACGAACCCTGGCCGCTGAAGGGCACCCTGTGCACGATCTCCCAGGGCGGCTGCACCGGCCAGGGCGTCTATCAGTGCAACGCCGCCCATGACGGCCTGGTGTGCACCGCCCAGATCGTCCCCGCCACCGAGATCTGCGACGGCATCGACAACGACTGCGACTCGCAGGTTGACGAGGCGGACGGGGTGACCATCTTCGACCGGGACAACGACGGGGTGAGCACCTGCAGCGACTGCTGCGACAGCGGCAGCGAGCCCATGATCGGCTGCACCGCCCAGAGCGCAGCCTCCATCCGCCCGGGCGCGACGGAGACCTGCAACGGCCGCGACGACAACTGCAACGGCGTCATCGACGAATCCGATCCCAACATGGGCCGAGCGTGCGGGGCCTGCGGCGCCCCCTCCCCTGCCTGCCGCGGCGAATGCGCCCCGGGAGCGCTCATGTGCCTCGACGGCAGCATGCAATGCATCGGCGAACGTACCCCGCTGCCGGAGGTATGCGACAACAAGGACAACGATTGCGACGGCTCCATCGATGAGGATTTCCCGCTGAAGGGGCAGGCGTGCTCCGCCGGTCAGGGCGCCTGCCTGCGCCAGGGCACCTACGTCTGCACGCCGGACGGCACGGACGTGATGTGCTCGGCCGAGCCGGGGATGCCGCAGTTCGAAGAGTGCAACCTCCAGGACGACGACTGCGACGGCGAGGTCGACGAGGACTGGCCGCAAGAGTGCTTCACCGCCTGCGGCGACGGGACCATCGACTGCGTAAACGGAATGCTGGGCCAGTGCTCGGCCGGGATGCCCTCGGACGAGGTCTGCGACGACAGCATCGACAACGACTGCGACGGCTTCACCGACCTGGAGGACTCCACCTGCGGCGTGTGCACGCCGGGCGAGCAGCGGCCCTGCGGGGTGAACATCGGCGAGTGCCGCGAGGGCGTCCAGATCTGCACCAGCCAGGGGCGCTGGGCGGACTGCCGCGGCCAGACGCCGCCCACGGACGAGATCTGCGATCTGTTGGACAACGACTGCGACGGGCTCACCGACGACGGCTCCTTGTGCGCGCCGGGCGAGGAGTGCCTTTGCGGCGAGTGCGTGGGCCCCTGCGCCAGCGGCGAGTGCCCCGCCGGCGGTAAGCGCTGCGTCTTCGGTTGGTGCGTCTCCGACCCCTGCTGCGGTGTGCACTGCCCGGCCGGCACCGCTTGCAGCGCCCAGAGCAACGGCGAGTGCCAGGATCCTTGCCTCACCGGCGGCGTCTCCTGCCCGCCCGAGCAAGTGTGCCGCGATGGCCTGTGCGTGGAACCCGATTGCTATGCTCCGGGACACGAGTGCCCGGCAGACCAGCGCTGCGCTGCGGGTGTTTGCGTGACCGATCCGTGCGCCGGGATCGACTGCCCGTCGGATCAGTACTGCCGCGAGGGCGTGTGCCGCGAGGTGGCCTGCACCAACTGCGCCGCGGGCGAGACCTGCCAGGACGGCCAGTGCACCTCCGACCCCTGCGCCGGAGTGGTTTGCCCCAATGGTCGTTCCTGCCAGAACGGCGAGTGCGCCGCCGACCCGTGCCAGGGGGTGTATTGTTCCCGTGGGGAGCGCTGCGAAAACGGCCAGTGCGTCGCCGATGCCTGCGAGGGCGTAGTGTGCCCGGCCGACGCCGTGTGCCGCGACGGCTTCTGCATCAAGGAAGAGGAGCCCCAGCCGGACGCGGGCATCGACGCGGGCCCGGACGGGTTCGACGCCGGCGTTGATGCCGGCTCTGACGCCGGCAGCGACGCGGGCAAGGACGGCGGCTCCGACGGCGGGCCGACGGACGCGGGTGGCGACGGCGGAGGCGGAGACGGGGACGGCGGCTGCGGCTGCGCCTCCAGCGGCACCGGCATGGCGGCCAGCCTGATGGGTCTCGTTTTGCTCGGGTGGATCGCGCGATGCCGGCGCAGACGATAGCTAGCTTCCCAATCGCCTTCTGGCTAGTCCAACTTGTAGGACTTGGGGTCGAGGAAGCAGGCCTCGTTGGCCTCCACCCACTCCCCGTCCTTGTCGCGCTCGTTGGCGAAATCGACGCACTCCTGGATGCACGGCTCGCGCATGCGCCAGGCCTTCTCGCTTCCCAGGGGGCCCTTGAGCCGGTTGGTCGCCTGCTTGCAGCACTCCTTGCATGCGTCCTTGACGGTGAAACACCCCAGCATCCGGCAGGAGAACAAGAACATCACCGCCAGCATGAACAGGATCTTGTATTTCATCGCCTACGCTCCTCCTGATGAATGCCGATATACCGCAACGACCGACGGCTGGCAACCGCCGGCACAACCGGCGGCAACGGAACGTGTCGGGGTGTTATCTCCTTGAAAACACGAGATGATGGTGCCGCTCTCGCGTCGGCCCCGGCCGCGGGTCCCATGATGTCAGCGGGATCGGACCACGCCAAGGATCACAAGCGCCGGTCCCGCAAAGCTTGTGGCCGCACCTTTCGAGAGTACAATGCCGAACATGACCGCCCGCTTCGGAGACTACCGGCTCATGCGCCTCATCGCTCGCGGCGGGATGGGTGAGGTGTACCTGGCGGTGCTGGAACGAGGCGGGTTCGCCAAGCCGGTGGCCCTCAAGAGCATCCTGCCCACGCTGGCCTGCCGGCCGGAGTTCGTGGAGCTGTTCACCCAAGAAGCCACGCTGGCCGCCCGACTCAACCACCCCAACATCGTGCAGGTGTTCGACCACGGCTGTCTGGAGGGCCACAGCTACCTGGCCATGGAGTTCGTCGAGGGCGCGGACCTGGGCCGGCTCCTCGAAGCCGTGCGGGGCCCGCTGCCCCCCGCCATCGCCTCCGAGATCGTGGTGCAACTGTGCCGCGCCCTGTGTCATGCCCACCAGCGGCGCGACCTTTCGGGCCTGCACAGCGGCGTGGTGCACGGGGATCTCTCGCCCTCGAACGTTCTCCTCTCGCGCGAGGGCGCGGTGAAGCTCGCCGACTTCGGCCTGGCGCGGCTGCGCAACATGGCGGCGGCGCGTGGCACGGTGGCTGGCAAGTTCCGCTACCTGAGCCCGGAGCAAGCGGACGGCCAGAGCGCGTCGGCGGCGAGCGACATCTACGCTCTCGGCCTCATCGCCTTCGAGATCTTCACCGGCCACCCCGCCCTTCCCGCGCCGGACTCGCCAGACGAGGCCCTGGCGCGAGCGAAACAGGGTGTGCGCGAACTCCCCGGAGATATGCCGCTGGCCTTACAAGCGCTGCTGCGGCGTTCGCTGTCGCTCGAGCCCGGGGCGCGACCCGAGAGCGCCGCCGAAATCGCCCAGGCCATCGGCGCCATCTGTCCCCCCTGCGGTCCGGAAGCATTGGCCGCCTTCCTGCAGCGCTCGCTGCCGGCGTCCGATACCGAGGCCGCCGCCCCCGAGCGGACCGCCCTGGCTGTCCGGCCGGTGGCACCCACGCGCACTTCGGCGCGCCGGCTGTGGCTTGTGCTTTTCGTTGTCGCCTGGGCGGCCGGGTTCGCCTGGTGGGCGGCGTACCCGGAGCCGACAGCCCCGCCGAAACCCCTGGGTTCCACGCGGCCGGCCGCCCCCACCGGCCTCTCGGCGCAGGTCGCCACTCCGGCCCCCGAAAGCCCACCGCAGACCCCAGCGCCGGCGGTGACGCCGGACGCCGGGATCGCGCCGGCGCCGGCAAGCACCGTCGTGCCGGCACCGCTCACGATCGTGGTGGCCCCGGACATCGACATCCTGCTGGACCACCAGCCAATCCGCGGACGCCAGATCCGGCTCCCTCGTCGCGCGGCCTTGTTGGAGCTGGTCTCCAACGATCCGGCGGACCCGCTCCGGGTACGCCTGCGGCTCGAACCGGCCCCGGACCCACCGGGCGCATGGACGCTCAACGCCGAGTCGAAACCCTGGTCGGACATCTTGCTCGACGGCCAGCCCGCCGGCCAAACCCCGCGATCGGAAATGGCCTTCGCGCCCGGACGGCACCGGCTGGCCTTCCGGCGCGACGGGCGCGAGATCGGCTTGGAGATCATCAACGTCATGGCGTCGCCTTGAGACGTTGCCGTGTCGACCCGGGCTGAAAGCCGATATTGACAAGCAAAGCCGAAATGGTATTGCATCCCCCCGAGGGATGACGAATCACCGAAGACAAATACTGCTCGCATGGCTCACCACGGTCCTCTCTTCCGGAGTGACGGTGGTCCCGCTGCTCCCCGAACTCCACCAGGCGTTCGCCGAGCACAACCACGTCCTGTGCGCCCAGCACCACCGGATCGAGGATGCGGGGCTCAAGCGGATCCGGGTTCTGCGGTTCCGCTCCAGCGCCGACTTCGAGTCCTCGCTCACTCCCCTGCGCACCGGGACGCTCCTGCTTGACGATACCCCACCGTGTGTCCTCTCGAACCTCAACCTGCAGGGCCAGCAAACGACATTCATCCAGATCGAAGTTCCGATCGGGTTGTCATCGAGCCACACCCCAATCATGGTGTGGCGCGAAATCCCTCCCCGCGATCCGCTCAGCGTCGCGCCGAAGCACTCTCCTCCGACTCCTGTCTCGATCTGATTCCGGCGCCCGCCCGGCAGCGCCGGCCGTCCCGCGTACGGGATCGCCAGCGTGTTGTCTGGGTATCGCGCCATCGTTTCGTCCAGTTGACGTCTATCGAGGAGCCGCATGGAGAGCGATTTTCGGATGCGCCTACCCGCCGTCTGGGCGGGGGCGATCCTGTTGATGTCGGGACCGTTCACGGCCTCGGCAGCCGAACCCGGTCTGACGCTCACAGAGGCCATCCAGTCCAGCCTGCGCCACCCGCGCATGCGAGCGGCGCAGGAAGCCGTGAACCAGGCTCGCGCGGAACTGCAGAGCGCAGGTGTGATTCCCAATCCCACCTTGTCCATCGAAGGTGGGCTGCTGCCTATCAGCCGCGCCTTCACCCCCGAGAAACCCGGTGGCCCCTCCGAGCTGGCCGGGAGCTTGAGCTACCCGATCGACCGGCTACTCTTCGGAAAAAGGTCCGCGGCGATCGAAGCCGGCGAAGCCGCTCTCCGGGTGGCGGAGGCCGAGTATGCCGACGCCGTTCGTCAGCGCACGCTGGAAGCCGCGCTCGCTTTCTACGATGTCCTCGAATGGCAACACCTGCTTCGTGTCGCTCAGGACTCGCTCGGGGACCTGGGCCAGCTCGAGGCTGCGGTGCAGGCTTCGGTCGAGAGCGGCGGCCGATCCCAACTCGACCTGGCCCGCGTGCGGCTGGCGGCGCTGGTCGCACAACGAGAGGCGCGGACCATACGCGCCGAGCTGGACGCGGCCCGCCTGCGCCTTACGGCCCTGCTCGATCCGCCCCGTGAACCTGCCAGCATCGTGGCCGCCGGCTCCCTCGACGATCCCCCGCCGAGCGCCACCCTCTCCGCCGAGGAGGCCTACCAGATCGCCGTCCAGGCCCGCCCAGATATCCTGGCCCTGCGGCACCAGAGCGCCCTGGCCAGGAGCGCGGAACTGGTAGAGAAGAGAAACGCCTGGCCCGAGGCATCCGTGGGCATCAATGTGACCCACCAGTTCCAACAACCGATCGGCGCGCCAGACGTCACCGCCTTCGGCGTCGCCTTCGAGATGACCCTGCCCTTCTTCGACCGCAACCAGGGGAACCGCGCCAGGGCCATCGCCGCGGCCTCCCAGGCAGAGCTCGAACTCGCGGCCGCGCTACTCGAGCTGCGCGCGGAGGTTCAACTCGCCGTGCAAGCCCTGGCCACTGCGGAGCAAAACGCCCGCCTGATCTCGGAGCAAGAGCTCGCCCTGGCAACTCAGATCCGCGACAGCATCCAGCAGGCCCGTGCCTCGGGCGGCCGCCCCATGATCGAGTTCATCGACGCGCAGCAGAGCTACCGTGAAACCTACCGCGCCTACGTCGCCGGCCGCGCCGAGCTGTGGCGAGCCCATGCCCGGCTCCAGGCGGCCATGGGAGGAGAAGTGACGCCATGACCAACGCGAACCTCGAGCCGTTTCGTGTGGACAAGACAGCGCCGCCGGCGGGGTGCGGGCAGGCGCTGCCACCCCCGTCGCGTTTGTCCCGGGTGCTGTACTGGGCGTACCTGGTGCTCACCATGGGCATCCTGACGTTCCTGTTGTGGCCGGACGACGGAACCGGAAAGGCCGTTCCCACGCCCGATCCTTCTCGGGAGAGTGCGGCCGTGCGCCTGGACGACGAACATCGCATCGTCATCCAGGCTGGCACACCCCTCCAAAAAAAGCTGCAGGTCTTCACCATCCAGGAGGAGCGTATCCGCATCCCGGTCGTCAACGTCACCGGCTCCGTGGTGGCCAGCCTGCGGATTGGAGCCGGCGACTCACGAGACTGGCAGTTCAACTCGCCCGAACTACTGGCCACCTACGCCGACTGGCAGAAAGCGGTGGCCGACATCGCCTTCGCCAAGACACAGCTCGAGGCCATCCGGGAGCTGGCCGAGAACCGGGTGGCGGCCCAGGAGTCGCTGGTCCAGCGCCTCACCAAGCTGGTCGCGGTCGGCACGGAAACCGAGCGGGAGCTGGCGTCGGCGCAGAATGAACTGGCGCAAAGCCGCATCCAAGGGCGCAAGGAAGTTCACGAGGCCGAGACGCTCTGGCGTCAGGCCCACCGTACCGAAGCCGCGCTGCGCCGGCAACTGGAACAAGCGGGCCTGGATGCCACGCTGCTCCTCGCGCGCGAGGAAGACATCGACATCGTGGTGGCCGACGTGCCCGAGACCCTGCTATCGCAGGTGCGCGTGGGACAGTCCTGCGAGGCGCGTTTCGCCTGTCTGCACAACGGCCCCTTCCCCGGCGTCGTCCGAGCCATCTCTCCGGTCCTGTCGATGGAAAGGCGCGCGCTCCGCGTGCTGTTCACCATCCACGATCCCGACGACAAGTTGCGCCCGGGCATGTTCGCGGACATCGGCCTGGGCACGGAGGAGCGGGTTGCGCTCCGGGTTCCCGCGCCGGGACTGATTCACGTGGGCAGGTCCGACTACCTGATCCGGCGTGAGGACGGCGAGCGCTGGCGGCCCGTGCCGGTGAAGGCCGGCGAAGTGCAGGCAGATCGGGTGGAGATCCTGGAAGGCGTGCGTCCCGGAGACGAGGTGATCGGCGAGGGGGCGATCTTGCTCAAACCCCTGGTCGACACCGTACGAGCCGCTTCACCCGAACCTCTGACGGAGCGCGGCTGATGGGCTCTCCCCTTGAGTTCTCGCTACGCCAGCGCTGGTGGTTCCTGCTCGCAGGCCTGGGCGTGGCCCTGGTGGGGGGGTTCGCCTTTCAGCGACTGCCCATCGACGCCTATCCCGACATCGCGGCACAATCGGTGTGGGTGGTGACGACCTATCCCGGCCGGGCGCCGGAGGAGATCGAACGCCGGGTGACCATCCCCATTGAGATTGCCATGCGCGGTGTGCCGCGAGTCGAGACGGTGCGCTCGCAGACCATCTTCGGGCTCTCCTTGGTGCAACTCATCTTCGAGGAGGGCACCGAGACCTACTGGGCGCGGCAACGGGTACAGGAACGCCTGACCGGCGTGGAACTGCCCGACGGAGCCAGCGCCGATCTGGCGCCGGTCACATCGCCCTGCGGTGAGATCCTTCGCTACGAGCTCACCTCGGACGGGACCATCGATCTGATGGAGCGGCGCACCTTGAACGAGTGGGCGGTGATCCCACGTCTGTTACGGGTGCCCGGTGTGGCGGACGTCTCGAACTTCGGTGGCCTGGCCAAGCAGTATGCCGTGACGGTGCAGCCGACTCGACTCACCCAATACAACGTCACGGTCGCCGATATGGTGGAGGCCATCCAGGCCAACAACGCCGCCGCCGGTGGTAGCGTGCTCAAGCGCGGCAGCATGTCCCTGGTGATCCGGGGCGCCGGGCTGCTGGAGAGCGCGGAGCAACTCGGCAACATCTTCGTCAAGTCGGTGGGCGGCACTCCCATCTACCTACGCGATGTGGCCGAGGTGGGCCCCGCCCCGATGGCCCGCTCCAGCATCTACAGCAAGGATCGTGCCGACGAATCGGTGGAGGGGATCGTGCTGCTGCGACGGGGGGAAAACCCGTCACAAGTGCTTGCGGGGGTGCGCCAGGCCATCGACGAGCTCAACGAAACCGAGTTGCCGGCCGGCGTGCGCATTCGACCCTTCTATGATCGCCAGCACCTGGTGGACAGCACGCTGCACACCGTCGCCCATAGTGTATCTTTGGGCATCGTGTTGGTGGTGCTGGTGTTGCTCTTGTTCTTGGGCCGGCCCAGCATGGCCACCCTGATCGCGGTGACCATTCCTTTTTCCCTACTGTTCGCCTTGGTGCTGATGTGGCTCACCGACATTCCGATCGGGCTGCTCTCCATCGGCGCCATCGACTTCGGCATCATCGTGGATGGCGCGGTGATCGTGGGCGAGAATATCGCGCGCCGGTTGGGAGAGGCCACCCGCTGTGCGCGCGAGCGAGGCCCGGGACCGGTCGAGGTTCCCCGGGTGGTGCTGGCGGCGGTACGAGAGGTCCAGCGCCCGGTGGTGTCCTCGATGCTGATGGTGGTCGCCGGCTACCTGCCGATCCTAGCGCTGACCAGCATCGAGGGCCTGCTGTTTCGCCCCATGGCCCAGACCATGGTGTACGCCTTGCTCGGCGGGCTGATCTTCGCCCTGTTCCTCGTCCCCGCGCTGGCTACGGTGTTGTTCCGCACGGGCTACCACGAGTCCAGCGGCCGGCTGGCCGCCGCGCTCCAGACAGCCTACGCCCGCTCCCTGCGTTGGTTGATCGCGCACCGCTGGCCGGCGGTGATCACGGTGGCTGCCATCCTGGCGCTGGTCGGCGGTCGGGTGCTGCCCCGCCTCGGGACCGAGTTTCTGCCGTATCTCGACGAGGGACCCATCTGGGTGAAGGCCAACTTTCCTGAGGGGACCTCACTGCAACAGACGGCCGAGTTCGGCAAGATCATCCGGCAGGTGGCGCTGGAGTTCCCCGAGGTGCGCTTCGCCTCCGCCCAGGTTGGTCGCACCGAGGCCTGGACCGAGCCGTTCCCGCCCAGCCGCATCGAGATGATGATCGGGCTCGCACCGCCGTCCACCTGGCGGCGATTCCCGAACAAAGCCCAACTGGTCGAGGCGCTGGCCCGGCGCCTGCGCGAGGAGTTTCCCACCACCCGCTTCGTGTTCACACAACCCATCATCGACATGGTGACCCAGGATACCAACGGCACCTCTGCCAACCTGGGCGTCCAGTTCTCCGGTCCGGACTCCGGGGTGCTGCTCTCCCTGGCGCGCCGTACCCTGTCGCTGCTGGCAACGGTGCCCGGAGCTCGCGATGTGAACATCGAACAGGAGGGACCGCAGCCTCAGCTGATCATCCAACCGGATCGCCGCCTGTGCGCCCGCTTCGGCGTCCGCATCGAAGATGTGAGCCGTCTCATCGACGTCGCCCTGGGCGGGGCGCCGGTGGGCACATTGTACGACGGCGAGCGCCGCTTCGACATCGTGGTCAAGCTCGATCCGGGCAGCGTCGCTTCTCCCCAGGCCATCGGCCGCTTGATGCTCGCCAACGCCCAGGGCCAACCGGTGCCGCTGGCTCAGGTGGCGCGTATCGAGATCGCGGACGGCCAGACCATCATCACCCGCGAAAATGGCCGGCGCATCCTCACCGCCCGCTGCGACATCGTGGATCGCGACTCGGGGAGCTTCGTGGCCGAGGCCCAGCGGCGCTTCGAGCGTGAGATCCGGCCGTCGCTCCCGGAGGGCTACCGGGTGGAGTGGATGGGCATGTTCGAAAACCTGGAGCGCGCCACCCGGCACTTCTCCCTGGTCATCCCGGCTACGGTGGCGCTCATCTTCGTGATGCTGTGGATCACCTTCGCCTCGCTGCGCAGCGCCATCCTGGTGCTCATCAGCATCCCGCTGGCGTGCGTCGGCGGCATCCTGGCCCTGTACGTGCGCCACATGCCCATGAGCACCTCGACCGGAGTCGGCCTGGCAGCCCTGTTCGGCATCTCCATCATGAACGGCGTGCTCATGGTGCGCCGCATCACCGAGATGCGCGAGAGTGGCTTGCCTCTCGATGAGGCCATCGTCCAGGGAGCGCTGCAACGACTGCGCGCCATCATGATCGCCGCCATCGTGGCCATCTTCGGGCTGCTGCCGGCCTCGTTGGCCACGGGCCTGGGCTCCGACGTGCAGCGGCCGCTGGCCACGGTCATCGTGTGGGGGCTGTTCAGCTCGACGCTGCTCACCCTGTTCGTGGTGCCCGTCCTGTACCGGGTGCTGCAGCCAAAGCTGCGAATTCCTGCCTCCCGCGCGTCTTCCTGACCCGACCTTGACCCTTACACCTTGCGGGCATAGGCGGGCTCGGCAGGCGACACCCCATGGCCATCAATTCGGGTGAGCGGGATGGAGAATGGGCGCTCGCATTCGAGAGGACAAGGCGCTCACGGCAACAGCCCCGCCAGCAGGCGCCGGAAGGCCTCCACCAGACCCGCGGGCGAGAGCTCCTCGCGGGCGGTGCGGGCATCGCCGCTCTCCACCTCCAGCAGCGAAAGTTCGATGACCAGCTTGCCCTCGCCCACGACCCGGATGGAGCCCGTGAGGGCCAGCGCCGCCTCCATGGAGCGCGCCGCGGCGGTCAGCTTTTCGGGCGTGTCGAGATCCTTCTCACCGGCCAGCTCGATGAGTTTCGCGGCGAACGCGGACGGGACCTGGCCCAGCCCCTTCTTGGCGGTCTCCTCGCCGACGATGGTATCCAGGATGGCCGAGGTCTCGGCCGGGAGCGAGGGGTCCAGCCGCAGGTACAACACCACGAGTTTCTTCTTCTGCAAGACCGGAGCCGCAAGCGGCGCCGCGCTCTCCGGTGCCGGCGATCCGCTCTTGGGTGCGGAAATCGGTGAAGAAGCGGGCGCGCCGCCAAACAAGGCTGGATCCAGCGCCGGCGGGGGAGCCGGTGGGATCGTGCCGAGGAAAGCGTTGCGCGGGGTGGACAGGGTGTCCGCGCGGTTGACCAGGTCGAAGTCGGCGAGCTGGACCTGCTCTTTTTCGTAGGCCAGCCCGCGGCCCTTTCGCATCTCGTAGGTGATGAGCAACACGGGGTTCTCCAGGAAGTTCTTGGCATCTTTCAGCGACTGGAAGGTCATGCCGATGGAGATGCGGCCGGTGGCCGTCTGATAGTACAGATCGCCGTACGGATACCAGATGAATGAACTGGAGCTCTGGCTGCTCGGCATCCCCGGAACGGTCTCGGTAAAAGACATCTCGAGGAAGTTCCCGCCCACGAACGCTCCTCCCCGGAACCCCAGCATGCCCAGCACCGGCAAGTCGAAGTCCAGCTTGCCCCCGATCTGGATCATGGTGGCGTTGACCCCCGAAGCCATCATGGTCAGGCCATTGAAACTCGGTCCTACGAGCACCGAGAGACCCGGGGCCAGCACGTACCCGTCGGCGTCGGTCCAGGTGCCGTTGAACCCCAGGCCGGCAGAGAGGCCCACCTGCGCCATGAACATCGAATCTCCCTTGTCAGGAAACATGCCGCCGAGGCCGGCGTTCATGGCGAACCCGTAGTAGCGGTGCAGCTCCACCTGGCTGACGGCCGCGATGAAGCCGGGATCGCCCGATAGGAACGCGAGGCCCATGAACCCCATGGTGGTGTCCTTGTCGCCCCACAGGTAGCGCCCGCCGGCCTGGATGCCGGGCGCCGACGGCGAGAGGGGCATGATGGGCCCCCGGGCCTCGGGCTCGTCGATCAGGGCGGAGTCGCGCAAGAGGATCGAACCGGATTCCAAGAATTCGAGCGCCTTGGGGTGGTACAGCAGCCGGTCGGTGAGATCGTACACCGCGCGCGAGAAAGCGCCCTGGCTGTTGGAGACGCAGGTCACCGAGTGCTCCAGGCGAATGGTGACCGAGGACGACATGGTCTGCAAGGTGAAATCCGCGGCCAGGCCCAGGGTGGTTTCGGCCTTGTTCAGCGCGGCGCGGACGTTCTCGACGCGCAGCCGTACCCGGGCGTCGGTGGCGCTCGCCTGCGGCAAGCGGGCGCGCAGGGCCTGCTCCAGTGCCTGGGCGGGGGGCATGGCCAGCGCAAGCAACGGATCCAGCTCGGTGCGGGAGTCCCCTTTCACGTACGCCAGGGACACGTCTTTCCAGGCCTCCGGCGTCTCCGAGGTCTTGAGCGTCACGAAGGGCACCACCTCGCGGTGGACGCAGCCAAGGAAAACCATCCCCGACAAGAGAACCCCCATCCCGAACGCCGCCTGCCGAACCCAGTTTTTCCTGCGCATTTTCAGCTCCTTGAGACGCCTCAGTTTCGTCGACCAGGTCCCGAATCAGCATTTCCATGAATGCTCATTATCCTCCGGCATCGTCCTTGGCAATACCCCAATGGACCTCCCCACTGAAATATTTGGGTTGACGGCCAGGTGCCGCGCGACCATACAATTCGGCCATCACGCGCCGAACCGGAGGTGAACCATGTACGGCGATGTCAAGCAGCAGCTCGAGAAGGAATTGAAGGAGATCCAGGACGCCGGGCTGTTCAAGGACGAGCGCATCATCACCACGCCGCAGGCGGCGGCCATCGCGGTGAGCGGCGGGAAGAAGGTCCTCAACTTCTGCGCCAACAACTACCTGGGGCTCTCCTCCCACCCGGCGGTGATCGAGGGGGCGCGCCGGGCGCTCGACACGCACGGCTACGGCATGAGCTCGGTGCGCTTCATCTGCGGCACCCAGGACCTGCACAAGCGACTGGAGGAGGCCATCTCCCGCTTCCTGGGCACCGAGGACACCATCCTGTACTCCTCGTGCTTCGACGCCAACGGCGGGCTGTTCGAGACTTTGTTCGGCCCCGAGGACGTAATCATCTCGGACGAGCTCAACCACGCCAGCATCATCGATGGGGTGCGCCTGTCCAAGGCCGAGCGGCTGCGCTACAAGAACGCCGACATGGCCGAGCTGGAAAAGCACCTCGCCGCCACCCAGGGAAAGCGGCGCCGGGTGATCGCCACCGACGGGGTGTTCTCCATGGATGGCAACATCGCCCCGCTCGACAAGATCTGCGACCTCGCCGACCGCTACCGCGCGCTGGTGATGGTGGACGACTCGCACGCCTCCGGTTTCATCGGCAAGCACGGTCGCGGCACCCCCGAGCACTGCGGGGTGGAGGGCCGGGTGGACATCATCACCTCCACCCTGGGCAAGGCCCTGGGCGGCGCCTCGGGTGGCTTCACCAGCGGCCGGCGCGAGATCGTGGCCTACCTGCGCCAGCGCAGCCGGCCCTACCTGTTCTCCAACACCCTGCCGCCGGTCATCGCCGGCGCGGCCCTGGCCTGCCTGGGGCTCATCTCCGAGACCACCGCCCTGCGCGACAAGCTCGAGGACAACACCCGCTACTTCCGAGAGAAGATGACCGCCGCCGGCTTCAACATCAAGCCGGGCGTGCACCCCATCGCGCCCATCATGCTGGGCGACGCGCGGCTGGCGGCCGACATGGCGCGCGACATGCTGGACGAGGGCATCTACGTGGTGGGCTTCTCCTACCCGGTGGTACCGAAGGGTGCCGCCCGCATCCGCGTGCAGATCTCCGCCGCCCATGAGCGCGAACACCTGGACCGCGCCATCGCGGCCTTCATCAAGGTGGGCAAGAAGCACGGCGTGATCCGCTGACGCGGCCGGCGTTGCCCCAGCTCAACCAACAATCGGTCGAGGCTCGCCAGGCTGCGCTCGCTCCGGCGACATCGCAGCCTGGCGCAACAGAAACGAAAATGTCGATGACGCGTACCTGGCAGAGGCACAACGCAACCGCGGACACCGAGAATTCCGCCTCGACGCACATCCCGCGCCTTCCGGCCATCCTGCTGGGAATCGCCGTTCTGCTGGGGGCCGGCCCGGCCCTGGCCTCGGAGGCGCTGGGCCACGAGCTCTCGCTGCTGTGGGTGGCGCCGTTCGTGCTCATGCTGCTGGTGATCGCGCTGGCGCCGCTTTTGCTCCCCCACTGGTGGGAGAAGAACCGCAACAAGGCCGTGCCGGCGATCGTGCTGTCGCTGCCGGTGGCCGCCTTTTTGCTCGCCAACGCGCCGCACGAGCTCGTACACACCGGCAAGGAATACCTGTCGTTCCTCGTGCTGCTCGGGTCGCTGTTCGTCATCTCCGGCGGCATCCGCATCCGCATGGACGTCCAGGCCACGCCCGCGGTGAACACCGCCTTCCTGCTGCTCGGGGCCGTTCTGGCCTCGTTCATGGGCACCACCGGCGCCGCCATGCTGCTGGTCCGGCCGCTGCTCGACACCAACCAGCAGCGCACGCGCGTTACGCACACGGTGATCTTCTTCATCTTCATGGTGGGGAACACCGGCGGCTGCCTCACCCCGCTGGGCGACCCGCCGCTCTTCATGGGATACCTGGCCGGCGTGCCCTTCTCCTGGTTCTTCCGCCTGTGGCCGGAGTGGGCGCTGGTGAACCTCACGCTGGCGGCACTGTACTTCGTCATCGATCGCTATCAGTACGCGCGCGAGCCCGAGGCCGCGCTCATGCTGGACCGGGCCCGCGTCCGGCGTCCCGAGGTGCTGGGTCTTCTCAACCTACCGCTGCTCCTCGGCGTGGTGCTGTCGGTGGCCTTCCTGCACGAGGGCGTGGTCCCGTTTCCCGTGCGCGAGATCGTGCTTTCGCTGCTGGCGGCGGCCTCCTGGAAGCTCACGCCCCGCGTGCTGCGGGAGGAGAACCGCTTCACCTTCCACCCCATCGTGGAGGTGGCGGTGCTGTTCGCTGGCATCTTCGTCACCATGATCCCGGCGCTGCTCATCCTGCGCGCGCGCGGCGCCGAGCTCGGCATCGAAAGCCCCATGAGCTACTTCTGGGCCACCGGCATGCTGTCGTCTTTTCTCGACAACACCCCGACCTTCGTGGTGTTTTTCGCCCTGGGCCAAGCCGTGGGGAGCGTGGCGGGGCAGGCGCCGGTGGCCAACACCGGCATCGCCGACCCCTTGCTGCGCGCGGTCTCGCTGGGGGCGGTGTTCATGGGCGCCAACACCTACATCGGCAACGCCCCCAACTTCATGATCAAGTCCATCGCCGAAGAGCGAAAAATCAAGATGCCCTCTTTTTTCGGCTACATGCTCTATCCGCTCCTCATCTTGCTTCCGTTGTTTCTACTGGTGAGCTGGCTCTTCCTGTAGGCCTCAAACCTTTCAAACGAAATCTCGGCGAAGGAACCAGGCCCCCTCCGACCCGCAAGAAGAACCCCCAGAGAACACCGGGGAAAAAACCTTCTGCCAAGGAAAACCGAAACCTGGAGAAAGGCATCGGGGAGGCCGGCTTTTCGTGTGTCGTCTTCACCGCTCAACAAGAAAATGCAGGGAGTTTCGTCATTCCCACATCGATGAAGATGTCTTTTTTGTCGGCGAAGTCGTCTTGCGCTTCTTTTATTTTTTTCTCCCCTCTATTATTAGCGGTTCTTTTTCGGGGGTTCTCTGGGGGTTCTCCGGGGGTTCAAAGGGGCAGCGCCCCCTTGCCAAGAACTTGTTTTTTCGATTTTCCGTCACTGCGTCAGAGCTTGCGGGTGATCTTGCCCGGACCCAGCTCCGCCGACACCGCATCTTCGATGGCCGCTTGCCACTCCCCGCCCATGGAGAGTTGAATCCCGTGTTCCGGGCACGAGAACTCGATGCACCAGCCCTGCAATTTCGGGTGGGAGTCGAACCAGAAGACCATGTAACCGGTGCTCTCCATGGTGGAGGCGCAGCCGGGAATGACGCAGTTCGGGTTGCGGATGCCGAGGAGCCGCCGAGAAAAGACGCGCAGTTTCATAAGAAGGCACCCCGGCCCGGAAGCGCCCGATCGATCGCCATCTCTCGGCCAAGGCCCACTACTTCTTGAGCACGGTCTTGAGGACGGTTTCCTTGTCGAGCTTCTTGGTGCAGAAGAACCAGTCGTGGCAGGTGACGTTCGGATCCTTCGCCTGCATGCGCTCCTTGGCCACGCCGCAGGAGCCGGCGGGAGGAACGATCACCTCGTCGCCGGGCCGCCAGTCGGCCGGCGTGGCGCACTGGAAGGCATCGGCGGTCTGCATGGCGATCAAAGCCCGGTAGATCTCGTCGAAGTTGCGGCCCAGGCTGAGCGGGTAGTACACGATGGCCCGCACGATGCCCTTGGGGTCGATGAAGAACACGGCGCGCACGGCCTTGGTGGCGCTCTCGCCGGGCTGCATCATCCCGTACTTCTTCGCCACCTCCATGGTGATGTCCTCGATGAGCGGGAACTTCACCTCGACGTCTTTCATCCCCTTGTACTGGATCTTCTCTTTGATGGTGCGCAGCCAGGCGATGTGGCTGAAGAGCCCGTCCACCGACAGGCCCACCAGCTTGCAGTTGGCCTTGGCGAACTGCGCTTCCATGGTGGCGAAGGTCATGAATTCCGAGGTGCACACCGGGGTGAAGTCCGCCGGGTGGCTGAAGAGGATCACCCAGCTCCCCTCGTAGTCCTTGGGAAAGTGGATGGGTCCTTGGGTGGTGGTGGCCTTGAACTCGGGGGCGGGGTCTCCGATGCGTGGCATCATGACAATTTTTTCTTCCATGATCGAGCCCTCCTTTTTTCGGCTCCTGTGGGAAACGTTACGCCGGTCTGACAAGAGTGTGGTGACGTTTCGTCTCGATGTCAATCCGTCTTGCCGATCCCGCGGCCTGGATTCACACAGGAAGGCGCCCGCAGAAGCGAAGCGAGGTCTTTCCTCGCGCACGCAGCTCTGCTCACGGCTGGTAGCGGTACCCCGCGCCATGCACCGTCTGGATGATGGCCGGGTTCTTGGGATCGCGCTCGATGCGCTTGCGCAACTTCGAGATGTGCTGGTCCAGGGTGCGGCTGTCCGGCAGATAGTCCTGGCCCCAGCCGGCGTCGAACAACCGGTCGCGATCCAGCACCACGCCCGGCGAGCGGGCGAAGAGCTCGAGCAGCCGCACCTCGCGCAGCGAAAGATCGATGACCTCTCGCCCCCGGCGAGCGCGCAGCTCGGCCGGATCCACCTCGAGATCGCCGATGCGAAACGGCGCGGGCCGGGGCTTTCCCCGGCGCCCGGCCACCACCCGTCGCGTCACTGCGCGGATGCGGGCGACCACCTCCTTCACCCCGAAGGGCTTGACCACGAAGTCGTCGGCGCCGAGCTCGAGCCCCAGCACCTTGTCGATCTCCTCGGACTTGGCGCTGATGAAGATGATGGGCACGGCCTCGTCCCGCTTGCGGATCTCGCGGCACACCTCGTAGCCGGACCGCCCGGGCATCATGATGTCGAGCAGCACGAAGTCCGGCCGCTCGCGCCCAAAGAGCTCCAGCGCCGTCTCGCCGTCCGGCGCGGGCAGGGGCCGGTATCCCTCGTCCGAAAGGATCTCGACAAGGCCCTCTCGGGTGAGCCTGTCGTCTTCAGCGATGAGAACCTTCATGCTTCCCCTTTCGCGCCAGCGGGCGGCGTGTGCAGCCGCACCTCGAACACCGCCCCCGGCGAGCCTTCGAGCAGGCGCGCCTCGCCGCCGTGCAGCCGGGCCAGCTCGCGCACGATGGCGAGCCCGATGCCCGCCCCGCTGGCCCCCTCCCCCGGGCTGTCCGAGAGACGCACGAAGGGCTCGAAGATCCGCTCTCGATCCTTGGCCGGCACCCCCGGCCCCCGGTCGGCGACCCGCAGCGAGGTGACGTCCCCTTCCCGGCGGAGCTCCACACGGGCCAGGCCGCCTCCGGCGGCGTATTTCTCCAGGTTGGACAAGAGGTTGCCCAGGATCTGCTCCAGCGCGTCGGCGTCGAGGAGCACTTGGGTCGGGGCGCCGGGCTCGAACTCGACACGCACCCCGCGCTCGGCGAGCCGCGGGCGGAAGGCCCGGAGCACGCGCTCGACCACCTCGTCCGGGCAGGCCGGGGCCGGCCGCAACCGTAATGTCTTGCGCTGGTGGCGACCGAAGGTGAGCACGTTGTCGATGAGCCGGCCGAGCCGCTGGCTCTCTTCGACGACCACCGCCAGGTGCCGCCCGGCCTCGCCGCCCGTTCCATCGAGCCGCCCGGCCAGAAGCTCCGCGTACAGGCGGATGTTGGTGAGCGGCGTCTTGAGCTCGTGCGAGACCTGGTTGACGAAGGACACCCGGCGCTCGGCCTCGTTGAGCGCGCGGGCCTGGGAACGCCAGAACGCCACCGCCAGGCCGACCAGCGCAAGCGCCAGGGCCAGCAGCCCCGCCCCCAACCCCAGCGCCGCGCTCTGGCCCCAGGCATCGTCGCCGGGCGCGGCGGCGGCGAGGGTTCGCAACTGCCAGGCCGAGAGCGGCTCGGGCAACGCAAGGCGCGCGACCTCGCTCCCTGCCCCATCCCCACCCCAGCGGTGGAGCGCGATGCCGCGGGCGTCGAGCAGCTCGAAGGTCATGGCGGCCGAGGCCTCATCGGACAAGAGCGACACGAAGTCCGAAAGCAGCCGGTAGCGATCCACCTCGACGCCGATCACCCGGCCGCCAACGCGCTGCCAGAACATCAGGTTGAGGTCGTTGCCGTGGTACCACACGTACCAGCCGTGGCTCGCGCCGCCGGCGCCGGACGTTTCCGCGGGCTGCCGTGCGAGCGATGGCCCCGCCGGCGCGGCGCCCTCTTCCGCCGCCGCGGGGATCCCCGTCCCGGGCCGGTCGAGCAGGGCCTGCTCCTGGCGTAGCACGTCGCGCTGCTCGGCGAGCGAGCGCGGGCCCTGGGGCGGCGGGAACACCACTCGCCCGGCCGCGTCCCACACCACCAGCGCGCGCACCACCGGCTCGGCGCGAACAAAGTCGCGAACCTCGTCCGGCCCGTGCGCCGCGAGGAGCCCAGGGTGCGCGAGCAGGTGTTGCTCCCGGGCGCGCAGGAGCCCCATGAGCCGCTCGGCGATCTCGCGCAGACGCTGCTCCTGCAAATCACCGAAGACCCGCCGCACCCGCTCGGCCTCGCTCTGCACGAGCCTCATCCCGAGCACGGCCAGGGCGCCGATGGGGAGCAGCGTGAGCAACGCCAGAAGCCATAGCGCCCGGGTCCGCACGGTACGACACCTTCCTCAGTAGCTCTGCTGGCTATCGAAATAGTACTGGTTTCGGCGCATGTTCTTGCGCGTCCGGTTCCAGTCGCCGTCCAGGTTGGTCTGGTCGACGCGGTTCTGCTCGCTGGCCCGGCGCAGCCGCTCCGACTGGAGCCGGGCGGCGTTCTCGCTCAGGTAGCGCTCGTTCTCCCGCAGCGCTGCCCGTGCGTCCTCGATCAGGCCCCGGTCGCGCAGGGCCAGCGCCTCCTTGCTGCGCTGGTTGGCCAGCTGTTCCACCGCCGCCACCATCACCTCGCGGTCGGTGGCCCGCTCCACCTCTGCGCGCTCGGCGCTGGCGCGTACGGTCACCGAGCGGCTCTGGCTCTGGCGCCGGCCGTCGCCGACGCCGGTGAAGTCGGCGCGCACCTCGGCCAGGGGAACCGTCTCGCCGGCGAGCCGGGCCGGCGCCGAGAACTCGACCAGGGCGTACTTCTCCTGCCGGTCCAGGACCTGGTTCAGCCGGATCACCACCGTCTGACCCACGATCTCCCCGCCGCGCCCCAGCAAGCGTAACGGGCGCACCCCGGGGGCGAAGGCGATGCGGATCTCCACGTCGGTGGCCGCCACCGACAGCACGTCGCCGAACTCGGAGTCGAAGATGCGGGCCAGGTCGGTGGCGTTCTCCACGAAGGCGTGGTTGCCGTCGCTGGCCTGAGCCAGGTGGTAGAGAAGATCCTCGTTGTAGTCCAGCCCCAGACCCAGGGTGGTCACCGAGATGCCTTCCTTGCGCAGCGATGCCCCCAGCGAGGCCAGCGCTTCGGTGGAACTGGGTCCCACGTTGGCCAGGCCGTCGGAGATGAGGATGACGCGGTTGGCGAAGTTGCGCGCAAGGAACTTGCGCGCCTCGCCGGCGCCGCGGCTCACCCCGGCGAACAGCGCCGTGCTGTTACCGGGGCGGAGGCGCCGGATGGCCCGGTAGATCTCTTCCTTGTCGCTGGCGCGGGTGGCCGGCAGCAGCACGCTGACCGTGTCGTCGAAGGCCACCACCGATACGATGTCCTGGGGCGAGAGACGGGCGATGGCCTGGATGGCCGCCTCCTTGGCGCGCTCGAGCTTGGCGCCGGCCATGGAGCCGGAGCGGTCGATCACCAGCGCCAGGTTGGCGGTGGCCCGCGGCCGGGCCTCGCCGAAGCCGGTGCCTAGCATGCCTACCTTGAGGTAGCCGGTCTGGCCCTGGCCCGCCAGCAGGAGGGGGTTGGAGAGCGAGACCTTCATGTCCACGCTCTGGGCGTGAACGGCATCCGGGAGTGAAAGCAGGAAAGCCAGCGCCGCGGCGACGAGGTACTTTCGGGTCATGGAGTCCTCCTTGGATTAATGGGTCCTGACCCCATGATCCTCGCGCCGGCCGGTGGAGTGGTCTTGCGGCCGTCAAAAGATTGTAAAATCTTTGTAAAAAACCGCAACCGGAACCACGGATTGGATGGTTTCCCTTGACATTGAGCCGGGTTGGAAGGTAGCTTACGCCTCCCCGAAAGGGGTTTTGCGCGGCCAGGAGCGCGCGAGGAATGTTCGAATCGCTGACCGACAAGCTGGGCCAGACCTTCAAGCGCATGCGCGGCCAGGGCAAGATGTCCGAGGCCAACATCAAGGACGCGCTGCGCGAGGTGCGCCTGTCGCTCCTCGAAGCCGACGTCAACTACAACGTGGTGCGCGACTTCGTGGAGGCGGTGAAGAAGCGCGCGCTCGGCCAGGACGTGCTGGCCTCGCTCACCCCGGGACAGCAGTTCATCAAGATCGTGGCCGAGGAGCTCACCCGCCTCATGGGCGGCGAGGCGGCCGAGCTGGATCTGTCGGGCCGCCCACCCGTGGTGATCATGCTGTGTGGCCTGCAGGGCTCCGGCAAGACCACCACCATCGGCAAGCTCGGCCTGCGCCTGCGCCAGAAGGGCCGCCATCCCTACCTGGTTCCGGCCGACGTGTACCGCCCGGCGGCCATCGAGCAGCTCACCAAGGTGGGCGCCGACCTGAACCTACCGGTGCACCCCTCCACCACCGCGCAGGACCCGGTGGCCATCTGCCGCCAGGCGGTGGAGGAGGCCGAGAAGCGCGGCCTGGACACGGTGCTCCTCGACACCGCCGGCCGGCTGCACGTGGACACCGAGCTGATGCAGGAGCTGGCGCACATCCAGCGCGAGGTGCGGCCGAAGCAGATCCTGCTCGTGGCCGACGCCATGACCGGCCAGGACGCGGTCAACGTGGCGGACAGTTTCAACCAGACGCTCAACCTCGACGGTGTCATCCTCACCAAAATGGACGGCGATGCCCGCGGTGGCGCGGCCCTGTCCATCAAGGCGGTCACCGGCAAACCCATCCTGTTCGTGGGCGCGGGCGAGAAGATGGACGCGCTCGACGTGTTCCACCCCGACCGCATGGCCAGCCGCATTCTGGGCATGGGCGACATGCTCTCGCTCATCGAGCAGGCCCAGGAGACCTACGACCAGAAGAAAGCCCTGGAGCTGCAGAAGAAACTCAAGAAGAACGAGTTCTCCATCGAGGACTTCCGCGAGCACCTGCAACAGCTTCGCAAGATGGGCTCGATCTCGGACCTGCTCGACAAGATCCCGGGCATGGGCGGCATGCAAAAGAAGATGCAGGGCATGGCCCCGCCGGAAGAAGAGCTCAAACGCATCGAGGCCATCATCAACTCCATGACCCGCGAGGAGCGGCTCAACCACGCCATCCTGGACGGCAGCCGCCGCCGCCGTATCGCCAAGGGCAGCGGCACCACCGTCCAGGACGTGAACAGCTTCGTCAAGCAGTACCTGGAGATGAAGAAGCTCATGAAGAAGGTCAACCGGTTCGGCATGCGCACCCTGATGCGCAGTTTGATGGGCAGAGGCCTTTAGAAGGAGAGGCGGTTTTTCCATGACCACGATCAGACTGAGGAGATCCGGCGGCCGCAACGAGCCCTACTACCAGGTGGTGGTGGCGGACTCGCGGCGGGCCCGCAACGGGCGGTGCCTGGAGCAGCTCGGACACTATGCCCCGCGCGGCAGCAAGAGCTTCGCCATCGACCGGGAGCGGCTGGCTTTCTGGGTGCAGCGCGGCGCGCGCCTGAGCCGGACGGTGGCCGAGCTGGTGGCGCGGCACCCGGCTCCGACCGAGGCCCCCGCAGCCTCCGCGGCGCCGGCGGCCCAGGGCTAGCGCCATGCCGATGCGCGAGCTGGTGGCCTTCATGGCGCGCGCGCTGGTGCAGGACCCCGCCGCGGTGGAGGTGAGCGAGGAGAGCGCCGAGCGGGAGCGGGTGCTGCGCCTGCGGGTCGCCCCGGGAGACACCGGGCGGGTGATCGGCCGCGAGGGCCGCACCGCCCGCGCTCTGCGCACCGTGTTGGCGGTGGCCTCTACCCGGACGGGCGCGCGGGCCCGGCTCGACATCGCCGACTGAGGTCGGCGCCCGAGGCGGGCATGACCCGGCGCTTGACCAGGGTCGGACGCATCGCCCGGCCGCACGGCGTGACGGGCGAGCTGAAGGTGGTGGAGGAGGACCAGTCGTCGGGCGGCTGGCGCCGTGTGAAGGAGGTTTTCGTGGGCCGCAGCCCGGAGGAGGCGCGGCCCATGTCGCTCTGCAGCGTGCGCGGCCAGGGCCGCTTCGTGATCGTGGCCCTGGAGGGCATCTCGGATCCCGAGCGGGCCCGCGAGTTTTCGGGCCTGGACGTGTTCGCGGCGCTGGAGGATCTGCCTCCCCTTTCGGGAGGCGCGCGGTACACCGGCGAGCTCATCGGTCTTACGGTGGTGGACTTGGCCGGGAAGCGACTGGGAAGGCTTTCGCGGATCTTTGACAACGGCGCGCACGATATCTTCGTGGTGGAGGAGAACGGCCGGGAGCACCTGCTGCCGGTGGCCGGCGGCATCTTTCGTGAGGTGGATCTTGCGAGCGGCCGGGTGATCGTGGATGTCCCGCCCGGCCTGTGGGAGCTGTGAGCGCATGCGCTGGACCCTGCTCACCATTTTCCCGGAGTGCTTCGACTCTCCGCTCGCGACCAGCCTGTTCGGCAAGGCCGTCGAGCGCGGGCTGCTGCAAGTGGACCGGGTGGACCTGCGCGACTTCACCGAGGACCGTCACCACACCGTCGACGACGCCCCTTTCGGCGGCGGCCCGGGGATGGTGATGAAGGCCGAGCCGCTGGTGCGGGCGATCGAGGCCGTGCGGCAGAGCGATGCCAACGTGCGGGTGTTCCTGCTCGGGCCGCGCGGCCGGCGCTTCGATCAGGCGCTGGCGACGGAGCTTTCCGCGCTACCCCACGTGGGCCTGCTGTGCGGGCGCTACGAGGGCGTCGACGAGCGGGTCCGCGACTTCGTCGACGGCGAGATCAGCGCGGGCGACTACGTGCTCTCCGGCGGCGAGCCCGCCGCCTGGGTGATCATGGACGCGGTGACCCGGCTGCTCCCCGGCGTGATGGGCTGCGAGGCGTCCAAGGTCGAGGAGAGTTTTGGCGATGGCCTTCTGGAGTACCCGCAGTACACCCGGCCCCGCACCTTCCGCGGACGAGAAGTCCCCGAGGTGCTGCTCTCCGGTGACCATGGGGCCATCGCCCGCTACCGGAGGCAGGAGGCGCTGCGCGTCACCGCGCGGCACCGGCCCGACCTGATCGAGCGAGCCGATCTCGACGAAGAGGAGCGCGCCTGGTTGTTTTCTGAATCGACGGGCCGACGAGCCTGAGGAGGAAGTATCATGAACCGTCTGTCGCAGGTGGAGAAGTCCCTCATGAAGTCCAGCGTGGACCCGTTCCGGGTCGGTGACACGGTCCGGGTGCACATGCACGTGGTGGAGGGCGAGCGGGAGCGCGTGCAGGTGTTCCAGGGCGTGGTCATCCGGCGCCGCGGCCGGGGCCTCTCCGAGACCTTCACGGTGCGAAAGATCTCCTACGGAGTGGGCGTGGAGCGCCAGTTCCCGCTGCACTCGCCCCGCATGGAGAAGGTCGAGGTGGTGCGCTCGGGCCACGTGCGCCGCTCGCGGCTGTACTACCTGCGCGACCTCAAGGGAAAGGCCGCCCGCCTGCGGGGCGCCCGCGAGGCCCAGGAGACGACCCCGGACGCCCCCGCCAAGCCGGCGGAGTAGGTACAGGTACGTTCGCGCCGAAAGCACCGGGTGGCCTCACGGTCGCCCGCGGATGGAGCCATGCGCTTCTCCGAACTGGTACTGCAAGGCGTTCGCCGCTTCTCTCAGACCCACCGTTTCCCCATGGGTCCGGGGTTCACCGTGTTCGTGGGGGGCCCTGGGACCGGCAAGTCCACTCTGGTGGACGCGGTGGCCCACATGCTGTTCCCCGATCCGTTGGAACCGGCCACCCGCAAGTTCGCCTGTCGCGAGAGCGAGACCTGCCGCGCGGCGCTGCTCATCGACGACGAGCGCGGCGCGCGCCACCGGCTGGTCCACGACTTCGTCCAGGGCGGGATCGCCCTGACGCGCCTCGACGAGAAGGAGAACCGCTTCGTCCCCATCTCCTCGTCGCCGGCCGAGGTGGCGCAATACCTGGGTTCCACCCTGCACCTTCCGCAACAGGACCTGTTCTCGGTGTTCTACCTGCTGCGGGCGCTCCCCATGGCTGAGATTGAAGCGGGCCCGCCCCGGGGCCGGAAGGCGGGCTCGGAACCCCCGGCGGGAAAGAAGGCCCCGCCTGCGAAACGGCGACTGCCGCCGAGCTCCTACGGCTTCGAGGGCGGCGGTCCGGGGTTCCCCGGCTACCAGGGTGATGTGGGGGGCGGCAGCGAAGACGTCCTGCCGGACGACGCCGCGGCCATCCGCGACCAGATCGGAGTGCTGGAGCGCGATCTGGCCGCCGCCCGGGACGCGGACGAGGCCCAGTTCCGCCTCGACGGGCTGCAGAAGGAGCAGTTCGAGCTGGAGCAGAAGCTCAAGGGCTTCGGCGAGGGCGAGCAGCGAGTCCGGCAACTGGAGGAGCAGCTCAAGGCCTACGCGCCGCTGGAGCAGGTGCCGGGGGACTTCGAGAAGCGGCTGCGGGAGTTCTCCGAGCGCAAGGGGAAGTTCGAGCGCGACATGGCCCGCCTGGAGGAGGAACGGCAGGATTGGGAGGAGAAGTCCCGCGCTGAATCTCCCTTGCCCCTGGTGAAGAACCGCTCCTTCTTGTTGGGCATGACCCTGGGCGCGGTGTGCCTGCTGCTGGGGATCACCGGCTTCTTCGTGAGCCCGGGCCTGCGCTGGGCGGCGCTGGGCGACCTCTTTGGTTTCGGCCTGGCGGCCGTGGTGGCCGTCCGCCACCTGGACCGCTCCATGGCCGCAGAACGGGCCGCCGCGCGCCTCAAACTCGTCGATTCACGCGGGGAGAAGTTGCGCCGCCAGTTCGAGATCGAGACCTCGGTCGTCAAGCGCAGCATGGACGTGCTGGGCGCCGAGTCCCCGGCCGAGATCCTGGAGAAATTCTCGCAGCGCAATCAGCTGCGCGCGGCGTTGGACGTGGCCCGGAAAGAGGCCGAGGCCAAGAAGAGCGACCGGAACCGCGCCGAGCTCGAGGCCCGCCAGAACGAGCTCAAGGCGGAGATCGGCGCGCTGGAGGCCCGCCTCTCGGCCGCCGCCGGGCTGACCATGGGACCGCAGGAGATGGAGCGCCGCCTGAAGGCGCTGCGGGCCAAGCTGTCTTCCCTGGAGGGCGGCGAGCCGGCACCGCAGCCGCCACCGCCGCCGGACTTCGGCGCGGGCCCGGAGACCTACCTGGATGGGAGTCCCGTTGAGGAGCAGGCCCAGGCCCAGGCGCCGGTAGCCGCGGGGGCGGATCCTTTCGTGGGAGTCATCAAGCTGGCGCGGGATCTCTTCCTGGTCGACATCGAGCGCCTCCAGCAGGTGCTCTCCCCCCGCGCCAGCCAGTACGTGGCGGCACTGACACGGCAGACAATTGTACGGCTGGCCATAACGGCCGAGGGCTCGCTGGAGGTGCAACCCCCGCCGCCGGCGCCCGCGCTCCCGGCCGCGTCCCTGCCCCCGGCGGAGCGGGACCTGGTCGACCTGGGCCTGCGCCTGGCCGTGGTGGAGCTTTTCAGCCCCCGCCAACCGGTGCCCCTGCTGCTCGACGACCCGTTCGCCTCCCACCCGCCGGAGCGAATCGAACTCCTGGGCCGGATGCTGGCCGGCCTCGGGCGCCTCACCCAGGTGGTGCTGTTCACATCCCAGACGGACTTCGCCCGACATGCCGCGGCCTCCTTCGAGATCTGAACCGGCCGAAACCGCCGACCTGCGCCTACCGGAAGGCGACCTCGATGCCTGGGCCCGTCAGAACGGCGCGCGCCTCCTGGTCGGGGTAGACGAGGTCGGTCGTGGGCCCCTGGCCGGTCCGGTGGTGGCCGCGGCGGTGGTGCTGGATCCGGATCGGCCGGTGCCCGGCCTGGCCGACTCCAAGCGGCTCTCTCCAGCACGGCGCGAGCAACTCGATCGGCTCATCCGCCAGTGCGCCCGGGCGTTGGGGCTGGCCCGGGTGGAGGCCGACACCATCGATCGCATCAACATCCGCCGGGCCACGCTGCAGGCCATGGCGCTGGCGGTGATGCAGGTGGTGGACACGGGCATCGAACCGGACCTGGTGCTGGTGGACGGGCGCGACCTCGTGCCGCTCTCCGCGCGACCCGCCCTGCCGCAGCGGGCCTTCGTCGGGGGAGACGGGCGCTCGTCCTCCATCGCGGCCGCCTCCATCGTGGCCAAGGTGTACCGGGATGGTTTGATGACCGAGCTCCACCGCGCCTTCCCGGAGTACGGGTTCGACCGCCACAAGGGCTACGGCACACGCGAGCACCTCGAGGCCATCGCCCGGCACGGCCCCTGCCCATGGCACCGCAAGTCGTTCGCCGGCGTCAAGGAGCACCTCTCCGGACCCGGCCGGGTCTGATCGTACCTCACTTTTTTCCCGAGAATTATCCCTTTCCGGCGCGGCTGCTTGACGGCGGGTCCTCCTAACTGCTCGCCGCCAAGCCGTCTCCGCTGCATGGAGGACCCGCCTGGCGCGCCGCACCACAGCAAGTTCAACAATGCCTTCGTCGAATCACGGTATTTATGAAGTTCGGTCAGCGGCCGGACGGTTTGACCGGCGCCCTGCCTTCTGCTGAAATGGCGCCGCCGCTACGGAGGCGTCATGCGCGCATACGAGATCCAGGGCTCCTTTGGGCTGTCCAACCTGAAGCGGGTTGATGCGCCGGACCCGGAGCCGGGTCCGGGCGAGGTGCTGGTGCGGGTGCGGGCCTGCTCGCTGAACTTCCGCGACCTGATGATGGTGCGCGGCGAGTACAACCCGCGCCAGCCCCTGCCGCTGGTTCCGCTTTCCGACGGCGTGGGCGAGGTGGCCGCGGTCGGCGCGGGTGTCACGCGAGTCCGTACGGGCGACCGGGTCGCCGGCATCTTCGCCCAGCGCTGGCTGGCGGGCCCCTTCACGCCCGAGGCCCGGGCCTCCACCCTGGGCGGGCCGTTGCCGGGGATGCTGCGCAGCCACGCCGTGCTCGGCGAAGACGGTCTGGTGAAGGTGCACGACTACCTCTCGACCGAGGAGGCGGCCACCTTGCCCTGCGCGGCGCTCACCGCCTGGCACGCCCTGGCGGAGGAGGGTGCCGTCCGTCCCGGCGAGTGGGTGCTGCTTCTCGGCAGCGGCGGCGTTTCCGTGTTCGGTCTTCAACTGGCCAAGCTCTTCTCGGCGCGAGTGGTGGTGGTCACCGGCAGCCCCGACAAGGTTGCGCGCCTGCGCGAGTTGGGGGCGGACGCGGTGATCGACCGGCGGGCGGAACCCGATTGGGAGCGCAAGGTGCAGAAGCTCACGGGCGGCGGCGCCGATGTGGTGCTGGAGGTCGGCGGGGCCGACACCCTGGCCCGCTCGCTCCAGGCGGTGCGGCTCTCGGGGCGGATCATGGTCATCGGCGTGCTGAGCGGCGTCGAGGCCCGCCTCCCCGTGACCTCGATCCTGATGAAGAACGTCCGGCTACAAGGGGTGTTCGTGGGTAGCCGGGAGATGTTCGAAAAC
The DNA here is from genome assembly GCA_012798435.1 of Myxococcales bacterium. GTDB lineage: Bacteria > Myxococcota > B64-G9 > B64-G9 > B64-G9 > JAAZNF01. Next base: position 81,245 of record JAAZNF010000087.1, on the reverse strand, counting down.
CTCAATCGGGCGCTGGCCGCTTCTCGCCTGCGGCCGGTCATCGACCGGGTGTTCGACTTCGAACAGGCCCCGGAGGCGTTCGAGGCGCTGGCGGCGGGCCGGCACTTCGGCAAGCTGGTGATCCGCATCGCGGACTAGAGCGGGCTCTCCGAACAGGCGCCGCAGGCGGTGCAGTTCCCAGGGCGGCATGCCGGTCCCGGCTCGGCACGTTGTGCGCGGTCCCGCTCCGCCTCCAACCACGCCTTCGAGACGCCGGTGTCCACGATGCTCCAGGGTACAGGCCCACCGGCGGGCCAGGCTTGCGTCACCCGGTGCTCCCAGTCGCCGTAAAGGCCCTCGAGCAGGGCCGGCGGCGGCGGCCATCGCCCGTTCGCACGCTCCAGGACCTCGGCCATCGACTCGTCCGAGCGATTCAGCAAGCACTGGAGCTGCGCCAGGCGGGGCGACAGACCGGCCAGCTCGACCCCTCCCAAGCGGCGCAACCGATCTTGAACCACCATCATCCGTCTCTTCAACTCGGCTCGTCTGGGCATGGCCTCGAACGCGAACGGGGTGTGCGGCTTTGGCACGAACGGGTTGAGCGACACCGAGAGGCGTCCGCTGCGGCCCCGCTGGCGCCGGGGAGAAAGCCAGGCGCGCTGGACGTCACCGACCATCTCGGTCAGAGCCAGAAGGTCTGCCTCTTCCTCCGAGGGCAGGCCCAACATGAGGTACAGCTTGAGGTGTTGGATGCTCGTCTCACCCGCGCGGGCGGCGGCCTCCAGGATCTGTTCGCGCCGCGCCGCCTTGTGGATCACCCGGCGCAGCCGTTCGGAGCCGCACTCCACCGCCAGGGTCAAGGTGTGCAGACCGCTCGAGGAAAGGCGCCGCAGCAATGCCTGTCCCGTCGGCGTCGCCAGGAAGGAGGGTTCCAGGGAAGCCGCGGTGAGGTCGGCCCGCTCCCCTCCAAGTTCTTCTAGCAGCGGTACGAGCTCCGGATGCAGGGCCAGCGACGCGCCCACCAAGCCGATCCGCAAGCCCTGCCGTACCCCTTCGCCCGCTGCCGCGCAGATCGTCTTGGCGGAGAAGAAGCGTGGTGGCCGGGTGGCCCAACCCACGGCGCAGAAACGGCACCCGGCAGGGCAGCCTCGCCCCGTCTCCACCACAAAAATGCCTCCGTCCGGCTCGCCCGGGCGCAGCGTTCGCGCGGCGGGTCGGTCCTCGGCACACCCAAGGCAGCGGACCGGCCCGGCGGTACGATCCACGACGCCGAGTCCCGCGACGCTCGCCATCGCCTCCAGCCTTCGACCGCGCCCCGAGACCTCGCGCACGGCATCGAGCAGGGCCGGCAGAGTCGGCTCGGCGTCACCGGGGGCCCACGCGTCCAAAAATGGCAGGATCGGACGCGGGTTCAGGCGCACCGCCATGCCCCCCGCCACCACCAGAGGGTCGTGCTCTCCGCGTTGTGCCGCTCGGGTGGGAATGCCGCACCGGCTCAAGTATTCGGGCAAACGGGCGAATTGTTCTTCGGCCGAGAGAGTACAGAGGATCAGGTCAAAGTCCCGTGCCGGCCGACCGCTCTCCAGGGTGCGGCAGGCATGAGGCCCACGCTCGGCCCCGGGCAAGCGTTCGGCCAACGCCAGCGGGTCGGCGTTGACCAGGCGGCACAGCAGATCGACCGCCAGACCGCCCATCTGCCCGAACAGGTCCTCGAACGACAGCACCGCGGCCGCCAGCCGCCCTCCGAATTCCTTCACTTTTCCGCCGGGACGGACCGCTTTCTGCATGGGAAATCTGCGGGAACTTTTACTGCCGGGGGTGGTCCGAGTCCGTGTCACACGGGGAAGTTACCATGCGCTCGACGCCGTGCGCCACTGCAATATGTTTTTGCTTGACTTCGCCCGGTCGGCCATATGATGTTTAGGCCACGGTAATCCGGGCCTGGCTGGGACCAGGAAATTTTCCGACCCTGGAAGGTCGAAAACAAAGGAGTGAAAGACATGTTCGACGCCATTGCCGAAGCGTTCAACGAGGGTGGCTGGGGAATGTACCTCATCGCCGTCTGCCTGGTCTTCATCATTGCCGTGGCGGCCGAGCGCATCGCCTACCTTTTCTTCCGGGCGCGCATCAACAAGAACGACTTCGTCAACACCATGCACAAGTACCTTTTCCAGGGTAATCTGCAGCGGGCCATCACCTACTGCTCCAGCCAGCGCGCGCCGCTCGCCAACATCATCAAGGCCGGCCTGCTGCGTATCGACGGCACCGAGCAGGAGATCCAATCCGCCATGGACGAGGTGGCCCTGCAGGAGGTCCCCAAGATCGAGAAGCGCACCGGCTACCTGGCCATGCTCGGCAACGTGGCCGTGCTGTGCGGCCTGCTGGGCACCATCACCGGCCTGATCCGCGCCTTCGCGGCCGTGTCGTTCGCCGACGCCGCCGAGAAAGCCGTGCTGCTGGCCAAGGGCATCTCCGAGGCCATGAACTGCACCGCCTTCGGGCTGGGCTCCGCCATCCTGGGCCTGGTGCTTTTCTCGGTGCTCTCGGGCACTACCCAGCACCTGCTGGACGACATCAATGAGAGCACGGTGCGTATGCTGAACCTGATCCTGGCCAACAAGGACAAGCTGAACACCGCGGACGTGCGCGGCGCCGCCGAATAACCAGGTTCGGGAACATTCCCCCGAAGCGGTGTACCAAGCCGCAGGAGGAAAAGCATGGCCAGTGTCAGCGCACCCGGCGGCCGTAGCGGTGGCAAGAAGAACCTGAACGTCGAGTTCAACCTCGTCCCGTTCATCGACATGCTGAGCTGCCTCATCTGCTTCCTGCTCATGGCCGCGGTGTGGGTTCAGATCGGCAAGATCTCGGTGACCCAGTCCGGCCAGGGCGCTCCCACCGAGCAGACGCCCGAGCAGCGCATGCAGCTCAACCTGGTGGTGGCCATCACTCCGCAGGGCTTCCTCATCACCGCCAATGGGCAGACCCTCCAGGACGGGGACATCCTCAAGTCCGGCAACCGCTACGACTACGATCGCCTGGGCAAGAAGCTCAAGGAGATCCATAGCCAGTACCCGGACAAGAACGACATCGTGGTGATGAGCGAGGACAGCATCAAGTACGAGGATCTCATCAGCACCATGGACGTGTGCCTGGCGAACGAGTTCCCCAACATCTCGGTGTCCGGGACCATCTAGGGAGGACGCCATGCCCATCAAGAAACCCGCTCCGCACCTGCTCAACTCGGTCAAGCTCAAGTACGCCAAGAAACACCTGGCCCGCAAGAAGAGCGCCAGCTACGACGTGTCGCTCAACCTGACCCCCATGATCGACATGTTCGTCACCCTGGTCATCTTCCTGCTCATGACCTTCTCCACCTCGGGTGAGATTCTGTTCATCCAGAAGGACATCGAGCTGCCCAAGGCGGAGAAGTCCGACACCCTGGAACAGGCCCCGGTGGTCATCATCGGCGCCGGCCAGGTGGTCATCGAGGGCCAGAGCGTCGGCAAGATGGACGATATCGCCGAAGACGAGAACTTCGAGATCGCCGACCTCTCCGAGAGGTTGAACAACCTGAAGCGCAACTACCAGTCGCTGCACCCCAACCAGCAGTTCTCGGGGCAGATCATCATCCAGGGAGACAAGCAGATCCCCTTCCGCGTGCTCAAGAAGGTCATGTTCACCTGCACCTCGGTCGGCTACACCAACATCAACTTCGCGGTACTGCCCACGGGCGGCGCCCAGAAGAAGCCCGCCGAGTCCGCAGGCTGATGGTCAGCCGCTCGCCCCGCTTTTCTTCGTCGCCAACCTAAAAAAATCCCGCCGGCCGCTTCTTCATCGTAGGGGGAGTGCGTATTTCATCTCCCACAGGCCCGCTTCTGGTGCATCCACGCAATTCACTGGCTCGACAATGAACAGGCGCAGCTGCGTGGCGGATGGCGTGTTGTCGGAGCGGCCGTACGCCGAGAACGATCACCGGTCCGGGCGGCGCAGGAAGGTGGGGATGTCGTACTCCTCCTCCTCGATCGAGACCGAGTTGAAGGCCGCCGTGGCCGCCTGGGACTCCACCGTGCGAGCGGCGTCGCGGGCCGGCTCGCGCAGCGCCACTCGCGCCGGAGCTGGCCGGGCCAGCGGCACCCTCTCCAGGACCGGCGGGGGGGCGCTCTGAAGCTCGTTGTGCCGCCGGTTGCGCCGGATGATGGTGGGGATGTCCAGGTTCTCGTCCGCCTGCGCGCCCAGGCGCGGCCGCTCCGACAGCAGTTCGGGGCAGGTCTCGAAGCCGGTGGCGATCACGGTAATCTTGATCTCGTCTTTCATGTTGGGATCGATCACCGAGCCCAGGATGATGTTGGCCTCCTCGTGGACCTGCTCCTGAATGAAGGTGGCCGCCTCGTTGACCTCGTACAGACGCAGGTCGGGCCCACCGCTGATGTTCAACAGGATGCCGGTGGCGCCCTGAATGGCCACCTCGGCCAGCAGCGGCGAGTTGACCGCCTGGTGAGCCGCCTCCAGGGCCCGGTTGGCACCGGTGGCGGCGCCGGTGCCCATGAGCGCCATGCCGCGGTTCTGCATCACGGTACGCACGTCGGCGAAATCCACGTTGATCATGCCGGGCACGGTCACCAGATCGCTGATGCCGCGCACCGCGTTCAGCAGGATCTGATCCACCCGCGTGAACGCGTCCAGCAGAGCCGTATTCTCTCCCGCCAGGTCGATGAGCTTCTGATTGGGGATGGTGATCAGGGTATCCACCGATTGCTTGAGGGCCTTGATGCCCTCCTCGGCCTGACGGGCCCGGCGCCGTCCCTCGAAGACGAAGGGGCGGGTGACCACGCCCACGGTGAGGCACCCCAGCGAACGCGCCACCTCGGCCACCACCGGGGCCCCCCCGGTGCCCGTCCCGCCGCCCATGCCGGCGGTGACGAACACCATGTCGGCGCCCTCGAGCACCTCGGCCAGGCGATCCTTCGATTCCATGGCGGCGCTGCGGCCGATCTCGGGGTTGGCCCCGGCGCCGAGGCCCCGGGTCAGGTTCTCGCCCATCTGGATCTTGATCTCGGCCGCGTTCTGGGCCAGAGCTTGCGCATCGGTGTTGCAGGCCACGAAGACCACGCCCTGCAGCCCGCTCTTCACCATGGTGTTCAAGGCGTTGCCGCCTCCCCCGCCGACTCCCACCACCCGGATCTTGGCACCGGTCTCTTCGACTCCCATCAGTTCGATCATGGCTCCCTCCGTTTTCGGGCCGCGCGCGCGGTCCAAGGTTGGGGGCTCGAAGCCCCTAAGTTTCAGAAAAAGTCCCGGATCCAGGTCTGCATCCGCTGCAAGATCCGGCCGTACAGGTTGCGATCGGGGCGCACCGGGAAGAACTTGTTGCCCAGGTGATCCCGACCGTAGAGCACCAACCCCACGCCGGTGGAATAGATGGGCGAGCGCACCACGTCGGTGAGCCCACCCACCCGCTCGGGGATGCCGCGACGCACCGGCATGCCCAGAACCTCCTCGGCCAGTTCCGGGATGCCTTCCATGATGGAGGTTCCGCCGGTGATGACCGCGCCCGAGGCCAAGAGGTCGGCGTACCCCGAGCGCTGGATCTCCCGTTGCACCAGGCCGAAGATCTCCTCGACCCGTGGCTCCACGATCTCGCACAGGATCTGGCGGGACATGGAGCGGGCGCTGCGCCCCCCGACCGAGGGCACCTCGATGGTCTCCTCCTTGTCCACCAGCGAGGCCAGGGCGCACCCGTACCGCACCTTGAGGTTCTCGGCCTCGAGCGCCGGCGTGCGCAGGCCGGTGGAGATGTCGCTGGTGATCTGGTTGCCGCCCAGGGGCAACACCACCGTGTAGACGATGCTGCCGTTCACGAATACCGCGATGTCGGTGGTTCCTCCGCCGATGTCGAGCAGCACCACGCCCAGGTCGCGCTCGTCGTCGTTGAGTACCGCCAGGGCCGAGGCCAACGGCTGCAGGGCGATGTCGGCCACGTCCAGGCCCACCTGGTTGGCGCACTTGACCAGGTTCTGCGCCGAGCTGCAGGCCGCGGTGACCAGGTGCACCTGCGCCTCCAGGCGCACCCCGCTCATCCCCAGCGGTTCCTTGATGCCGTCCTGGTTGTCGATCACATACTCCTGCGGAAGCACGTGGATGACCTCCTGGTCCAGGGGGATGACCACCGCCCGGGCGGCGTCGATCACTCGCCGGATGTCGGAGGGGGTGACCTCCTTGTCCTTGAGCGCCACGATGCCCTTCGAGTTGACACCCTTGATGTGGCTGCCGGCGATGCCGACGTACGCGCTCTTGATCTCGCAACCGGCCATCATCTCGGCTTCGGAGATGGCTTGTTGGATGGAGGCCACCGTGCTCTTGATGTCCACCACCACGCCCTTGCGCAGGCCGCGTGATTTTGCCGAGCCGATGCCCACGATGTCCACGGCACCGCCCTCGCGCACCTCGCCGACCACGGCGCAAATCTTGGTCGTGCCGATGTCCAGTCCCACCAGGATCTCGCTGTTCTTGGCCATTGCCTCACCTCGTCCGAAGTTCCAGATTCTTGTTCGTTCCGGCATCGCCGATAGCCGCGGCGAGTTGCACCCCGATCCACTCCGACCGGCCAGAGCGGACCAGGCGGATCTCGTCCGCCTCGACCCGCATCTTTCTCAACTGGGCGAGCACCTGACACAACCGCGGCAAACGTTCCGCCACCGGAGGCGGGCCCAGGTGCACCACGCGAGCGCCGGGATCCAGCACGGCCGAGATGCCCAGAAGCTCATCATGGTGGATCTCGGCCACCCGCAGTCCCGTCAAGCAGGCCTGGCCCTCGATGTGGTGGATCGTCAGCAGCGCCTCTCGCAGCCTCTCCTGCGCGCGTAGCGGATCCTGCTGCACCATCTCTCTCGAGATGCCGGAGATCACCGGCAGATCGGCCGGCTCCCCGGCTTGCCAACGCTTGAAGATCTCGCCGCTGGGGTCGAGGAAGTAGAACCCGTCCAGGTTCACCAGCGCCGCGGCCTGAAACTCCTCGACCTCCACCACGATGCGATCCGGTACCACCCGGTGGACCCGGGCATAACGAATCCAGGGATGGATCCGCACCCGGCGGGCGGCGGCCACCTCGTCGACCGAGAAGATGTTCTGGCCTTCCTGCAAGCCCGCGGCGCGCAACAAGCTTTCCGGCCGCGTTACCCCGACGCCGCGAACCTCCAGCACCCGAATGGTCAGCGCCGGGGAGCTACGCAGGAAGCGCTCCAGCGCGAAGGCGCCCACCCCGAGGGCGACGCCGATGCTTGCCAGGCCGAGGAGCCGTAGGGGCCCCCACACCAGGACACGCAGCCTCCAGGATCGCCGGGCGCTGCGCTCCTCGGGGTTCGGGCGTCTGCGGTTTCTCCGCGCCACGACTCCTCCTTCAGGCCTGCAGGCGGGCACCCGCCAGGATCCGTTCCGCGAGGTCCTCGAAGGACAATCCTGCGCCGGCGGCAATCTTGGGGACCAGGCTGGCCTCGGTCATGCCCGGCAGGGTGTTCACCTCCAGGAGGAACATGCCGCCCTGTCGATCCAGCAGGATCTCCACCCGGCTCACCCCGCTGCACCCCAGGCGGCGGTGCGCCTCGGCCGCCAGCTCGCGCAGCCTCGCCTCGACGGGTTTCTCGACCGGGGCCGGGAACAGGTAGCGCGTGCGCCCCTGAGACTGGTACTTGGCCTGGTATGAGTAGAAGTCCTCCCCGGGAACGACCTCCAGCACGCCCAGCGGCTCCCCGTCCAGAACGGCGATGTTCATCTCCCGACCGAAGATGCGCCGCTCGATGAGGATGTCTCCGGCATAGCGAGCCGCCAGGCGCAGCGCCTCGCGCAGGCCAGCCGGCTCGGCCACCATGCTCACGCCAACGCTGGAGCCCTCGCGCGCGGGCTTCACCACCACCGGGAAGGGGAACGGAATGCTCGACGGCTCGAACGACTCGGCCCGTGCCGGCTCGACCACCACCTCCTCGGCCACCGGCAGGTGGCCCTCGCGAAAGACCTTCTTGGCGGCCACCTTGTCCATGGCCAGCGCGGAGGCCAGCACGCCGGAGCCGGTGTACGGGATGCGCATGATCTCCAGCAGGCCCTGCAGACAACCATCCTCGAAGAAGCGCCCGTGCACCCCCAACACCGCCACCTCGATACCCTGGCGCCGGAGCGTCTCGGGCAGATCGGCCTCGACGGGGACCTCCGTCACCCGGTAGCCGCGCCCGCGCAATGCCTTGGCCAGCGCCGCGCCGGTGCGCAGCGACACCTCGTGCTCGGCGTTGTGCCCACCCAGCAAGACGCCAACGTGCTGGTTTCTGTAATTCATGACAGGTTGTCCTCCGCTCCCCGCCTCCGCAAACGTTCGAGCAATCTGCCTCCGAGTTTCCACACGTCGCCCGCGCCCATGGTGATCACCAGATCGCCAGGGCGCACCTCCGCTTCCAGCCAGTCGAGCGCCGCCGCCGGAGTGCCCAGGAATTCCGCGTCTGGATGCCCGCTCGCCGCAAGGTGCGCCATCAGGCCCGCGCCGCTTACACCGGGCAGGGGCGATTCACCGGCGGAGTAAATCTCCAGGAGGCGCACCACGTGCGCGTCCTGGAACGCCGAACCGAAGGCCGGCCCCAGGTCCCGAGTGCGGGTGAAGCGGTGCGGTTGGAAGACCACCACCAGGCGCCGCTCGGGGTGGCACAGCCGGGCGCCGGCCAGGGTGGCCCGGATCTCCTCGGGATGATGGGCGTAGTCGTCCACCACCCGGACGCCGCCGATCTCGCCGACCAGACTGAAGCGCCGCTGCACACCCTGGAATCCCGCCAGGGCGCGGGCGGTGATCTCGAACGGCACCCCGACCTCATCGGCCATGGCGATGACGGCCAGCGCGTTCTGGACGTTGTGCCGTCCCAGCAAGCGCAGCTCCACCCGTCCCAGGCGCTGACCATCACGCCAGGCTTCGAAGCTCGAACCTCGCTCCCCGAAGGATGCGGCCTGGGCCCGGATCTCGGCCTGGGGCGAGAAGCCGTAGCTCACCACCCGCTTTCCGATGCGGGGCAACAGCGCTGCCACCACCGGGTGGTCCTGACAGGCTACGACCAGCCCATAGAACGGCACCTGGTTGGCGAACTGCAGGAAGGCCTGTTGCTCGGCCTCGAAGGTCTGGAAATGATCGAGATGCTCGGGATCGATGTTGGTCACGATGGCATGGGTGGGTTGGAGCCGCAGGAAGGAGCCATCGCTCTCGTCGGCCTCGGCCACCAGGTACTCCCCCCGCCCCAGCCGGGCGTTGCTGCCCAAGCTGTTCAGGCGGCCACCGATGACCAGGGTCGGATCCAGGCCGGCCTCGGAAAGCACGGTGCCGAGCAGCGAGGTGGTGGTGGTCTTGCCGTGTGTCCCGGCCACCGCGATCCCGCGCTTCATGCGCATGAGTTCGGCCAACATCTCCGCCCGGGGGATGACGGGGATGTGCCGCTGGTGCGCCGAGAGCACCTCGGGGTTGTCCGGCCGGACGGCGCTGGAAACGACCACCACGTCGGCCTCCGTCAGGTGTTCGGCGCTGTGTCCCACCTGCACCCGGGCACCGAGCTGGCGCAGGCGGGCCACGTTCTCGTTCTCCGCAAGGTCCGAGCCGCTGACCTGGTACCCGAGGTTGAGCAGCAGCTCGGCGATGCCGCTCATCCCGATGCCGCCGATGCCCACGAAGTGGACCCGGTAGGTGCGCGCGCTGATCATGTCGCGCCTCCCGCCGTAGCATCGCTCCTGGCGCCGAGGAGCCGCAGGCAGTCCTGCAGGATGTCATTGGCCGCATCGGGCCGCGCCACCTGCGCCGCGGCCTCGGCCATGAGGCGAAGCCGGTTCTGGTCCATGAGCAGTTCGCCGGCGGCCCGGGCCAGGCTCTCCGGCGTCAAGTCGGCCTGGCGAATCAGCACGGCCGCGCCGCCGTCGGCCAGGGAGCGGGCGTTCAATTCCTGGTGGTTGTCGGCCGCGTGGGGGAACGGAACCAGGATCGAGGGTTTCCGACAAAGCGCCAGCTCGGCCACCGTGGTGGCCCCGGCGCGGCACACCACCAACGCGGCGTCCCGGTAAGCGGCGGCCATGTCGTGGATGAAGGGCTGCACGTCCACATCGAGCTTCAGCTCCTGGTAGCGCGCGCGCACGCGCTCGAACTCGTTGCGGCCAGTCTGGTGCCGCACCTTCAGCTCCGGCAGCTTCTGGCGCAAAAGCGCCACCGCCTCGGGCACCAAGCGGTTGAATACGGCGGCACCCTGGGAGCCGCCGAACACCAGCAGGCCTGTCCCCGCCGGCGCCTGCGGCGCCCCCCGCAGGCTCTCCACCAGGTTCCGGCGCACCGGATTCCCGGCCAGCACCGCACGACCCCGAGGGAAGTGCTTCAGGCTCTGGGGGAAGGAAACGTAGGCCCGGCGCACCAATCGTCCCAGCACGCGGTTGGTGAACCCCGGCAGGGCGTTCTGCTCCAGCACCACCGTGGGCCGCCGCTGGAGCCAGGCGCACAGCAGCACCGGGCCGGAGGCATACCCGCCGACGCCGATCACCAGGTCGGGGCGGAAGGCGCGCAGGATCCGGCGCGACTGCCACAGTGCCCGAGGGATGCCGAGCAGGCCGCGCAGCCAGCCGAGCGCGCCCCGTCCCTTGAGAGCCCCCACCTCGATGAACTCGATCGGAAAGCCCGCCCGGGGGACAGCCTCGGCCTCGACTCCGCGGCGGGTGCCGACGAACAGGATCTGGTGTCCTTCGCCGCGAGCCATCGCGGCCTCGGCCAGGGCGATGCCCGGGAACAAGTGTCCGCCGGTTCCTCCGCCGGCGATGAGCAAACGTAGACCCACTCGAGCGACTCCCTTCATGGCCAGGTCAGTTTCGACTCGACCTGGCCGGACGCCGAACCGCTGCCAGACACGTGCAGCAGGAGCCCGGCGGCGAACAGCATGCAGATCATCGAGCTGCCACCGTAACTGAAGAACGGCAGCGTCAGTCCCTTGGTGGGCAGCAGCCCCACCACCACTCCCACGTTGATCAGCACCTGCAGCGCGATCAGCGCGGTCAGGCCGAACGCCAGGTACGTCCCGAAGAGATCCGGCGCCCGCAGCGCGGCGCGCAACCCCCGCCACACCACCACCACGAACAGCCCGAGCACCAATAGGGCCCCGATGAAACCCAGCTCCTCTCCCACCATCGAGAACACGAAATCGGTGTGCGCGGCCGGCAAGAAGAAGAGCTTGTGCTTGCCCTCGCCCAGTCCGAGGCCGGCCAGGCCGCCGGAACCGAAGGAGATGAGGCTCTCGGTCACCTGGTAACCCTTGTCCAGCCGGTCGCTCCACGGATCCAGGAAGGCGAGAAGCCTCCGCATCCGGTACCCCTCGCCCACGATCAACAAGTAGGCCATCGGCAGGGCGGCCAGCGCCGACGCCAGGATGTAGCTCAGGCGAGTGCCCGCCACGAAGAGCATGAAGAACAACAGCATGGCCAGGGTAGCGGCCGTGCCGAAATCCGGCTGCCCCAGAAGCAACAAGATCAGGACACCCGCGATGACGAGGTGCGGCATGAACCCGGCCGAGAAGGTCTGGATATGCTCCTTGCGTCGGGTCAGCGACACCGCCAGGAAGATCACGAAGGCGACCTTGGCCAGCTCGCCAGGTTGGAACCCAAACGAGCCCACCCGGAACCAGCGCGAGGAGCCGCCAGCGGTGCTGCCCAGGCCCGGGATCAACACCAGCACCAAAAGGATCACGGTGAAGAGGAGCAACGCAAACCCCAGCCGCACCAGGCGCTGGTACCCGAGCCGCAGCGCGGCCAGCATGGCCAGCAGGCCGATGGCGACGAAGATCACCTGTCGCTTGACGAAGTACCAGGCGTCACCGTACCGGTCCTCGGCGAACACGGCGCTGCTGCTGTAGACCATGATGAGCCCGAAGGCCAGCAAGGCCATCACGGCCAAGAAGAGCACGCCGTCGACCTGGGGCCGCTGGTTCATGCGCCCTCCCCGCCCGCGAGCACCAGGCGCCGGAAAACCTCGCCGCGCTCCTCGAAGTCCCGGAACATGTCGAACGAGGCGCAGGCCGGGCTGAGCAGCACCACCTCGCCGGGCCGCGCCAACCGGCGGGCCAGGGCGACCGCCCGTGAAAGGTCTTCGACGCGGGAGCAGGCGGCGCAACCGGCCAGCTCTCGCTCCATCCGCTCCGCATCCTCGCCCAGCAGGATCATGTGCCGGACATGCGCCTGGATCAGGGGCCGCAACGGCGTATAGGGCGCGCCCTTGCCCCGGCCTCCGGCGATCCACACGATTGGGGACGCGCCGAAGCTGGACAGGGAGCGCACCACCGAGTCCACATTGGTTCCCTTGGAGTCGTTGACGTAGCGTACCCCGTCCCGCTCGGCCACCAGCTCCAGCCGGTGGGGCAGTCCGACGAAGTCCAGCAGGCCCTGCTGAATCGCGTCGGGCAACAGGCCGGCCTCCCGCGTGGCCAACACCGCGGCCGCCGCGTTTTCCACGTTGTGATCGCCCAGCAGCCGATCGGCGGGAAGATGCCAGCGGACGCCTTGCCCCACCGCGTGCAAGGTCCGGCCCTGGATGAGGATGTCTCCCGCCGCCAGGTGCCGCGCCTCCCGGCCGAAGAGACGCCGGCGACAACACAGGCCCTGCGCCCTGGAGAAAACCTCGGGGTCGTCCGCGAAAAAGACACCGCTCTCGCGTGAACCCTGGCCCTCGAAGAGACGCCGCTTGCAGTCCGCGTAGCGCTCGATGCTCCGGTGGCGATCCAGGTGGTCCGGGGTGAGGTTGAGCCAGACGGCGATGGAGGGCACCAGGACCCCGGGCTGGCTCAACTGCTCGAGCTGGTAGCTCGACACCTCGACCACCGCCCAGTCCGGCGTCGGCAGATCGAGGCTCGAGATGAGCGGTTCTCCCAGGTTGCCGCCGGCGAACACCGCGTGCCCCGCGCGGCGGAGCAGGTGAGCGCACAACGCGGTGGTCGTCGACTTTCCGTTGGTGCCAGTCACCGCCAGCATGGGGGCGCTCAGCAGCCGCGCCGCCAGCTCGAGTTCCCCGAGCACCGGGATCCCCAGGCGCTGCGCCTCCTGGACCAAGGGGTGGTCGAGATGCACGCCGGGGCTCAGGACCATTAGCTCGCACCCCTCGAGGCGGTCTGCGGGCTCGGACCCGAGAACCAGCTCCACGCCTGCCTCCGCCAGCCTCGTGCCCGAAGCCGCGTCTGCCCTCCGATCGACGCCCGTCACTCGAGCGCCCCTTTGGGCGAGCCAGCGCGCGGCGGCCTGGCCGCTTCGAGCGAGGCCCAGCACCAGCACCCGGCGGCCGGCGAGTCGGCCAAGGATTTCCTGCCATCCGTCCATTCTCGTTCCTCAGCGCAACTTCAAACTGGCGATGCCCACCAGCGCCAGCATGGTCGACACTACCCAGAAACGGACGATGATCTTGGGTTCGGCCCAGCCCAGCAGCTCGTAGTGGTGGTGTAGCGGCGCCATGCGGAACACCCGCTTTCCCGTGAGCTGAAACGAAACCACCTGGATCATCACCGAGAGGATCTCGATGAGAAACACCCCGTGGATGATCGCAGACACGATCTCGTTCTTGGTGAGCACCGCCAGCGTACCCAGGCCCGCCCCCAAGGAAAGCGATCCCACGTCCCCCATGAATACCGAGGCCGGGTAGGTGTTGTACCACAGGAAGCTGACCCCGGCCCCCATGATGGCGGCGCAGAAGACGGTGAGCTCCGCGGCGCCGGGGATGTGGGGGATGCGCAGGTAGTCGGCGATGTTGAACTCGACGCCGGCGGGCCAGCCCTTCATCTTGAGCACCGTTCCCGCGGCGTAGGAGAGGACCAGGAAGGTGAAGGCCGAGGTGATGGCTGGTCCGATGGCCAGCCCGTCGAGCCCGTCGGTGAGGTTCGCCGCGTTGGCGGTGCCCACCACCACCACCACCGCGAACAGGATGTAAAATACCCCGATGTCCGGGTTGAAGACCTCGAAGTTGACGACGGGGAAGGACACCCGCGAGTCGAAATCCGTGAAGAAGTAGAGCACCGACACCAGGCTGCCGCTGATGAAAAACTGCAGCAGCAATCGGGCCTTCCCGGGCAGGCCCTTGGAGTTCCGCTGGCGCAGCTTGCGGTAGTCGTCGATGAAGCCCACCAGCCCGAAGCAGGTGGTCATCACCACCACCACCCAGAAATTGAGGTTGGTCAGATCGCCCCAAAGAAGGCAGCTCGACAGAATGGTCACCAGCAGCAGCAGCCCGCCCATGGAGGGTGTACCGGCCTTGGCCTTGTGGGTTTCGGGGGTGTCCTCGCGCACGTTGCTCACCCCGGCCTGCACCCGCTTGAGCCAGCGGATGAAGGGTGGGTACAGGAGAAGACCCAGGATCAACGCCGTGCCCCCGGCTGCCAGCGCGCGGAAAGAGGGATAGCGCACCACGTTGATCCAACGGTCGTACTGGTAGAAGAGGTAGTAGAGCATCGCTCAATCCTCGTGAACGGGATCCCAGTCCCGGCCCAACCGGGCGGCCACCGCGCGGACGACGCGCTCCAGGGCCACCCCACGCGATCCCTTCACCAGCACGAAGTTCCCCGGTCGCAGCCGCTGCTCCAGCCACGCCGCGGCCTCCTCCACCTCCGTGACCTGGCGCGCGTTCTCAAGTCCACCCTCCGCCGCGCCCCGAAGCATCTCGCCGGCCGACTCGCCAAACACGCATAGCTCCCCGACCCCGGCCTGGGCCGCCGCCCGCCCGACCTGCCGGTGGAGATCGGCGCTGGCCGGACCCAGCTCCCGCATCTCGCCCAGCAGGGCCAGGCGCGGGGAGGAACCGGCCACCTCGCGCAGCGTCTCCAACGCCGCCTGCATCGAGCGAGGATTGGCGTTGTAGCAATCCACCAACACCGTGGCGCCAGCCAGCACGAGCGGTTCCATTCGCAGCGGGGCGAACGGCGTCCGGGGCAGCCGCTCGGCGATGGCCTCCGGCGTCACGCCGAGCGCCAAACCCACCGCCGCGGCCGCCGCGGCGTTGTGCAGGTTGTGCAAGCCCGGGCGGCCGAGATGCACCTCGATCTGGCGGCCCTGGATGGACAGCGTGCCACGGACCCCGGCCCCATCCGCTCGCGCGGCGAGCAAGCGCACCTCCGCGTGCGGGGCGCGTCCGAATCGGATCTGCGAAGCGTTCGTCCGCGCCATCAGGGATAGCACCAGCGGATCATCGGCGTTCACCACGGCCGTGTCGCGGGCGGTGAGGACCTCGAACAGCTCCCCCTTGGCATCCGCCACCGCTTGCAGCGTTCCCAGGCCGGCCAGGTGAGCGGGATGAACGTTGGTGATCACGCCCACCTGCGGACGCGCGATGGACGCCAGGCGCCGGATCTCCCCCGGAGCGTTCATCCCCATCTCCATCACCACATGGTGATGCGTCTCATCGAGTTCCAGTAGCGCACGCGGCATCCCCACCAGGTTGTTGAGGTTGCCGCGATTGAAGAGCACCCCGGCCGGTCCCCCCAGGACGGCCACGGTCATGAACTTGGTGGTGGTCTTGCCGTTGGAGCCGGTGATGCCCACCAGGCCCACCCGAAAACGGCTGCGGTGCCAGGCCGCCAGGTCCCCCAGCGCACGCAAGGTGTCGCTCACGCTGACCACGGCCACATGCGGCGGCAGGGCTCCCGGGAGGCCCTGCTCCCAGGCCTCGCGCGAAACCAGCACCAGGGAAGCTCCGCCGCCGGCCGCCTGGGCGCAGAACTTCGCTCCATCGAAGCGCTCGCCGCGCAGGGCCACGAACAGCGACCCGGGCTGCACGCGCCGGCTATCGGTGGTCACCGCCCCACACACCGCGTCGGCCGGGCCCTGGACCAGCGTCCCGCCGGTCGTCTCGGCCAGCTGCCGCGCGCTGCACAACGTCCGGGTGGATCCACCGTTGGTCATGAGCGGAGTGCGCTTCCTTTCTGTTCCAATGCCTTCTGGGCTTCTTCCCGGTCGTCGAAGTGTGTCCGCACCGCGCCCAGGATCTGGTAGTCCTCGTGCCCCTTGCCGGCGATGAGCACCACGTCCGCATCATTCGCCAGAGCCACCGTGCGCTGGATGGCCTGACGCCGGTCCGGCTCGATGACGAAAACACCGGCCTCACCACTCCCCGCCTCGAGCCAGGTGCCCTCTCGCCCGCCCGCCTGACGGAGCCCAGGCAGGATGGCCTCGATGATGGCGATGGGATCTTCGCTGCGCGGATTGTCCGAGGTCACCACCACGCGGTCCGCTCCCCTCGCGGCGACCGCCCCCATCAACGGCCTCTTGCCACCGTCGCGATCCCCGCCGCAGCCGAACACCACCCACAGCCGGCCGCGGCACAAGGGCCGCAGCGTGGCCATCACGGCTTCCAGGGCCTCCGGGGTATGCGCGTAGTCCACGAACACCGACGGCCCGGCCGCCGCGGGCACCCGCTCCAGCCGGCCCGGCACCGGCGGGGCGCCCGCCAGACCCGCCGAGACGGCGGCGGGCGGCAGCCCCAGCGCCAGGCCGCAGGCGAAGGCGGCCAGGAAATTGTACAGGTTGTGGCGACCCGGCAGCGGGCAGATCACCTCCTGGATGCCGCCCGGGAAGGAGAGGCGTAGCCGCGCTCCCGCGAGCCCGCGTTCCTCCACCTCCACCGGCCGCACATCTGCTTCTTCTCGAAAACCAAAGGAGAGCACGCGGCCGGCAAAGCCATCGATCATGAGCGGGGCATGTGGATCATCCAAGTTGACGATGGCCACCTTGTCCCGGGCCCGGCTCTCGGCGAGCTCGCGAGAGAACAACAGCCGCTTGGCGGCGGCGTAGCGCGCCGGATCGCCGTGGAAGTCCAGGTGATCGCGGCCCAGGTTGGTGAACACCCCGGCTCGAAAGTCCGTGCCGCGCGTCCGCTCCAGCTCCAGCGCATGGGAGGAAACCTCCATGGCCACGTGAGTCGCGCCGGCGTCCCGCATCTCGGCCAGCCGCGCCTGAAGCTCGGGCGCCTCCGGCGTGGTGTGTTCGGTCGGAAGCTGTCGCTGCCCGAAACGCGCGCCGAGGGTGCCGATCACCCCGGGCCGGCCGCCCGCCGCACGGAGGACGGACTCGAGCAGGAACGCCACCGTGGTCTTGCCCTTGGTCCCGGTGATGCCGATGAGCTCCACGGCGCGGGAGGGGGCGTCATGCAACCGAACCGCCGCGCGGGCCAGCGCCGTCCGGGTACGTTCCACCCGAACCAGGGCGGGCAGGCGACCCCTTGGCAGCGCGCGCTCCACCACTGCGGCAACCGCTCCCCGCCCAGCGGCTTGTTCCAGGAAGCGGTGGCCGTCCACGTGCTCTCCCACCAGGGCCACGAACAGATCGCCCGGCTGCACCCGCCGCGAGTCTGTCGCAAGATTTCGGATCGACACCCCATCGTCCCCCTCGACGCCGAGTGGCTGGAGATCACAGAGTAGCTCTCGCAGCTGGAGGCCGCGACGATTCATGGCACGGCCCCCTCTCCGCGATCCAGGATGAGCTGAACCCGGGCGAGCGGCTGGGTGGAGGTCCCCGCACCCGGCGCTTGCCTCTTTACGCGCCCGTATCCCTGGGCCACGGCCTCCAGCCCGCGTTGCCCCAGGCGCCGCAACGCCTCGCGCAGGGAAAGGCCCTGCACATCGGGGACCACCAGGCTGGTTCCCTGGGCCAACGTTGGCTCCGGCTCGGGCTCATCATCCAGAAGGGGAAGGCTTTCCCGAGCCGGTGGGGTGCGAGGCGTCTCCAGGATCGGGGTGCCGGCCACCAGCGAGTCGGGGAACACCCCCAGGTACGGCAACGCCGCCTCCGCGATGCGGGCGAACACGGGCGCCGCCACCACGCCACCGAAGGGGCTGGTGGCAGGCTCGTCCACCACCACCAGGATGACCAGCCGAGGCCGCCGGGAAGGCACGAATCCGACAAAGGAGGCGATGCGCTTGTCCTTGGAATATCCCCCGATCAAGGGATCGGCTTTTTGCGCCGTGCCGGTCTTGCCGGCCACCCGGAAGCCCGGGACGGCCGCGGCGGTGCCGGTTCCACCCGGCTCCACCACGCCCTCCAACATTCCCCGGAGCGTCTCGGCATGTTTCTCGCTCACGACCCGCCCCAGCGGCTCGGGCTCGAAGCGCTGCAACACCTGATCACGCGCTCCCCGGATCTCCTTCACCAGGAGCGGCTGCATCAGCACACCCCCGTTCGCCAGGGCGGCGTAGGCTGCGGCCAGCTGCACCGCGGTGACGCTCACCCCTTGTCCGAACGACGCCGTGGCCACCTCGACCTCCGGCCAGGATCGCGCCGGACGCAGGGGACAGGCACCCTCTCCCGGAAAGCCCGTCTGGCTGCGCTGTCCGAAACCCCAGTTCCGCAGCGCATCGTGCAGCCGCTCTCGCCCCAGACGCAGCCCGATGCGAGCCATGCCCACGTTGCTCGATCGCACCAGCACATCCCGCAGCGACAGCGGCACGGCCCCCTGGGGATGCGAGTCGTTGATGACGTGGCCGCTCACCGAAAGCCCACCCGCCCGGCAGTCGATGGTCTCATTGGGACGCAGCAGACCGGCCTCCAGCGCCTCGGCCACCACGATGCTCTTCATGGTGGAGCCCGGCTCGAAACAGTCCACCAGCGCCCGGTTGCGCCTCTGCTCGGGGCGGACCTTGCCGAAGGTGTTGGGGTTGAAACCCGGCAGGTTAGCCAGGGCCAGGATCTCTCCGGTCATCGGATCCATGAGCACCACGCTGCCGCCCGCGGCCCGAGACTCGAGCACGGCGCGCGCAAGCTCCCGCTCCGCGATCTCCTGCAGGGTCAGATCCAGGGTGGTGACCACCGTGCCACCACCACTGGACTCGCGCGCGCCTAGCCCCTCGGCCAGCAGCATCTGCTGCCGGGCGTCGCGCAGCCCCTGCGCCATGACCTGGGTTCCCCGCAAGTTGCCATCGAACAGCAGCTCCAGGCCCTCCAGGCCCCGGCCATCCCCGGCGAATCCGATCACCGAGGCGCCCAGTTCGCGCGCCGGATAGAAGCGCCGGCTCTCCCGGGTGAAATGCAGCCCCGCAAGCTTGAGCGACCGGATCCGCTCGGCCTCGTCCGGTGGGAGCCGCCGCTGGATCCACACGAAATGCTTCTGGGAAGACAGCTTCTTCTTCAGCGCCGCCTCGGGCAGGCCCAGCGCTTTCGACAGCTCGCGGGCGGTGCGCTCCGCGTCCACCACTTCCCGGGGGACGGCAAACAGCGAGTCGGTCATGATCGACAGGGCCAGGGGGTTGCCGTTCCGATCCAGGATGGGTCCCCGCATCGGCTCCAGCGAGATCTCCCGAAGGTACTGGTCGCGCGCCAGGCCCTGGAGCCAATCCACCTGAACCAGCTGCAAGTTGGCGATGCGCCAGAGCACGGCCAGCAGGGCCAGCGAAAGGAAGCCGACCACGCCGAACAGGCGCACGCGCAACCAGCGAATGTTCCGGCGATCTGGCATCCTCTCCCTCAGTGGCCCCTGGCGCCATCCAGCGCCAGACGGCCCGTGGCCCGGCCCAGGCGCACGATGCGCGCCGGATCGGGTTCCACCAGCCCGAGGCTCTGCGCCAGCGAGCGCAGGCGAACCGGGTTCTTCAGGGTGGCCACTTCCAGACGCAATTTGCGCTGGTCCTCGAGCAACTGATCGTGCTCGCGGGTGGCCTGCGACAGGGCGTAGCCAATCTGGACCGCCGCATGGCGGGTGCGCACCAGCTGGAACGCGGCCAGGGTGAACACCAGCAGTGCGATGACCACCGCCCAGGCGTTTTTCGATATCACCGGGGCTCGAGCCGCGGCCTGCGGCTGAGCCGGCGACGGCGTTTGCTTGCGCAGCGCCATGGGTGTTCTCACGCGGCCAGACATTCCGCCACCCTCAATCGCGCGCTACGGGCGCGCGGGTTCGCTGCCACCTCGTCGGCCGCCGGGCGCAGGGCGCGCCGCGAGACGAGGCGCAACCTCGCCCGCGCTCCGCAAGCACAGCGCGGCAGATCCGCCGGACAGCGGCACCGGCCGGCGAGCTCCCGCAGCCGCTCCTTGACCGCGCGGTCCTCCAGGCTCTGGAAGGAGATGATGGCCAGCCTCGCGCCGGGCCGCAGCGGCCACGGCAAGCGCCGCAGCAGCGCCTGCAACTCCTCCACCTCGGCGTTGACCAGGATCCGCAGCGCCAGGAACATGCGCGTGGCCGGGTGCGTAGCGCCGGTCCGCGGAGCCGTGGCCAGTTCGGCCAGGTCGCGGGTGGTGACGGCCGCGCCCGAACGCGCGCGCTCCAGGATGCGGGCGGCGAGGCGCCGGGCGCCGGGCACGTCGGCCTGCCCGAGAGCGCGCGCCAGCTCGTCGAGACCGATGGAGCGCAAGCGCTCGCCGAGCGAAGCGTCGCGGTCGGGATCCATGCGCATGTCGAGCGGCCCCGGCTGCTGGAAGGAGAACCCGCGCTCGGGGTTGTCGAGCTGCAGCGATGACACCCCCAGGTCGGCCAGCATGCCGTCGACCGCCTCGACCCCGGCCTCCGCCAGCACCCGCTCGAGCTCCGAGAAGCGGGCGTGCGCCAGCGTGGCGCGCGAGCCGAACTCCGACAGCGTCTCCCGCGCCAGCGAAAGCGCCCTTGTGTCCCGATCGATGCCGAGCAGACGTCCCGTGGGCGCGCTGGCCTCGAGGATCCGGCGCGCATGGCCACCCAACCCCACGGTGAGATCCAGGTACACGCCTCCGGGCCGCGGCGACAACGCCGTGAGGACTTCGTTCACCATGACCGGGCGGTGCCGGATCGAGCCCACCGCAATCCCTCCTGCACGACCCCGCGCGCAACCCGGACGCGCATCCGGTGCGCGCGGTCCTGCCTACAACCCCAGACCTCCCAGCGCGCCGCCCAGGTCCGTCAAGCGGCCGCGGGTGTCGACGAACATCCGCTCCCAGTTCTGCTTGGACCAGATCTCGATGGTGTCCACCATGCCGGCCCAGATCACCTCGCGTTCGAGCGCGGCGAACTCGCGCAGCGTGGGCGGGATCAAGATGCGGCCGTTCTTGTCGATGGGGCACTCCATGGCGCCCGAGATCAGCACCCTCTTCACCTGGATCACGCGCGGATCGAACTGCGGGAGCTTGCGGACCTTCTCCTCGAAGGCCTGCCACTCGGCCACCGGGTAGGCGATCAGGCATGGGTCCACGAACGAGGTCACGATCAACCGGTCGTCCTGGTACTTGCTCGACAGGATCTCTCGAAAGCGCGAGGGGATGCTCACTCGGCCTTTGCTGTCCGTCGTGTGTTCGAACCGGCCTCTGAACATTCCTGCCACCACCTGGTCCCTACCAGGGACGGAATACCTCTATACGTCACCAAATACCACTATTTCCCACCGCGTATAGTCGTGGATCCGCTGCCCCAAGTCAAGAAAAAGCCCGCGCTTAACAAAGAAAAAACGTCTATATAATACTCATCGCAAACTACCAAATTGACTAAAAAATATACGCATCACAGCGAGGTACACCTCGCCCCCAAGGCGATCCGCTCGACCAAATAATACTTTGTTTTATATACATAATTTACACAAATTAGAAAACATCACCAGAAAGCATTGTATCATTATTTTACAATAACAGACCCCATAGGAGAACAAAAGAATGTTTTTGTTGACCTATGCAGCACAAGATATTGATTTACATGATATATATATGATCACAAAAGACGAACATTGGACACCATGGCGGTCCCGTTCGGCGCGATCGAAAAATGGCCATTGCGCAACCGAGCGGTTTTGGTTGATCGCGTCAGGGCTTGACAGTATGCTTTGCCGCGAGAAAGGACCGTACCAGCCATGAACGACAATTCCATCGCAAGCTCGAACCCCCCGAGCGACTCGCCGAAGAGCGCCCTCCCGCTCGACGAGGCGCAAGCCAAAAGCGAGATCTCGTGGGAAGTGCGACAATGTCTCGCCTCCGGTAATTTCGCCAGAGCGCGCCTTCTCGTGCGAAGCGCACCCCCAGAGACTCCGCCGGAGAAGCTGGCTCGATTGGCCGAGCACGCACGCGGCCTGGCGATCGACCCGGCCGCCTGGCTGGTGGCCTGCGCCGTTGGTGCGGCGCTGGTCGCCACCGCGGCCGTCACCCTGTTCCACTGAAGATACATCCTTACTCCATCGAGGACCCCCATGAGCACTGAGACCAAGATCACGCCCCGCGCCCAGGACTACAACCAGTGGTACCTGGACGTCATCGCCGCCGCCCAGCTCGCCGACTACGCCCCGGTCAAGGGGTGCATGGTGATCCGCCCGGACGGCTACGCCATCTGGGAGAACATCCAGCGCGTGCTGGACGGCATGTTCAAGGACACCGGGCACCAGAACGCCTACTTCCCTCTGTTGATCCCGGAGAGCTTCTTCAAGAAGGAGGCCCAGCACGTCGAGGGCTTCGCGCCGGAGTGCGCGGTGGTGACGCACGGCGGCGGAGAGAAGCTGGAAGAACCGCTCTACCTGCGCCCAACCTCCGAGACCATCATCTGGAGCATGTTCCGCAGCTGGATCTCCAGCCACCGCGACCTGCCGCTGCTCATCAACCAGTGGGCCAACGTGGTGCGCTGGGAGATGCGCACCCGTTTGTTTCTCCGCACCACGGAGTTTTTGTGGCAGGAGGGCCACACCGCCCACGCCAGCGACGCCGAGGCCGAGGAGGAGTGCCGGCGCATGCTGGAGGTGTACCGGGTGTTCGCCGAGGAGCACATGGCCATCCCGGTCATCCCGGGCCGAAAGAGCGAGAAGGAGAAGTTCGCCGGCGCGCTGCGCACCTACTCCATCGAGGCCATGATGCAAGACGGGCGGGCGCTCCAGGCCGGCACCTCGCACCATTTGGGCCAGAACTTCGCCAAGGCCTTCGACGTGACCTTCCAGGACGAGAAGGGCCAGCGCCAGCTGGTGTGGGCCACCAGCTGGGGGGTGAGCACGCGCCTGATCGGGGCGCTGATCATGGCCCACTCGGACGACAAGGGCCTGGTGCTGCCGCCGCGGCTGGCCTCGCGCCAGGTGGCCATCGTTCCCATCCCCGGGAAACAAGCCGACCCGGAGCGGATGACAGGCGAGGCCCGGCGCCTGGCCGACGAGCTCGGCCTGGGACGCGCCGTGGTGGTGGACGACCGGCCCAACCTGAGCCCCGGCGCCAAGTACCACTACTGGGAACAGCACGGGGTGCCGCTGCGGCTGGAGCTCGGCCCCCGCGATCTGGAGAAGCAGCAGGTGGTGCTGGTCCGACGCGACACGGGCGAGAAGCGCTCTCTGCCGCGCGGCGGCCTGCGCGAGGCCGTCCGGCAGGAGCTCGAGGCCATGCAACGTGAAATGTTCGAAAAGGCGCGCGCCTTCCGCGAGTCACGCACTTACTCGGTGGACACCGAGGAGCAGTTCCGCAAGACCATCGAGGAGCCGGGTGGCTTCTTGCGGGCCCACTACTGCGGCGACACCGAGTGCGAAGTCCGCATCCAGAACGAGACCAAGGCCACGGTGCGCTGCATCCCGCTGGACGCCCCCGCGGAGAAGGGCCGCTGCCCCTTCTGCGGCAAGGAGAGCGGGCGGCGCGCCATCTTCGCCAAGGCCTACTGAACGCGGATGCGCCTCTCCATCGTCAGCACCGGGGAGGAGGTCCTGCGGGGCCAGATCGCGGACGAGAACGCCCTGTTCCTCTCGCGCGCCCTGGTGGATCTCGGCCTCGAGGTCGGCCGGCGCTTCACCTGTGGAGATGGCCTCGACGATCTGACCCGGACCATCGCCGGAGCGCTGCGAGACGCCGACGCCCTCATCGGGAGCGGTGGACTGGGGCCGACGGCCGACGACCGCACGCTGGACGCCCTGGCCGAGGTCCTGCAGGCACCGCTGGAGGTCTGCCCCGAGGCGCTGGAGCGCCTGCGCCGCGCCTTTTCCGAAATGGGCCTGCCCTTCACCGACAACCAGGCCCGCCAGGCCCGCCGGCCGGTGGGCGCGGAGCTTCTCGACAACGCCGTGGGCACCGCGCCAGGGATTGCGCTTGAACGAGAGGGCAAGCTCATCTTCTGGCTGCCGGGCCCTCCCTTCGAGCTGCGGCGGATGTTCTCGGACCAGGTCGTGCCCCGTCTCGTCCGCTGGCGCGAGCAACAAGGCGGGGGCGAGCGGCAGGCCCAGCGCACCCTGCGCGTGTTCGGCCGCGGCGAGGGCTGGATCGGAGAGCAACTTGCGCCGCTCGAGGCCACCATTCCCGGCCTTTCGCTCGGCTTTCGCGCCGATCTTCCCGAGATCGAGGTGAAGCTCTATGCGCGTGGCGCTAACCCGGCCGAGCTCTCCGCCCGCCTCGAGCGGGCCGAGCACGAGGTCCGGCACTTGCTGGGCGACGTGGTCTTCTCCAGCGGCCAGACGCTGCCGGAGACGCTGCTGGACCTGCTCTACGAACGCCGGCTCACCCTGGCCGCCGCCGAGAGCTGCACTGGCGGCCTCATCGCCAAGCTGCTCACGGACATTCCGGGGGCCTCCGTCTCGTTCCTGCTCTCCGCGGTCACCTATGCCAACACGGCCAAGGAAGCGGTGCTGGGGGTCTTGCCCGAGACCATTCGAGAACACGGGGCGGTGAGCGAGACGTGTGCGCGGGCCATGGCCGAGGGGGTTCGCCGGGTTTCGGGCGCGGATCTGGCCGTCTCGGCAACGGGCATCGCCGGGCCGGACGGCGGCACGCCGGAGAAGCCGGTGGGGCTGGTGCACTTCGCCCTGGCGCACCAGAGCGGCACCACCGCCAGCCGCCGGGTCTTCCGGCAGCGGACCCGCGAGGCGGTGCGCGCGCTGGCCGCCGCCCACGCCATGGACATGGTCCGGCGCCACCTGCTGGGACTGCCGCCGCTGGGGCCGCCGGCGCCGCCAAAGCACGAGGCGAGGTGAGCCATGGACGACGCGCGTCTGCGACACTGGCAGTTCCGCATCTTTGGCCTCCTGTGGACCAGCTACGCCTCCTACTACCTGTGCCGCATGAACTTCGCCGTGGCGCAGCCGGAGATCCTCAAGGAGTTCCCCGACTGGACCTCGGCCACCATCGGCTGGATCCCCTCCATCTACGCCGCGTTCTACGCCGCGGGGCAGTTCATCAACGGGCAACTGGGCGAACGGCTCGGCGCCCGCTTCATGATGACCGCGGCCATGCTCGTCGCAGCGGCGAGCAACCTGGCGTTCTCCTTCACCTCCTCGTACGCCCTGATGCTCGCGCTGTGGGCCGTCAACGGCTACGCCCAGTCCGCCGGCTGGTCGCTCCTGGTCAAGACCATCACCAACTGGACGCCGCTCTCGAGACGCGGGACGTGGATCGGGCTCATCTCCACCTGCTACCAGGTCGGCAACGTGGTCTCCTGGCTGCTGGCCGGCCACCTGTGCCAGAGCATCGGCTGGCGGGCGGCCTTCTGGGTGCCCTCCTTGATCCTGCTGCCGGTGGCGGCGGTCTTCGTGTTCTTCGTTCGGAACCGTCCCGAGGACGCCGGCCTGCCGCCGGTCCAAGACGATTCGCCAGCGGCGCCGTCCGCCACCCGTGCAGCCGCGCCGAGCCCGCCCTCGGCCCTTTCGGCGGCCCAGGTGCTGCACCTGACGCTCTCCAACCGCGTCCTGTGGATCTTGGGGATCGGCTACTTCTGCATGAACTCGGTGCGCTACGCCTTCATGAACTGGGCGGTCCAGTACATGGCCGACTTCCATCAGCGCAGCATCAAGGGCTCGGCCTTCATGGCGGTGGCCTTGCCGTTGATCGGCTCGCTCGGCGCCGTGAGCGCCGGCTGGGCCAGCGACGCGCTGTTCGGCAAGCGCCGGGCGCCGGTGTGCGCGATCATGCTGTTCGGGCTTGCGCTGGTGTGCGTCCTGTTCGTCTTCGTGCCGCAGGGCTCCTGGGCCCTGGCGACGGTGATGCTGGGGATCGCCGGTTTCATGATCTACGGCCCGGACATGCTGATGAGCGGCGCGGCCACGGCCGACGTCCATCCCGCGGCCGCGGCGGCCGCCACGGGCTTCACCATGTGCCTGGGCGCCATGGGCTCGATCTTCTCCGGCGCGGGCGTGGGGTGGCTACGAGACCTGATGCAGGGACAGTGGGATGTGGTTTTCTTCGTGCTGGCCGGCCTGGCCAGCGTCTCCGCCTTCTTGATGGTGTCCATCTGGAACGTGCGGCCGCGCTCGTAGCCAAACCTATTCGCACAGCTCCAGGGCCAGCCGATCGGCCAGCAACATCCCGCGCGGGGTCGGGCACAAACGGCCGGCGCGCACACGCAGCAAGAGTTGCGGGACGAACTTCGAGAGCGCCTTCTCTCTGGCTGAAGCGGAGAGCACATCCAGGCGTACCCCGTCGCAAGTCCGCAGCCCGAGCAGGATGCGCTCGGTCCGCGCCTGCCGCTCATCGAGCGCCTCCTCCCCTTCCCGGCCCGTGCCCCCTTCACCGAGCGAGCGCAGGTAGCCCTCGAGCGAGCGGACATTCCAGGCGCGCCGGGAGCCGTCGAACGAGTGCGCCGCCGGCCCGAGCCCCAGCGTGGGCACACGCGCCCAGTACTTCTGGTTGTGCCGCGAGCGAAAATGCGCGCCGCGCGCGAAGTTCGACACCTCGTAGTGCTCGAACCCGCCGGCTCCGAGAACCTCGCTCAAGAGCAAGAACCGATTCGCCTGCTCCTCCTCGGAGGCCAAAAGCGGCCGGGACTTGTTTCGAATGAAAAATGGCGTGCCCTCCTCGATGGTGAGCTGGTAGCAAGAGACGTGCTCGGGGCCGAACCGCACCACCTCGGCGAGCGTCCCGCACAGGGTGTCTTCGTCCTGGCCCCGCCAGCCATACACCAGGTCCAGGCCCAGATTCCGAAAACCCGCCTCCCGGGCCAGATCAAGCGCCCGCCGCGCCCTCTGGGCATCGTGTCGCCGCCCCAAAAACTCTAGCTCCGGGTCCGAAAACGACTGGATCCCGAGGCTCAGGCGGTTGATACCCGACGCGCGCCAGGCGCCGATCCGTTCTCGATCGACGTCTCCCGGGTTGGCCTCCAGCGTCGTCTCGCAGTCCGTGGCGAAGCGAAACACCCGGCGCAGCCCGGAAAGCAGGCGCTCGAGCAGTCGCGGCGGCAGCAGGCTCGGCGTCCCGCCGCCCAGGTACAGCGTGTCGAAGCCGCCCCACCTCCCCGCCTGCGCGGCGGCTTCCCGCAACACGGCCCCGGCCCAGGCCTCCATGAGATCGGACCGCACTTCGGAGGCGAAGGCGCAGTAGGGACACTTGGAGGCACAGAACGGCACGTGGACGTACAATCCGCAGTCAGCACGGGAATCCGCCTGGGCCGTGGCGGACGATGGCGGCGTCGGCCGCGCTGGCTCTGTCGGCTCCGCGGCGGACCGCGTTGCCAGGTGTCTGGGCATGCCCGAGCTCCCCAGTCAGGTGGCATGACAATCCGGTTCAGTCCTCGTCGGTCTTGAGCACCGCCACGAAGGCGCTCTGGGGGATCTCCACGTCGCCCACCAGTTTCATGCGCTTCTTGCCCTTCTTCTGCTTCTCCAGCAGCTTGCGCTTCCGGGTCACGTCCCCACCGTAGCACTTGGCGGTCACGTCCTTGCGGTAGGGCTGAACGGTGGAGCGGGCGATGATCTGGCCGCCGATGGCCCCCTGGATGGCGATCTTGAACTGCTGGCGGGGGATCTCCTCCTTGAGCCGCTCGCAGGCGACCAGCGCCCGGGCGCGCGCTCGCTCCCGAAACACGATGATGCTGAGCGCGTCCACCCGCTCGCCATTCACCAGGATGTCCAGCTTGCACAGGTCGCTCTCGCGGTAATCGATGAGTTCGTAGTCGAAGGAGCCGTATCCCTGGGTGACGGACTTGAGCCGGTCGTAGAAGTCGTAGATCACCTCTCCCAGCGGCAGGTCGAAGCGCAGCTGGGCCCGGCCCGGAGAGAGGAACTGGAGATCGGAGTTGGTCCCGCGCCGATCGAGGCACAGCTTCATCAGCGCGCCCAGGTAGCGGTCCGGCGAGATGATGGTGGCGCGGATGTACGGCTCCTCGGCCTTGCGGATGCTGCCCGGATCCGGATAGTGCGCCGGGTTGTCGATGACGACCTGGGTGCCGTCGTTGAGCGTGAAGCGGTACTGGACGCTGGGAGCGGTCATCAAGATGGCCTGGTCGAACTCCCGCTCCAGCCGCTCCTGGACGATCTCGAGGTGGAGCAGGCCGAGAAACCCGCAGCGAAAACCCTGCCCCAGCGCGGCGGAGGAGTCCTTCTGGTAGGTCAGCGCGGCATCGTTGAGCTTGTACTTCTCCAGCGCGTCGGCCAACGACAGGTAATCGTCGGAGGCGATCGGGTAGAGCGAGGAGAACACCACCGGCTTCATCTCGCGAAAGCCAGGGAGCGGCGCCGCGGCGGGCTGCTCTGCGAGCGTGATGGTGTCGCCCACTCGGGTGTCCGAGACGGTCTTGATGCCCGCGATGAGGTAGCCGACGTCGCCGGCGGCCAGTTCCTCCCGCGGAACCCGCTTGAGGCGGAACACGCCCACCTCCTCGACGCGGTAGTTGCGACCGGTGGACATGAGGCGGATCTCGTCTCCCGGCCGGACGCGGCCCGCGAAGACCCGGCAGCTGATTACCGCGCCGCGGAAGGCGTCGTAGTGCGCATCGAAGATCAGCGCCTGCAGCGGCTCCTGGCTCCTGTCTTGCGGCGGAGGGATGTGCTCCACGATGGCCTGCAGCAGCTCCGGCACCCCGACCCCGGTCTTGCCGGAGACCTGCCAGGCCGCGCTCCCGTCCAGCCCGAGGTCGCTCTCGATCTGCTCCCGGGCCCGTGGGATGTCCGCCACCGGCAGATCGATCTTGTTGATGACCGGCAGGATGACCAGGTCGTGCTCCAGGGCCGCGTACAGGTTGGCCACCGTCTGCGCCTGCACCCCCTGGCTGGCGTCCACCAAGAGCAGCACGCCCTCGCACGAGGCCAGCGCCCGGGACACCTCGTAGGAGAAGTCCACGTGCCCCGGGGTGTCGATGAGGTTCAGCTCGTAGGCGCTCCCGTCGGGGGCGGTGTAGGGCAGGTTGACGGTCTGGCTCTTGATGGTGATGCCCCGCTCGCGCTCGATGTCCAGGTTGTCGAGCATCTGCTCGCCCAGCTCGCGCTCGCTCACCAGCCCCGCCTGCTGGATGAAACGATCCGCCAGGGTGGACTTGCCGTGATCGATGTGGGCGATGATGGAGAAGTTGCGCACCCGTCTCATGGCCGGCTGTTATCGCCGAAAGCGGCCCCGCGGGCAAGCCTGCCGTGCAGTCGAACCGATTGCGGTCCAGAAAGGATTGTGTGAGGATGGGCCGGGACAAGTTCAGAGAGGATGAAATCATGACGCGAATTCATTTGTTGCTGTTGGCCTTCTTCTTGAGTCTGACCGTGACTTCTGTAGGTTGCGGCGGCTCTTCCCCCCGGCCGGACGGTTCGGACGGCGACGGTGATGGCGACGCGGATGCCGCGGTGGACGCGGCGGACGGCGGCGGCGATACCATGACCGACACCGGCCCGGACGGAGGCGACGAGGCGGAGGACGCCGGTCAAGACGGAGGCGATGAATTGATCGACGGCGGCTCGGATGGCGGAGGAGATGAAGCCGAGGACGGCGGCGCCGATGCAGGCGAGGATGGCGGTTCCGACGGCGGAGACGGAGGGGACGGCGGGACCAGTGAGATCGAGGAGTGCCAGGATCTCGCTCCGCTTCCCAGCGGCACCTGCGAGGCGGTCGCGGGCAACGGAAACCTGCTCATCACCGGCGACATCCTGGCGCCCGACCGCGTGCTGCGGGGCGGGCAGATCCTCGTCTCCACCGAGGGCTGGATTCAGTGCGTCGCCTGCGACTGCAGCGGAGAGCCCGCGGCGGCGGGCGCCACGCGCCTGACCTGCCCGCGCGGTGCCGTCTCGCCCGGGCTCATCAACGCCCACGAGCACCTCACCTTTGCCCAGAACGCCCCGGGCAACTGGGGCACCGAACGCTACGATCATCGCCACGAGTGGCGCCGCGGCCTCAACGGCCACACCCGCATCCCCGTCCCCGGCGGCGCCACCGCGCTGCAGGTGGCCTGGGGGGAGATCCGCCACCTGCTCGGGGGCGAGACCACCATCGCCGGTGCCGGCTCGGCCAACGGCTTCTTGCGCAACATGGACGGCGGCAGCCAGCAAGGCCTCAATCAGGGCACGGTGAACTCCCAGACCTTCCCGCTCGGCGACAGCTCCGGCGTCATGCTCACCGGGAGCTGCGCCTACCCCGACATCGACGGCGTCAGCGTGCTGCAGTCGGACTGCTACCTGCCCCACATCGCCGAGGGTGTGAACGCTGAGGCCCGCAACGAGTTTTTGTGCCTCAGCGGCGCCCAGGCCGGCGGTGTCGATCTCATCGCCGGCAACGTCGGCGCCATCCACCTGGTCGGCATGCAGCCGGTGGACGGCCAGGCGACCGCCGACGACGGCGCGGGTCTGGTGTGGTCCCCGCGCTCGAACGTCTCGCTCTACGGCAACACCGCCCCCGTCACCATGTTCGCCGCCCAGGGGGTGCGCATCGCCGTCGGCACCGACTGGTCCGCCAGCGGCAGCATCAACCTGGTGCGGGAGCTGCGCTGCGCCGACTACCTCAACCGGCAACACTTCAACTCGTTCTTCTCCGATCGGGAGCTGTGGCTCATGGCCACCTCCCAACCCGCCTCCATCCTGGCCATCGACGACGCGGTGGGCCTGCTCACCCCAGGGCGGGTGGCCGACATCGCCATCTTCGCCGAGCATGCCGGACGCGAGTTCTACCGCGCGGTGATCGCCGGCAACCCCGGGGACCTGGCCCTGGTGCTGCGCGCCGGCTTGCCGCTGGTCGGGGACAGCAACATCATGGCGGTGTTGCCCGGCGGCCAGACGGGCTGCGAGCCCATCCCCGGCGACGTGTGCGGCGTGCCCAAGAGCCTGTGCGTCCAGCGCGAGATCGGTCAGAGTTTCGCCGCGCTGGCGGCCGCCAACGCCACCGCCTACGGGCTCTTCTTCTGCGACGATCCGCCCGGCGAACCGTCGTGCGTGCCCATGCGCCCCGGCGAATACGACGGCACGACCAGCGCCGATGATCTCGACGGCGACGGCATTCCCAACAGCGCCGACAACTGCCCCGAGGTCTTCAACCCCATCCGGCCCATGGATCAGGGCCTCCAGGGAGACCAGGACGATGACGGCGTGGGGGACACCTGCGACGTCTGCCCCCTCGATCCGAACACCACCTCGTGCAGCCCGCCCGATCCCAACGACCGGGATCGGGACGGCGTGCCCAACGCCGCCGACAACTGCCCGCTCATCCCCAACCCCGACCAGGCCGATCGCGACCTGGACTTCATCGGCGATGCCTGCGATCCATGCCCCAACGATCCCAACCCCGGCTTCTCCGCCTGCCCGGCCAGCATCTACGCGGTTAAGAACGGTTCGGTCCCGGCGGGCAGCGTGGTGAGCATTCAGGGCGTGACCACCGCCGTTGCCTCGCCCCGCTTCTTCCTCCAGGTACCGCCGGCCGAGCAGGATCCCCAGCTACGCGAGCAGTTCAGCGGTATCTACGTGTACCTGCCCGCGACCAACCCCGGTGGATTCCCCATCCCTGTCCGTGGCGACCGGGTACGAGTGACAGGCACGGTCACTCTCTGGTACGGCCAGATCGAGCTTTCCAGCGTCAGCGCGGTGCAGATCCTGGCGCAGGGCGAGCCGCTGCCGCAGCCGGTAGCGGTGCTTCCCTCCGACGTGGCGACCGGCGGCAGCCTGGCGGCTGCTTATGAAGGTGTCCTGGTGAAGGTGAGCGATGGCCAGGTCACCGCGCTCAACCCTCCGGCCGGCGCCGGCGACACCGACCCCACAAACGAATACGTTCTCGACAATTCGTTGCGGGTCAATGACTTCATGTACCTCACCACGCCCTTCCCGCAACTCGGTGACCGGCTCGACGTCACCGGCATCCTGCGCTACGCCAACAACGACTCCAAGGTCGAGCCACGCGACGTCTTCGACGTCGTCTTCCGCAGCACCACCCCGCCGCGGCTCACCGGCCTCGGGCCCAGCCCGGTGTACGTGTACGAGGGCCAGACCGGCTCGAGCCCCGAACTCCTCGTCACCCTGGACCGCCCCTCGCCGGTCGGTCAAGGCGGCACCACCGTGGCCATCGCCGTCTCCGATCCGAACCGCCTGGACGCGCCGGCTGCGGTCACCGTCCCCGAGGGAGCGCGGCAGGTGGCCGTACCGCTCACGGGCCTGGCGAGCGGAGCGGACACCGTGTCCGTCACCGCCACGCTGGATCCCGACCAGTTTGTCGCCGAGGTGCAGGTGCTGGCCGCGGATCGGGTGCCGGCGCCCGTGGCCCTGCTGCCGGCGAACGCGGCCATCCCCTTGGGGGGCTCGCTGGAGTTTTCGGTGAGCCTGGATGTCCCGGCCCCGTCGGGAGGTTGCACCGTCGCCCTCAGCGCCGGCGATCCCTCGTTGGTCTCCGTCCCGGCCACGGCGATTGCGCTGGCGGGGAGCTTCACGGCGACGTTCTCCGCCTCGGGCCTGGCCGAGGGTGCGACCACGCTCACCGCCTCCACGGCGGCGGGCTCCGTCGACACGCCGGTCACGGTCGTGCCCGGAGGCACCGGGGGATTCGTCATCAACGAGGTGGATTACGACCAGGTGGGGACAGACAACGCGGAGTGGTGCGAACTCTACAACGGCACAGGGAGGGCGCTGGACCTCAACGGCTTCTCCCTGATCCTGGTCAACGGCGGCACCAACCCGCCCTCGATCTACCGCACGCTGAACCTGTCGGTGGCGGGGAGCCTGGGCGCCGATCAATACCTGGTGGTGGGAGCAGACTCGGTCCAGGCCTCCCTACCGCCGGAGACCCTCTTCATCAGCCTGGGCAGCGGCAGCGACTACATCCAGAACGGCGCCCCGGACGGGCTGGCCCTGGTGGACACCAACGCGGGTATTCTGGTGGACGCGCTCTCCTACGAAGGCAGCATCACCGCGGTGGCCATCCCCGGCGTGGGAACCGTAAGCCTGGTGGAGGGTTCCCCCGCATCCGGGGCCGACAGCAACACCGCCGTCAGCTCGATAGCGCGCATCCCCGATCACGCGGACACCGACAACGCCGCCGCCGACTGGCGCTTCGTCAACACGCCCACGCCGGGAGCGCCCAACGCCGCCGGCCGCTAAAAAAGAAGCCGGTCCAGACGACGGAACCGGCTTCTTTCAGTGGAGCTGACCAGGATCGAACTGGCGACCTCTTGAATGCCATTCAAGCGCTCTCCCAGCTGAGCTACAGCCCCAAGACACGGATTGTCAACGAGCCACCTGCACCGTCCGCCGGCCAGAACGCGGCGCCGACGGGGCAACCCGTTTAGCACCTTGCCCCATCCCTGTCAAGCATTTGCCTGCGTCAGTTCGCAACGTGAAACGGGGCCACCAGAACCAGCGCGGGCGGATGCGCCTTGCGCGAACCTGCCCGAACTCCACACCAGAATGACTCGACGATTGGGAAGGTCTCGTCTGGCCGCGCTTGCTCTTTCGGCATCGCCGCCAGAGGCACTCGCAGGGGGGGGGCGGGCTCAGGCCACGGACTGGTTCAGCCAGTCCACCGGGCCCTTGCCCTCGCGTACCACATAGGGCGCCTCGCCGGTCAGGTCGATCACCGTGGAGGGCTGGTTGGGCAACAAGCCACCGTCGATCACCAGGTCCAGCACCTTGCCGAACTTGTCGTGGATCTCCTTGGGGTGACACAAGGGATCCTCGGAGCTGATGTTGGCGCTGGTGGAGATGATGGGGTGCATGAGCTCGCGAACCAGGGCCAGGCACACCGGGTGGTTGGGCACGCGGATGCCCACCGTGCGCCGCTTGGACATCATGATGCGCGGCACCTCCTTGGTGGCCTCGAGGATGAAGGTATACGGCCCGGGCAAGAAGCGCTTCATGATGCGGAAGGCCGCGTCCGACACCTGGGCGTAACGGCTGATGTCTCGAAGATCCGCGCACACGAAGGACAGCGGCTTCTTGCGGCTGCGATCCTTGAGTTGGTAGATGCGCTCGATGCCGGACTTGGAGAAGATGTCGCAGCCGATGCCGTACACCGTGTCCGTGGGATAGGCGATGACCGCGCCCTGCGCCAGGGCCTCGACGACCCGGCGCACCAGCCGCGGCTGCGGATGGGTGGGGTTGATTTCGATGAGCATGGAATCCGACCTCCTTCCCGCCAAAGGGCGGAGTAACATACACCATTTTTTTTCGAATGCAAGAGGATCCGTGCTACTCTCCTCTCGGTCCGACGGAGCCGGGACACACATGCTTTGTCCTCGTTGCCACAAGGAAGTTCCAGACGGTCCGGAGTGCCCCTTCTGCGGCGTGGTGATGGCCAAGTTCCGTCCCCGTCCGGCCCAGGGGCCGCGCCCCGCCTCCCCGGCACCCAAGATCCCTCCTCCCGCGCAGGATACCCCACCCGGGGCCCGGCCGGCCGCATCCTGGGGCCGGGGCATCGGCGCGGCTCGACGGGCCGCGTTCTTCGGCCAATGGAGCTTTTTGCTGGAGGCCGGCCTTCCCATCGTCGAGTCGTTGCGCCACTTCGAGCGGCGGCCCGACGCGCTGTCCCGCGCCCTGGGCCGGGTCCGCGCCGAGTTGGAACGGGGCGCCCAGCTGGGAGCAGCGGCGGCGACGGCGCCCGAGGTCTTCGCGCGCGAGGAACGCATCCTGGTCGAGGTGGGCGAGCGGACCGGCTCGCTGCCCGCGGTGGCGCGGACCATCGCACAGGTCCTGGAATGGCGTCTGGCTCTGCGCCGGCAGATGATCCGCGCCTGCCTGTACCCGGCCATCCTCTTCTACCTGTCGTTTTTCCTGTTGCCGCTCTCCCGGCTGGTGACCGGCGGCCTCGGTTCGTACCTGAGCGCCTCGCTGGTGCCGGCGGTGCTCTCGACGCTAGGCATCGTCTGTGTCGGGTGGGGCGTCCCCTGGCTTTTCCGCCGGCTCCTGGGCGAGGAGAACTTCTCGGCCCTGGTGCGGCGCCTGCCGATTTTGGGCGCCATGCGCCGCGCCCGGAGCCAGCTCCTGTTCACCCGGCACCTGGCCATGGCGAATGAAGCGGGGCTGGAGGTGTTCGCCTCCCTGGAGCTCGCGGCCCGCGCCACCGGCGACGCCTGGATCGAGTCGCGGACCGAGCGCGCGGCGCGCCGGGTGCGCGAGGGTGCCACCCTGGGGCAGGCGCTCTCGGAAGCGGAGTTTCTCGACGAGGCCGGCATGGCGGCGGTGACGAGCGGCGAGGCGGCCGGCAAGCTCTCGGAGGTCCTCGAGCAACAGGCGCGCCTTCAGGAGGGAGCCTACCTGCACCGGGTCCAGGTGGCGGTGCAACTCTTCGCCGTCGGAGTGTTGCTGCTGGTGTACCTGTATGTGGCCTGGAGCGTGTTCGCCGAGTACCGCGGCATCCTCTCTGGAACCGGCGAGCAAATGGAGAAGCTGTTGCGCGAGGCCGGCGGTGGCACGGTGCCGCCCGAATTGCGGGAGATCTTGAGGTGAGCCCGCCTGCGAGGGTGGCGGTGGTGCTGGTCGAGCCCGCCGAGGGCGGCAACGTGGGTGGCTGCGCCCGCGTCATGGCCAACTTTGGCTTTCAGGATCTGCGCCTGGTGCGGCCGGCGTTCGACGCCCGCGAGGCACGGATCCTGGCGGTACACGCCCGCCCCCTGCTGGATCGCGCGGCGCGCTTCGACACACTGGCGGAAGCGATCGCGGACGCGCAGCTCGTGTTCGGCACCACCGCGCGCCAGCGGGACAACCCCGAGCGCCGGCCGTTCCTCGCCCCACCCGCCGCCGCCGAGCGCCTGCGCGCCGCGGCCCCGGAACGGGTGGCGCTGGTGTTCGGCCCCGAACGGACCGGCCTCGCCAACCCGGATCTGGCCCTGTGCCACGAGTTGATCCGGATCCCGGCCGATGACGGCTACCCGGTGCTCAACCTCTCCCACGCCGTGGCGGTGCTGCTATGGGAGATCCGGCGTGAAGACCGGCACGCCGCAGGTTCCGCGCTCCCGCTGGAAGAGACGGCGCCGGCCGGGGAGCTCGAGGGGCTCATCGCGCACGCCCGGTTCACCCTGGGGAACCTCGACTTCCTCAACGCCCAGAACCCATCGCTGGCGCTGGACGCGCTGCGGCTGCTGCTCGCGCGCGCCCGGCCCTCGCGCCGCGAGCTCCAGATGCTGCGCGGCATCCTGCACCGCATGGATCTCTTCATCGCCTCGCACGGCGGCCCGCCGACGCCCAACCAGCCGCGGGGCCGGCGCCGCCAACGCTAGACGATCTTGGCGCGGGTATCGCTCAGTATTGCCAGTGGACCGCCAGGCTGGAGAAGACGGGCGAGACGTCGTCCTGGGTGGTGAGGGTGACCTCGATCTGCACCCAGCGCCCGCGCGGGATCTCCCCCTGCAGGCTGGCCGTCCAGGGGCTGGGCTGGAGGAAGTCGGTGTCGTGGTACGGCGACCAGCCGGCGGAGGCCAGCCCGCCCTGGGTGGCGGCGGAACGCGCCCGGATGCGGATCTGGTCGTCGGCGGCGAGTGCGCCGCCCCAGGTGACGGAGTCCCACTGGGCATTCGCGTAGCCGCTGTCGAAGTCCACCGTCCAGGTGCCGTGCTTGAGCGTCACCGTGCGCAGCTGGTAGCCGGTCATATCGGAGTAGGTGTAGGGGCGAGTCCCGACAGGGAAGGAATCGAGCAAGTTGCCATTGACGTCGAGCTTGTTGGCGTTGCAAATGGTGGTGGCATCGTCGCGGTAGTTGATGGCCCAGATGACGTTGTCGAAGTCGATGGCCATGCCCAGCGGATTGCAGCTGTTGTTGGCGGGAAGGCTGAACTGGCCCAGGTGCGTCCCGTCGGGGGCGTACTTGGACACCGCCCGGTTGCTCCACTCGGCCACCCAGATGTTGCCCTGGTGATCGACCGCCACCCCACGGGACTGCCCGGTGAGGGTGCCCTGGGAGCGCGGCACCAGGGTGAATTCCCCGGTCTCGCCGTTCACCCGCACCACGCCAGTGGCGTTGCCCGACCAGTTGCCCAGCCAGACGTTGTTGTTCTGGTCCACCGCCACGCCGTAGGTCTGCACTCCGGGCGACACCGAGAGCACGATCTCGCCGGTGGCGGTGTTGATCTTCTTGAGCGCCCCGTTGTTGAGCGTGGCGATCCACAAGAAGCCATTGCCGTCCACCGCCGCGCCGTAGGCCCGGCTGCCCCCCAGGTTGACGTCCCGCTTGCGCACGCAGCGGGGCGGATCCTGGGTGTTGTCCACCTCGGATCCGGAGTACTGGTAGATGTGACCGTCCTGCCAGCACCCCAGCCAGGCGTCGCCGGCCTTGTCGATGGTCACCGCCCGCACCGCCACCCCGTCCGTGCCGCACGAGACGTCGGCGCGGCAGATGAGGTTGCCCTCGACGTCCAGGTGCGCCGCGTTGCCGTGCCGCGGATCGTCGCTGTCGCAGTTGGACAGGTTGTTCTGGCAGCCGCGGTTGCCCACCCACACCGAGTTGTCCACCGCCACCGCGGTGCGCGAGGGGCTCCAGCCCCAGCTCGAGTAGATGCCCATGAGCTCGTTGGTGCGGGTGTCGAACTTGCGCACCACGTGGCAGTCCTGGCCGCTGTAGCAGGGCGGATCGCTGAGACACCCGTTGGCGGCATTGCAGATGGTGGTGGTCCCGGCGATCCAGATGAAGTGGGGGGACAAGGTGGTGGAGTCGAGCATGAGCGAGTCGGGGTCGGTGTTGTTGCTCACCCCGTCCGCAGTCCCCTGGCTCCACTGGTCGCCGTTGCCCGGGCCACCCCAGCTCTGCTCGAAGCAGCTGTCGCCGCAGGTGCCGCAGGCGTTGAGCAACCCCTCGTCGGTGAGCCCGTCGCAGTCGTTGTCGAGGCCGTCGCAGGCGGTCTCCTCGGGAACCGGGAGACAATCGCCGCAAGCATTGCGCAGCTCCTCGTCCGTCAGCCCGTCGCAGTCGTTGTCGGTCCCGTCGCAGACCTCCTCCCATTCGCAATAGCCGCACGGGTTCGCCCCCCCCGCCCAGCGCTCGTCCGTCTCGTCGTCGCAGTCGTTGTCCGCCCCGTCGCACACCTCCCTCTCCGGCGTCACGTCCCCCTGGCACGGACCCCAGAACTCCCCGTCGCACTTCATCTCGCCGTACTTGCAGCTCCCATGCCCCACCGTCTCCGGCGGCCCCCGGTAGCACGGCATCACCTCGGACCCCAGGCAGCCGCCGCAGCCATCGTCCACCTCGCCGTTGCAGTCATTGTCCAGCCCATCGCCGCACACTTCCGGCCCCACCGCCCCGCACGTCCCGCAGGCGTTCTGCACCCCCTCGTCCGTAAGTCCGTTGCAGTTGTCGTCCCGCTCGTTGCATAGCTCGGCCGCCCCGGGGTACACCGCCGGGTCGTTGTCGTCGCAGTCCAGCGGCGGAGAGTGACCGTCCTGGTCGGCGTCCGGCAGGCAGTCCTCGTCCGTCATGCCGTCGCAGTCGTTGTCCTTGCCGTCGGCGGCGCCGCCGGCGCACTCCTGGCCCGGCAGCACCTCGCCGGAGCACTCGTTCCAGGCATAGCCACCGCCCGCCTGCTCCACGCAGTCGTGGAACCCGCCCCGGCACTCGCCGAAGCCCAGGGTGTTCACCGGGCCCGAATAGCACGGCTGGTGCGTCGGCGGGTGGCAGACGCAGTTGTAGCCGGGGTTCTGCGGATCGCACTCGCAGTTGGGATCGCAGTCGCAGTTCTCGTCGATCTGACCGTCGCAGTTGTCGTCCAGGCCGTTCCCGCACAGCTCGACGAGCTGGTCATTCGACGGCGCGCACGTCCCACAGCGGTTGAGCAGCCCCTCGTCCGTCTCCCCGTCGCAGTCGTTGTCCAGGCCGTCGCAGCTCGCCTCCGGGTTCTCCGTCGGCAGCCGCTCGCCCGCGCAGGGCCCGAACACCCCGTCCGGACCGCAGCGCGAGATCCCCGACCGGCACACCCCGCGGTTCTCCGTCCCTGCCGGCCCGCCGTAGCAGGAGCGGCTATCCCCCTGGCGGCAGGCGCAGGCCGGGTCGGCGGCGTCGCTCTTTCCGTCGCAGTTGTTGTCGATGCCGTCGTGGCAGTCCTCGGTGGCCCCGGGATGGATGCTGGCGTCATCGTCGTTGCAATCCCGGCCGCGCGGGCAGCCATCCCCATAGCCGTCTCCGTCCCGGTCGACACAGGCGCCGCCGTCGGCGTCGCCGTCCGTCCCGCCGTCGACGTCCACGATCTCGGGGACGCACACGCCGTCCGGGCCACACTCGTACCCGGTGGGGCAATCGTCGTCCTCATCGCATGGCACGACACAGGCGCCGTCGATGCAGATCTCGGGCGCAGGACAATCCGCCGGCCCGGTGCAGGGCTTGTGGCAGGCGCCGTGGCTGCACACCTGGCCGTCGGGACACTCGCTGCTTTCCTGGCAACGTTTGACCCCGGGCGGGGTGGAGGATGAGCAGGCCCAGGCCAGACCAATGGCCATGAGCAGCCAGCCGAATCGCGTCATCTTGGTTCTCATCTCGGCACCTCTAGGAGGGTTTGTATCTACTGCAAAAGCAATAATACCACACCCCGAATCGGGTGTCAGGAACCCATCGTCGCCCTTTTCGAGTGTCAAGAATTGCATATAAAAATCATATAGTTATTCATAATTTATATAAATTTACCCATCTGAGCGCGCCTTGACTTCACCGTCGCGCTCGCGCACAATCGCTGCTCGAGGTTTGCTTCTCGAATGAGCGGTTTTGTCCACCTCCACCTCCACACGCAGTACAGCCTGCTGGACGGGGCCATCCGCCTGGAGAAGCTCTTCCCCCGCCTCAAAGAACTCGGCATGGACAGCGTGGCCATCACCGACCACGGCAACATGTTCGGCGCCATCGACTTCTACCTCAAGGCCCGCTCGGCCGGGGTGAAACCCATCATCGGCTGCGAGGTGTACGTGGCCGGCCCGCGCGGGCGGCTCGACCGGGTGGCCCGCGACGATTACCACCTGGTGCTGCTGGCCCGCGACCGCAAGGGGTATCAGAACCTGGCCTATCTGGTCAGCATGGGCTACCTGGAGGGCTTCTACTACCACCCGCGGGTGGACCGGGAGATCCTGAAGAGCCACGCCGAGGGGCTCATCGCGCTCTCGGCCTGCCTGTCGGGCGAGATCGCCTGCGCCGCCAAGCGCGGCGACAAGGAGGGGGCGCGCAGGCTGGCGCGCGAGTACGCGGGGCTCTTCGAGCCCGGCGGCTTCTACCTCGAGCTGCAACACAACGGCCTCATCGAACAGGAGCGGGTCAACGCCATCCTGATGGAGATCGCCAGGGAAGAGAACCTACCGCTGGTGGCCACCAACGACTGCCACTACCTCTTCGCCGAGGACTACCGGGCCCACGACATCCTGCTGTGCATCTCCACCGGCAAGACCATCGACGATCCCAACCGCATGCGTCACGAGTCGCACGACTTCTACCTGCGCTCGGGCGACGAGATGGAGAAGCTCTTTTCGGACTGCCCCGAGGCCGTCGAGAACACCCGCCGCATCGCCGAGCGCTGCAACGTGGAGATCGACATCGGCAAGCCGATGCTGCCCCAGTACCAGGTGCCCGAGGGCCACGATCTCGAGACCTACCTCGAACACCTGGCCCATGAGGGGCTGGCGCGCCACCTCGCCCACGTCCCCCCCGACCGGCACCCCAGCTACCAGGAGCGCCTGGCCTACGAGGTGTCGGTCATCCGCAAGATGGGGTTCGCCGGCTACTTCCTCATCGTGTGGGACTTCATCAACTGGGCCAAGCGCCAGGGCATCCCGGTGGGCCCGGGCCGCGGCTCGGGCGCGGGCTCGCTGGTGGCCTTCTCGCTGGGGATCACCGACCTGGATCCGCTGGCCTACGATCTGCTGTTCGAGCGCTTCCTCAATCCCGAGCGGGTGAGCATGCCCGACTTCGACGTGGACTTCTGCCAGGACCGCCGCGGCGAGGTCATCCAGTACGTCATCGAGAAGTACGGGCGCGACCGGGTGGGCCAGATCGTGACCTTCGGGCAGCTCAAGCCCCGCTCGGCCATCAAGGACGTGGGCCGGGTGCTGGGGCTGTCCTTCGGCGAGACCGATCGCATCTCCAAGCTGGTGCCGCCCGGCCCCAAGGTCACCCTGGACTCGGCCCTGGCCGAGGAGCCGCGCTTGCAGGCCATCCAGGACGAGAAGCCAGTCTACCGCGAGGTGATCCAGGTGGCCCGCTCGCTGGAGGGCCTCAACCGCCAGTCGGGCATCCACGCCGCCGGGGTGGTCATCGCCCAGAAGCCGCTGTGGGAGCACGTGCCGGTCATGCGCGACGAGGGCGGCGGGCTGGTGTCGCAGTACGCCAAGGACGAGG
Organism: Myxococcales bacterium; assembly: GCA_012798435.1. GTDB lineage: Bacteria > Myxococcota > B64-G9 > B64-G9 > B64-G9 > JAAZNF01. Next base: position 39,899 of record JAAZNF010000087.1, on the reverse strand, counting down.
TGGAGAAGGCCGGGCTGGTGAAGTTCGACTTTTTGGGGCTCAAGACGCTCACCGTGATCCACAACGCGGTGCGGCTCATCGAGCAGGGCGGCACGCGGCTCGACATCCGCGCCATCCCCCTCGACGACCCCGGCGTGTACCGTATGATGGCCACCGGCGAGACCGACGGCGTGTTCCAGATCGAATCGGCGGGCTTCAAGGAGCTCATGAAGCGCCTCAAGCCCGACCGCTTCGAGGACATCATCGCCGCGGTGGCGTTGTACCGGCCGGGGCCGCTCGGCGCGGGCATGGTGGACGACTACGTGGAGCGCAAGCACGGTCACCAGAAGGTCACCTTCCCCCACCCGGCCGTCGAAGCCGCGCTGAAAGACACCTACGGAGTGATCATCTACCAGGAGCAGGTGATGCGCATCGCGGTGGACCTGTCCGGCTTCACCATGGGCCAGGCCGACTCGCTGCGCAAGGCCATGGGCAAGAAGAAGAAAGAGGAGATGGAGAAGCTCAAGGCCCGCTTCATCCAGGGGGCTTCGCAGAAGAGCGGCATGCCCGAGCCGGCCGCGCGGGAGCTGTTCGAGAAGATCGAGAAGTTCGCCGAGTACGCCTTCAATAAGTCCCACTCGGCGGCCTACGCGCTGATTTCCTACCAGACCGCCTACCTCAAGCACCACCACCCGGTTGAGTACATGGCGGCGCTGCTCTCCTCGGAGACGAGCAACACCGACACGTTGGTGGGCTACATCGCCACCGCGCGCGAGATGGGCCTGCGCCTGCTGCCGCCCGACGTCAACCGCTGCGAGCGGGACTTCACCGCCCGCGACGGCCAGGTGGTGTTCGGCCTGGGCGCGGTGAAGGGCCTGGGCGACGTGGCCATCCAGAACATCCTCCAGGCGCGGCGCGAGCGGCCGTTCTCCTCGTTCTTCGACTTCTGCTGCCGGCTCGACCTGCACAAGGTGAACAAGCGCGCCATGGAGGCGCTCATCAAGAGCGGGGCGCTGGACTCGCTGGGGGCCTCGCGCGCCGCCATGGCCCGCGCCCTGGAGGTGGCCTTCGAGTGGGCCGCGGCCCGCCAGAAGGAGCGCCAGAGCGGCCAGTGCAGCCTGCTGGACCGCTTCCAGCCCACAAGCGGCGCCAAGGGCCAGGCCGCCGAGCCGAGGCTCCCCGAGGTGCCGGAGTGGCCCGAGAAGGAACGCCTGCAAGGCGAGCGGGAAGCGCTGGGGTTCTACGTCACCGGACACCCGTTGCAGCGGCACCGTGCCGCCGCCGCCCGACTGGCCAGCGCCACCACCCAGAACCTGCGCGAAGTGGTGGCGCGCCAGGGCGGGCGCATGGCCGAGGCCACCTTGGTGGCGCTAGTGTCCAGCTTGCGCGAGCGCCCGCTCAAGAACGGCAGCGGGCGCATGGCCATCCTGATGCTCGAGGACCTGGCCGGCACCTGCGAGGCGCTGGTGTTCTCGCGCGAGTTCGCCGAACTCGAGTCGGTGCTAAAGTCCGGCGAGCCGCTTCTCCTGTCGGGCAGCGTGGTGCTGGAGGGGGACGACGAGGAGCCGGTGGCCAAGTTCCGCGTGTCCGAGGCGAAACTCCTGCGGGAGGTGCGCGAGAAGAAGACCAGCCGGGTGCGCTTCCGGGTGTCGGCCGAGCAGCTCTCCGGCGAGCGGCTGCACAAGTTCAAGGCCATCCTGGACAGGTTCCCCGGGAATTGCGCCGCCTACCTGCACATCCGCTTGCCCGATCCTGGGGCCGAGACGGTGTTGCGTCTGCCAGCCCCGGTGGTCTACTCCGAGACCCTGGAGCAAGAGGTCGACCGGCTGTTCTCGGCCAGGGTCACCGAGTACCAGTGAGCGCCTCCCAGGGGTTCACGGGGCCAGAGCCCCCGCGCGAGGATCTTTCCGAATCCAGAGGCGAATCCGGGTGGAACCGAGGTATGAAACCGGGGTGCCTGGCACCGGGGGCAAACCGGGGTGCCTGGCACCGGGGGCTGCCAGAAAGGATTCCGGAGAAATCGCTGATAAGAAAAGCCAACTTCATCGAAGATGAAGAGGGCATCAAATTGCAGGTTTTCTCCTGCTTTTCCCTAGTAGAAGGTTTTTTCCAGATTTCCCTCTGGGGTTTTCCTTGTCAGCAGGTTTTTTCGGTTCTTTCCCAGGGGTCGCGAGGGCAGCGCCCCCGTGCCGCGTTCTTCGCCTTGCGAGATTTCAGAACATGAGCACGGTGAGGAAGTAGTCGAGGATCATGATGCTCACCGAGCCGATCACCACCGCCCGGGTGGTGGCGGTGCCCACCCCGCGGGCGCCGCCCTCGGCGTTGAAGCCCTTGAAGCAGCTCACCAGCGCCACGAACCCCCCGAACACCGAGGCCTTGACCAGGCCCGAGATGATGTCGTTGGTGCGCACCAGCCAGCGGATCTTGGCCAGGAAGTTGCCGGGGTCGATGCCCCACATCACCACGCCCACCACGTAGCTCCCGACCACGCCCACCAGGTTGAACACCATGGTGAGCAGCGGGAACATGATCACCGCGGCCAGAAAGCGCGGCACGAACAGGTAGTGCACCGGGTTCACCGCCATGGCGGCCAGCGCGTCGATCTGCTCGGTCACCCGCATGGTGCCGAGCTCGGTGGCCATGGCCGAACCGGCCCGGCCGGTGATCATGAGCGAGGTGAGCACCGGCGACAGCTCGCGGGTGAGCGCCAGGGTGGCGGTGGCCCCCACCATGCTCTCCATGTTGAACAGCGAGAAGGCGTACACGCTCTGCAAGGTGAACACCGCCCCGGTGAAGGTCCCGGTGAGCAGGATGATGGGCAGCGATCCCACCCCCACGAAGTCCATCTGCTGCAGCCACAGCCACACCCGGTAGGGCGGGCGGAACACCCCGAGGATGGCCTCGCTGAAGGTGAGCACCATCTGGCCCACCTCTCGTAAAAAAGAGGTCGTGTAGCGCAGGGCGAGCGAGATCGGCTTCATCGGCGAAGCATGATACCCGGTTTGCCCACCCGCTCCAAGAAAACGATCACCGAAAAAATGCCGCGTATAGCCTTCGCCCGGCTGATCGTCGGGTTAGCCTTCGCTCGGCTTGTGCTGTCAAGGGCCTGCGGTCCTATCGGGATTCGCTTCGCTCACCCTTGACAGCAGCCGAGCTGCGGCTTCTTTGGCTGACAAGAAGGGAATGCAGGCATTCCCTTCATCTTCGATGAAGGGGGCATCAAAGTCTTCTTGCGGTTTTCCTTGGCAGCAGGTTTTATCCAAGTTTCTTTCTGGGCTTTTCCTCAGAAGAAGGTTTTCTCGGATGGGTTCCGGTGGGGGTTCGAGGGGGCGCGCCCCCTTGCTAGAATCTTTTCCTGGTTGTCGGTTTTCTCCGCCCGGTGCGGCGGCTTGACTGGCGGCGGCGGGCGAGTATAGTCCGCCTCATGCGGTGATGTCAGGCTCGCCTTCGGCGAGGCATCCCCACCGCTCCTGGCGCGAGGCGCTTTTTACGCTTCTCGCCCCGGAGGTGGCGGTGCGCGCGAGAACTTCCAGCGAGCCACTCTTTCCCGTCATCGTCGTGGGCCTCGGCCCGGCGGGCGCGGCCGCGCTCAGCGAGCTTGCGCGCCAGGGGATCGCCGCGCTCGGGATCGGCGACGAGCCGGTGGGGGGCCTCGTCCGGGCGGCCCGGCGCATCGACAACCTGCCCGCCCTGGGGCGGCCGGCCCCCGGCGCCGCGCTCGCCCGACGACTCGCGCGACATCTGCAAGACCGCAAGGCCCGGCTCCAGCACACGCGGGTGGTACGCATCGAGCGCGATGGGATCGAATTTCTCTGCACAGATGATCGAGAGAGGTCCTGGCGAGCCCGTTGTGTGATCCTGGCTACCGGCACGCGACCCTTGCCCTGGGTGCCGGCCGTCGCGGGAAATTGGCTCCACCGCGACGCCCGAACGCTGCCGCGCGACCTGCGGGGCACCTCCGTGGTGGTGGTGGGCGGCGGAGAAGCGGCTCTGGATACCGCGTTGTCGGCCGCCGATCGGGGCGCCCGGGTGAAGCTCCTGCTCCGCTCAGACCGGCTCCGGGCTCCCGCTCCGCTGGTGCGCGAGGCGCGCCGGGCGGGCGTTCGGGTGATGGCTCACCAGCGAGTCCGATCGGTGCACGCCGCGCCGGGGGCCGTTCGTATCTTCACGGAGGTCGCCGGTCGCCAACGCCGTGTGCGTTGTCACCACCTGGCGGTCTGCATCGGCCGGGCCCCGGCGCGCGAGCTGATCTCGGGCCTCGCCCCCGACGTGTCGGCCGAGCTGGCCGTGGCGGGGCTCGCGCCGGGGTTGTTCTTGGCCGGTGACGTGCGCGGCCGGGGCCTGCGCTTCTGCGCCCAGGCCCTGGCCGATGGCCAGGCGGCGGCCCAGGCGGCCTGCGCGTACCTGGACCAACCCCTCGCCGCGCGACCCGGCGTAGCGAGCAGGCGGGGCAAGTCTTTCTAGGAGGCAAACTCGATGGAAGCGCTCTCGACCGAAAGATTCGGCTTTTTCCGCGTGGCCTCGCTGAGCGGGGATCCGCGGGTCGCCAGCGTGGCGGTGCTCGACTTCGGTGGCGGCCGGCTCGCCGAGACCGTGGACGGGCGCGCCCCTCCCCTGCCCCGGCGAGAAAAATGGGTCATCAACCTGTCCACGCAGTTCGGCTGTCCAGTGGGCTGCCCGTGCTGCGACGCCGGCGGAGACTTCCGGGGCAACCTCTCGATGGATGAGATCCTTGCTCAGGTGCGTTGGGTGCGCGCGCGCCACCCGCGCCTGGCCGACCGCTGTAAGAAGCTCAAGGTCCACTTTGCGCGCATGGGCGAGCCCTCGCTCAACGACGCCGTGCCCCGTGCCGCCGCGGCGTTGCCCGAGCTCCTGCCGTCTGGTGGCCTCCACTGCTGTGTCGCCAGCGTGGCCCCCCGCGGCCGCGAACGTTGGTTCGCCGACCTGCTCGCGGTGAAGCGCCGGCATTTTCCGGGTCGGTTCCAGCTCCAGTTCTCGATCCAGTCCACCGACGCCGCGACACGCCGCTGGTTCATCCCCGTCCCCCACCTCGATCTGAGCGAGCTGGCGCGGCTCGGCGAGGCGTTCGTGGAAGCGGGCGATCGCAAGGTGGGGCTCAACTTCGCCCTGGCCGAGGGCTCGCCGTTCGACCCTCGCCTCATCGCCGAGCGCTTCGATCCGGCACGCTTCCTGGTGAAGCTCACCCCGCTCAACCCCACCGCCGAGAGCGTCCGCCACCACCTCGCCAGCCTGCTGCGCACGCCGCGCCAGCGGGAGATCGAACCGGCCGCGCGGCTCCTCGCCCGGGAGGGCTTCGAGGTCATCTGGAGCGTGGGCGACGGGCGCGAGGACCGCATCGGCAGCAACTGCGGCCAGGCGGTGCGGCGGCTGCGACCCTGGGCCGTTCTGGCGTAGCCTCCGCTCGGCTTGTGCTGTCAAGGGCCTACGGTCGCTTCGGGATTCGCTTCGCTCACCCTTGACAGCAGCCGAGCTGCGGCTGGATCCGCTGATATGTGGCAACCCAGTTGGATGATTCGCGTGGCGGCAAGTCGCGGCTTGGTTTGACAACCCGCCCGGCCGCGTGACAGGCTTCGGCGCGTAAGCGTGCCGGAGGTGCGTCATGCCGTCGGTGGAAGACCGGATCCGGGAACTCGAAGCCCGCGAGCGCGCCGAGCGCGCCATGGGCGGCGAGAAGGCTATCGAGAAGCAGCACAAGGAGGGCAAGCTCACCGCCCGCGAGCGCATCGAGCTGCTCTTCGACCCCGGCAGTTTCACCGAGCTCGATCTGTTCGTGCGTCACCGCTGCACCCAGTTCGGCATGGACAAGACCGACATCCCGGCCGACGGGGTGGTCACCGGTCACGGCCGCATCGACGGGCGGCGGGTATTCGCCTACGCGCAGGACTTCACCGCCCGCGCCGGCACCATGGCCGAGATGCAGTCCAAGAAGATCTGCAAGGTGATGGACCTGGCCCTCAAGACCGGCGCGCCCTTCGTGGGCCTGGCCGACTCGGGCGGCGCCCGCATCCAGGAGGGGGTGGACGCGCTGTCGGGCTACGGGCAGATCTTCTACCGCAACTCGCTGGCCTCCGGGGTCATCCCGCAGCTCTCCGGCATCATGGGCCCCACCGCCGGCGGGGCGGTGTACTCGCCGGCCATGACCGACTTCGTCTTCATGGTAAAGAACGTCAGCTACATGTTCATCACCGGCCCCGAGGTCATCAAGTCGGTGACCGGCGAGGAGGTCTCCTTCGAGGCGCTGGGCGGAGCCATGGCCCACTGCCAGAAGAGCGGCTGCGCCCACTTCGCCTGCGAAGACGACCGCGACTGCCTGCACAAGATCCGCACGCTGCTCTCGTACCTCCCCTCGAACAACCTCTCCGAACCGCCCCGTCTCGAGAGCGGCGACGATCCGGCGCGGGCCGTCCCGGAGCTCGATCGCGTCATCCCCGACGACCCGCGCGCGGGCTACGACATGCGCGCGGTGATCCGCGCCATCGCCGACCAGAATGATTTCTTCGAGCCCCACGAGCTGTACGCCCCCAATATCCTGGTGGGCTTCATCCGCCTCGACGGATACCCGGTGGGGGTGATCGCCAACCAGCCGCAGGTCATGGCCGGCTGCCTGGACGTGAACGCCTCGGACAAGGCCACCCGCTTCATCCGCTTCTGCGACGCCTTCAACATCCCGCTGCTCACGCTCACCGACGTGCCCGGCTACCTGCCGGGGACGGACCAGGAGTGGGCCGGCATCATCCGCCACGGGGCGAAACTGTTGTGGTGCTACTCCGAGGCCACCGTGCCCAAGGTGACGCTGATCACCCGCAAGGCCTACGGCGGCGCCTACCTGGCCATGTGCTCGTCGGACCTGGGCGCGGACTGCGTCATGGCCTGGCCCACCGCCGAGATCGCCGTCATGGGCGCCGAGGGGGCCTCGCGCATCATCTTCCGCAAGGAGATCGAATCCGCCGCCGACCGCGCCGCCAAGTTCCAGGAGAAGGTCACCGAGTACCAGAAGGCCTTCTACCACCCGTACCTGGCGGCCTCGCGCGGCTTCCTCTCGGCGGTGATCGCGCCGCGCGACTCGCGCGCCCGCATCGTCGAGGCCTTCGAGATGCTGCGCCAGAAGCGCGAGCTGCGCCCGACGCGAAAGCACGGCAACATCCCCATGTGAGCGCGGCGGGAGGAACACCATGCGTCGGCTGTGGCTCCTGCTTGCGCTGATATCCCCGGCGGCGATGGCCGTGCCACCCCACGCGGTGGTGGCGCTCACGCCCGGAGACGACGTCATCCTGCCCCGGCCTCGCGGCGAGTGGACCGCCACCCTGGAAGGGCCGGCGGTGGTAGAGTTTTCGGTGCTGGAGACGGACGAGGTGTTCTTCCACGCGCGCGAGGCCGGCGGCGCGCTGCTCTTGTGGCAGAACCGCGTCCTGCGGGCCGCCCAGGTGTGGGAGATCCGGGTGGTGGCGCACCCGATCGAGGCGAAACCCGTCGCCATTCCGCCGGCCGCCGCAGGCTGCTGCCGGAAGACCGAGGACGATGTGCTGGATTGCCAGGTGGACGGCCCGAGCTGCCTTGCGGCGCTGGCCGACTTCCTCTCCCACCCCGAGCTCGATCCGGGCAAGGTGCAGGTGCGGTACACCGTGGCCGGGCTCCAGGCGCAACTCCTCCGGCTGGAGCAGGCGCTGCGGGAGGCGGGTCTCGCCGGTATCCGCCTCGCCTTCCGCGGAGCGACGCTCTCGCTCACCGGCGAGGTAGCCGACGAGGCGGCCCGACGCCGGGTTCTGCTGATCCTGTACCGAGGGATGGTCGGCAAGCTGCTCGTGGAGGACGGGCTGCAGCTTTCACAAGCCATCGAGAAAAAGCCGTAGCCGCTCGCGGCCGTCCAGATCGAACGACACGAACTCCGCTCCGTGGCGCTGCCCCTTGCGCCCCCGGTCGCTCCACACCACCCGGGCCTGGGCCTCGACCGGCGCGTCCGGCAGGTAGATGGACACCCCCACCGTCCGCCCGACCTCCAGCGCGACCGGGATCTCGAAGCAGCTCCCGCCCTCCGAGACGTTGTGGGTCCAGGTCTGAAAGCTCCGCCCGCCGTTCACCTTGACCCGCAGGCGCACCTTGTGCCGCACGAAGCGCCGGTGGTACGGGTGGCGCTCCATCTCCGGGGTCGGATCGCGTTCGGGCATCGGCCCCCCTTTCCTTCTCAGAGATACTCCGTCCAGCATGTCCGGGTCAACCCCGGTCCCCCTCCCGAGCAAAGATCGCAGCCAGGGGGGCCTGGCTTCCTGGCCCCCCGGAAAAGCCTGTTGCGCAAGCCGCGATTGCGGGTAAGAATCTTCTCATGAGGTCGCGGGTTGTTCGGCCGGTGTTCCTCTCGCTGCTCCTTCCGCTCCTCGGCCCACCGGCCGCGGCGGCGCAGGAGGAGAACCCGAGCCTGCTGCTGCGTTCGCTGTCGGATCCATCGCTCAAGGTGCGCCTCAAGGCGGTGGCCCAGGCGGGCAAGCACAAAGTGACGCAGGCCGCGCCACGGCTGCGCCAGATCCTGGCCGCCCAGAACGAGCCGGATGCGCTGCGGGCCGCGACGGCGCTCGCCCTGGGACAGATCGGCGACCAGGAGGCTCGCACCTTGTTGGGCCCGCTGGTGGGGCACAAGAGCAAGCTGATGGCGACCCACGCCGAGAAGTCGCTCATCCTCCTCGACCGCGCCCTGCCCGCCCCGCCGGTGGTCATGGTGGAGCTCGAGCCCCCGGCGCTGCCGCCACGCTCGGCGCCGGCGCTGGGCCGGCGCATCCTGGAGACGCTGCAGGCCCGGGTGAAGGCGGCTCGCGGGGCGGTGCTGGGCTGCGGCGAGCACCGGGTCCTCTCCGACGAGGAGCTCGGCGCCCACCTCGAGCGCCGCGGCCTGGTGGGGTACCTGCTGCGGCCGTCGCTGGACGAGTTCCGGGTCGCGCCCGAGGGCGGCCGGACGACGTTCTTCGCGCGGGTGGGCATCCAGGGCCGAACCATGCTCGAGCGGCGGTTGGCCTTCCAGGTCGGCGGCGAAGGGGATGCCTGGATCGACGGGACCGAGCTTTCCAAGGCGGAGAAGAAAGAGCTCACCGAGGAGGCGCTCGATCGCGCCACGGACAGCGCGCTCATGCAGGCCTTCGCCCAGATCCAGAGCCAGTGACGCCGCGGAGCTGCGAGGGAGCCCTGACTCCTTCGGCCCCGCGGAACGAAGTTGCATTCCGTATTCGGCGCGGGTAGTTTCACCGCATGAGGACGACCAGGAAAAATGCGCCCGCCCGGAAGGAACGCCGGCGCGCGCGCCCCCCGGATGTGCAGCGCGAGCGGTTGGCCGCGCTGCTGCTGCGCGAGATCGACCGCATCGTGTTCGACCTGGGGTTCCGCAAGGACATGCTGTTCCGGCTGTGGTCCAAGCACCGCACCCGCCAGCCGCTGCTCCAGACGCTGCGCAGCCGGTACTTCGACCTCACCGCCAAAGACCTCACCTGCTTCCCGGTCGAGATCATCCGCATGCTGGACGGGTTCTACCGGCTGCTGGACTCGTTCATCTTCTACGTCTCGTACACCGAGGACATGCCCCAGGCGCTGTCGGCGAAGTTCGACTCGTTCCTCGAAGAGCTGCGCGGCCTCTCCGGCCCGCTGCTGGAGGATCTCTCCGAGTTCTGCCCCGCCGACGACATGGGCCGCCCGGCCTCGTTTTCGCTTTCGGACTGAAATCTCCTGTCGAAAAAAGCCGTTGACTCAGGCGTGGCCTGATCTTAGGCTGCAAGGTCCGACGGATCTCTTATCAAGGAGTAATCTCATGAAGAGCACCCTTCCGATGGTGAGGTTGTTCTCTGTGTGCCTGCTTCTGGCCGGGCTCATCGCCTGCCAGGATGGATCGGTTGCAGATCCGTCTTCCGGCAATCCGGCTCCGGCCCAGCGAGAGAACCTCGGCGTGACCGTCACCCCCGAGCTCCAGGTCGCCTCTTTTGACGGACAGACGCTCTCGCTTTCAGCCCTGCCCGGGCGCTACCTGCTTCGGCGGACCGAGATCCATGGGGGACGTTACTCTCTGCTCGACTGCCCGAACTGCGGCGTGACCAACGAACTCGGCCGCCCGCGCCTGCCGGTGGTGCGGCGCTTCGTCGAGGCCCCGGCGGGGACCCGGCCGGTGGTCGCGTTCGTGGCCCTCAGCCGCAAGACGTCCCAGCTCGTGGAGGAAGTGCTCCCGGTCCAGCCCCCGGTGCCCAAGCTCCCCGGCGCCTTCGAGCGGGTGGTGTTTGCGAAGGACGACGAGGCCTACGGCCGCGACGAGCTGTATCCGAGCGAGGACGCCGTGGTGAGCGGCCCGTTCGTGGTCCGCGGCCACCGGTTGTACCTATTGGAATACCGCCCTTTCCGCTACAACCCGGTGCGGCGCGAGGTCCAGACCACGCTGGAGGCCTCGCTCTCGCTTCGTTTCGTTCCAACCGATGAGATCGCCGCCGTCGACGCGGCGTTCGTCTCCTCCCCGAGCTTCGACGCCTGGCTCTCCAAGAACACCCTGAACTCCCGCCCGGCGACCCGTAGCAAGGGCACCTCCACCCAGAAGTACGCCGAGGGCATCCTGATCATCGCCGGCACCGCCTACGCTGGCGACGCGGGTCTCGCCACCTACGTGGAGCTGCGTCGCGCCGAGGGCCACCGGGTGGAGCTCGTCTCCATGGCCAACGTCGGCGGCAGCACCCCGGCCGCGGTGCGCTCGTACATCCGCGCTCAGTACACCACCTGGAGCGAGCCGGCCCTGTCCCAGGTGGTCCTGGTCGGCGACACCGCCGATGTGCCGGTGTTCACCGGGAGCGGCGGCGGCAACAGCCAGGTGACCGACAACTACTACGCTGCCATCGATCCCGACAACTACACCGCCGATCTTCTGGCCCCGGATATCCTGGTCTCCCGCATCAGCGTGAACAACGCGACCGAGCTTTCGACCTACCTCTCCCGCGCCACGGGCTATCTGTGGGCCAACTTCCCCACCACCACCGCCTGGATGCGAAAGTTCTCCTGGATCGCCTCCTGCGACAACTCCAACATCACCGAGGGCACCCACAACTACGTGATCAACACCTACACCTCGCCGCGCGGCTATACCGGTACCTACCCGGCCAACCCCCAGCCCGGCGGCGACCGGCTCTATTGCAGCGCGGGCGGCCTGACCGAGACGGTGATCAAGAACGCGCTCCATGACGGCCGGCTGGTGATCAACATGTCGGGCCACGGCGGCGAGACCGAGTGGGCCGACCCGTCCTTCACCCAGACCTACCTCAACCAGGTGCTCCCGGCCGACGCCGCGCCCTACGTCATCAGCAACGCCTGCGTCACCGGGACCTTCGGCCGCTCGGGCGGCGACTGCTGGGGCGAGATGTGGCTCAACAAGACCCAGGGCGGCGCCATCTTGTTTTTCGGTTCGAGCAACAACACCTATTGGAACGAAGACGACATCCTGGAGAGGAAGCTTTGGGATGGCGTGTTCGCCTCCAGCATCACCAGGCTCTCGGCCATCAACCGGAACGCCAAGATGCAGACGCTGGTACACTACGGGCCGGTCGACAACATGGAGTACTACTTCGAGGAGTACAACGACCTCGGCGACGGCAGCCTCGACCTCTACACCGACGTGCCCTTCACCGCCAATATCATCTATCCGCAGCAACTGCCGTTGGGCCTCGATACCGTGGACGTGAGCGTCATGAACGGCGCCACCCCGGTAGCCGGCGCCCTGGTGAGCCTGCGCGGCCTGGGCGTGCAGCAGGTCGGCTACACCGACGCCGCCGGTCAGGTGACCCTGATCATGAACCCGGTGCCCGCCGACGTGGGCGATCTGGCCATCACCGTGACCGGCCACAACCTGCGCCGCCACTCGGGCACCATCCAGGTCATCCCGGCCAGCGGGCCGTACCTCTCGCGGCAGTCCCACGAAGTCACCTCGGACGGCGTAACGCCGGTGCCACCCACCCCCGGCCGGCACATCGTGCTGCCCATCACGGTAAAGAACGTGGGCACCGTCTCGGCCACCGGCATCAACGCCACCCTGAGCACGCCGGGAAGCACCGCCACCATCACCCAGGCTCACCCTGCCTTCCCCAACGTGGCTCCGGGCACGACCGCCCGCTCCACCACCCACGCCGAGTTCGACATCAACCCGAGCGCTTCCGACGGCGCGCTCATCGATCTCCAGCTCGCCTGGAGCACCGCCGAGGGCGCGAGCGGGACGAGCCGCTTCGGCGTATCGGTGCAGCGGCCGCGCTTCGTCTTCTCCGCTCACGCGGTGGACGACGCGCTGGCCGGCTGCGACGCCGACGGCATCCCCGACGCCAACGAGGCGGCCACCTTCCGGCTCACGCTCGAGAACCAGGGTAGCGCCGACGCCCACAACGTGACCGTCTCGCTGGCCGCCCCCGATTGCACCCAGGTGGCCCCGGCCAGCCTGAGCACGGTGGCCGCGGGGCAGACGGTGATCGCCCCGGTGGTGGTGCGCGGAGACCAGACCTTGGCCTGTCCGGCCGAGGACGTGCCCTTCACCTTGCGCGTGAGCGCCGACGAGCTGCCCATCCCCGACGTCGCCAACTTCGCCCAGGACATGAACGCCGATCTGGCCGCCGACCAGTTCTTCGACGACATGGAAGGCACGCCGCCGAACGGCTGGACCCACGGTGCGAGCTCGGGCAGCGACGACTGGGCCTACGTCACCACCTCGTCCCACTCCCCCACGCACGCCTGGTTCTGTTCCGATCCGGGCACCACCTCGGACAAGTGGCTGCGCACCCCCTCCATCACGGTCGGCGCCGCCGCCAGCCTGCAGTTCTGGCACCGCATGGCCAGCGAGTCCGGCTACGACGGCGGGCGCATCGAGATCTCGACCGACAACGGGCAGAGCTACACCGATCTCGGCTCGCGCATCACTGAAAACGGCTACAACGACTCCATTTCCGGCGGCCCGGCCTGGTCAGGCACCATCGCCTGGCAGCACGTGACCGCGGATCTTTCCGGCTTCGGGCCGGGGCCGGTCCTGATACGCTTCCACTTCACCAGCGACGGCAGCGTCTCCGGCACCGGCTGGTGGATCGACGACGTGCGCGTGGACACCCAGTCGCTGGTGTGCCAGCAACTGGCCTGCGGCGGCGGCAACCGGCCCCCGGTGGCCGACGCCGGCCCCGATCAAGACGTGATCGCCGGCGCCACCGTGACGCTCGACGGGAGCCAGAGCCGCGATCCCGACGCCGATCCCATCACCTTCGTTTGGGCCCAGGTCGACGGGCCGTCGGTGACGCTCACCGGCGCCGACACCGCGCGCCCCACCTTCACCGCCCCCGTCCTGCCGGGCGAGACCGAGCTGACCTTCGAGCTCACCGTCTCCGACGCCGAGGAGTCCGCCAGCGACCAGGTCAAGGTAGTGGTTCACAATTGCGACGACGGCAACAGCTGCACCACCGACCAGTTCACCGGGACCGCCTGCACGCACACGGTGCACGCCGACTGCTCGCTGTGCGACAGCGACGGCGTGTGCGTCGGCGGCACCTGCATCGCGGGCGGGCAGCAGAACCCGCCCTCCTGCGACGACGGCGACGCCTGCACCCAGACCGATTTATGCCAGAACGGTGCTTGCACCGGCACCAACCCCGTGGTGTGCCAGCCGCTCGACTCCTGCCACACCGCCGGCACCTGCAACCCGGCCACTGGCCAGTGCAGCAACCCGACCCGGCCCGAGAACTCCCCCTGCGACGACGGCAACGGCTGCACCCGCAACGACATCTGTCGGAGCGGTGTGTGCCGCGGCTATGCCCCGGTGCAATGCACCGCGCTCGACGCCTGCCACGTGGCCGGGGTGTGCGATCCCGCCACCGGCGAATGCAGCAACCCGCCGGCCGAGGACAACATCCCCTGCGACGACGGCAGCGCCTGCACCCGCAGCGACACCTGCCAGCAGGGCGTGTGTACCGGCGCCGACCCGGTGGTGTGTGAAGCGCTCGATCAGTGCCACCCGGCGGGCACCTGCGACCCGGCCACCGGCGTTTGCAGCCAGCCCGTGGCCGAGAACGGCACCGCCTGCGACGACGGCGACGCCTGCACCCGCAGCGACGCCTGCCAGGAGGGCGTGTGCACCGGCGCAAACCCGGTCGTGTGCGAGGCCCAGGACCAGTGCCATGTCGCCGGCGTGTGCAACCCGATCAGCGGCGAGTGCAGCCAGCCGGCCGCCGCCGACGGCACGGCCTGCGACGACAACGACGCCTGTACGCAGAGCGACGCCTGCCAGGCCGGCGCGTGCCTGGGCAGCGACCGCAAGTCCTGCCCGGCCTCCGACGAGTGCCACATGGACGGCACCTGTGATCCGCAGACCGGCGCGTGCAGCAACCCGCCGGCCGTAAATGGCACCAAGTGCTCGAAGGGCACCTGCCAGGACGGGGTGTGCCAGGAAGAGTCCTCCGGCTGCGGCTGCGCCACCGGGAGCGGCGATGTCACTGGCCTCGGCCTCGGGCTCGGCCTGCTGCTCGTCTTGCGGAGGCGCCGCCCCATCGGCTGAGAGATCGATGCGCGTCGTCGTCGCCGGCCCCGGCGCCGTCGGGTCGCTGTTTGGCGCCCTCCTCGCCGAGGGCGGCCTGGACGTCGTGCTGCTGGACCGTGATGCGGGTCGTGCGGCCCGGCGGGCCGGGTCCGATCTCATCCTTCGCGACGCGAAAGGCGAGCGCAGGCTCCGGCTGGCGGTCACCGCCGACGGCGCGTCGCTCGGGCCAGCGGCTCTCGGCATCGTGTGCGTCAAGGCCCATCAAACCGAAAATCTCCTCCGCCTCCACGGCCAGGCGCTGCGAGGCATCCCGTGGGTGTGGACCGTCCAGAACGGCCTCGGGCCGCTCGAGGTGTTGCGCCGGGCGCTCGGGTCGGAGCAGGTGCTGGGCGGGGCCACCTTCCAGGGCGCCTACTTCGATGCCCAGGGTGCGCTGGTGCACGCGGCGCAGGGGATGAGCTTCATGGGCCCGCCCGAGGGTGGGGCACCCGACCCCACGCCGGAGCTGGCCGCAGCGCTGACCCGAGCGGGTCTGCCGGCCCAGGCGGCGCCGGACGTGCGGCGCGTCATCATGGAGAAGTTCATCGTCAACGTGGGCATCAACGCGCTCGCTGCTATCCTGGGCGGGGAGAACGGCCGGCTGCTCGACAACCCCCCCGCCCTGGCCATCATGCGCCAGGCGGTGGCCGAGGCGGTTCGCTTCGTCCGCGAGCAAGGCCTCGCGTTCGACGAGGAGCACGAGATCGAGCGGGTCCTTTCCGTGGTCCGCAGCACGGCCCAGAACCGAAACAGCCTGCTCTCCGATCTTGTGGCCGGCCGGCGCACCGAGATCGACTACCTCAACGGCGCGTTGTCTGGCCGCGCCGACGCCCCGGTCAACCGGCTGCTCACCGAGCTTGTCCACGCCCTGGAGCACCGCGGCCGGACCGGTTGACGAGCCCCCGCCCGCCCGTTCACCGCGGGCTACCGATGATTTTTTTTCAAAGAGGAAGAGCGTGCCCGGTCGAGATCTTGCCGCGGCTTCCCGATGCTCCTATGCTAAATAGAGTATCCGGGAGGCCTGGCATGAACCCGCATGGGCTCCGTTGGATGCGGCTCCTCTACGCCGTCGTTCTGCTCGCCGCGCTCACCGCCTGCCACCAGGGCACCATCCAGGTGTGGGACGCGGGGAGCGACGGCAGCACCGAGGACGGCGACGGCGCGGTCCTCCCTGACGGGGATGCGCGCCCGGACGCGGGCGACGACGGAGAAGACGCCGGCGGAGACCCCGGGGGCGACCCGGGCGGGGATCCGGGACCGGACGCCGGGCCCGACGGCGCGGACGCCGGCCCGGACGGAGACGCGGGCCCGGATGGCGGCGGCGATGACGGCGGCGACGCCGGCCCGGTGGAGCCGCTCGGGGCGCTTAGCGGCGTCCTGCGGGTCAACCACCTCGGCTGGCGGCCCCAGGACCGCAAGATCGCCGTAGTGCTGGGTCACGAGGGCAGCACCGTCGAGTTGCGCCGGCTCTCCGACAACACCGTCGCCCAGAGCGTCACCAGCGGCACGCTCCAGAATGACGAGGACTCGGTGGACCGGGTGGCGCTGGCCGACTTCTCGAGTGTTACCGAACCGGGCGATTACTACCTGTACCTCCCCGGGGACAACCTGCGCTCGTACACCTTCGCCATTGCCGGCACCGTCTATGACGTCGCCGGGGCGGCGGCCATGAAGTCCTTCTACTTCCAGCGCTGCAACCACGACAAGGCGCTCCCGTACGCTTCCGATGCGCTGGCCGGGTTCGCCGGCATCGGCGGCCAGTGGCTCGACGGCGCCTGCCACGCCACCGACTACGCCGCCCCCGCCGGCCCCGGCTCCCCCGACCACGGCGCGCTCGACGTCCACGGCGGCTGGCACGACGCCGGCGACTACCAGAAGACCCTGTGGGGCCGCGGCGTCCCCGAGATGCTGTTCGCCTACGAGGTGAACCCCGGCGCGTGGAAGGACCAACAGCTCAACATCCCCGAGAGCGGCAACGGTGTCGCGGACATTCTGGACGAGCTGGCCTGGGAGCTCGACTTCTACCTGCGCATGCAGCGGCCCGACGGGCACTTCATGACCTCGGCCAAGGGCCGCGGCGGCACGGCCACCTCGCCCCCCAGCGCCTCCGACCAGGAGCGCGTGTACTTCGACTGCACCTCGCCCTCCGGCGGCGACTGGTCCGGCGGCGGGGTCACCATCGGCGAGGCCACCGGCAACGCGGTGCTGTGCCTCGCGCACGCGGCCCTGCTCTTCGGTCCCGCGGGCGACTCGGCCCGGGCGGAGGCCTACCGCAACGCGGCCCTGAACGGCTGGGAGTGGCTGGCCGCCTACGCGCCCCAGAACGCCACCGAGCGGCGCGCGCGCCTGGCGGCGGCGGCGGCGGTGTACCGCCTCGACCCCGCCCGCACCTCGGCGAAGGACGTGGTCGAGGCCTTCGCCTGGGACACCTGGGACGGGGAGCTCCCCTGGAGCGTGACGCCGGCCGAGCGCGTCATCGCGGCCGGCGCCTGGCACGTGCTGCTCAACGCGGACGCCTCCGCGGCGCTCAAAAGCCGGGTAGGCGCGGCGGTGGCCGCGGCCTTGGTGGAGCGCGCCTTCGAGGAGGAGGGCGTGTACGGCGGCATGTTCGGGAGCAGCGCCGATGGCTGGGATTGGGGTTGGGGCAGCAACAGCCACCAGGGCATGTACGGGGCCAACCTGCTCATGGCCGCGCACTTCGGCATACTGGGCAGCCACAGCCGCGCCCAGGTCGAGCTGCGCGCCCTGAAGCATTTGCACTTTCTGCTCGGCCTCAACCCGCTGAACATGCTGTACCTCACCAACATGGCGGCCTACGGCGGCGAGCACTCGTCGTTCCAGCTCTACCACGGCTGGTTCTCCTACACCGGCAACGACGGCGACCACGGCAACGCGCAGTACAACGGCAAGCCCGCCGCCGTGGTCGAGCCGCTCTACCCCTACCACCCGCAGGACACCCAGACCTCGCGCTACGGCCCGGCGCCCGGTCTGCTGGTGGGCGGCCCCAACTACTACTACTCGTGCACCTACGAGATCCCCAACCGCAGCCGGCCAGCCTACGCCTACCGCGACTTCTCGGTGGGCTGCGACTGGAGCGGTTCGGCGTGCCGTGCCTGCTCCTGGGAGATCACCGAGCCCATGGCCGCCTACCAGGGGCCGCTGGTGCTGCTCCTGTCCTTCGTGATGAGCGGAAGCTGATGCTGGTTCATACGCATCGGGAATCGGTTGGGACGCGGGCTGGCATTTGGGTACGCCCGACCGCGGGGCCCACACCGCCAGCGCGGTCGGGCGTGTGTCTGGTTGCCGCAGACCATACCAGGTGCTCCATGGGGTGGCCGCTCATGTACCTTGCGCTTGCCCTGGTCGCCCTACCGGCCTGCACCGGAAGCGGCGGCGCCACCGACGGGGGGAGCGACACCGACCCGGACTGCCCGCGCTGTTTCCGCTCCGCGCTCTACCCGCCCGACTGGCGCCCGGGGTTCGCCGACACCGAGGGCCGCTTCCTGCACGACTTCTCCTACGCCGGCTACCGCGCCGGCGAGGCGGCCATCCCCGACGTGGCGGGCCCTCTCTTCGACGTGACGGGGGCGGGGGCCGACCCCACCGGGGCCGCCGATAGCCGCGCCGCCATCCAGGCGGCCATCGACGAGGCGGCCCGGGCCGGCGGCGGCGTGGTGTGGTTCCCGGAAGGGCTGTACCGCTGCGACGGCCCGCTCACCGTAGAAGCCTCGAACATCATCCTGCGCGGCGAGGGGCCCCAGAGGTCGCGGATCTTCTTTTCCATGGACGACGGCCCGAGCTACTCGAGCGACATCCGCGTCATGGGCCGCGAGGAGGAAGGGCCGCTGCTCACCCTCTCGCAAGACGCCGAGAACCTTGCGAGCGAGGTCGTGCTGGCGGAGGTGGCGGACCTCGCCCCCGGCGACGAGATCGACCTCGGCCAGCTCGTGAGCGACGCCTGGATCGAAGAGCACGGCATGGGCGGGGTGTGGACGGTCTCGGCCGGTCAGTGGCGGACGTTCTTCCGGCGCACGGTGGTCTCGGTGGCGCCGGGCCCTCCCGCGCGGGTCCGGCTCGACGTGCCGCTGCGCTACCCCTTGCGCGTGCGCGACGGGGCCGGCCTGCGCAGAGTGCGCGGCTGGCTTACGGAGGTCGGCATCGAGGACCTGGGCCTCTCCAACGCCGTCTCGGGCGCGGCGGCCCGCGCCTACGACCAGGTGCACGCACTCGAATTCTTCTGGGTGAAGGACGGCTGGCTGCGCCGGGTATCCTCGTTCGCCTCACCGCTGGCCGAGGGCGACGCGCACCTCCAATCGGGAGGTTTTCTGCTGCACCGCTCGCGCCGGGTGACGGTGACCGACTGCACCTTGCAGCGGGCCCAGAACCGCCTCTCGGGGGGCAACGGCTACCTCTTCGAGGTGCGCCAGTCGAACGAGATCCTGATCGCGGACTCGGCGGGCATCGCCGGCCGGCACAACTTCATCCAGAACTGGGACTTCGGCACCTCGGGCTGCGTCTTTCTGCGAGTTGAAAGCCGCGAGGGACTGGCGGTGGGGACCTACGGCAGCATGATGGGGTTTTCGGAGTTCCACCACTCGCTGGCCATGGCCAACCTCATCGACTCGGCCGTCACCGGCGACGGCTGGGGCGCGGTCAACCGAGGGCTGGAGAGCTCCGGGGCGGGCCACACCGCGACCCAGACGGTGTTCTGGAACCTCCAGGGCGGCGCCCTGCGCTCCATGCAGTTCGGCTGGGGTTACGTCATCGGCACGCGCGAGGTCGAGGTGGTGACCGACCTTGCCGACATCTTCGGCCAGGCCCAGGGCACCGAGCCCGAGGACTACCGTGAGGGGATTGACCAGGGAGAGTGGCTGCGCCCGCAGTCGCTGTACGAAGACCAGCTCGCCCGCCGGCTCGGGCGCTAGCACCCGCACCCGAGCGCGCCATCGAATCCTGAGCGCCCTTATTGCCGGCCCATGCGCAGGGCGCCGTCGAGGCGGATGACCTCGCCGTTCAGCATGGGGTTCTCCACGATGTGGCGCACCAGGGCGGCGTACTCCTCGGGCTTTCCGAGGCGGGAGGGAAACGGCACCTCGGCGCTCAGGGTGGCCCGCGCGGCCGGCGGCACCTTGGCCAGCATGGGAGTCTCGAAGATCCCCGGCGCGATGGTCACCACCCGGATGCCGTGGCGCGCGAGCTCCCGGGCCGCCGGCAGCGTCATGGCGACGATGCCACCCTTGGAGGCGGCGTAGGCCGCCTGGCCGATCTGGCCGTCGAAGGCGGCGATGGAGGCGGTGTTCACGATCACCCCGCGCGCACCGTCCGCGTCGGGCTCGGCCCTGGCCATGGAGGCGGCGGCGAGGCGCATCAGGTTGAAGGTCCCGGTGAGGTTGACCGCGATGACCTTGGCGAAGGCGGCCAGGTCCGCCGGCCCCTCCTTGCCCAGGATCTTCTGCGCCACCGCGATGCCGGCGCAGTTCACCAGGATGCGCACCGGGCCGAAGGCCTTCTCGGTCGCCTCCACCGCGCGACGCGCCGACTGATCGTCGGCCACGTCGGTGAGCTGGTAGCGCGCCCGCTCGCCGAGCTCTCGGGCCAGTGCCTGTCCGGTTTCCTCGGGCGCGAGGTCGACCAGGACCACCTTGGCGCCGAGCGCGTGCAGCGCCCGCGCAGTGGCAAGCCCCAGCCCCGAGGCTCCGCCCGTCACCATTGCTGTCGCGTTTTCGATTTTCATGGCATGAACCGTAGATCGCCCCGGCCGCCCCTGTCAAACCCGCCGCGCCGCCAACCCGGTGTCGTCGTCAGTGGCAACGTCCCGCCAGACGGGGGAAATTTCCGGGGAATTTCCGGGGTGGGTGGAACCGAAAGCTGGGAAAGCTGGTTGTCCGACAGGACTCTGGCATTGTCCGCCGGCACGCCGCCCTCGTCATCTGGCGACCTCGGCCTCTTGCTTGTTGACGCGTTGTGTCGCAAAGCCTACACTGCTGCGACCGGGAGGTTATACTGACAGAGCGCAAGAACAAGGCGAGGCGCGCGCTCCAGGCCACGGGGTCGGCCATCGTCAAGGCCGCTAAAATCATCGGTGAGAAGAGCGCGGATGCCTACCGCGCCATCGATCCCGACGTGAAGCGCCACCTGGCCCAGCTCCCGGCGCTGTCGTTTTCGCTCTTTACCCGCGGCGAGGAGGTCCGGCCCGCGCCGGCCGACGACCACACGCCGGTGGTCTTCGTCCCGGGACTGGGCGCGACGGGGGCGGCCTTCCGCCTCATGCGCTGGTACTTTCGGCTGCACGGCTTCCGGCGCTGCTACCCCGCCCACTTTGAGTCCGGCATGGGGATGCGCGAGCGGGCCAGACACCTCGCCGGCCTGGTGCGGAAGGTGCGCAGGGTCACCGGCGAGAAGAAGGTGGACATGGTGGCCCACTCGCTGGGCGGGATCGTGGCGCGGCTGGCCATCGCCGATCACCGCCTGGGCCCGTCGGTGCAAACGCTCGTCACGCTGGGGAGCCCGCACCAGGGCACCTACCCGGCCCGCTACGGGAACACCCCGATCCTGCACGACCTGCGCCCGGGGAGCGAGCTGCTTTCGCGCCTCGCCCAAAAGCCGCTACCCGCGCGGATCCGCGTGGTGTGTCTGTGGAGCCGGAACGATCTCTTCGTGCTGCCGGCCGAGTCGGCCATCCTGCCGGGGAGCGAGCACATCGATCTCACCCCCGCCACGCACTACAGCTACCTCTTGCACCCGGCGGTGTTCGAACGGGTACGGCGCGTACTCACCTCGCCCCCGTGAACATCTTTCTCAGAAGCGGTACTCGAGCTCGAGCCTGAGCCACAGGTCGCTCGGGTGCCCGCCCAGGCGGAACGAGGCCTGCCGCTGCTGCGTGCTGTCCCGGTCGTCGAGCAGGGTGTACAGCTCGGCGCGGAACTTGGCGCGGAAGGTCTTCTCGAACCCCCAGGCCGCCTCGACAAACCACCACAGCGAGTCCTCGCCGGATTCCGAGACGCCGAGATCCTCGTTGAGGTAGCGCACACGCAGCCGCAGCCGCAGGCTCTCCACCGGCCGGACGGTGACCCACAGGTAGGCCACCATGTCCTTGCGAAAATCCTCGCCCCGCGAAGCCACCGCCGGGTCGGACACCAGTCGCATCTCGGCGCGGCCGACGAACGAGAGGCTCTTTCGCGGCAGCAAGGCGGCCTGGCCGCCGAACTTGAGCTTCTTTCCGGCGCACGGGCTGACCTCGCCGGCGATGGTCTGGGATGAATAATCGAAGCACTCGTCCACGCCCGCCTCGGCAGGCCCCAGATCCTTGTCCTGGTACTCCACCCACAACCCCGGCCGGAACCAGGTCTCGACCTCGTACTCGGCGCGCACGCGCGCGGCCATCTTGGGCGTCCAGCTCGAGGGCGGCGCCCAGAAGTCCAGCATGGAGTTGAGCCGCAGATCGTCGATGATGGCGCGGTATTTGAGGCGCAGGCCCAGCTCGTCCGCCGAGCGCAACCCGCCGTACTCGTCGGGCTCGGCGATGGGGCGGGCATAGGGGTTCTTGTAGCCCCCGGCGTAGGCGCGCAGCACGCCCTCGATCTCCTGCTTCTTCCAGTTGGCGGTGCCGCGCAGGATGCCGGCGAAACCGCCGCCGGTCGGGGTGCCGTCGAAGGAGCGGGCCACCTCCAACGCCACGTCCATGTTGCCCGCGCCCCAGGCCGCGTCGAGCCCCACCGCGCCGAACGGCCCGCCGTAGGGGTAGCGGGAGTACTCCTGGAAGTCGAGCTCCATGCCCTCGACCTTCCAGCGCAGCACGTCGCCGTAGCCGGTGACACCGAGGTGGGTGCGCCGGTCGAAGAAGTAGGTGAAGTTGCCGCCCGCCAGGAGGTCGTCGAAGAGATCCGGCAGCGTCATGTACTTGAAGGTGGGCGCGGCCGCGGCCGGGTCGTCCTGGCGCTTGTACACCGGCGGCGCCTTGCAGGCGGGATCGTCGTCGCGCTCGGGGTCGTCGCAGCGGTCGGGGCGGAAGAGCTCGTACTGGTACACCCCGCGGCTCACCCACGAGCCGAAGGCGTGGACCGAAAAACCCTGCCCGAAGGTGTCGCCGCTGCGGTAGCCGGCGGCGAACCCGCGCAGCCGGTCGGTCCAGCGGTAGTCGGGGGCCTGGTAGGAGTAGAGCAGGTCCCCGCTGCACGGGCTCTGGGTGAGTTCCCCGGCGCTCTCGCGGCAGGCCAGGCTCAGGTCCTGGGAGTAGTAGATGGTGTCGTCGACACGGATCCCGTGCGGGACGTAGCGACCGGTGTTGTCGAACACCAGACGCTGCCCGAAGCCGATGCGGTAGGTGCCGGCCACCAGGTGCAGGTGGCTGTCCTTCCACTGCACGTAGTACTTGGCCGGTTGCAGCTTGACCCCGGGCGCCGCCGCCGACAGGCCGTCGCGGAATGAGTTGGGATCGGCCCGCACCTCGCCGAGCGTGTTGCGGGTGAGCACGCCGGTGAGGCCGGCGTCCAGGTGGCGCAGGGTGGAGAGGTTGCCCGAGAGCATCATGGGCGGCACGATCTCGTCCCCCGCCACGAAGGTAGTGCGGTAGCGGAGCCGGGCCCGGGTGGACACCGTGGCCGGCTCTCCGGGCTCGCTCACGATGAGGAACGGCGCGATGGAGAGGAGCAATTCTTTGGTGAGCGTGCCCGAGGAGACGAGCTCGATCGGGTCGCGGATCTCGCCGTTCTCCTTGCGGAAGGCCAGGATGGCGTCCACGTCGGCGTAGCTCAGGTTGGGCAGCGCGTACAATTCCTCGCGGCTGGCACTGTTGAGGTCCACCCCGTCGTTGAGAAGTTCGGTCAGCGTCTCGTAGCTGTCCTGGTCGATCTCGTCGGCGCGCAGGAGCTCGAGCAGGTCCTCCTCCGTCTCGGCCTCTACGAACACGCCGTAGTCCGCACCGAGCGCAGGCGGAGCCGCGGCGAGAAGGAGCGAGCCCAGCAGAACGAGCCACCCGCGGCGCGGGTCAGGGCGCGATCGGCCGTGGGGCCCACACAGCCAGCGCGGTCGGTCGCGCGTTGGGGTGACGGTGGAAGACCGTACCGGGAAAAAGTCACTCACAGAAGATCTCCTCCGGCTGGCAGGCGCCCCACAGGCCGCGGTGGGCGAGCTGCGCCTCGGCCTCCGCCTGACGGAACTCCGACTGGCGCGCCTCTCCGTTGGGCGGGATGTACAGCACGCAGGCGTAGCCGCGCTCCACCAGGGTGAGGTTGAGGTCGCGGCCGTCCACCTCCACCCAGGCCAGCAGGCGGTCGTAGATGTCGCGGCACTGCTTGTCGTATGCGAGTTTCACGGTGCGGCCCTGCACCATCTGCACGTTGTAGTCGCGGGCCTCGGTGCCGTAGCACTCGTTCTTGCCGGCGGTGATCTCCGGCGCGTTGACCATGAGCAGGCGCAGCTTCTCGCCGCTCGCGATCTCCAGCGTGTCGCCGTCGATGATCCGGGTCACCTGGGCCGAGGCCGGACCGCACGAGCTTCCCCCGCCACCGCAGGCGCACATCCCGCCGGCGCAGCAAAGGATCACGAAAAAGACTCGGCATGCACGCATCCGGTTCACCCGTGGGACACCTCACCCCCCCCAAGCACGGCTGCATCGCAACGTGCGCGCGCTGGCTGTGTGGGCTCGCGGTCGGTCGCACCAAGAAACATCTGCGTCAGAAGCGTGCAGCTTGCGTTCAGAATCCCCCCTTCCGATAGCGGCGTTCTCCTGGTCGCAAGTCTTGTCAGACATCGCCTTCGCCCGACCTTTGCTGTCAAGGGTCTCCGATCGCTTCGCGACTCGCTGCGCTCGCCCTTGACAGCGGTCGGGCTTCGGCCGTTTTCGCGAAAATGAGGAGCATGCGAGCATGCTCCTTGGGATGAGCGACATGTTCCACATGGACTTCGTTTCTCACTCGACCTCGGGCTTGAAAGAGCCTACGCGGTCGGGCGTGCGGTTCCAAGTTTCGGCCGGTGCCTCACGGGCAGGCCGGGTTGGCCGCGCCGGGGCTGCCCTTGTCTCCGGCGCCGTAGGCCACCTGGCCGTCGCACCAGAAGCTCTGCGTGTCGTTCTCGGTCGCGTCGAGGTGGTTCGCCGACAGGCTCTTGCTGGCGCCGCTGGTGGAGCTCGCCCAGCTCACCCCGTCCAGGAGCGTACCACCGATGCCCACGGCCAGCGTGCCGTCCGTGTTCACCAGGCTCAGGGTGGTCACGAAGTCCACCCGGGGCAGGCCGCCATTCGTGGCGGGATCGTCGTTGCGGGCGAAGACCACGAAGGATCCCGCCGTCACTCGCAGGCACTCGCCCTCCGGCAGCGTCTGGGTGATGCTGCCGATGTCCCGGCCGAGTTGCAGGCCGTTGAGGTCCACGTCTCGCTTCACCGCGATCTCGAACCACTCTCCAGCGGTGTCGTCCACCGCGGCCGGGTTGGGCATGAGTTCGGAGATCACCAGGTCGCCGGCGGCGGGGGCCACCTTGTCGCGCGGCGCGCCACCCACCAGACACTTGCCGGGCGGCACGATGCCGCAGGAGGGGTTGGCCGCGCCCGGGGTGCCGAGGTCGCCGGCGCCGTAGGCATCCTGGCCGTCGCACCACACCCCGGGGTCGTCGTTGGCCGCCGGGTCGAGGCTGCCGGGATCGAGCGCGCGAGACTTGCCGGCCTTGGCCGAAGTCCAGCTCACCTGGTCCAGCAGCGCGCCGTTGTGAGAGACGAACAAGCTGCCGGCGCTGTTGGCCTGGCTCACGTTGGCGACGAACTTGGGCGTGGGCAGGCCGCCGTTCAGGGTGGGATCGCCCGAGCGCGCGAACAGGAGGAAGTCCCCGGCCTGGGCCTTCACGCAGTCCAGCGAGGCCACCCGGAACTTGACCGTCCCCGGCGTGTTGCCGACCTCCACGCCGTTGAGGTCGACGTCCCGCTTCACCGCGATCTCGAACCATTCACCGGCGGTGTCGCCGACCTTGGAGGGATCGGGCATGAACTCGGCGATCACCAGGTCGCCCAGGACGGGCTTCACCACGTCGCGGACCTGGCCGTTCTCCTTGCACGAGGTGGGCGAGATGCCGGCGCAGTTCTCGTTGGGGGCGCCCGGGGTGCCCAGCGAGTCGGTCTCGTAGGGCACGGTGGCGTCGCACCAACGGGTGAGGGTGTCGTTGGCCACCGCGTCCGGCACCTGGGCCCCGTCGAACTGCTTGGAGGCGCCCTCGGCACAGTTTTCGTAGATCACCCGGTCGATCACCACCCCGCCGCAGCGCAAGGCCAGCGAGCCCGAGTCGTTGCGGAGCCCCCCGAGATCGCTCTGGTAGGCGTAGTCCACCCACTCGGGCTTGATGCTCGAGAGCATGCTGCCCAGCACGAAAAACCCCGCCGCGGGGATGGTGGCCTGGGCCATGCGGTGCACGGTCTCGCCGGTGCCGTCGGCCCGCGCCGAGACCAGCTCCAGATTTTTCAGCTCGATGGGGCGGGTGGTGGCGTTGTAGATCTCGAACCACTCCTTGCCGTCGTCGGTGCCCTTGGGGTTGGCGAAGAGTTCGCTGATGACCAGGTCCCCGGGCATGAGCCCCTGGCAGCTCGACCCCGAGGACCCGCCGCAGCCGGCCCCGCACCAGGCGAGCAGCGGCAGCACGAGTAGCCCGGTGAATATCTGTCGGCTACGGCGCATGGGCTTCCTCCTTCTTTTCCTCGGCCGGCGCGGGCTCGATGTCCTCGCCGTCGTCGTTCCCCCGTCCCGTACCCTCGGGGTTGACCCCGCTGAAGTTGGGCACCCGCTCCGAGCCCCGCACCTGGCCCGGGAAGTTCACCACGATCTGCAGCTCCTCGCGCCCGAAGCGGTTGCGGTAGCGGGTCACCGTCCCCTTCACTCGCACGTACTCACCCTGCCAGCGCGCGATATGCGAGGAGCCGAAGACATCCTTGTCGAAGAAGATCAGCGGGAACGAGCCGCCCAGGCGCCGGCTGAGCTTGACGCGCGTCGGGCCCTTGTCGCCCAGGATGATCTCCTCGATGGAGCCGAACACCACCACCTCCCGGCCCTCGTACTTCTCGAGCCTGCGCATGGCGTCCCAGTGGCTGAGATCGATGTAGTTCTCCTTGCCGGCAGCCTCGGTCTCGAACTCCATGAGGAAGTCGGCCCGCGCGTCCCACCACTCCAGCCGCTGCACGTAGTCGCGGTAGTGCAGGGTGCTGGGGTTCCAGATGCCGAGCTCCTTCTGCTGGGCCTCGCGCTGGGCCTGGGCGAACAGGTCGTGGAAGCGGCGCGAGTAGCCGTACTTGGTGAAGTACGGGCTCATGCCGGCGCGCACCGCCTCGACGTTGTAGTTGATCCACTCCCCGTTCTTGCGCACGAACGCATAGGCCAGGTAGCGGTTGTAGCGGTCGCGGATCTCCTTCGGGTGATCACGCTCCAGGCGTACCACGTCGACGCCCTCGAAGAACTTCTTGGCGAACTCCTTGGCGGCCTCGCCCATGGGCGTGGCCGCCTTGATGGGCCGATTGGTCTGGCTTTGCTTGGTGGTGAGATAGTTTTCCCAGCCGCTCTCGAAGAGGCGCCGGTCGGCCTCGTTCTTGAAGGTCTCCTCGGTGTCGAGGTTGGAGAGGCGCAGCGAGGAGTCGAGCCCGGCGACCTTGATGGTATCGCCGTCCACCACGGCGTTCTTGGCCAGGGTGAACTCCCCGATGACCAGCCCCGGGGTCTCGAGCCGGCTCAGCACCTCTTGCAACTCGGCCTTGTGGTACCGCCGCACTCGCTTGGAGCCGCCGAAACAGGCGAGCGAGGAGAGCAGCAACGCGCCCGAAAGCGCGACGATCAGAGCCGTCGGATTGCACCTCAGCCGCATGGACGGTTCTCCCGGCCGGGGGTCCCCGGCAGACCCAGCTGCGACCCTCCGTCCGACGTGCTGGTGGCGTCGGGGCACCAGTTTTGCGAATCGTCGTTGGCGGCGGCGCTGGGCGTGAGGCGACCGTCGAGCGACAGGGTCCCCTGGGAGGGCAGGTTGCCGTTCAGCACCACCCGGTCCACCAGTTGCTCCGCCGTGCCGCACAGCAGGTCGTAAATCCCTTCCTTGTAGAGATCCGAGTCGAAGTCGATCAGGAACCCGGCGTCCACGTGGTCTGGTAGGCTGGCTTCGTCGAACCGCCCGAACACGAAGTAGCCGCCGGGGGCGAGGGTATGCGGCGAACGCACCACCAGGTGGTGCTCGCTGCTGCCGTCGAATTTCGCCATGCGCAGGTCGAGCCCACGCAAGGAGAGCTCCCGGGAGGAGGCGTTGTAGAACTCCACCCACTCGCCCCAGGTGTCGGTGTCGGATTGTTTGCCGCGGAGCTCGCTGATGACCAGATCGCCGGTGCGCGCCGCCTGGCACAACAGGGGTACCTCGTCGTGGGCGCAGGCCCCGAGCGCCGCCCCCAGAGAAAGCATCAGCCAGCATGCTTCACGGCGAATCATGTCCGTCTCCAGGGCCGTCTGGCGGCTCCTGCTACAGTCTGCCGGATGCATCTCTACCCGTCAAGAAGAGTGCGAAGGAATTGGCTTTGACTGGGGCCGGACGAGGCGATACCGTCGGCCCGATGACAGCGCCCGAAACAACCTGCGCCGAACCCGGCGCGCGCGTACGCGGCGGTGTGGTGTTGTGCCTGGCCCTGGCCGCCTCGGGCGCGGCCTCGCTCATGTACCAGGTGGCCTGGACGCGGGCCTTGTGCGCCCTCACCAGCGCCACGGCCACCGCCCAGGCGGTGGTGCTCTCGGTGTTCATGGCCGGGCTGGGGATCGGCTCGGCGCTGGCCGGCCAGCTCTCGCGGCGGCTGCGCCTCCCGCTGGCCGGCTACGCCGTGGCGGAGGCCTGCGCCGCGGGTTTGGCCATCCTCGGGCTGCCGCTCGTCGTGAAGCTCTCGCACCTCGGCGCCAGCGCCGGTACCGAGGCCGAGCTTACCGACCCGCTCTTTCTCCAGCTGCTGCTGGCCGGCCTGTACTTCCTGCTCCCCACCATCTTGCTGGGTGCCTCGCTGCCGCTTTTGCTGGCCCACGTGCAGCGCGCCACCGGGAGCGGAGCGCGCCGCGGGGCCTGGATGGGATGGCTCTACGGCATCAACACCGCGGGGGCGGTGGCGGGGACTCTCTTCGCCGGTTTCATCGGGGTGGAGAGCCTGGGGCTGCGGCTGACCGCGCTCCTGGGCGCCGCGCTGGCCCTGCTGGCCGGCTTGCTCGCCCTGGGGGTGCAGTTCGCCCGGCGCTCGGAAGCCGCGGCTTCCCTTCCCCCGACGGCCAAGGCGCCCACGGGGAGCGACCCGCCGCTGGGGCGTCGCGTGGTCTTGGCCGCGGCGCTGGGCGGCCTGATCGGGCTGGGGTGCGAGGTGGTGTGGACCCGGCTGCTCTCGGTGGTCATGGTCAACACCGTCCACGCCTTCACCCTGGTGCTGGCCGCGGTGCTCTTGGGCGTCGCCCTGGGCGGCCTGCTCGGGGGCTACCTGGCGCGGCGGCAACCGGAGCCGAGCCGGCTGCGGCTCACCCTGTCCTGGATGCAACTCGCGGCGGGGTTGCTCGCAGCCGCGGTGCCGCTGCTGCTGCTTTCTCTGGTCGCCTCGGGCTCCCAGATGCTGACCGTCGCCCGGGGTGAATTTTCCCTGGAGTTTCTGGCGCTGATGGGCCTGCTGGTCCCTCCCGCCGCGCTGAACGCGGCGGTGCTGCCACTGCTGGCGGCGGCCTCCGGCGCGCCCGACGGCTCGCGGGCCTTCGGGCGCCTGTACGCGATCAACACCGCCGGCGGCATCCTGGGAAGTCTGCTCGCGGGCTTCGTGATGCTCCCCCTGCTGGGATCGCACGCGACGCTCACCGTGCTCGCGTTGTGCTGCCCGCTGGTGGCCCTGCTGGTCCTCCCCGCCGTTCCAGACCTGCGCCATCGCCTGGCCATCCTGGGCACCGGCGTGCTCCTCTTGCTACCGCTCCTCACCTTCGAGATCCCGCGCCGAATCTTGGAGCTGTGGCTGCCGCTCGGGGAGCGCATCCTGGAGCTTCGCGAGGGCGTGGGCAGCGACGCCATGGTCACCCGCACGAACGAAGGCCAGCTCCGCCTGTGGATCAACTCCTCCTGGCACTCGACCACCCTGGGCGCGCGGCACCGGCTGCTGGGCCACCTCCCCGCCCTGTTCTGCGACAACCCGCAGCGCATGCTGGGCATCGCCATGGGCTCGGGGCAGACCTTCGCCGCGGCACTGCGCCACGGGCCGGAGCGCTTCGACGCGGTGGAGATCGACGAGAACATCCTCCGGCTCGCCAGCAAGTACTTCAACGAGGTCACCGGCGGCTTCTTCTCCGATCCCCGGGTGCGGCTGCACCACGCCGACGGGCGAGCCTTCCTGCGCGCGCTGCGCCGGCCGGTCGATCTCATCGTGCTCGAGCCCAGCCAGACCTGGGCCGCCGGCATGACCACGCTGTACACCCGCGAGTTCTACCGCGACGCCCGCGCGCGGCTCGCCCCGGATGGGGTGATGGCCCAGATGATCCCGCTGTACGGGCAGACCGTGGAGAGCCTGCGCGCCATGGTGGCGACCGCGCTCTCGGAGTTCCCCCACGCCATGCTGTGGCAGGATCAGTTCGAGGGCATCCTGCTACTGTCAACGCAGCCGCTGCGCCTGGACCCCGAAACCTTGCGCCGGCGCGTGCGCGAGCGCGGGGTGGGGCCGGACCTGCGCCAGAACCACCTGACCCGCGCCGCCGATCTCCTGTCGCTCTTTCTCATGGGCGACGAGGCGCTGCGGGCCTGGAGCACCGGGGCTCCTTTGGTGGAGGACGACCGGCCGTTTCTCGAGTTCTGGGCCGCGCGGGTGATCGGCCGCGACTTGGCGGGCGAGATCACCGCGGCCCTCGAGCCGCGCCTGGAGGATCCCGCCCGCTACGCCGCCTCCGGCGCCGAGGCCGAGGTGTTCGCCGAGGCCCGCGCGGTGCGGGACACCCTGTTCGCGCTCGGAATGCTTCGCGCCGGACGGGACTTCGAAGAACGCGCGCGGCTGCTGGAGCAGGGCCTGGCGCGAGCGCCGGGCTCGGAGCGCCTGCGCGGCTTCTACCGGGCCGAGATCCTGCTGTGGGCCAACGCAAGCTCCGCCGTCGATCCGCTCAAGGCCCGCGCCATCCTGCTGCGCGGCATCGAGACCGTGAGCGACTTCGGCGAGGCGGGGGCGCTGCTGGCGCTCTCTGAGCTTCGTGCCGGGCGGGCCGACACCGCGAGAGAGATCCTCGGCCGCTTCGCAGGCTTCGAACGCACCCGTGCGCTCATCGAGGAGCTCGGACGCCAGATCGACGCCACCCCGACACCTCCCTGAAGGCCATACCTCCCCAAAAATCCGCGCTATCAGAAAACCCTTTACGCGATCTCCTTCGCTTCGAGACATTTGGGCGTCTGGCCGCAAGACCTCAGGAGCCAGCGCTTTTGCACATAGGTTGTCTCGGTTAGCCTCCGCTCGGCTTGCGCTGTCAAGGGCCTGCGGTACCCAAGGGATTCGCATTCGCTCACCCTTGACAGCCGCCGAGCTTCGGCTGAAGCCGCTGACAAGACGAGCATGCAGGCATGCTCTTCCTGTTCCAGGAAGTTTGGCGGATCCGCTGGAACGCATGACCGCGTGGTCGCCAGAGCCTGCGCGGATTGTGGATCTCGGGCCGGATTTCTGGCACACTCCGGCTCGATGGCGACCTGCCCGAAATGCCTGCGCGCCAACCTGCCCGCGGCCACCACCTGCGCCGAGTGCGGCGCCCCGCTCGCAGCGCCTTCGGACGCGGTCGATCTCTCGGCCACCGGGGTGGTGTGCCCGGCCTGCGAGACCTACAACGAGCCCGACGCCAAGGTCTGCGCCGGGTGTGGCCAGGACTTGGCCGGGCTCACCGGCTTTCTCCGCCTGAGCGGGGCCGCCGATCCCAGCCGCTCCGAGATCACCGCGGTGGAGACGTCATCCACCCCGCGCACCCGGCCCGAGCTACCGGCCAGCACGCTTCCTTCCATGCCGGCCGCGGACGAACCCGCCGAGCCGGTGCTTTTGAAACCCCGCAGCGCCACCGCCCCCCTGGCGGCGGCCGCCGGGGCCAAGCCGGCCGACGCGGGATGTCCGTACTGCGGGGCGCGCCTCCCCCCCGCCGCCAGCGGCTGCCCGGTGTGCGGCCGGCGCCTTACGGCAGCCACCCCGGAGCCCCAACCCGCATCCGATGTCTCGGTGCGGCTGCGCCTGCTGCGAGGGTACGGCCGGGAGGACGCCACGTTCCCTATCGGGCCGGTGGGGCTGACCCTGGGCCGCGAGGGGAGCACCATCTCCATCCCCCAGGACGCCTGCCTCTCCTCGCCCCACCTTATGGTCCGCTGGCAGGACGGCCGGCCAGTGCTCGAGGACATGCAGAGCCGGAACGGCACCTTCCTGCGCGTTCGCGAACGCGCCGATCTTCGGCAGGGCACCGAGTTCATCTGCGGCACCCAGCGCTTTCGCCTGATCGGGCTGGGCGGCCCCACCAGCGACGTGCGCACCCCGCCCTCCTCGGACACCCGGGCCTACGGCGGCCCAGTGCCGCGGCAGCTCTTCGTGGCGCTGCGCCAGCTCCACCGGGGCCCCGACGGGCGGGGACGCCAGGGCATGGTCATCCTGCGCTGCGGCCCGGTGGTATCCCTCGGCCAGCGCGGCTGCGCCATCAACTTCCCCGAGGACGCTTTGCTGTCACCGCGCCACCTGGAGCTCCACATCCGCGCCGCGGGGGTACAGCTCGAGGACAAGAGCGCGGGCTCGGGGGTGTTCGTGCGGCTGAACGGGCCGCAACCGCTGCTGAACGGCGACGAGATCCTGGCGGGGTCCGAGGTGCTGCGGGTCGAGATGGCGTAAGCTCGAAGCTCCGGCGAGCCTGCGAAGAGAGAACCTGCCTCGTAGGGGAAGAACGCGAAGAGATCATTTGCGGCGGATGGCGCTTCCCCTGGGTCATTTCAGATGAATCCCCGACATCTGGAGAAGATGGAGGGGGCGAACGGAGCGGGATGAATCGTGTCTAGGCTTCGCGCTCGAACAGCCCGGCCGCGCCCATGCCGCCGCCGATGCACATGCTCACCACGCCCCAACGCAGCTTCGAGCGCTCCATCTCGTAGAGCAGCTTGCAGGTGAGGAAGGCCCCGGTGCAGCCCAGCGGGTGGCCCAGCGCGATGGCGCCGCCGTTGACGTTGACCTTGTTCATGTCCAGCTTCAGCACGTCCTCGCAGCAGTACAAGGCCTGCGAGGCAAAGGCCTCGTTGACCTCCCACAGGTCGATCTGCTCCTTCTTCATGCCGGCCTTCTCGAGCAGCTTGGGGATGGCGTAGGCCGGGCCCACGCCCATGATCTCGGGTGGAGTCCCCGCCACCTGGAAGCGGCGGTACACCGCCAGGGGCCTAAGGCCCAGCGAGCGGGCCTTCTCCCGGCTCATCACCACCACCGCGGCGGCGCCGTCGTTCATCTGGGAGGAGTTGCCGGCGGTGACCGTGCCCTCCTTGGGGTCGAAGGCCGGCCGGAGCTTGGCCAGCCCCTCCAGCGAGGTGTCGCGGCGCGGCCCCTCGTCGGTGTCCACGGTCACTTGCTTCACCTTGGGACGCCCATCGGGGCCCGGCTCGATGACCTCGGTGGTGATGGGCAGGATCTGGGTCTTGAAGCGCCCCTCGTCGATGGCCCGGATGGCGTTCTGGTGGGAGCGCAGGGCGAACTTGTCCTGCCGCTCGCGCGATATGTTGAACTTGCGGGCCACGTTGTCGGCGGTGAGCCCCATGGGGGTGTAGGCCTCCACCCACTCGTTCACCAGGTTGAGCTCGGCCACCGGCTTGTTGCCGCCCATGGGCACGTGGCTCATGTCCTCGACCCCACCGGCCACGATGACGTCGGCCTCGTCGAGCATGATGCGCTCGGCGGCCTGGGAGATGCTCTGCAGGCCCGAGGCGCAGAAGCGGTTCACGGTGACGGCCGAGGCCGTGTAGGGGATCTTGGCCGCGAACGACACCAGCCGGGCCAGGTTCATGCCCAGCTCGGCCTCGGGCATGGCGCAGCCCACGATGACGTCGTCGATGTCCTCGGGTTTCAACCCCTTGGCGCGCTTCACCGCCTCCCGGAACACCTGCCCGCCGTAGTACACCGGGTGGGTGTCCTTGAACTTGCCACGGCGGTAGCGGGCGATGGGCGAGCGGACCGCGCTGACGATGACGGCTTCACGAGTCATGGCATTCTCCTTCGTTCCAGTGGCCCGCCGGCTAGTTCCGGAGGGGCTTGCCCTTCAGCAAAAAGTGCTGCATGCGCTCCTGGCTCTTGGGATGGCCGCACAGCGACAGGAAGGCCTCGCGCTCGAGATCCAGGATGTACTGCTCGCTGACCGGCACGCTGGGCGAGGTCTTGCCGCCGCACAGCACCCAGGCCAGTTTCTCGGCCATGACCTGCTCGTGCGGGGTGATCTGGTGCTGCTTGCACATGGAGTCGATGACCATCTTGAAGGTGGCGTATCCCATCTCGCCCGGCAGGCGCAGGGTGCGCGGCAGCGGCTGCTGGTAGCCCTCCAGGGCCATGGCCTGCACCATGCGCTTGGCGGTGCCGAGGAGCTGGTCCTTGTTGGTCACGATCTTGTCGGTATGTCGCAGGAACTTGAGCGCCTGGGCCTCGTGCGCGCTCATGCTCACCTTGGCCATGCCGATGGCCTCGAAGGCCTGGCGCACGAAGTGGATGAGGTTGACGCCCTCGATGTTCTCCGGCAGCCCTTCCATGTTGCGCACCAGGAGTTCCTTGGTGCCACCGCCGCCGGGGATGAGCCCCACCCCCAACTCGACCTGGCCCATGAACAGATCGGCGTGGGCGCAGATGCGGTCGGCGCCCATGGAGATCTCCATGCCGCCGCCCAGCGTCATGCCGAAGGGCGCAGCCACGGTAGGCTTTGCGCTGTACTTGAGGCGCTGGCAGGTGTCCTGCATCTGCTTCACCACCGCCTCGAGCTGGGCCCAGATGGCGCGCTTGTCGGAGTCGCTCTCGGCGGAGTTGGCCTGCTGGATCACCATGAACACCAGCATCAGGTTGGCGCCCACGCAGAAGTTCTCGCCGTGGTTGCCGATCACCATGCCGATCCAGCGGTCGTCCTTCTCCAGAAGGTCGATGCCCTGGTTCATCATGCCCAGCACGTCGGCGTCGATGGAGTTCATCTTGGTGTGGAACTCGCAGCACAGGACGCCCTCGCCGAGATCGTACAGGGTGGCCCCGGCGTTGGCGGCCACCTCGCCGCGCACGTCGCGCACGTCGGGCAGCCGGATGGCCAGCGGGTCGGCGGCGATGGGCTTGTACTTCTTGCTCTTGAGATCGAAGTAGTAGGTCTTGCCCTTCTCGCGCTTGTAGAAGCCCGGCCCCTTGGCCTTGCGGATGGCGGCGGCGATGGGCGGGAGCTTTTTGCCGTCCTTCTCCATGCGCTGGCACACGTCGTCGAAGCCGACCGCGTCCCAGGCCTCGAACGGGCCCTGGCTCCAGTTGTAGCCCCACTTCATGCCGTTGTCGATCTGCACCACGTCGTCGCAGATCTTGCCCAGCATCTTGCCCGAGTAGATGAGCGTGTCGCGGAACACCGCCCAGGCGAACTGCCCGGCGCGGTCGTCGGCGGCCAGCAGGTTCTTCACGCGCTCGCGCAGATCCTCGGTGTTCTTGGCGGCGCCCAAGGAATCGATGCGCACCTTCTGCTTGGGGCGGTAGTCGGCGGTCTGCGGGTCGATCACCAGCATCTCGCCCTCGTCGCCCTCGCCGGAACCCTTTTGCTTCTTATAGAAGCCGCCCTTGGTCTTGTTGCCGAGCCACTTCTTCTCGGCCATCTTGCGCACGAAGTCGGGCACCTTGAACAGCTCGCGCTCGTCGTCGTCGGTGAGGCTCTGGTAGCAGTTGTCGATGATGTGCACCACCGTGTCCAGGCCCACCATGTCGATGGTGCGGAAGGCCGCGGTCTTGGGCCGGCCCATGGGCTCGCCCAGGATGGCGTCCACCTCCTCCACGCTGTAGCCCTTGTCCATCATCTCCTTGAAGGTCCGCACCATGCCGTACACGCCGATGCGGTTGGCCACGAAGTTGGGCGAGTCGTAGCCGTACACGATGCCCTTGCCCAGCACGTTCTGGCCGAAGTCGGCCATGAACTTCACCACCTCGGGGTCGGTGTCGGCGCCGCCGATGACTTCCAAAAGGCGCATGAAGCGCACCGGGTTGAAGAAGTGCGTGACCAGGAAGTTCTTGCGGAACTCCGCCGAGCGCCCCTCGACCATGCCCTTGATGGGCAGGCCCGAGGTGTTGGAGGAGACGATGGCGCCCTTCTTGAGGTTCTTCTCGACCTTTTCGAAGAGCTTGCGCTTGATGTCGAGGTTCTCGACCACCACCTCCACCACCCAGTCGCACTCCTTGAGCCACTCCATGTTGTCTTCGAAGTTGCCGCAGGTGACGAGTTGGGCGAAGGAGTCGTGGTAGAAGGCCGGGATGGGTTTTTTATTCTTGAGGGCGTTCGCAACGCCACCCTGCGAGAACTTGTTTCGGAAGGCCGGCGAGTCCAGGGTGAGGCCGGCCTTCTTGTCCTCCTCGGTGAGCTCCTTGGGCACGATGTCGAGGAGGTAACAGGGGATCCGGCAGTTGGCCAGGTGGGCCGCGATGCCGGTGCCCATGATCCCGGCGCCGAGTACCGCCACTTTCTCGATCTTGCGCTTCATGAACCCTCCTTGGGGATTGAAAGACCGCTCTTGACGCAGCAGGCTAAACACAGATTGACTTTCGTGTCAACCAGAAAATATAAAGAAAATTCGCACGAAAAAACGCTTGCAAAGCATGTGGTTGCGCGCGCACGCCTAGCCGGTTGGAGAGATCCTAGTGCCGTGCGACAAGACCACATCGCAGTGATGACCTCTCCTGCGATCTTTGCGCCCGAGCGAACCCTGGCACCGTTCGATCCTCGCTATGCAAGACGAGAAAACTCTCTCGCAAGGGGCCTTCGAACGGTCGCGGCTGCAGGAGCACACTTCTCGGATAGCGAAGCACACGCCTCGAACGAAGCAACCATTACTGGAGATGACGCAAAGCAGTTGCCAACGCAGTATCCATGGTCACGACAGGGCGCGCCAGGGGGCCTGTCCCCATAAATACCCTCAACGTATCCAATTGATTAATAACCATTTCCGGGGTTCCCGGGGGGTTTCCGGGGTGGCTGGCACCATTCGATGGGGGCATCGGCGAGCAGGCGTGCACCTCGATCCCGTGGCGCGAGACCATCTCCGCAACCAGATCGAGGAAGCCCACGCAGTCCGAGGGCACCGCGAAGATCGGCGCCCGCCGCGCTCCGCGGTGCATGACGTGATGCCAGGCGCCCGGGAGGTCCTCTCGCTTCTGCCTTGGCATGAGACCACCAGACCACGGGCAGCGCCAAGTGTCATGTGCCGGTGTCTGACCCCTTGGTTCTCCTGCGCTTCCTGGTCACGTAATGGTTAATACAACGCATCTGGTGGCACAGCCTTTCTGATTTCCTCCCTGAAGCGTCTTCTCCGGTAGATCCAACGCTGAATTCTGTACCACAGTGATATGAATTTTGTGTACCTCATTATTTGTTGGCCATATTTCTCTTCCGCCTCCGCGTTTATCAATGCTTGTATCTTCTTTCTGTCTATGCTGATGCCGTCTGCTCCCGATTCGATGAACCTACTTACCGTTTGTTCTTTCCTATTTATTTGCATGGCAGTTAACCATTCTCTCTTGTGTCATTTCCATACACAAGGAGCCATACTGCAAGTAATGGCGCATCCGATTCCGGTGCCTGTATCCCATGCAGCAGTTACCGCGGTTAGCAGTTTTCCACCAATACCTTTGCCACATACACCTATTGGGTTGGTTGTCCCTCGACAGTTCTCCCAGCATTTCTTAAAAGAACACCCTGGACCCTCGCTGAGCTGGCGAAATGGGGCGAGAAATGGGGTTCCTCTTTCTGCGCAATCACCGAGACGACAAATCCATTGGATGTTATAATCGGTGGCGAGTCCATGTGTGTCTTGTTTATTGATCGGATCGGCAACAACATACCCATACAGATTCGCATCCCCTCCCCCGAAACCTATCGGATCCTTGGTCACCCACCTCCCCGTCTCCGCATCGTAGTCCCTGGCTCCGAAGCGGGTGAGCTTGGTGTCCGGTTCGTAGAGCCCCCCGGCGAAGCCGAAGGGCTGGAACCCAGGATTCGTGTCGTTTGTCACGATGCCGAACTCGTCGTAGTCCATCCGCTGCGCGACCGCGCCGGTGCTGGCGTTGACCACCAGGCGGACGGAGCCGAGCTGGTCGGTGATGATGCGGTAGAGGGTGCTGCTCTTTCGCATGTACTCCGGCACGTTCACCTTGGTACCATATATGAACCTGCTCGTCACCTGGCCACCAGAATCCAACGTTGCCACAACCCAATGATGTCCGAGCATATGGAGTATGACTACTCTCTTTGCTCCTTGTCCTTTATTCTCTTATATTTATCCTCCCGCTCGTATCTGCACGAATACACAGCCGGCACACAGTATTCGTTCTCTATTAAGTAGCCCCCATAATCGAATGGCCCGTGCGGGACGATAACATACCTTCGGTCTTTTGTCACATCCGAATCACTGCATATTTTGTCTTTGGACAGCATGATCACCTTTCCCATGACGACCTTCTCGAGCTCGGCAAGTCTTGCCTGATGGCTCTTTTTACTTTCGCCTGATGGTTCGTCTTCCAATCTCTTGCAGTCAACACCCATGACTCTAACCTTATCAACCTTTTTTGAAGATATGACCCGCACATCATATTCGTCATAGTCAATAACTCGCTCCACAAGGACCTTAATAGCGGTGTCTGTATCATGATAAGAAAAGTATTCGCTTTTTAGAAGAGCAGTACTCGTCAACGCACGGAATGCCGATGAACATACACATCGTTCATCGTACCGAATATATACACTGTCAGGAATCCTCATAAAACAACGATCTACCAACTCATCGCTGGTCAAGAGTCGGTACTCCCAATCACCTGTTAGGATCTTGCCATCATTCATACCGAGGTCATAGTCACGATCAACCACCTGGGGCCTGCCAAGAACATCACGAATCTCTTCATTGTTTTTTCCAATGAAACATTTTAGATCATTGTCAATGCCGAACTCAAAATCGACTTTTCTGCGAATCAGCTCTTTATAATCCGCGACGCATGTCTTACCTTTTTCGATGCAGTCCGATATTCGTCGGATCTCGGAAATCAGGAACTGAACACCAGGTCTTGTCTCCTCCACCCAGCGAACCCCCTGGGTGCCGTTCTCCTCCTTGCAACACACCAACTCAAGCAGTACAGCTACCACCGTGCCATATGTAAATATTCTATTTGCCATAGTTGACGCTTCCAAGAAATGCACTGTCAATACCGAGCACATCGTCGTAGTAGAATACGCTTCCATTTGAACCGACAGCATAACCCCGCCTCAAGGGCACGATCTTGTTGCCATAGAATCTGTCATCTCCACTAATGCCGGTGTTGTTAGGGTGCGAGTGATAGAATGCATATGCCTCACATCCCGGCGGGCACTTCTCGCCACCCCGGGGATCACAAAATCCAAAGCCACCATCTGTCATTGGAGTATATGTAAAAAACCCGTCTTCGCAAACACAGATAAAACCTCCTCGTTCAATGTCAATCTGATCCGCGGGAGGATATGACCTGTCAAAATAGTATTGGTCCCAGATGTCTGCACTCGCTGCCATTGCCGCGCTGTCTTCGTGTCGATATCTGTCACCTGGTTTTAGGCCAAGGACATCAACCGCATTAATCGGATCAGAGAGAATATACCCAAACAGATTCGCATCCCCTCCGGCGAACAGGATCGGATCCTTGCTCGTCCACCTCCCCGTCTCGGCATCGTAGTCCCTGGCGCCGAAGCGGACGAGCTTGGTGTCATTGTCGTACAGCCCGCCGGCGAATCCGAAGGGGGTGAAGCCGGGGTTGGTGTCGTTTGTGACGACGCCGAACTCGTCGTAGTCCATGCGCTGCGCGACCGCGCCGGTAGAGGTGTTTACCACCAGCCGCACCGAGCCGAGCTGGTCGGCAATCAGCCTGTACGTCGCGCCGCCCTTTATCATGTACTCCGGCACGTTGACCTTTGTACCATAGATGAACCTGCTCGTCACCTGCCCGCTCGCATCCAGCTCGGCAACTATCCTGAGCTGCCCCTTCCACAGGTACCCCTTCTGCACCGCTCCGTTCACCTTCCGCGCCACCCTCCGGTTCCGGTGTCATAAACCGTCAATCCATGACGTAATCTATTGATTAATAACTATTTCCGGGGTGACTGGCACCATTCGATCTGCCGGATGG
>JAAZNF010000086.1 GCA_012798435.1 Myxococcales bacterium | reverse complement strand
GCGCGCCGCGAACGGGTGGCCGGAGGCGCGGCTTCAGAAGGACCTCTCAGGCGATGGCGTCGGGGCCTCGCAGGTTCTGCACCAGCACCTCGCGCGGGCGGGCGCCGTCGGCCGGGCCCACGATGCCCTCGCGCTCCATGCGCTCGATGAGGCGGGCGGCCCGGTTGTAGCCGATGCGCAATTTCCGCTGCACCATGGAGGTCGAGGCCTGGCCCATCTCGGCCACCACCGCCACCGCCTGGTCGTACAGCTCGTCGTCCTCGTCGTCCTCCGTCCCGGCCTCGCCCTCGGGCTGGTCGGCGTTCTCGGTGGAGGCCAGGATGGTCTCGTCGTAGATGGGCTGGGCCTGCTTCTTCAGGTGCTCCACCAGCCGGGTGATCTCCTCCTCGGTGATGAGCGCGCCGTGGATGCGCAGGATCTCGGAGGTGGTGGGCGGGTGGAACAGCATGTCGCCGTTGCCGAGCAAGGTCTCGGCGCCGTTCTGGTCCAGGATGGTGCGCGAGTCGATCTTGGAGGCCACCCGGAAGGAGATGCGCGCCGGCAGGTTGGCCTTGATGAGGCCGGTGATGACGTTCACCGAGGGGCGCTGGGTGGCCACGATGAGGTGGATGCCGGCGGCCCGGGCCTTCTGGGCGATGCGGGCGATGCTGGTCTCCACCTCGCGGCCCACCGTCATCATCAGGTCGGCCAGCTCGTCGATGACGATCACGATGTGGGGGAGCTTCTGGCGCGGGCCCTCGGCTGGCGCCTTGTCGGGGCACTCCGGGCACGAGTCGACGCTCGGGGACGCCTCGGCGGGGGCGCTCTCGCCACCGCCGGGCACCGGCCCGGCCGGCGGCTCGCCCTCGGCGCTCGCCGAGGTGGCAGCGGGCGGACCCTCGGGAGCGGGGACCGGTGCGAAGGCGGCGGGCGCGGTCTTGTCGATGACGATGATCTTGCGCTTCGCGGCGGGGGCCGGCTGCGGCGCCGGCGCCTCTTCGGTCCTCGGCGCCGTAATCTTCTCCTCGGCCGGAGGCGGAGGTGGCGCCGACGCTTCCGGGGCGTCCGGCGAGGAAGCGTCCGCATCGCCGTTTTGCGCCAGCGTCTTCTCTACCTTGCGGTTGTAGCTGTCCAGGTCGCGCACCCCGGCGCCGTGCAGCACCTGGATGCGGCGCTCCATCTCGCGCACCGCCCAGTTGAGGGCGGCGTGGGCCTTGCGCGGATCGGTGACCACCGGCAGCAAGAGGTGCGGGATGCCGTCGTAGAGCGAAAGCTCCAGCACCTTGGGATCCACCATGATGAAGCGCACGTCCTCGGGGGTGTTGCGAAACAGGATAGAGGAGATCATCAGGTTGAGCGCCACGCTCTTGCCGGTACCGGTGGCGCCGGCGACCAGGAGGTGCGGCATCTTGTTGAGGTCGGTGACGTAGGGCTGGCCCTCGATGTTCTTGCCCAGGGCGATGGTGAGCTTGGAACGGGCCCGGGTGAAACTGCCGTGTCCGATGATGTCGCGGGCGTACACCGTCAGCCGCTCCCGGTTGGCCACCTCGATGCCCACCACCGCCCGGCCGGGGATGGGGGCCACGATGCGCACGCTCATGGCCTCGAGCGCCAGGGCGAGATCGTTCGACAGTCCGGCGATGCGGCTGACTTTGATGCCGGGGCCGGGGGCGTACTCGTACATGGTGACCACCGGGCCGGGCATGATCTTGGTGACCTGGCCGGCGATGCCGTAGTCGGCGAGCTTGGCCTCCAGCTTGCGGGCGTACTCGCGCAGGCGGTCCTGCTCGATCACCGCCTCCTTCTGCTCGCCCACCTGGAGAAGGTCCAGCTCGGGCAGGCGGTAGTTCTTGTAATCCGGGGTCGGGGTCTCCGGACGCGGCGGCGGTTCATTGGCCTCCTCCGCGTCGACCTTGTCGGCCACCTTGGGGATCACGATCTCCGGCTCGCGCAGCCTGCGGATCTCGGTAAAAGACTTCTTGGCCGGCTTCTCCTCCGGTACCGGCGCCGCCTTTTCCTCGGGGGGCGGCGGGATCTCGCCGGTCACCACCACCGGCTCGGGGCGCGACAACAGGGGCGGCAGCGACACCGGCGGGGCCAGGAACCAGCTCCCCGCCGGCGAGGCCATCACCGGCTGCCCCACCGCCACGGGCGCGCTTTCGGTCGGCTCGTCGAGCCGCGGCGCAGGCTCGGCGGCAGCCTCGGCGAGTCTCGCCCGCGCCGAGGCGTCCTTGAGGCCCGCCGCGAAGTCCTTCGCCTCGCGGGCTAGCGCCCGGCCGGCCAGACACAGTCCCTTCCAGGCGGCCCGCCCCAGGAAGACGGCGGCGGCCGAGAATCCCCGCGCCATGTGCCGGCCGACGAAGCGGCTGGCGATGGCGACCGCCCGCGCGGTCTGGACCAGCGAGAACGGTGTCACCAGGATGAGGCCCACCACCAGCCCGGCCGCAAGGAAGATTCCCGCGCCGACGCTGGAGAGCAGCGAGATGAGCACTCCGCCCAGCACCTCGCCGACCAGCCCGCCGGGCGCGTGCCCCAGCAGGTTGTGTTCGCGCAGGATGACCTGGAGAAAGGCCGTGCCGAGAAAGAGCAGCATGAAGTAGCCCGTGACCTTGTGGGAGCGCAGCGGCACGCCGCCCCGGGTGAAGGCCACCGCCGCGGCATACCCTAGCGCCGCCACCAGTACGAACGCGGCGCAGCCCATGGTATGCAGCAACCCGCGGGCGAGATAGGCGCCCACCAGACCCATCCAGTTGGCGGCCTGCTTGGCGGCGCTCTCCAGCACCGGGTCGTCTGGCCGGTAGGACACGAGAGAGAGCAGCGTCAGGATCCCGGCGAGCACAAAGACCGTTCCGACGATCTCGTGCCGCCGCTCACCCGCCGGGCCGCTCGCCGACGGGACCTTGGGCTTATCGATCTTCTTGCGGATATTGCGGTGCATGGCGTCACCTCGGAATGTGTGACCAATCGCCGAAGGGCTCGCGCTGCTCTTCTGTAAGCCTAATGATCATCCTGTAGGTATCCTAAAGTCCTACATGTATGGTGTC
This sequence comes from Myxococcales bacterium, assembly GCA_012798435.1. Lineage (GTDB taxonomy): Bacteria > Myxococcota > B64-G9 > B64-G9 > B64-G9 > JAAZNF01. The sequence goes on along the minus strand of JAAZNF010000086.1, from coordinate 66,797 downwards.
AAGAAAACGACCACCATGTACTACATTTTATTTTTCTGTGCTATACCGGCCAGGCCTGGGGGGGGTAAAACAGAACAAAACCTTGTTACGAAAGCATATTTTCTTTCAGGCTGGAGATTGTCTCTGGATCGATTTTGATGAGGATCGACTTCATTTTTGCAACGGAGACGGTTCCAGCAGGCGCCTTGGGTAGCCGGTGGACGTGTTTTACCCTGGTGTATCCGACCTCCACCCGGTCCGACTTTGAAAGCGAGCTGCTGGCGGCGGCCAGCATGGCGGCCTCGCGCAGCGTCCGCTCGTCGATGACCTCGTCCCGACCGAGGCGGACCACCACGTGGGAGCCCGATCCGTCGCGCACGTGGAGCCACAGATCCTCCCCCCGGGCGTGACGGAAGGTCAGCGCGTCGTTGTCCTTCGCCGAACGGCCGACCAGGATGGATTTGCCGCTGCTCGAGCGGTACTCGCGGTACGGCAGGCGCTCGCCGCGCCGGGCCGAGGACACCTCGCGGGAAGGTGACTCGCCCGGCAGAAGCTGAGCGAGCTCGCCGGGCGTCTGCGCCTGTTCGGCCTGCGCCTTCTTGCGCGCGAGCATTGCGAGCCTCTCCTCGCACTCCTTCACGCGCCGTTCGATCGCCCCCAGCGCGGCCGCGAGGCGCTTTCCCCGGGAAAACAGCCGTTGCATGTTCTCGACGGGCGTGCGCGCCGGATCCAGCCGGACGACGACGGGCGCCGAATCGGGCGTGGCCACATCAGATAGGCTCACCTCGCTCGCCCCGGCCGGGATCCGGCCCAGGTTGGCCTTGACGAGCTCGCCCTGGCGGATGAGCCCGGCGCCGCCCCGGGCGCGCTCTCGATCTTCCTGCAAGCGCGATAGCTTTTTCGAGTGGCGCCGGATCTCCTCGGAGAGCTTCTTCTGCGCCGCGGCGCGGGCCGCCTCGAGACGCCGGCCCTCGGCGATGGAAAAGAACTCCGCCTCGGCCGCGCGGTTGCACGCCAGCGTGGCCGGGTCGGGCGGCGGGAAACGAGAGGCACCCACCGGGCGAGAGCCGCGGGGTTCCGGCGGACGGTAGGGTTCGCCCACCGTGGCGCGTCCCAGGCAGGCGTGGATCACGATGCCGGCCTCGTCGACGAGCAGCAGGCGCGCCGAGCGGCCGAACAGCTCCACGACGAGCGCGCGGCCCGGCCGCTCGGGGCCGGGAGAAAAGACCAGCCGCACGACGCGTTCGCCCTCCGGGGCTTGGAGCTCGGAAAGAAAGAGCCCACCGATCTCGGCGCGAAGCTTCATCACGAAGGCCGGCGGGTGCGGCGGCGCCGGCAAGCGGCGTTCGGTCAAAAACATCCAGGCGAGATTCGGCGAAAGCGCAAGGTGCAGCGCCCGCTCGCCAAACCACAGCTGGAGGGTGTGCCCGTCGACGGCGCCCACCTTGTCGAGCCGGCGCCGCCACAGGACGGACGCGGCCTCGGCCGAAAGCGCGCCGATCTCCTCGGCGGTGAGTCCGTCATTCTTCTTGGCGTCGCCCATCAAGCCCACCTCGCGGCCAACGTTATCCGGCGCGACCCTTGGCTGCAAATCGCGCTCGCTCGTTCCACCCGGTGCAAACGTCACGCGCGAACGCGCTGGCTCTCATGGCCCCGCGTTCGCGCGACAGAAAGCCCGGATCGCGGATGGGCCGCGCTTGCTCTTTCAGCATCCAGGCCAACCCACCGGCTGGTGCCACCGACCCCGGAAATCCCAGGAGACAGACATACCCGCTAACTACGCCGCTACGGTGCGACCAGGAACAAGGTTTCCTGCTCCCGGTTCTCTCACAAAAAATTGCATCCTGGGGGGGTTATGCGCGTCCGAGGGAGCTACTGGGTGATGCACATGAAGACCCAGCAGAAGAGCCCCGGGCAACAGGGGTGGCTCGGATCGCACGAACCGCCGGCCTGGCTGCACGAGGAGACGCAGGTGCAGGAGGACTCGTTGCACACCGTGCCCGAGCCGCAGGCCGGGTTGCAGCACGAGACATGCTCGCACTGGCGGTAGGTCATGTTGCAGGTGGAGTCGATGGGGCAGTCGTCGTTGGTGCGGCAGTCGAGGTTGCGCTCGCACTTTTCCTGGCTTGTGCAGTGGTAGCCCGGGCAGCAGCCGCCGCGGGCGTAGGCGTCGTTGGGGTCGTAGGTGCAGCGGCAGGGCTGGCTCTGGTCGTCGTAGCAACCAGTGAAGGTGGCCATGGGCTTGCACAGCCCGGTACTCGAGTCGCAGAAGTAGCAGGGGTCGATCTCCTGGCACTTCTGGTTCGGGGTGGGGTTGGTGGTGTAGTCGTAGCAGGGCTTGTTCTTGCACACGAAGGTGAGCGGGTCGCAGATCTTGTCGCTCGGGCAATGGCTGGTCTGGGTGCACACCACGCAGGTGAACTTGGGCGGGTTGGCCGGCGAGGCGGCCAGCTTGCAATGTGGCGTGGTGGGGGTGTCGGTGCAGTCGGCGTCGGAGACGCACTGGGCGTAGAAGCAGCTCCCGTTGGCGTCGCAGTGGTAGTCGGCGCCGTTCTTCTCCACGCACTCGGGATCGGTCTGGCAGCCGGCCTGGCAGGAGAAGTTTCTGCACCAGGCGTACTGGCCGCAGTCGCTCGATTGCAGGCACTGCACACAGTCGCCGGTCGAAGTGTTGCAGAAGGGCCGGCCCGGCTCGTTCTGGCAGTCGTTGGCGCTCTGGCAGGTGACGGAGGTGCAGCTTCCGGTGGAGGTGTTGCAGTGCAGCCCGCCGGAGCAGTCGTTGTCGGACACGCACTGGACGCAGGTGTTGCTGGCCGTGTTGCACTTGGGCGTGGGGCTTTCGCAATGGATGTCCTGCACGCACTCTACGCAGATCTTGTTGATGGGGTGGCAGGCGCCACCGGAACAGTGGCTATCATCCCAGCAGCCGTAGCACTTGCCGTCGTGGCAGTGCCGCTTGGTGGGCTCGGTGCAGTCGGCGTCGGTTGTGCAGGCCGGGCCGATGGGCTTGCAGGTGTAGCTGGTCATGTCGCAGGTCATGTCCACGCCGCAGTGGGAACTGTCGGTGCAGGCCACGCACAGCTGGCTCGACACCAGGCAATGCGGAGTGAGGGGCTTGTTTTTGCAGTCGTCGTCGCTCGCGCACGGCTCGGGCTCGCACACGTCGCGCATGATGTTGCAGGTGGTGCCCGCCGGGCAGTCGGAGGGCTTGGAACAGGGCGTTCCGGCTTCGCAGAACCCCGCCAGGCAGATCATGCCGCTGGGGCAGGCGGCGTGGGAAGCGCAGGGCTTGGGCCCGGGGTCGCCCCCGCCGTCGCCGTCGCCGGCGTCCACCCCGGCGTCACCACCGGAACTCCCGGCGCAGGATGCCGTGAACCCCACCGGCGCGGCCAGGATCAGGCCCAGGGCGATCCGAAGCCACCAGCCCATCGCCCCGCCCGCGCAACCCTCGCCAACCTTCCCGTGGCGCGACGGCCGACCGCCCGGAGACTTCCACGCACAAAGCCAGGTCCACAAAGGCATGCGAGATCCTCCAGAATCGAGCCACCACCCGACGCCCGCCTCGCCCGGCGCGCTCAGTATGGCGCCTGGCACATGCTCCGGGCGTCCAGGGTGCCGGTGGAGCCGAAGAAGCGGGCCAGCGTGCACTTGCGGTCGGGGACGGGGCAGGTGCCGCCGCCGAGGGCCGAGCACTCGTACCGGCAGGCGAAGTCGGGGTTGAAGTCCGCAGAGAACATCATGCAGATGATGCAGAAGATGGAGTTGTTGCAGAGCAGCCCCGCCGAGCAGTCGGCGTCGCTCATGCAGGGGTCGCCGTCCTGCCCGGTGCCACCGGGGATGCACTGGCCGTTCACGCAGTTGTAGCCGGCCTGGCAGGGCGGGTTGCAGGTGGTGCCCCCCTCGCACTGGCCGGTCCCGGTGTTGCAGGTCATGCCGTTAGGGCAGGTGGTCTGGGCCGTGCACCAGCAGCGCCCGGTGTCGGTGTGGCACACGTAGGTATCGGGGCACACCAGGCACTTCTTGAGCGTGTCGTCACAGGTGCCGGTCGAGCACGGCACCAGCATGCAGCCGACGCTGGTCACGCAGGAGTCGGCGCAGGTGCAGGTGGCGGTGTCGCAGTACTGCTCGGGGCTGCAGGCCCCGCCGCAGCAGTCGGTGGAGCCGCACTGGTGGGTGGAGTAGTTGCAGGTGTCCGGCGGGGTGCAGTCGGCGTTCTCGTCGCAGCCGGCCTTGCACTGGCCGTCGCCGGCGTCGCACCACTGGCCCTGGGCGCAGCTCGCCGGGGTGCAGCCCGGGGTGACGCAGTGGGTGTCCACGCACTTCTGGCCCGGGAGCTTGCAGTCGATGTCCGAGATGCACTCGGGCTGGCAGGCGCCGGTGTCGGTGTTGCAACGCGGGTAGGCGGTGTCCTGGCAGTCGTTATCGTTCTGGCAGGCGCTCTGGTCGCTGCACTGGTTGGCGGTGGCGAAACCGCAGCGTAGGCAGTCGGAGTCGGAGCGGCAGCCGGTCTGGTCCGGCAGACACGTCCCGAAGTTGCAGTGGAATCCCACGCAGCAGTCGTTGATACCCTGGCACACTGGCGGGGGAGCGGTGCACTCGTTGTTCTTGCACACCAGGCAGGTGGCGCCGGCGCAGTCCTCGCGGGTGCTGCACGACTTGGGCACGCAGCGGTTGTCGCGGCACGTCTGGTGCGCTGGATCGGGGCAGTCGGAGTCCTGCTGGCAGGTCTGCTGATCGCCGCCGCTCGGCACGCAGGTCGTGCCGCTGCAAGTCTCGTTGGTGTAGCAGTCGCAGTCGCTCGAGCACTGGGTGGGCGGCGAGCCGATCTCGCACTTGCCGTTGCCGCGGTTGCACACCTCGTTGCGGGCCTTGTCGCAGTCGTAGTTGCACGAGCAGGTCCCGACCTGCTTGCACACGCCGTCGATGCAATCCTCGCCTTGCAAGCATTGATCCTTGTTGGCGCAGAGCCGAGGACCGTCGGTGTTGGGTGTGCCATCGTCCCCGTCGCCGCCGTCTCCGATCGTCTGGTTGCTCGAGCAGCCCAGGGCCCACAAACCGAGCAGCGCAACAAAGAATCCCCAGATACCTCGGCGGATCATCGTGTCGTCTCCTTGCGTGCGGGTTTGCACAAAAAAACGCATGTCATCTCTCATCTCGGACAGAAATCTACCCGATACTAGGAGCCTCGTCCAGTCTGCGTCAAGAGGGACTGGGAAAACAACCTGTCAGTAGAAAAATACGACCCCGCCGGTCTGAAAGCCCGTGCTGACGTCGCCCTCCAGGTGCTCCGGGATGCCGGCCCAGAAGTCCGACAGCCCATCCCCGTTGATGTCCCCGAGCGGAACCAGCGCCGCGCCGAACCCGTCTCCCGCGCGAGGGGTCGGATGGGAGAGCCAGCGGGGGACGTCGGAAAACGACGCGCCGTCCGGGTGGAGCGGGTAGGCGGCCACGAAGCCGGCCCAGGCCTCGCCGGCCGGCGGATCCCCGTACTTCGCCCCGACCAGCAGCGCGCCCCGCTCCCGCCCGAAGAAGTCCGGGACGTAGAGCAGGGCCGAGGGGAAACCGGTGTCGGCGGCCTGGGGCGAGGCGATCACCTGCGTAGGTTGGTTCGACCAGAAGTCCGGCCCGGTGGCATACACGAACACCGCGCCGCGCGAATCCGTCCCGAAGTCCGGCGCCCCGACCAGGAGCAGCCGCGCGCGCCCGGTGTCGGCGACGGCCAGCGGGAGGCCGAAGCGGATCTCGGCGTCCCCCGGCGGGAACAGGCACCCGGCCGGCCCCGCGCCCAGGTCCGCGCCGTTCGGGTAGACGCACACCCCGCCCGTGTGCGGCCCGCTGACATCCGCGCCCTTGATCAGGCCCCAGCCGGCCACCGCCAGATCCTCCCTTCCATCGCCGGTGAGGTCTTGCCACAGCAGGCCGGCGCCGTAGTACTGGCGGTTGGCCAACACGGGCGGCTCCAGGGTGCGCTCGGCGGTCGCCAAGAGCCCCGCGCTCTTTCCGAAGAACACGCCCGCCACGCCCGTGTCCGAGAGCCCGGCGTTCTGGCCCCCGGCGACGAGGTCGGAAAGGCCGTCGCCGTCGAGATCGGCGCACAGCACGGTCTGGCCGAACGAGTCCGAGCGGCGCACCACGTCCGCCGGCAGCGTGTGCAACGTCGCGCGCGCGACCGAGAGCGGCGCACCCGCCTCGCCCCAGAACACCACCACCCGCCCCGAGTTGGGCGCCTGGGCGGTGGAGTACAGGTGGTTGCCGGCGGCCAGCTCGGACGCGCCGTCGCCGTTCAGATCGCACGAGCTTGCGAGCGCCCAGCCGAACCCCCCGCCCGGCGTGGCGTCGGGCGGCTCCAGCACGAGCGCGGCCTCCCCGGCGGCGGCGGGGATGCCCGTGCGCGGGAAGAGGTAGATCCGGCCGGCGGGGTTCTCGGGCCCTCCCGAGGCGATGTCGGCATAGTGGGCCGACACGGCGAACGCGTCCGCCCCCGAGCCGAGCACGCCGCGCGCGTCAGCGCCGGATACCCCGAAGAACCCGCCCGCACCGAGCATTACCGCGGCCCGGAGTTCCCGCGCGGGCGAACCGCCGTCGCCGTCAGCGCCGTCGGGAAGCCCCGCGTCCGCGCCGTCCGCGTCCGGCGCCGGCTCGAGAGCAGCGTCCAGGGCGCCGTCATCAGGGATCGACCCGTCCGCGCCGCCCCCGGAAAAGGCGCAGCCCGCGGCCATCACACCGGCCCACAGCGCGAGCGGTAGCGGGAACGAGCGCATGCGTCGAGTGTCGTTCGAACGGCGCGCGTCTGTCAAACGCGCTTTGACTTAGGTTCGGCGCTGGCGGTAGGGTTCATGGGCGACTCCGTCAGGATACGAGGACACCCGCATGGAAGCCTCAGCGCCCCGACACGAACCCACCATCAAGGGCGCCATGGTGCGCGAGTTTCTGATCTGGCACGCCAAGAAGTTCGGGCGCGAGTCCACCATCGACCTCCTCTCCGGCATCCCCGGCAAGGATTACCTGGATCTGGACACGGGCCGGGAGGTGTTCGGCTTCCTCGCCAACGAGTGGTATCCGGTGGTGGTGGTCCACTCCATGCTCGACCGGATGGAGGCCATCCACGGCAAGGCGGCCATGCCGGGGCTCATCCGCGAGGGGACCTCCTACATGGTAGACGCGACGCTGCGGGGCATCTACCGCTTCCTGTTCCGCATCATGGCGAACCCGCTCTCCTACTCCCGGCACATCCAGAAGGCCTGGCGCTCGCTGCACTCCACGGGAGAGCGCGAGGTCATCCTGGTGGGCGAGGGGCACGCCGAGTCCACCACCCGCGACTGGGCCGGTCACCACCGCTGGCTGTGCCGGACCACCAGCGAGACCATGCGCCGCATCTTCGAGATCATGGGCTATACGCGCGTCGAGCTGGACATCCAGCAGTGCGTCTCGGACGGTGATGCGCTGTGCCGGACGGTCCTCTTGTTTTCCAAGTGAGACGAGACGGGCTAGGGCGTGGCGGACGGGGGCGGAGCCCTCTCGGGCGTCGGTTTGTCCGTCGCGGCGTTGTCCTTGATGAGCGCGCGGGTCTTGTCGGTGAGGACCGAGGCGGCGTCCTGGGCCACCTCCTTGGTCTTCTCCACCACCCCGCTCACCGCCCCCTGGACCGCCTTGCGCTCCTTGGGGTTGAGGTTGTTCCACACCAGGTAGCCGACGTAGCCGGCCGCCGCCAGGACGGCAAGAACGATGATCTTCTTGATCATGGGGGCTCCCGCGCAGATCCTCGCCTACCATAGACCGCGTCCCGCCGCGTTGGCAAGCGTCCGAAAAGTTGTCTTGCGCCGGGCGCTCTGGCAAAATTCCCCGGATGAACGTCGTCCTCTCCGTCATCGCCGGGGCGTTGCGGGGCCGCCGCTACCCGCTGGACCCGGAGCACACCTTTTCCATCGGGCGCAGCCCGAGCGCCGATTTGCAGGTGGACGACCCCAACGTCAGCCGGGTGCACTGCCGGCTACAGTACCGCGAGCGGCACTGGGAGGTTCTGGACCTCCAGAGCTCGAACGGCACCTTCGTCAACGGCCACCGGGTGCAGCGCCAGCCGCTGGCGCCGGGCGACCGCATTCGCCTGGGCGCCCTGGAGCTCGAGCTGGTGGCCGCGAGCGAGGAGTGGGACAGCCCGGACGTCACCGCCCCCGGGGCGCAGCTACGCATGGTGGCCGAACTTCCCCGCCCGGAGAGCCGCACCCTGCGGGTGCGCATCGACGATCGCGACTCGGGCCTGCTGCCGCGCGCTCCGGCCGCCTCGCCCAACGAGCGCGCGGTGCTCAGGCTGCAGGAGCAGCTCGAGGCGGTGTACCAGCTCTCCAACCTGATCCACGCCGAGCGGGACCTGGACACCATCTTCACTCTGGCCACCGAGACCATCCTGCACGTCACCGGGGCCTCGCGCGCCGCGGTGCTGATGGCGGACGGGGACGGGACTCCCCAGCCGCGCTCGGTGCGGGTGCGGCGCGGCGCCAACATCCGCGGCGAGTTCGCGGTGTCGCGCACCATCGTGGAGGAGACGCTGCGCCAGGGGGTGAGCCTGCTCAGCACCGACGCCGGCAGCGACGAGCGCTTCCGTTCGGGAGAGAGCATCAGCCTGCAGGGGATCAAGTCGGTCATGTGCGTGCCGGTGCGCGCCGGCGGCCGGAACACCGGGGTCATCTACGTGGATCACACCGCGGTGCTGGACTCGTTCGGCGAGGCCGACCTGCGCCTGCTGGCGGCCATCGGCAAGCAGGTGGGCGTGGCCATCGAGCGCGCCCGCCTGGTGGCCGACCTGCAGGGGCTGTTCGTGGGCGTGATCCACACCCTGGTGGCCACCATCGAGGCCAAGGACCTGTACACCAAAGGCCACAGCCAGCGGGTGACCGCCTACGCCCTGGTGCTGTGCCGGGAGATGGGCCTGGACCGCGAGCAGCGCCAGGCGGTGGAGCTGGCCGGCCTGCTCCACGACGTGGGGAAGATCGGCATCCCCGAGGCCATCCTCAACAAGCCCGACAAGCTGACCGCGGAGGAGGCCGCCGTCATCCGCACCCATCCCGCCAAGGGCGCCGACATCATCCGCAACATCGCCAACATCGAGCGGCTGGTGAGCATGGACCGCATCGTGTCCGCGGTGCGCCACCACCACGAGACCTTCGACGGGCGCGGCTACCCCGACGGCCTGGCGGGCGCCGACATCCCGCTGGAGGCCCGCCTGCTGGCGGTGACCGACACCTACGACGCCATCACCTCCGATCGACCCTACCGCAAAGGAGGCCGGCCGGAGCGCGCCATCTCCGAGATCCTGGGCAACCGGGGGACGCAGTTCGATCCGGAGTGCGTGGACGCCTTCGAGGCGGCGCTGGCCTCCGGCCGCTTCGCCGAGGCCGGCCAGGGCCTGGACCCCTTCCGCCTGCGCCGGGAAGACTGAGCCGCCTCCTGGCCGACCCTCCAGCGAAGAACCAGGACCGCGCCGAGCAGGCGGGCGTGCTCATCTCTTCCCCCTTCCGCATCGCGTCTGGCTGCGATGCCGAAAGAGCAAGCGCAGCCAGACACAACTGCGATCTGGGCGCCGGTTCGCACGGCCAACCATGGCCGCACGCTCTCGTGCAACATCCGCTTGCAACGCAATCCCGGCCGATCTAGATTGCCCCCATGAAAACAGCGATTCTGCTGGGCGTCGCCGTGCTGTGCTGCGCCAACCCGTCCGAGGCCGAGGAGGCCGCCCCCGCGCCATCCCCCCTGCAGGGTCGCAAGGTGGCGGTGCTGGACCTTCAGCCGCAGGGTGTGCCCGAGGGCACGGCCTCCACGCTCACCGGGGTGTTCTTGTCAGGTCTGGCCGAGGGCGGGCAGATCGAGCTCGTCGGCAAGTCGGACCTGGCCCGCATCCTGAACCTCGAGGAGATGCAGGCCCTGCTGGGCTGCCCGCCGGAGGATCCGCGCTGCGTGGCCGATCACGCCCGCGCCTTGACCGGCGGCGTCCTGGTGTGGGGCAGCGTGGGCCGGGTGGGCGACCGGGTGGTGGTGAGCGCCGCGGCGGTGGACGTGGAGCGCGCCGCCACCATCGGGCGCGCCAGCCGTAGCGCCGGCCTCGACAAGGGCGAGGACCAGATCCAGGCGGTGCTGGACGTGGCGGCCGAGATCCGCGCCACGCTGGGGCTCTCCTCGCGGGCCACCTTCTCGCCGATCATGGCCGCCCTGGTGCTGGCCGGGGTCAGCGCCAGCGACTACTCGGAGGGCGCGGGGGACCTGGAGAGCTTCAACTTCATGCTCCAGGCCGAGCTGAACGTGTTCCTCCGCGATTGGCTGCTTCTGTTCCTCCAGGTCGGAACGCGCCTGGGCTTCAACGGCCGCACCGAAGGCTCGCAGACGGAGGAGGGCAAGGCCTTCGAGGCCTGGTTCCTGCCGGTCACCGTCGGGGCCAAGGTCCGCTTCGTGCGTCCCTGGCTCACTCCCTTCCTGGGCCTGGGCGTCGGGGTATCGCTCTTGCAGCTCGAGGAGCTGGCCGGCGCGTTCAACGTCAACCTGGTGGCCGGCCTGGAGCTCAACCCCTGGCAGCGCTTCGGCTTCGTCATCCAGGGCGCCATGGTGTTCTCCCAGTTCTTCGCCGCGGGCAACCAGGACTTCTTGCAGCTCGGCGGCGAGATCGGCCTGGGGGCGGTGTACCGCTTCTGAGCCACGCGACCCGCGCCGCCGCCAACCCCGGCTTTCATGAGCGTACCCGATCCAACCCACAGGCCCCGGCCACGAAAGAAGGCACGCCCCGGAAGCGCCCGGCCGTCGGACCACGAGAACCGGCGCGGGCGGACGCAAGTATGGGATGCGGCCGCGGCCCGGGCCTATCCCTTCCGCTTGACCACCTACCTTTCGCGCCGGCTGCCGCTAGAGGACCCGGCTCACCCGCTGTGCCGGCAGTTCTTGCCCGACCGCGCCGAGCTCGACGACGCGGGGCCGCCCGATCCGCTGGACGAGGAGCGCTTCCGGGTGGGGCCGGGGCTCGTCCGGCGCTTTGCCGACCGATTGCTTGCGCTGGTGGCCGCCGACTGCCCCATCCACTGCCGCCACTGCAACCGCAAGCGCCGCTGGGGCGCGTCCCCCGACGTGGCCACGCCAGCCGCTCTGGCCCGGGCCGTGCGCCGCCTGCCCGGCGTGCGCGAGGTGATATTGAGCGGGGGCGAGCCGCTGTCGCTCTCGGACGCGCGCCTCGCGCAGTTTCTTTGCGCCGCGCGCGCCCGGCCGGGGATCGAGATCGTCCGTGTCCACACCCGCATGCCGCTCGCCACTCCCGCGCGGATCACCCCGGCGCTGGTGCGGCTGCTCGGCCGCCACCGGCCGTTGTGGCTGGTCACGCACTTCAACCACGAGTGCGAGCTCTTCCCCGAGGTGCGCGCGGCCCTGCGGCGCCTGCTCGAGGGCGGCATCCCGCTGCTCAACCAGGCGGTGTTGCTGCGCGGGGTGAACGACTCGGCGGGCGCGCTGCGCGCGCTGGGCGAGGCGCTGGTCTCGTGCGGCGTCAAGCCCTATTACCTCTTCTCGCTCGATCGCGCCCGCGGGACGACGCACTTCCAGGTTCCGCTCGGGCGCGCGCGCCGCATCGTCCGCGAGTTGCGCGCCAGCGCCTCGGGGCTGTGCCTGCCACAGTTCGTCGCCGATCTCCCCGGCGCAGGGGGAAAGGTGCCGCTCGAGCCGGACGCGCTGGTGCGCCGCACCCGGCGGGGCGCCATGCTGCGCGGCCGGGACGGCCGGTCGCGGCTCTACCCCGATCCCGCCTGAGCGAACGACCCGCAAACACGATATTATTTTCAATCTATCGAATGTCGCGTTGGGCGAATGAGAAGTCCACAATCAGGCATCCATGCGTTATCAAAAATACTTCGAGTTTTATATTTATCATGATAAAAAGAACCCGTGGTGAAGATTATCAGAAGATTGCTGAATCTCGAATTGCCAAAGAACCGTTCTGCATTTCTTTGGGGGCCGAGAAAGACGGGCAAGACCTTCTTCATTCGAAACACTTTTTCTCGGCCAGGAGATTGGATCATCGACCTTCTTCAAACAGACGTCTTTGCGGAGTATGCCGCCCGCCCTTCCCTGCTGCGTGAGCGCTTTCGCGGTCAGCGCGTGATCATCGATGAGATTCAGAAAGTCCCGGCGTTGCTCGACGAAGTGCACTGGCTGATCGAAAACCAGAAGGCTTCCTTCCTGCTCACCGGGTCGAGCACCCGCAAGCTCCGCCGCGGCCACGCCAACCTGCTGGCGGGTCGGGCCTGGCGCCGCGAGCTGGGACCGCTCTCTTGCATGGAGGTCGAAAGTTTCGATCTGGAGCGCGCGCTTTCGGCCGGCCTGCTCCCTCCGCACTTCTTGTCCGAAAGGCCCGAAGAGGATCTTCGCGCTTACGTCGCCGATTACCTGAAGGAAGAGATCGCCGCGGAGGGAGCCACCCGGAACCTGCCCGCCTTTTCCGAATTTCTCCGAGTCGCCGCACTGACCAACGCCGAACTCATCAACTACACGAACGTGGCTCGAGAGACAGGGAATTCGCTAAAGGCGGTGAAAGGCTACTTCGAGGTCCTCGAAGACACCCTGCTCGGGTTTCGTCTGCGCCCGTGGACCCGGGCGCGGCGGCGGCGACTGATCCAGACCGAGAAGTTCTACTTGTTCGATGTGGGCGTGGCCAACTACCTGGCCGGGCGCCGACCGGTTCCGGGAAGCGCCGACTTTGGAAAGAGCTTCGAGCACTACCTGCTCCTGGAGATCATGAACTTTTGCCGGTACCGGCATCCGGATCTGCCAGTCTCTTTCTGGCGCACTGCCTCCGGGTTCGAGGTCGATTTCATTCTCGGCGAGATGAAAGCGGCCATCGAGGTCAAGGCCGGAGCGCGAGTCCACGAGGGCGACCTGCGGGGCCTGAAAGCACTCCATGAGGAGCAATCGGTCCGACATCGGCTGGTCGTCTGCCAGGAACGCCAGCCCCGCCGGCTGGAAGGGATCGAGATCGTTCCCTGGCGCGAGTTCGTGGAGCGACTCTACGCTGGAGACTTCCTCTAGCCCATCCGCTGCGGCCGTTTGCGCCCGGGGACCATGGTCAACCCACGCTCGGAAACGTCCAGCTCGCCAATCCGTCACGGGTGGACGGGCGACGGCGGGTTGGGCGGCGGCTCGGCGACCGGCGAGGCGAAGAAGGCCCTCGCCGCAGCCTCGCCTCAGGCGTCTTTCTTGGTGGAGATGAGCGAACGCAGGAAGTCCACCGGCACCGGGAACACGATGGTCGAGCTGTTCTCGGTGGAGATCTCGGTGAGCGTCTGCAGGTAGCGGAGCTGGATGGCGGCCGGCTCCTTCTGGATGATCTGGGCCGCCTCGGCCAGCTTCTGCGAGGCCTGGTACTCGCCGTCGGCGTGGATCACCTTGGCGCGGCGCTCGCGCTCGGCCTCGGCCTGCTTGGCCATGGCCCGCTGCATCTCCTGCGGCAGATCGACGTGCTTGATCTCGACCTTGGAGACCTTCACGCCCCAGGGGTCGGTGTCGGCGTCCAGGATCATCTGCAACTTGTCGTTGAGCTCCTCGCGCTTGGTGAGCAGGTCGTCGAGCACCACCTGACCCAGCACCGAGCGCAGGGTGGTCTGGGCCAGCTGGCTGGTGTTGTACATGTAGTTGTCGACCTCCAGCACCGCCTTCTCGGCGCTCACCACGCGCATGAACACCACCGCGTTCACCTGCACCGTGACGTTGTCCTTGGTGATGAGGTCCTGGGGCGGCACGTCGCGGGCCATGGTGCGCAGGTCCACCTTCACCATCTGATCGATGAAGGGGATGATGAACTGCAGGCCCGGGTTGCGCATGCCCACGTACTTGCCCAGGCGGAACACCACCCCGCGCTGGTACTCGTACAGGGTGCGCAGGCCCATCAGGATGAACAGGACGAAGATTCCCACCGGGATCAGCCAGCCGTACATGGTCACCTCCTTGGATTGATTTGCGTCTTGCGCGGCCCGCGGCCGCCACCCGCACGCGCTGGCTCACTTGGCCCCGCGGTCGGTCGCGCCAACAGAACTATTCGCACACGAAGCACGTTTATCAGGCACATACAATAGAAATCCGCGGGGGCCGTTCAGTCCGCCTTTATCACGTGAAGGAGCAGCCCCTCGATCTTGACCACCCGGACCTTGCTCCCGGCCGGGATCGGTTCCGCCGCGCGCGCCATCCAGATCTCGCCGCGCACGAAGACCCGGCCCTCGCGCGAATTCACCTCCGAGCGGGCCTCGCCGGTGAGCCCGAGCATGCCCTCCTCGCCGGTGACGATACGGCGCCGCTGGGCACGGATGACGAAGTAACCGATGTAGAGGAAGATGGCCGCCACCGCGATGGTGAGCGGGAGAATGACCGAGAGATCGACCGAGAACCCCGGCTCGATGTAGTAGGGGTTCTTCTGCGAGGCGGGATCGACCAGCAGCACCCCGCCCAACGCGAACAGCACCGCCCCCGCGATTCCCAAGAGTCCATAGGCGCTCACGTACACCTCCGCGACGAAGAGGCCGATGCCGACCAGCATCAGCAACAAGCCGCCCGCCCGGATGGGGATCACCTGCATGGAGGTGAAGGCGAGCAGCAGACAGACGGCTCCCACCGCCCCGGGGAAGATGGTCCCGGGGTGGTAGAACTCCATCAGGATCCCCAGGCCGCCCAGGGAGAAGAGCACCATCAGGATGTTGGGGTCGGCCAGGAAGTTGAGCAGCTTTTGCTTGAGGCTCATCTCGATGCGGCGGACGCGCGCGCCGCGGGTCTTGAGCGTGACCGTGCGGTCCTTGGCGAGCCGAACCTCGCGCCCGTCGATCTTCTCGAGGAGGTCGGGCAGATCCTCGGCGATGAGGTCGATGACCTTCTCGGCCAGCGCCACGTCGGCGGTGATGGAGAAGGACTTTCTCACCGCGTCCTCGGCCCACTTCTCGTTGCGGCCACGCTCCTTGGCGATGCCCAGGATGAGGGAGACGGTGTCGTTCTCCACCTTCTCCATCATGATGTCCTTCTGCTCGCCTTCGGCCGGCTTCTTGTTCTGATCCTCGTCGCCCTGGCCGGGGAACAGCGGCAACGACACTGGGTGGGCGGCCCCGATGCGGGTGCCGGGGGCCATGACGGCCACGTGGGCGGCCATGGTAATGAAGGTGCCGGCCGAGGCCGCCTGGGCCGCCTTGGGCCACACGAACACCACCACCGGCACCTTGGCCGACAGCATGCGCTTCACCATGTCCTCGGTGTCTTTCAGCGCCCCGCCAGGGGTGTCCAGCTCCACCACCAGGCACTCGGCGCCGTCGGCCTCGGCCTGCTCGATGGCCGAGAGCAGGTAGCCCGCCGAGCCCGAGTTGATGGTGCCGTCGATGGTGACCACGTCCACGCCGCCACCGCCCTCGCCGGACACGGCCGCCAGGCCGAACAGCACCAGCCAGGAAGCGGCCAGAACCGCGAACGTCCCTTGAATCCAGCACCGCCGTCTTCGCAGCCAGAGCATGGTTACTCCCTCATCTCGGCCATGACCTTCTGCAGGTCTTCCCACACCTGCTTCTTGGCCGAGGGGTTTCTGAGCAGGTAGGCCGGGTGGTAGGTGGGCATCACCCGATCGCCGTCGGGGGTGGTGAAGAAGCGCCCCCGCAGCCGCCCCATGGGTTGATCGGTGGAGAGCAGGTACTTCGCCGCGGTGGCGCCCAGGCACACGATGTGGCGCGGGGCGATGATGCGGATCTGCCGCGCCAGGAATTGCCCGCAGGTGCGCATCTCGTCGTTCTCGGGGGTGCGGTTGCCGGGCGGCCGGCACTTGACCACGTTGCAGATGTAGACCTCTTCGCGGCGCAGCCCCATGGCGGCGATCATCTTGTCGAGGAGCTGCCCGGCCCGACCCACGAACGGCCGGCCGGTCTTGTCCTCTTCCTCTCCGGGGCCCTCGCCGGCGAAGAGCAGCCGGGCCCGGGCGGCCCCCTCGCCGAACACCAGGTTGCGCCGCCGCTCGTGCAGCCGGCAGCGCTTACAGTCGCCGATCTCGGCGCGGAGCGCCTCGAGCCGGGCCTGCGCCTCGGCCGGGGACAGATCCTCCCGCGTCGGGGCCGGCGGGCTCGATGGAGCGGAACGTTCGGTGGGCGGCGGGCCGAACAAGGTGGTCTGGACGGCAGCGGCCGCCGGGGCCACACGCACGGAGTCTCCCTCCGGGGCGGGCGGCGGCGGGCGCGGGGCCGCACGAACCGCGGCGGCCTTCGCCCCGGGCGCGGAAGGCGCGGCCGGTACGCCCTTCGCGCGGGCGAAGGTGGTGATGCCGGCCTCGGCCTGGAAGGCCAGCGCCGCGCGGGCGAGCCGCGCGATGGCGAGCAGTTCTTTTCGATCTTCGTCCATGCAAGTCCCCGCGCGGGATCTCGCGCAGAGCGCAGCATATACCATGCGATCCCGGACGGCACAAGCGCCAGATGGCGCCCGCCCGCGCGAGCGAAGAGATGCGGATGCCGTGAATTGATTCAGAACGAAGAGGCGCCCGGCGGGGCCAGCTCGAAGCCGTCGAGGACCAGGCCGGCCCGGCGCTCGGCGTCCTTCAGCAGCTCTTCGGCGTCGACCGGGGGAGCGGAGAAGTCGATCGGGTACAGGGTGGCCGCGTCGTAGTCGGTGACCGCCAGCCATTTTCCATCGGGGCTGAAGACCGACTCGGTGACGCCTCCGGTGGCGCGTAGCACCAGCAGCGGCCGACCGCTCTCGACCTCCCACACGAAGCACAACGAGTCGTCGCCGGCCGAGGTCAGGAAGCGTCCGTCCGGCGAGAAGGACACCCGGTTGATCCACTGCCGGTGCCCGGTGAGCGTCCGCAGCGGCCGCAGGCTGACCGCATCCCACAGCACGATGCGCGCGTCCTTCCCCGCGGTGGCCAGATGCTTGCCGTCCGGGGAAAAGGCCACGCCCGAGATCCAGTCCTGGTGGCCCTCGAGCTCGGCGACGAGTTTCCTTTGTGTCAGGTCGTAGATGCGGGTCTTACGGTCCTGGCTGCCGCAGACGAGCCGCTTCCCGTCCGGGGAGAAGGAGAGCTGGTGGATGGGCTGGGTGGGCTCGTCGAACGAGAACAGGTGCTCTCCGCTCTGCCCGTCCCACAGGTGGACGACGTGATCCTTGCCGGCGGTGGCGATGAACTTCCCGTCCGGGGAGAAGCGGGCCGCGTACAGGGCGTCGCTGTGCCTGTCCAGCACCCGGATCTCCCGGCCATTGCCCGTTTCCCAAAGCCGCGCCCTCTTGTCGAACCCGGCGGTCAGGAGCCGCCGCCCGTCTGGAGAGAGGTCGACCGCGTACAGGCCGTCGGTATGACCGGAGAAGGTCTTGAGCAGGCGCAGCGACGGCCACTCCCACAGCCGCGCGGTCCGGTCCCAGCTGGCGGTGGCCACCCGCGTTCCGTCGCGGGAGAAGGCGATCCCGTACACCCACTCCGAGTGGCGCAAGCGCCGCAGGCCGTCGTCGCCGGCAAGGCCCCACAGCCGCACCTGCCGGTCGAACCCGCCCGTGGCGAGACCCGTCCCGTCGGGGGACAGGGCCGCGCAGGACACCGAATGCCGGCTCACGTCCAGCCGGAACAGCGACTTGAAGCCCGTGGCGTCCCACAGCCCGGCGCTGCCGTCCATGGAGGCGGTGGCGAGCACACGGCCGTCGCGCGACCAGACAGCCTGGTGCACCGAGTCGGCGTGGCCCTCGAGGACGCCCAGCAGCTTACCGTCCGGGATGCTCCACACCCGCACCGTCTTGTCATAGGCAGCCGAGGCCAGGCGCCGCCCGTCCGGCGCGAAGGCGATGCGGTTCACCGAGTCGGTGTGGCCCGCCAGCGTGGCGCGCCGCGCGCCGTCTTGCGCGTCCCACAAGATCACGGTCTTGTCCCAGCTCCCGCTGGCGAGCAGGGCCCCGTCCGGGGAGAACTCCAGCCCCCAGACCTGGTTCTCGTGGGCGCCTTGCCACAGCTCGCCGCCCGCGTCGAGATCGAAGACCCGGATGCGGCCGCTCTCGGCGCCCGCGGCGACCCGGCGGCCGTCCGGGGAGAAGGCCAGGCTCATGAAACGCTCCTCGGCGCGCAGCACGCGCAGGGGCTCGCGGCGCCCGAGCGACCACAGCTTGACGGTCCCGTCGCGCCCGGCCGAGCCGATGATCGTCCCGCCCGGGGCGAACACCGCCGCGCCCACCTGACCCTCGTGGGCCTTGACGCGGAACTCCGCCTCCCCGCCCGCGACCGGGTACACCCCGATCTCGCCGCCCAGGTCGGCGGTGAGCAGGCGCCGGCCGTCCGGGGAGAAAGCGACCGAGGTGACGGACTCGCCGAGCAGAATGTTTTGCCGCAGGCCGGAAACCTGCCGGTGATCGGTGCGATAGACGAGCGAGAAGGCCTCGACCGCGGTGCGGTTGCTGTCCGGGACGCTTTCTTCGAAGCGCGCGTCGAAGACCCGGCCCTTCGGGTTGGCCGGGTTCTCGCGCAACGCGGCGGCGGCGAAGACGCGGGCCGACAGCAGCTTCTTCTCGTCCGCCAGGCGCGAGGCCTGCTGGGTGAAGGCCTGGGCCAGGTGATAGTGCGCCCGCAGCCGCTCCAGGTGCTCTCGCTCCCGGGCACGCGATTCGTCCCGGTAGGCGAAGAACACGAACACCAGCGCCGCAATCACGGCCAGCAGGGCGACGGAGGCCGCCGCCACCGCCGCCCGGTTGCGGGCGATGAAGCGGCGCAGCAGGTCCCATGAGCTGTAGGCGTGCGCCCGCACCCGCCCACCGGTCATGAAGGCCTTCACGTCCTCGGCCATGGAGGCGGCGTCGGGGTAGCGCCGGGCCGGATCCTTTTGCAGGGCCTTCTCGGCGATGGCGGCGAGCTCCGCCGGGGCCTCGCGACAGCGCGCGCGCACCGGCACGAGCTCCTCGCCCACGATCTTCTTGAGCGTCTCGCGGGCATTCGCGCCCTCGAAGGGTTTCCTCCCGGTCAAGATTTCGTACAGCATCACCCCCAGCGCCCACACGTCCGAGCGCTCGTCGATCTCGTCCACCCGGCCGCGCGCCTGCTCCGGGCTCATGGCCACCGGGGTCCCCACCGCCACCCCGGCCGCGGTCTGCTCCTGCGCGCCGGTGTCGCCGAGCGCCTGGAGCACCCGATCCAGGTCGGCGGCGCGCGCGTCCGTCTGGCCCTTCACCTTGGCGATGCCCCAGTCCAGCACCACCGTCTCGCCGAACTCCCCCACCATCACGTTCTCGGGCTTGAGATCGCGGTGCACGACGCCGCGCCGGTGGGAGAAGGCCATGGCGTTGCAGATGTCCCAGAAGGAGCCGAGCAGCTCCAGGCGCTCGGAGAGGTTCTTGCATTGTGCGAGCTTGACGGCCATCGTCTGGCCGTGGACCAGGCGCATGGTGTAGAAGAAGGTCCCGTCATAACGCCGGCCCACCTCGTGCACCGGCACGATGTTGGGGTGCTCGAGCGCGCCGGTGAGCCGCGCCTCGCGCAAGAAGCGCGACAGCCGCAGGCCGAGGGTGGACTTGGCCGGGCCGCCCTTCTCGGCTTCTTCGAGAGGAAGCATCTCCTTGAGGGCCACCTCGCGTCCCAGGCGGGAGTCGACGGCCACCAGCACCCGCGCCTGGCCCCCCACGCCCTTGAGCCCGCGGATGGTGTAGCGGCCGGTCTGCTCGATGGGGATGACTCCGCCCGCGTCGCAGGAGGGCTCCTCCCCGGGAGAAGCGTGATCGCTCACCGCGGTGGCCAGGAGGTCCTGGGGGATCTGCCGGTCCGGATTCTCCTTGTCGTCGCTCACGGCTCGCGAGAATGCCAGGCCGCGCCACCGAGGGCAAGCAACAATTCCATGAAGATCCATAGAATCCGCTCGCCTCCAAGACGCGAGGTCCCCGAGTCCGAATGGAGCAAGCCTCCCGCGAAAATGGCCACAAAGGCAAAAAATCGCAAAATTCGGCCTTTACCCGGCCCGGCGCATCGGGTACAGTGCGCCGCATGTCTGGACCCTTTCATCGCTTCCAGGTCATCATCCACGGCCACTTCTACCAGCCTCCGCGCGAGAACCCCTGGACCGGGGTGATCGAGCGCCAGGACTCGGCCGCGCCGTTCCACGATTGGAACGAGCGCATCACCGCCGAGTGCTACCGCCCCAACTCCCGCAGTCGGGTGCTGGACGCCCGCGGGCGGGTGCTCGAGCTGGTCAACAACTACCGCCACCTGTCCTTCAACTTCGGGCCCACCCTGCTCTCCCACCTGGAGGAGCACGACCCCGACACGCTGCGCCGCATCGTGGAAGCGGACGCGCAGAGCCGCGCCGAACGCGGGCACGGCAACGCCATGGCCCAGGCCTACAACCACATGATCCTGCCGCTGGCCACGCCGCGGGACCGCTGGACCCAGATCCAGTGGGGGCTCGCGGACTTCCGCTCGCGCTTCGGCCGCGAGGCCGAGGCCATGTGGCTACCGGAGACGGCGGCCAACCTGGAGGTGCTCTCCGATCTGGCCCGCGCGGGGATGAAGTTCGTGCTGCTGGCGCCATCCCAGGCGGCACGCATACGTAACCGGGGGGGTGATCGCTGGCGGGACGTGAGCGGCGGCGACATCCCCACCCACCGCCCCTACCTGTGCCGCACCCCGGCCGGCGACATCGGGGTGTTCTTCTACCACGCCGGGCTCAGCCGGGCGGTGGCCTTCGAGCACCTGCTGCGCAACGCCTCGCTGTTCGCCGACCGCCTCCAGGCGGCGGCCGAAGAGGCGCCCCCGGGGCCGGACCGGCTGGTGTTCTGCTGCACCGACGGTGAAAGCTACGGCCACCACGAGCCCTTCGGGGACATGTGCCTGGCCTACCTGGCCACCCGCGAGGCCCCGGCGCGCGGGATCTCCTTTACCAACCCCGGCCGCTTCCTTGCGGATCACCCGCCCGAGTACGAGGTGGAGCTGAAGGGCGGCGAGGGGACGGCCTGGAGCTGCGCCCACGGCGTGGGCCGCTGGAAGGAAGACTGCGGCTGCACCACCGGCGGGCCGGCGGGCTGGAACCAGACCTGGCGCGCCCCGTTGCGCCGGGCGCTGGACCGGCTGCGGGACGAGCTGGACGCGCTGTTCGAGTCCGAGGCGCGCGGGCTGCTCAAGGAGCCGTGGGCCGCCCGCGACGATTTCTTGCCGGTGGTGCTGAACCGGCCGCTGGGAGCGGCGGACCGCTTCCTCAAGCTCCACGCCGCGCGCGCCCTGGACGACGCGGAGCGGGCCGAGGTCTTCCGCCTGATGCACATGCAACGCTACGGCATGCTGATGTACACCTCCTGCGGCTGGTTTTTCTCCGACATCTCGGGCATCGAGACCATCGCCAACCTGCGCTACGCCCTGCGCGCCCTGCAGCTCGCCGAGCGGGTGACCGAGCGGCCCATGGGCGAGGCCTTCCGCAAGGAGCTCGCCTCCGCCCGCAGCAACATCGGCAGCGAGGGCACCGGCCTCGACATCCTGGAGCGGCGCGTCGTGCCGCAGATGCTGTCGCGCGAGAAGATCGCCGCCCACCACATGTTCGAGGGGCTCATCGCGCCCTTGCCCGCGGTGCGCACGGTGTACCGCTACCGCGTCCAGGTGCACGAGAGCGGCAGCGAGCAGCGCGGCGAGCTGCAGGCGCGCTCGTGCCGGCTCACGGTGACCAGCCGGCTCACCGGCGGCAGCGGGACCTTCGACACGGTGCTGATCGTGGCCGGGGCGCTGCGCCTGCGGGCCTTCGTGCGGCCCTACCATCCCCAGGAAGAGCCGCCCGACCTCGGCCGTTTGCTCTCGGAGGTGGAGCGGGACGGCTTCGGCGAGGCCTGCCGCCTGGAGCGCACCAACTTCGCCTTCGGCTTCGGCCTGCACGAGATGGACCTCGAGCTGCGCGACCGGGTCATCGAGGCCCGGCTGCAACCGCTGCTCACCGAGCTCTCGGATCTCTACGAGCAGGCATTCTCGCGCCACGAGGGCCTGATCCGCACCCTGTCGGTGTTCGGGGTGCAGCTCCCCCGCGAGCTTCGGCTGCTCGCCTCCTACGCCGGGGGACAACGCTTCGACCGGGCGGTGGAGCGAGCCATCGGCGGGGAGGAGCTGGACGCCGCGGTGGAGATGGCCGCCCTGCTCACCGCGCTGGGTGCGGCGCCGGACAAGCGCTTCGCCAGCACGCGCATGGGCGGGCGACTGCGGGAGCTCCTGAAGTCGCTGATCGCGCATCCGCAGCCCGAGGAGGGCGAGCGCTTCATCCGGCTGCTCCAGAGCGCCCGCGCGGCCCAACTCGACGTGGACGAGGCGGGGCTGCAGGACCTGCTGGCCGATGCGCTGCCGCGCCTGCTGGACCGGCTGCTACAGAACGGCGTCGGCGGACGGGCCAACGCCGAGGTGCTGCTGAACATCGCCGACTATCTCAACCTGAACACCGACACCCAACGCGAGCGCCTGGCCCCGCCCAAGAAGTAACCTCGTTGCTGGCGTGTGAGCGGATTCTCGAATCCTGGAGACCTTGGCTCACCGAGTCCCAACGAGCGATTTTCCAGGCAAGTGCGGGCGGCTGGTGAGCATTCATGCATTCTCTCTGCGCAAAGAGAACCGGAAAAGGGCGTCCGCCCGCGAAATCCCCGGCACCCTCATCACCTGACGCCTGTGGGCACAGCACGTCTTCCTGGCTACGCCAGCACTGGCAGACCCCGATAGAAGCGCCACGAGGAGTCTTCAGCGCTCCCAGCGCGTGAGGATGCGCAGGGCGTTGCCCCCCAGGATGCGCGCGAGATCCTCCTCGGAGAACCCGCGTTCGAGGAGCAGGGCGACCAGCCGTGGAAAATCCGCCGCGTCGCGGAACCCCCGCGGCATCCAGGTCCAGCCGTCCATGTCGGAGCCGACCACCAGGTGCTCGGTGCCCACCATCTCCGCAAGCCTTGCGTAGGCGTCGGCCACCAGCTCGAGCCCGCCGAACACGCTGTGCGGCTTGAGATACCACGGCCAGAAGATCACCCCGATGGCGCCGCCCTTCTGCGAAAGGGTCCGCGCCTGATCTTGCGAGAGCTGGCGCTTGCCCATCCCCGGCAGGCGCAGGCCGGTGTGGGTGACCAGCGGCGGCAGCTCGAGGCGCTCCAGCGCGGCGAAGAAGGCGCCCTCCGAGGCGTGGGTGAGGTCCACCACGATCCCCAGGCGCTGGCAGGCCGCGATCACCTCGCGCCCGAACGGGCTGAGGCCTCCGTGGACGGCGGGGCCCCAGGCGGCGTCGCAGATGCGGTTGGCGATGAAGTGGGTGAGGGTGAGCAGGCGCACGCCGCGCCGGCGCAGCATCTCCAGGCGCTCGAGACGCTTCCCCAGCACGTGACCGCCCTCCACCGCCGGGAGCAGGGCGAGCCGCCCCGCCGCGTGCGCGGCCCGGATCTCCTGCGCGGACTGCACCTTGACCACCTCCGGCCCGTGTTTCTCGACCAGACGGTCCAGGGTGTCGAGCATGCGCAGGCAGGCCTTGTAGGCAGACAGGCGCAACGGCGGGATGGGGATGTACACCGTGGCCGCGGCGCAGGCGATGCCGCCGTCTTGCAAGCGGGGCAGATCGGTGGTGTTGCGCAGTGGGTTCCACAGCCAGGGCGGCCGGTGGCGCTTGCCGAAGTCCTTGCCCAGATAGTGGCCGTTCAGCAGAAAATGGCTGTGGGTGTCCACCACCGGATGCCGCCGCAAGATCTCGCGCGCCTTCTCCATCCTGTCCATGAAGGCCTCCCACCGCAATGCTAGGCCGAAGTTTGCCATCCTGTCACGCGCCGGCTACCATTTCTTCACGGATTTTGAGTACACGGAGTATACTTTCGGGGCCAGGAGCCGACATGTCCAAGCTCATCCTGATCGTGGACGACGAACCCGACCTCGTGCGCACCCTCGACTACCGCCTACGCAAGGAAGGGTTCGCCACCGCCCTCGCCCAGAACGGCCGTGAGGCCCTCAAGCGGGCGGCCAAGACGCCGCGGCCGGATCTGGTGCTGCTCGACCTCATGCTCCCGGACATTCAGGGCACTGAGGTGTGCCGCACCCTGCGCGCCCAACCGGCGACGCAGGACGTACCCGTGATCATGCTCACCGCCAAGGGGGAGGAGATGGACCGGGTGGTGGGCTTCGAGCTGGGCGCCGATGACTACGTGGTGAAACCCTTCAGCATGCGCGAGCTTCTGTTGCGCATCCAGGCGGTGCTGCGCCGCCGACAGGCGGCGGCGGGCGGCGCAGCCGAGGAGCTTTCGGCCGGCAACCTGCGGGTGGACGTGCCGGGGCACCGGGTCTTCGTCTCGGAGCGGGAGATCCAGCTCACCGCCATGGAGTTTCGCCTGCTCACCACCCTGCTGCTTCGTCGGGGCCGGGTGCAGACGCGGGAGATGCTGCTCTCCGACGTCTGGGAGATGAACCCGGAGATCGACACCCGCACGGTGGACACCCACATCAAGAGGCTGCGGGAGAAGCTCGGCGAGGCGGCCCCCCTCATCGAGACGGTGCGCGGGGTGGGATACCGCTTTCGCGCCAGCGAGGAGCCGGCGTGAACCTCGGGGCGCGGGGCCGGCTCTTCTGGGTGTCGGCGGCCATCATCCTTATCGCGCTGCTCCTCGGCGGCATCCTGATCGAGACCGAAATCCGCAACTGGTACCAGACGCACGCCGAGGAAGAGCTGGCGACGCTGGCCATCGCTGCCCGGGCCGCCGTCGAACGGGCCGCGGGAGCGGAGGCAATCGCGGACGCCGACAAGCTGGCCGACCGTTTGGCCGGTGAGGGCGACGTGCGCTTCACCATCGTCAGCGCCAGCGGGGAGGTTCTGGGGGACTCCACCGTGGCCCGGGAAGAGCTGGCGGCGCTGGAGAACCACGCCCACCGTCCCGAGATCGAGGCCGCGGCGGCCGCCGGCCGCGGGATCGCCCGCCGCTACAGCGCCACGCGCGAGACCGAGATGCTCTACCTGGCCATGCCGTTCGAGAGCGCCTCCACGAAAGGTTTCGTGCGGGTGAGCCGGCCGCTGGACCGGCTGGATCGGGTGGTGAGCCGCCTGCGCCTGTACCTCGTCGCCGGCGGCCTGGCGGCGCTGCTCTTGGCGTTGCTCATGTCCGCCTTCGCCTCACACCTCTTGTCCCGCACCTTGCGCCGGCTGGTGGCGCGGGCGCGCGAGCTGGCCGCGGGCCAGCGGCGCAGCATCGCCGTCGAGTCGCACGACGAGTTCGGCGGCCTGGCCGACTCGCTGAATCGCCTCTCTCAAGACATCGAAAGCAAATTGCACGAGCTGGCCTCCGAGCGCGATCGCCTGGCGTCTCTGCTGGAGAGCATGGAAGAGGGCGTGCTGGACATCGACCGCGACTCGATGGTCACCCTGATCAACACCGCCGCCGCCGCCATGCTGGGCGTGGCCCAGAACCCGGCCGGCCGGTTGCTGCTCGAGGTGGCGCGTGCGCCGGCGCTCAGCGCGCTGGTCGAGCGCGGGCGACGGGAGGGACAGGCCAGCGCCGAATTCGACCTCGGCTCTTCCCGGCCGCGGCGCATCCTGGCCCGCGCCAGTTCGCTGCGCTACGCCGGCGGCATGATGCTGCTGCTGCGCGACGTCACCGAGCTGCGCAGGCTGGAGAAGGTGCGCCGGGACTTCGTGGCCAACGCCTCGCACGAGCTGCGCACGCCGGTGAGCGTGGTGCTGGCCAACGCCGAGACCCTGCTCGACGGCGCCCTGGAGGACACGGCACAGGCGCGGCCGTTCGTGGAGGCCATCCGCCACAACGCCGAGCGACTCTCACGGCTGATTGCCGACCTCCTCGACCTGTCGCGGATCGAGTCCGGCACGCTCAGCCTCGAGCGGCGGGCGATCCGTTGCCTGGATACCGGACAGCGGATCGTGGATCTCCTGCGCGCGGCGGCGCAGGCGAAGAAGCAGGCGCCCTCTTGCGAGATCCCGGCTGACCTTTCGGTGAGCGCCGACGAGCGCGCCCTGGAGCAGATCC
Source organism: Myxococcales bacterium (assembly GCA_012798435.1). Lineage (GTDB taxonomy): Bacteria > Myxococcota > B64-G9 > B64-G9 > B64-G9 > JAAZNF01. The sequence continues at coordinate 40,859 of JAAZNF010000086.1, read as the reverse complement.
TGCAGAACCTGCTCGACAACGCCATCAAGTACACCCCCGAGGACGGCCGCATCCGCCTGGGCGCGCGGCTGGAGGACGACTTCGTCCGTCTGGAGGTCGAGGACGACGGGCCCGGCATCGCCCCCGAGCACCGGGAGCGAATCTTCGAGCGCTTCTACCGGGTGGACCCCGGCCGCTCTCGGGAGCTGGGGGGGACGGGGTTGGGCCTGGCCATCGTGAAACGCCTGGCCGAGGCCATGGGGGGGAGCGTGGGGATGGAGCCCGTCGAGCCCCGTGGCTCGCGCTTCTGGGTGCGCCTGCCACGGGCGGGGGCTGGCTGAACCAGCCGCGACCGAATTTTCCGCAAATTCCGCTCTTCGCAACGAAAACGTCACACGCGGGAGGCATCTTGCCCGCGGCTCGAGGAGGATCAACTTCAAAAAGGAGGAGCCGTGATGACTCGAAGAAATGTGACGCTGTGGGTCTCGGCGCTGCTGTGGGTTCTTTCGCTGGTCGTTCTGCCGGCGTACGCCGACGAGGCAAAACCGGAGAGCGGCGTCGGCGATCCGGCGCTGCGCGAGAAGGCGCCGGAATCGCTCCCCACCGCCGGCTACGACCAGGGGCTCTTCCTCCGTTCCGCGGACGGCAAGTTCGAGCTCAAGCTCAAGCTGCGCGTGCACGCGCAGTACGCCTTCGCCTCCAAGGACGAGGGCCAGGAAAAGGATCGCACGCAGGAGATGAACTTTTCGGCCTCGGTGGCGCGGCTCACCATGGGCGGCAAGGCCTTCACCCCGGCGCTCGAGTACATGTTCGAATCGGACTTCGGCAAGGGGTTCGTGAAAATCCTCGACGCCTACGCCGACTACGCCTTCGTCCCCAAGACGCTGCACCTTCGGGCCGGCATGTGGAAGCGCCCCTTCGCCCGGCAGTTCATCCTGTCCTCCGGCAGAAACGAGATGGTCGAGCGCTCGTTCGTCAACGGCTACTTCGGCGAGGGCTACGACATCGGCCTGGCCATCCACAACAACTACACCAAGTCCCCGCCATTCGAGTACGCCGTGGGGGTGTTCAACGGCGACTACCAGAACAAGTACCCCGGCGACAAACCCTGGTTCTCGGGCAGCGGCACCCTCGATCCCGAAACCGGGGCGGTGAGCGTCGGCAGCGGATCGTTTTCCAACGTCCCCAAGAAGTTCCACCCCGCGCTGGTGGCCCGCGCCGGCATCAACCTGGGTGGCATCGACGGCTACAGCGAGGCCGATCTGGAGGGCGGCGGCTTCCGCCTCTCCCTCGCCGCCAACGTTCTCGCCGACTTCGACACCGACGACGACAACAAGTCCGGCGTGCGGGCCGGCATCGACTTCATGATGAAGTTCGAGGGCCTGTCGTTCTCCGGCGCCGTCTTCGCCGCCACCGCCCAGAAAGCGCCCGAGGCCGGCGCGGACACCGGGTTCTTCGACCAGGAGTACGCGGCCGCGGGGTTCTACCTCCAGGCGGGCTACCTCATCGCCAGACAGTTCCAGCCGGTGGTCCGTTACTCGCTGGCCTCCCCCAAGGACCAGAAGAGCGCCCAGGAGGTATCGGTCGGGCTCTCTTGGTACTTCGAGAAACACAACTTCAAGTGGCAGCTTCTGGGCGGGGCGCTCATCAACCAGGCGGCGCTCACGGGCAAGAGCACCGGGGACGACCGGGTGGACTACCGGGTGCTCACCCACCTCGTGTTCTCCCTGTAGTTGCGGTCTGTTCACCACCACTTCACCCAAATGTCACAAACCGGAGGCACGATGACACCGGGTCGAGCGCCGATTCCAGGCCAAGGTCCCGGAAAGCCTCCCAGGAGGATTCTCATGAACGCCAAGCTCTCGACGAAAGTGGCCCTGATCCTGTGCCTGACGATCGCCGGCGGGTGGCTCGGCGCGGGCGACGCGCTCGCCGCCGACCCGGTCCGCATCGACGGCGCCGGCGCCAGCTTCCCCTACCCCATCTATGCGCGCTGGGCCGACGAATATCACAAGCAGACGGGCGTGCAGCTCAACTACCAGTCCATCGGCTCCGGCGGCGGCATCCAGCAGATCAAGGCCAAAACCGTGGACTTCGGGGCCTCGGACGCCCCGCTCAAGAAGGAAGAGCTCGACCAGGCCGGCCTGGTGCAATGGCCCATGATCATGGGCGGGGTGGTGGTGGTGGTGAACCTGCCCGGCATCGGCGCCAACCAGCTCCAGCTCGACGGGGCCACGCTCGCCGACATCTTCCTGGGCAAGATAAAGAAGTGGAACGACCCCGCCATCGCCAATCTCAACCCCGGGCAGAAGCTCCCGGCGCTGCCCATCTCGGTGGTGCATCGTGCCGACGGCTCCGGCACCACCTGGCTGTTCACCAACTACCTGGACAAGGTGTCGGCGGACTGGCGCGCCAAGGTCGGCTGCAACAAGGAAGTGTCCTGGCCGGTGGGCATGGGCGGCAAGGGCAACGAGGGTGTCACCGCCTATACCCAGAAGGTGAAAGGCGGCATCGGCTACGTGGAGTACGCCTACGCGGTCCAGAACAAGCTCGCCACCGCAAAGCTCAAGAACCGCGCCGGCGTGTTCGTCTCCCCCACCATGGAGGCGTTCCAGGAGGCCTCCGCCAGCGCCGACTGGCAGAACGCCCCCGGCTTCTACATGGTGCTCACCGACCAGCCGGGCGAGAAGAGCTGGCCCATCACCGGCGCCTCCTTCATCCTGATGCACCGCGAGCAGGCGAACGCCGCCAAGGCCCGCGAGGTGCTCAAGTTCTTCGACTGGTGCTTTGCGAACGGCGAGGCGGCGGCGAAGAAGCTCGACTACGTGCCCATGCCGAAGAGCGTCTCCGAGCTGGTGCGCACCATGTGGCGCGCCGACGTCCGCGCCTCGGGCACGCCGGTGTTCAACTGATCTTCCCCAAGGAGCACGGATGAGCCAGGCGCGGCCCGCAGGACGCTGGGGAGATCGGCTCTTCGGTGCCCTCTCGTTCGGCTGCGCCGCGCTGGCCTTGCTCTTGATGGCGGGGCTGTTCTTCGAGATCGCCTCCGGCTCGGCCCAGGCGCTGTCGCGCTTCGGCCTGGGGTTCGTGTCCTCGTCGGCCTGGGACCCGGTACGGCAGGACTTCGGTGCGCTCTCCTCCATCTTCGGCACGCTGGTCTCGACCTTCATCGCCCTGCTCTTCGCGGTGCCGCTCAGCCTGGTGATCGCCCTGTTCCTGGTCGAGCTGGCACCGCCCTTCATCTCGCGGCCCGTGGGTCTGGCCATCGAGCTTCTTGCCGCCATCCCCAGCATCATCTACGGCATGTGGGGCCTGTTCGTGTTCGCCCCCTGGCTATCCGAACATCTCCAGCCCTTCCTGCAAGAACTTTTTGGTGAGGAGTGCTTCCTTGTGGCCGGACCGCCCATCGGCATCGGCATGCTGCCGGCCGGCATCATCCTGGCCTTCATGGTGCTGCCATACACCTCGTCGGTGATGCGCGACGTGTTCCAGATGGTGCCGCCGGTGGTCAAGGAGGCGGCGCACGGCATGGGCTCCACCACCTGGGAGGCCACCCGCCGGGTCACCATGCGCTACGGCATCCAGGGGCTGGTGGGCGCCATCTTCCTGGGACTGGGGCGGGCGGTGGGCGAGACCATGGCGGTCACCTTCGTGATCGGCAACGAGCACCGCCTGTCGGGGTCGCTCTTCGCCCCGGGCAACACCATCGCCTCGACGCTGGCCAACGAGTTCAACGAGGCCTCCGAGCCCATGTACCGCAGCTCGCTGTTCGCGCTGGGGCTCACCCTGCTGGTCATGACGCTGCTCATCCAGGTGGCCACCCACCTGTGGCTGAGGCGCATCCAGCGCAAGATGGGAGCGGGCCTGTGAAGAAGAAGAACCCCCACCTGCGCAAGGCGCTGGACCTCGCCGTCAAGGGGCTCTCCTCTCTCGGCTCGGGCATCGGCATCGCCGTGCTCTTCTGGATCCTGTTCGAGGTGGTGCGCCGTGGCGCCGCGGCCTTCAACCCGGCGTTCTTCACCGAACTGCCTGCGCCGCCGGGCGTCGAGGGCGGCGGGCTGGCCAACGCCATGCTGGGAACGCTCATGATCACCGGGCTGGCCGCCCTGTTCGGCGTGCCGGCGGGCATGCTGGGTGGGGTGTACCTGTCCGAGTACGGCCGCGGCAAGCGCTTCGGCGACGTGGTGCGCTTCGTGATGAGCGCCATGATGGGCGTCCCCTCCATCCTGGTGGGCCTGTTCGCCTACGGGCTTTTGGTGGTCACCAGCGGGCATTTCTCGGGCTGGGCCGCGGTGTTCGCCCTCGCCATGATCATGATCCCCATCGTCTCGCGCACCACCGAGGAGATGTTGCTGCTGGTGCCCAACGCGCTGCGCGAGGCGGCGCTGGCGGTGGGCTCGCCGCGCTGGAAGGTGACGCTCTCGGTGCTGTTTCGGGCCGCCCGCGGCGGGCTCGTCACCGGGGTGCTGCTGGCGGTGGCCCGGGTGACCGGCGAGACCGCGCCGTTGCTCTTCACCGCGTTGAACAGCCCCTACTGGCCGGACAAGCTCTCGGAGCCCACCGCCAACCTGACCGTGACCATCTTCAACTACGCCATGTCCCCCTACGAGAACTGGCAGCGCGCCGCCTGGGGAGGCTCGCTGCTCATCGTGGCCTCGGTGCTGGCGCTCACCCTCGGCGCCCGTATCCTGTCCCGGGAGAAGAAGACATGAACCTGGCCTCCGCCGTGCGCGTCATCACCCGCCCCGAAACCTGCGAGACGAGCCCCGCGGCACCGCCGCCGAGCATCCAGGTGCGGCACCTGGACTTCTACTACGGCGCCACCCGCGCGCTCAAGGACAACAACCTGGACATCGAGGCCGGCAAGGTCACCGCCATCATCGGGCCCTCCGGCTGCGGCAAGTCCACCCACATCCGGGTGTACAACCGCATCTACCAGCTCTACCGCGAGCAGCGCGCCACCGGCGAGGTGATCATCGACGGTCAGAACGTGCTCGATCCCAAGACCGACCTCATCGAGCTGCGCCGGCAGGTGGGCATGATCTTCCAGAAGCCCACCCCCTTCCCCATGAGCATCTTCGACAACGTGGCCTACGGCCTCCGGCTCCACTACCGCCTCTCGGCCGACGACATCGCCGAGCGGGTGCAGAGTGCGCTGTGCGCCGCGGCCCTGTGGGACGAGGTGAAGGACATCCTCCACCGGCCGGGCACGGCGCTCTCTGGCGGGCAGCAGCAGCGCCTGTGCATCGCCCGGGCGCTGGCGGTCGAGCCGCGGGTGCTGCTCATGGACGAACCCTGCTCGGCCCTCGATCCCATCGCCACCGCCCGCATCGAAGGATTGATCCAGGAGCTGCGCGGCCGCTACACCATCGTCATCGTCACCCACAACCTGCAGCAGGCGGCGCGGGTGGCCGACTTCACCGCCTTCTTCTTGATGGGCGAGCTGGTCGAGTACGGCGCCACCGAGCAGATCTTCACCGCCCCCAAGGATCCGCGCACCGAAGATTACATCACCGGAAAATTCGGCTAGGATGAACGCATGCCCCTATCCAAGACACACACGGATCGCGAGTACGAAAACCAGCTCACCACGCTGCGCGAGCGGCTGCTGCTCATGACCGGGCGGGTGGAGGAGATGATCGCGGACTCGGTGCGGGCACTGGTGCGCCGGGACGAGCAACTCGCCCGCGAGACCATCGAAAAGGATCACCACGTCAACCGCGACGAGATGGAGTGCGACCAGATGTGCCTGACCCTGCTGGCCCGGCGCCAGCCCATGGGCTCGGACCTGCGCTTCATCACCCTGGCGCTCAAGATGGTGACCGATCTCGAGCGCATCGGCGACCTGGCGGTGAACATCTGCGAGCGGGTCATCGATCTCATGGCCTTTTTGCAGCTCAAACCCTACCAGGACATCCCGCTCATGGCGGATCGGGTGCAGAAGATGCTCCGCGAGGCCTCCGATGCCTTCGTGAACGGCAACGAGAGCCTGGCCGAGCAGGTCATCGCCCAGGACGACGAGGTGGACCGGCTGTACGACCAGGTCTTCTCCGAGATCCTGGAGATCATGCGGAACGAGCCGGCCACGCTGGAGCCGGCCATCCACGTCCAGTCGGTGATCAAGTACCTGGAGCGCATCGCCGATCACGCCACCAACCTGGCCGAGGAGGTGATCTACATGCTCCGCGGCCGCGACGTGCGCCACGCCGGCAAGCTCAATTGAAGTCCATGGTCACCGGCACCCAACCGGAGACGTACGGGTACGGCTCGGCCAGATGGATGACCGCCCCGGCCTTGTCCTCCAGACAGGGATCCCCGGAGGAGGCGCGCAACCGCTTGTTGGCCGGGTAGCCGTTCTTCTGGATCTGAAACTCGACCCGCACGAACCCCTTCGCCCCCGGACAATCCTTGCGCGCTGAACGCAGCAAGGCCGCCACCGAGTCGATGCGCTTCTGGATGAGCATTAGCCGGGGCGAGACGTCTCCCCCGCCGTTTCCCACCGTGACCGCCACCGTTCCGACGTCACCGCCCACACCGAAGACGCCCTCACCGGGTTGCCTGAGCCCGACGGTGCCCGGGTCCACCGCGCGCAAGGGGACAGGATGGCCCAGGGCAAAATCCAGCTCCGCCTCGTGATGCGGCACGGGCGGCGCTTCCTTCGGGGCCTCGGAGCGGTTGACGCGGGTCAGGCGGGCCACCACGGTGGTTCCGTCCGGAGCCGAGAGCATGCGCGTGGTGGTCTTCGGCGGCGCCGGGTGGTCCGGTTGACCGCTCCTGATCGGCGGCGCCTCACGCGGCCGCGGCGGCGGGATTTTCGGCTGATCGGGCGGTGGGACCGCTTCTCGCAGATGGCGCGGTGCGGCCGCGAGCCGCGCCGAGGACCGGGCCACGCGCCGGGCATCGGCGACTGTCCTTTGAATTGGCAGCATCTTCCGCTGGCTTGGCGTGGGAGCCATGGTTGTGCGCTGAACGCTCGGGCCGCTCTTGTGAGGGGTGGGCGCGGGGGTCTTCGCGGTCGAGGCGCTCTCGGGCCGCTCCCGGCCCGGCGTCCCCGGCCGGTGTGCCTCCACCACGCGCGCCTTCTTTGCCGATGAGATCTCGGGCGGCGGGAGCTTTACCAGTTGCACCTCGCGCGGCTTCTTGCGCTCGACGCGCGCGGGCGGCTCTTGGGCAGGGAGCGTCAGGATCCCCGCGTGCACGGCCGCCGAGAGCAGGCTTGCCTGCCAGAGCCGCATGCCCGACCTCAATCCACCTCCTGACCCGTGGCGCAGGCCAGGGAAAGCGCAAAGAGCACCTCGGCGTTCACCTCGGAGACCACCTGCCCCACGAAGGGCTCCGGCATGTAATCGTTGTAATGGGCGAAGCCGCCCGCGCGCAGCATGGTGGATTTGAGCCAGCGCAGGCCCGCGAGGCCCGCGCGCCGCTCGCGCTCGGTGAGGCCGGCCAGTAGGCTCAGGGTGGCGTAGGCGCTGGGCTGGGTCTCGTTCTCGCTGAAGGCGCCGTTCGGCTGTTGCGCAGCCAAGAGGTCTGCGCGCAGCCGGTCGATGGCCTTGCGGTAGTGACCGCCGTCGAGGCGCTCGAGCGCCAGGCTCAAGGCCCCGGCCGACACCTGAGAGAAACGCGCGCTCTCCTTGGACCGATACCAGCCCTGCTTCTCGGCCAGCACCGAATCGGCGAGCTGGTAGGCATAGGCGCGCTCGCCGACCGCCTGGGCGGCACGGATGGCCAGCGCCACGTCGAAGCCGAGCAGGGCCGGTTCGCTGGCGCGCCCGAGCCGGATGCGCTGCACCTCCGCCATACCGTCGGTGGAGCGCGAACGGAGCACCTCGAAAAGCGCTCTGGCAGCTCTGGCGTAGCGTTCGCCTTGCGGCATGCCGCCCAGACGGGCGAGGAGTTCCACGTCGGCCTTGAAGGGCAACCGCTCGGACGAGAAGCGGGCCACGCGCTCGACCAGGCCATCGGCGTAGCGACGCGCGGTGGCGAGGTACTTCTCCTCCCCGGTGGCTGCATAGGCGTCGAGGAGCGAGAGTGCGATGAGCCCCGCCACGTTGTCCGGGGTCGAGCCATCCCCCAGCACCCAGTTCCACCCCACGCCCCCGTCCTTCGACGGTATCTGCGCCATCACCAAGAAATCGGCGGCGCGCCTCGTGCTCTCGCACACCTTGCGCTCGACGTTGGGCTTATATTGCGAGGCCATCTCCTCGGCCCGAGACAGCATGGGCGAACCGAGGGCGAGAACCAGGATCGATATCGAAATTTTTTTCATGCCGGCCTCCTCCGAAATCGGCCAACTATTGTCCCATATTATCCACTTTGGGCCCTGTACGCTAGGGGATCCTGAAAAATGTTTTTGACGCACCGCATAAAAAAACTCTTGACACCCATAACGCGATGCGTTATTCTCTGCGTCAACCAGGATCCCAATCGAGGGGTTCAAGCAAGGAGAAAAAAAATGACGAAGCGCGAATTGACCCAGAACATGCCGAAATTCCTGAACAATGCCATCGGCGAGATCCAGAAGCGCCTCACCATGCTCGAGGGACAGGCCCGGGGCATGATGTCGCTCATGGACAGCACCATGATGAAGATGAAGAACGATCCCCGCATCCAGAAGATGAACGCCAAGATGACCGAGGTCCAGAACACCGTGAACCAGAAGATCGACCCCCTGCGCAAGAAGCTCGACAAGGCGCGCGCCAGCATGGGCCAGAAGGCGGCCTCGGCCATTGGCATCGCCACCCGCGCCGACATCGCCTCGATCAAGAACCGCGTGAACAAGCTCGCCGACGAGCTCAAGAAGTTCGCCCGCGGCCACCGCGCAGAAAAGCAAGCATAATCAAGTAGTTACGGCAAGCCTGCGGCAGGTTTTCCGTGGCGGTTTTCGGGGTGCCACCCACCCCGGTCCTCCCCGGTCCTCCCCCATCTTTTGGAGATCCTGCCGTATAACCCCCAGGAATCCTTGTACTTCGAACAGGTCCCGTCCGGGACAACCCCTCTCATTTGAGATTGCGGTGCCTGCTGGCAGCGAGTTGTTGTTCGATCGGCACCTCCTCGTAGAATCCATAGATTCGCGCGGCGATCTTTCCGTCCGCGGAGATGAGAAAACTGCACGGAAGGACAAAGTGCGGGTCGGGGCCGAAGAAGATCTTGACGATTTTCATGTCGGGATCCTCGATGACAGGGATCTGCCCTTTCGAATCTCCGAGAAGTTCGGTGACAACATTCTTCAGGTCTTTTGAAGGCTCCGCGACGACCATGACTTGCACGCCCGGGTTGCGCCGCTGATACGCCGCGATCTGCGGCAGCTCGCGCCGACACGAGGGGCACCAGGTGGCGAAGAAATTGACCAGGACTTCCTTGGGCTGCTCGGGCTCCTCCTCCCCGATTCGCACGTATTTCCCGAGCCAGACGATCTCACCATTGATGTCGTTCGCCGCGAAGTCCGCCACCGGCGCGCCGACTTTGAGCGCCCGGATGTTCCTCCTTTCTTCTTGGCGGGAATCCCCGTACCGCACAACGCACGCGGGGACCCACAGGCCGACCCAAAGACCGAGAACGATCTGGACCATTACAGATCGGTTGGGCCAGCACCACCGGGACTGATCCTGCAACCTGACCAGCCTTGCCTGATCGACAATTGGTTGCCGCATCTCGCCTTCTCCATTTGGAATGTTTGTTGTGATCAAATTGTAGAGCCAGGGCCCACAATTTGGCAAGGACGAGATGCCAGCGGCCCCGGCGTACCGTCTCCACCGAAGAGGAGCCTTCGGATAGAATCTTTGGGCACCTCTGGGTGCCACTCACGCCGGATTCACGCCGGATTGCCCTGAATCATGCATCCTGTTTTCCGGATTCCAAGCGGATTCAGTGGGTTGTAAGCCGACACCTTCCGGCCACCGCGCTGCGTCCGCAGCTCGAGCGGTCATGTCTTTGTAAAAGCTGTTCTTCTGTATAATGTATATCCGTGAGACGCGTTGCTTCATTGCTTTTCTACCTGGCAACGCCTTTCCCTGGAGGAGGTCTTGCCTGCGTGTGCGCCCTGGGTTGCTCCTTCGACCCCTGGGGGAAGGCATGCGACGATGCCGGGCGCTGTCTTGCGGGGTACGTCTGCGACCCGGTCACGAACCGCTGTGTGTTTCCACACGATCTCTCCGAGGACGGCCAGCAGGATTCCGGCGGTGAGGAAGTCGCCCCGGACGGTGGGGACGAAGCGACCGGCGACGACGGAGGTGTCGAGAGCGACATGGAGAGCGACGGGGACGGCGACGACGGCGGCTCCGCATGCGCGAGCCCCGTGGCCTGCGAGACGTGCCAACCCGGCCAGTGCTGCGCGGTGGACTGTCCCACCACCTGCCCCGCCTGCCTCGCCGGCTGCGCTTGCGCCCTGGCCTGCGATGGGCTCCATGACTGTGACGCGAGCTGCCTGGCCGGCTCGAGTTGCTCGCTCTCTGTATCCAACAATCATGACGGCAACCTGGTGTGCCATGGCGGTGAGTGCGACGTCTCGTGCCGCCAGGCCCACCAGTGCCAACTGAGCTGCCAGGACGGATCCCGCTGCGACTTGCGCTGCGATGGGTGCCAGTTCTGCCAGCTGGATTGCGCGGATGACTCCGCCTGCCTCATCGAGTGCCAGAACGTGCAGCACTGCAACTTCTCCTGCGCGGCCGCCGTCGAATGCGCCGCCGGCGTCAGAGTCTGCCACCGGGCCTGCCCCTGAACATCGTTTTTCGCGAGAACGGAAAATCTTTCAGTCGGACTCGGCGAGCACGATGACGCGGTCCTCTGCGGTGAGGGCAAAGCGCGCGGACTTGTCCGGGTTGGTGATGACCCCGTTGCCCTTCTCGGGGTTGTTGGCCCAGGCCCGCACCGAGTAGCCGATGGCGATTTCGTTCCGCCGGCGGGCGGCCTCGAGCACGGTGTAGAAGTTCACCTCCCGACCGAGCTCGACGTAGTCGGCGGCGGGCTTCAGGTAGATCTCCGATCCCTCAGGATCGAACAGGTCCGCAAACACGAGCTCCAGCTCCTTGTTTTCGGAAAGCTGCGCCAGCATCAAGCTCACCATGGAGTCGCTCACGATGAAGTCATCGGCCCGGGTCACCAGCGCCAGCTCCCGGTTGCGCACGTCCCGCATCTCGCTGGTGATGGAGAAGGGGTGATGGGCCTTCTCGCCGATCTCGCGCAGGTAGAGCAAGGTGACCAGCGTGCGGGAGTCGGCCTCCTGCGGATCCAGGGTGTCGAAGGCGCTCAGGGTGATGACGTGGTTGAAGGCCGTCGGCTGCAGACCCTCCAGGATCTTGCGGTCGGTGGTGTCCCCTTGCCGGAAGGAGAGCTTCTGGTTCTTGAGGCCCTTGCACTTCTCGAGCAGCTCCTCGCGCACCTCGGCCCGCTCGGCCACCACCGTCACCTGCGAGCCGGGGGCCACGTAGCTGTCGAGCTCGCGGATCATGGCCGCGCCGCGGCGGTTCCAGCCGAGGAACAAGGTCCGCTCGGGCTGTTTCTGCCGGGGCGACGGCTCGCGGATGGCGGATTCGTCGATGCCGAAGTCGCTCCTTCCCGAGGGCACCACCGTGTCGTCGTCCTCGGAGATGGCGATGATCTTGTCGCCGGGGGCGATGCGGGTGGCGAGCGGCGGGTTGAGGGCGATGCGGCCGTCGGCGAAACGCAGGCCGATGAGGCACGAGTCCTCGTACATGAACAGCGCCTCGCCCAGGGTCTTGCCGACGAGCCGGGGCTCCTCCTGGAAGTAGATCTCGTCGCCGCCGAAGTTGAGCAGCTCGGTATACACCAGCGACAGCCCGGCCTGGCGGCAGGTCTGCACCATGATGCGCGAGACCAGATCCTCGACCAGCACCAGCTGCGCCTCGCCCTTGCCCACCAGGCGCGCCAGCGGGGCGTTGTCCAGGGAGCGGATCTCGGCCACCACGTGGTAGGGCTCGGGGCGGCGGTGGGGGTTGTTGGTGATGGCCAGGATGGTCTTGATGACCTTCGAGTCGGGGTTTTCCCCCTCGGGCGAGAGGATGATGATGGACTTGGCCTGGTGCGGGTTGACGATCTCGAGGTCGGTGAGATCCGTCGGGCTGCCGCAGCGGCACACCACCCGGGTGTTCCGAGTGTCAGGCACCTTGGCGCGGATCTCGTCCTCCATCTCCACCTTGTCCTTTTCGGCCAGGATGGCGACGCAGCCGCGGCGCTGGTTCTCGTTGGCGGCGACGAGCTCGGAGATGATGGTGAACACCTGCGGCGACCAGCCCAGGATGACGGTGTGGTCCTTCTCCACCACCAGCGAGCGGCCCTTGCGCAGCTCCTCCATCTTGGCCTCGATGCCCGAGGTGAGCACGCCGATGAGCGTGCTCACGATGAAGATGCCGCCCAGGGTGACCGCGAACATGGCGATGAGGAACCACCAACTGCCGGTGTCGCCGCCCATGGTGCCCGCATCCAGGGTGCGCATCAGGCTCATCCAGGCCACCTCGACGAACCCCTTGGGCCGGCCCTCCTCCTCGGGGGCGATGCCGGTTACGACCACCACGGCGGCCACCACCAGGATCATGATGATCGAGATCAAGAACAGGTAGCCGATCAACGCCACCGTCCCCTTGGACATGGAGTTGTCGAACCGGTAGCGCAGCTTCTGGCGCAGCGTGATCCGTGGCATGGGCTCTCCTGGCTCGAGGATGCCGCAGGCTATCCAACGGGGCGCGAGCCTGTCAATCGGCGGGTGTAAAACCAACTAGCCTGCGGTGCGTCGGTAGCGTATGCTCGCGCAGTTCCAGGAATCGCAAAGGAGCGTGCCATGGTCTCCATGCTGGGTTGTGTGGTGCTGGCGGTGTTCCTCGCGGCCCCTCCCCCGAAGGCGGCCCAGTCGCTGCTGGCGAGAGTGGAGCTGGCCGCCGGCGAGGTCCGGCAAGACAGCGGCCGCGGGGCGCGCCCCGCCCTCTCCGGCGCGGCGCTGGCCCCGGGGACGCGGCTCCGGACCGGCCCGGGCGCCCGGGCCCTGGTGCGCCTGTCGGACGGCTCGGCGGTCTTCTTGCGCGACAAGAGCGAGATCGTCGTCGCGCCGGACGCGCTGACCCTACAGCAGGGCGAGGCCTGGCTGGACACCCCTCCGACCGAGCGCGGCGGACTCTTGGTCCAGGCTGGCGCGGCGCGCATCTTCGCCTCGGACGCCGGGCTGTCCGTCTCGGCGCTGGCCGGCGGCGCCCAGGTGTACGTGGCCCGCGGCCTGGCCACCGTCAGCGCTCCGGGCGGCCGGGTGGACGTGCACGCCGGGGAGCAGGCCCAGGCCCCGGCCAGCGGCGAGCCCAAGGTGGCGCCGGTGGCGTATTGGGAGGACTGGACCGGGGGGCTGGCGGACCATCCCCTGGTCGGCTCGGGCGCCGGCGCGGGACAGATCTTCGGGGTGGATCCACAGGCGGCGCCGGGGACTCCGGCGGCTCGGCTGGAGGTCGCCCGTCAGGCGGTGCGGGTGGTGATCCGCGCCGGCCTGGCCGAGACCGAGGTGGATCAGACCTTCTTCAACCCTTCCGAGCGTCCCCTGGAGGGCTGGTACTGGTTCACCCTGCCGGCAGGGGCCAGCGTGACCGGTTTCGCGGTCGAGCAGAACGGCGCGTTGATCGAGGGCGAGTTCATCGAACGCCGCGAAGCCGCCGCCCGCTACACGCAGGCCGCGTCCTCGGGTCACGCGCCCGCGCTACTGGAGTGGCTCGACGGGCGCAGCTACCGCTCCCGCATCTTCCCGGTGCCGGCCGGCGGCAGCCGCCGGGTGGTGTTGCGCTACCTGGAGGTGTTGCCCGACGGCGGCGGCGAGCTGCGCTACCTGTACCCGATGCAGTCGGCCGATCCGGCCCGCATCGGGGAGTTTTCGCTCAACGTGGACCTGGGCGACGACGGCCGCGCCATGGACATCGCCACCCTGGCCGAGGCGCGGGTGGAGGATGGCGGCCGCCGGGTCACCCTGCGCCGCTCCGGCTACCTGCCGCGCAGTGACTTCGTGCTGGAGGCCCGCCTCACCCGCAAGGTCGCACCGCTGCGGCTGTTCCGCTTCTCTCCCGGCGAGGACGCGGCGGACTACGTCCTTTTACGCTACGTGCCCGACGTGGAATGGCCGAAGATCCCCCAACCCCGCGGCGAGGTGGTGCTGGTGGTGGACACCTCGGCCGGCGGGGACGACGCCGCCCGCTCGCTGCAGGCGGCCGCGGCCCGGGCCATCCTGCGCTCGCTCTCCGAGGGGGACCGCTTCGCGCTCATGGCCTTGGACGTGCGCCCGGTGGTGCTGTTTCCGACCGAGGGATTGGCCCCGGCCAGCGAGGAGAACATCTCGGCGGCGCTGAAACGCCTGGCCGAGCACCCGGAGGGCGGGGCCACTGATCTGTCGGCCATGTTCGACGCGGCGCTCTCCCGCCTGTACGCCGCTGAGCAGCCGGCGGTGATCTACATCGGCGACGGCCAGCCCACATCGGGAGAGCTGTCCGGCGCGCGGCTGGTAGAGGGTCTGGAGCGGGCCATGGCCACCTCACGGGCCCGTTTCTTCGCGGTGGGGGTCGGTCCGCGCGCCAATGGCCGGTTGCTCTCCGCCCTGGCCGCGGCCGGCGGTGGCGCGGCCTTCGAGGTCGGCGAACCGTCCCAGGTCACCGGCCAGGCGCTCGCCCTGGTGTCGCAGCTCAAGACCCCGGCCATCACCGAGTTCTCCGTGGACCTCGGCGCGGGCCTGGACGAGGTGTTCGAGAACTCCGGGGGCAAGCTCAAGTGCGGCGACGAGGTGCTGCTGCTGGCCCGCACCCACTCGCGCCTCCCCGATCGCATCCGCGTGCGCGGCCGGCTGGCGGGCCAGCCCTTCGCTCGGGAGTATCCCGCCATCTGGGAGCAGGGCGTGGTGGCGGCCTTCGTGCCGCGCCTGTGGGCCGCGGAGTACATCCGGCGTCTGCTGGGCTCGGCCCGCGATCCCGAGGAGATCCGGGGCAAGGTGATGCAGCTCGGCATCGGCTACGGGCTCATGACCCCGTTCACCAGCATCCTGGCCCTCGAGTCCGAGGCGGCCTACGCCGCCATGGGCATCGCCCGGCGCTGGTACCCCCTGCGCGGCCTGCGCCTGGCCATGGCCGACCGGCGGCCCGAGGTCCGACCGTCGCCGCTGGCCACCGCCGCGAGTCCCGCCGTCGCCGTCGCGCCGACGCCGCCGCCTGTCCGGCGCGCGCCGGTCCGCGCGGAGCGAGTCCGCTCCGCGCCCGTGGAGGACCGCGTGCTGGAAGCCGAGATGGCCCGGCCCGCCGATGATGCCCTGGCGGCGGCACCGGCGACCTCTCCCCCGCCCGGTGGGCCCCGCGCCGGCGGGGCGGGACCGGCCGCGGCCCCGCCGCCACCAGCGGTGCAACAGGTGCCGGATCCGCGCCTGGCCAGAGAGCTTGCGGCGTGCTCGGACATCGCCCGCCGTCCCCTGTCGGAGCGCGTGGTCGTCTGGCAGCAGCGCCTGCGCACCGCCCGCAACGTATCCGAGCTCCTGGGCCGCTACATCTCCGCGCGCCAGAGCTGCGAGCTATCGGACTGGGCCAGCGAGGCCACCTTCCTGTACTTTTTGCAGCAGTCCGTGCAAGACGAGGGCAGCGCCCGCGAGGTGCTGGCCTTCTTCAAGGGAGACCTCGAGACCCAGCGGCACCTGGCCCGCCTCATCCTGCGCCGCACGCTGGATCCCCGAATCACGGCCGTGGCGGAGAAGGCGTTGTTCGGTGGCGAGGTCAACTGGGCGGTGGTGGACGGGGAGCTCGCAAAACTCGCCGACCCCGAAAAACGCCTGCAACGCCTGCGCGAGGTGTTGACCCGCTCGGGCGAGGATCCCAACGGGTTGATCCGCCTGGCCCAGCTCCTGGCGCAGACCCGCCGCCTGGACGAGGCGGCGCTGCAGCTACGCCGGATTCGGGACGCGGGCCTGGCCACGCCGTTTCTCTCGCGCGAGCTCGGCTCGGTCCTGGCCTCGCAGGAGCGCGTGGAAGAGGCGGTGCGCAGCTACTCCGAGATCGTGGAGTTCGATCCGCTAAACCGGCAGGCCCGCCGGTTGCTGGGAGACATCCTGCTGGCCCACGGCTGGTACGATCCGGCCTACCGGCAGTTCCGCACCTTGACCGAGGACAACCCCGATGACGCCCTGGGCTGGCTGCGCCTGGCCTCGGCCGCGGCGGGCGCCGGACGGGTGGACGAGGCGCTGCGCATCGAGCGCCAGGTGGCGGCGGGCGCCGGACGGCCGGGGACACACGATCCGCGCCTGTGGGCGCGCATGCTCTCGGCGGCCCGGCTGGCTCGCCTGCTTTCGGCGCCGGCGCCGGGGCCGGAGGCCGCGCGGGCGGCGGAGGGCCAGAAGACCCGGCTGAAGGAGCTGAAGCTTTTCCGCGGGACCGGCACGTTGGTGCTGGTCACCTGGGAGGACGCCGGAGTGGATCTGCGTCTGGGGACGATGAAGGGCGCCGCCGAGGCGGCCGCCGGACAGCCGATCGACGGCTCCGCCGTGGGGCTCACCGGGCTGATGCTCTCCCCGGGCGAGAAGGCGGAGATGTCGCTGCGGCTCTTCGTGCGCTCGCCGGCGCACAACCGGCCGATCGCCCTGCGGCGCCAGGACATCACCTGGGACGGGCGCGACATCCAGGTGGCGGTGCGCGAGCTGACGTTACCCGCCGGGGCGAGCTTCCTCAACCTCTAGCTCCCCCAAGGTCCCAGGCCGCGTCCCCTATCCCCCCGCCGGGGGCTCATGCACCGGCCCGAAGTGAGTGTCGGGATCGGCGAAGGCCTCGCGGATCACCTTGACCATCTTGGCGAGCAGCGCCCCGTCGCAGAAGCGGTGATCGACGGTGGCGTTGAGACGCACCATGTCGCGCACCTCCACCCGGTCATCGATCACCACCGGCCGCTTCTTGGCCTCGCCGACCAGGAGCACGATGGGGGCGCGCGAGTACGGCACTAGCGGCGCGAAGGCCAGGTCGAGGCCGAACATGCCCACGTTGGTGAGAATGCAGGCGCCGAACGAGTCTCTCGGGATGCCGGGGAAGCGGATGTTGAGGGTGTAGGAGACGAAGGCCGTGAACCAGAGCAAGAAACGAACCAGGAACCCCGGCAGCACCGACAGCAGCTTGGCGGTCTTCTGCAAGGCGGTGTCGCGCTTCTGCCGCAGGTGCTCCAGGCGATCGGCGAGCGCCTGGGCGATCTGGCGCACGCTCATCTTGTCCACGCCCTCGAGCTTCACCGAGGACAGATCCTCTCGCCCGGAGTCGTGCTTCACCGCCGCCAGGATGGCCAGATCGACGCTCTGGCGCAGATAGATCTTGCGAAAGCGCACGAAGCCGTTGAGCTCCGGGTAGCGCCCGAGCGCCATCCCGATGGCCCGGGCGATCATGTGGGTCACGGTGATCTTGGGAGCGTCCGGCGGCAGTTTCGCCAGCCAGGCGTTGGCCGGGGTGAGATCGATCTCCAGCGTGCCGTAGATCTGCGGATCCCCCGGATGGGCCCAGGTGCCCATGGCGATCTTGCGAAAGGGCGGCATCTTCCCCAGCGGCTTCACGACAACGTTGCGGATTCCCACATTCCCTCCTTGACGTTGGCGGCGATCACTCCCAGGGGAGGCGTGAGCGCTCCCGCGGCAGCTCGGCGAGATCGCAGATCTCGAGGAGCGTCGGGATCACCGCGCCCTCTTCCACCAGGCCCTGGTGGTCGAACTGCGACAGAATGTACAACAAGCGAGCGGACTGCTCCTCCTGCGAGAACGGCGGGTAGTAGCGATCGGGGATGCCCTCGCGCCGCAGCGCGAAGGGAAAGCGCGAGAGCAGCGCCTCCGAGAGCGAGAGGGTGTGCACCGTGACCAGGATGAGCCGGCGCGATTCGTCCGCCGCCAGCCAACGGGCGAACCCCTCGGGATCCTCGTAACAGGCGTCCAGCAGCACGATGCGCATCACCCGCGGGTGGTCCAGCCAGCCGCGGATGGTGCGGTAGGCGCCGCTGTGCCCGACCACCACGATGGGCCCCTGCGGCAGCGGGCGCTTCAGGCCGCGCTCGACGGACTTGAGCAACGCCTCCAGATCGGGGAAGGCGACTGGTTCCGCCGGGCCGCGTGGCGCATCCGGGGCGATGAACAGCGCGTTGCGCGCGCTGTCCGCGAACTGCCGATCCAGCCGGTGCTCGCGCCAGGCGCCGGCGACGTCGGTGTAGTAGCCGTGGACATAGATCACCATGCCGGCCCGGTCTGGCTCGTAGCCGGTGGGGCTGAACACCATGATGGTCTTGCCCCGCGCGCGAAAGCGCCGCGTCTCGGCCCGTCGGCCGGCGGCGACTTCGTTCGTTCCGGGGTCGGGGGTGCCGATGGTATGCTCGGCAGAACCCGCGCAGGCGCTCAACCCCAGCATGACCAGCACCCAGGCGCGTCTCATGCCGACTCCGTCCCCGCAGGCCGGCCGGTGGTCACATCCTCGCAACCCTGACGGCAACCATCCGGGGTGCGCCACTCGAAGGTGGCGTGGCCGATGCCATACTCTTGCAACAGGCGCTGGCGCAGCCCGTCGGTGACGCGCTCGAGGATCCGCAGGTCGCATTCGCCGGTCACCAGCGCGGCGCTGAGCACGGTCATGCCGCGGTCGATCTCCCATACGTGGAGATCCAGGATCGAGCGCACCTCGGGAACGGCGGCGAGCGCCGCGCGCAGGCGCGCCATCGGCAACGCCGGCGGCGCGCCCTGGAGCAACACCCGCGCCGAGTCGCGCAACAGCGGCCAAGTGGCGCCCAGGATGAGCAGCGCGATGCCGGCCGACACCAGCGCGTCGATGGGACGCCAGTCGGTGAGGAGCAGCATCACGGCCACGGCCATGGCCCCCAGCGAGCCCAGCGCGTCGGCGAGCAGGTGCAGCACCGCCCCGCGGACGTTGAGGCTGCGGCTGGCGGCCCGGTGCAGGAGGAGCGCCGATCCCAGGTTCACCAGCAGCCCGGCGATGCCGGCCAGCAGCACCGGCCAGGGCGCGACATCGGGTGGGGCCTGCAACCGCCGCGCCGCCTCCCACAGGATGAACCCGGCGATGAAGATCAACATCAACGCGTTGCCGAAGGCCCCCAGCACCGGCATGCGCCGAAGGCCGAAGGTGTAGCCGCCACCCGGCCGGGCCTGGCTCAGCCGCTGCGCCGCCAGCGCGAACGCCAGCGCCGCCACGTCGGCCACCATGTGCCCGGCGTCCGAGAGCAGGGCCAGCGAATCCGCCAGGATCCCCACCGCCACCTCGATGAACAGAAAGCCCAGGTTGAGACCCAGCGCGATCGCCAGGGCCCGCTCGGCGGCGCGGTTCCCCGGCAAGCCGGATACTTCCCCCGGGCCGCCGCTCACGGCATGTGCTCCACCGTCGTGCATGAGCCGAAGGAGTACCGTCCCCGCGGGCTCCGGTCAAGGGAAGGCCGCCTCGATGCGAGCCGCGCCGCCGGCGAAGGCGGTCTCGAAGAAGGTGGCGATCTGTTCGCAGCCGGCGTAGGGCGCGCTGCCGGGGGCCCCGACGTCGAACAAGAAGCCATGGTTGATCCCGCCGAATTGCACCAGCCCCTGGTGGAGCGCGGGGGGGTCGGCGATGGGCAGGCCTTCGACCGAACGCAGGACGGGCCGAAGCAGCGGAACGCCGATGAGCCGGGCCAGCGTCTCGGTGGCCGGGTTGGGCATGGTGTCGTCGTCGATCACCTCCTGCAGCAGCACCTGCCGGCCCGCGGGCGGCGCGCCGGCACTCTGGAACGGCAGCAGGTGGTGGACCGGGTCGGCCCGGTCCAGCAGGGTCTGGCCGAGCAGGCCGAGCGCCAACAGTTCGCGCGGCGAGAGCAGGCCGCCCACGTACAGGTCGAGCAGGTTGGCGAAACCGCCGCCGCCGACGTTCAGCACCAGCGGGTCCACCTCCTCGCGCGAGACCATGATGGGCGCCACCAGGGCGCCCAGCGATTGCCCGGCGTAGGCGATGCGCGTCGGGTCGAGGTCCGGCGCGCCGTCCCCCGCCCCGCCGGGAAAGACGTCCAGCGCCGTCAGGGAGCGTAGCGCCGCCACCAGGCGGAAGTGATCGGCAGCGGTCTGCTCGACGTTGGCCACCACCGTGGGCAGGTTGGAGAGGTCGAGAAAGCCCTTGCCGCTGCGCGGCCGCTCGCCGTGCTCCGGCAGATCGAGCGCCACCGAGGCGACGCCGCGCGCGGCCAGGTGGGCCGCCAAGGTGAGCGTGTTCTCCTTGTCCGCGCCGTGGCCGTGCTGCAAAATGGCCAGCGGGAACGGCTGGCGACGCGCCTGGGCGGGAAAGACCAGCAAGACCACCAGCTCCTCGGTGCCCACCGCCTGCGGGACCCCTTGCGCGTCACGCCGGATGAGGCCCTCCGCGTCGCGGAAAGAGGCCGAGGCGATGTGCACGCGGGCCACCGCCCCGATCGCCTCCGACAAGGGAAAACCGCTCTTGCTGCGGGGCAGCGAGGCCAGATCATACAGATCGGCCACGCCGTCGCCGTCGTCGTCGAACGAGGCGGGGAGAACCGGCGCGGTCGCCGCCTGGCGCAGCAAGCCGAAGGGCGCGGCGATCGACTGTGTGGTGACGGGCAGGACCAGCGCCACACGATCGGGGTCGAGCGCCCCCTCTCCCGAAAAGAGCGGCCGCAAGCGGCGGTAGTGTTCCGACAGGGGGTGGCCGGGATCGGGCGCTGCGCCGCAGCGGCCGCACAAGAGCGCGCTCTCGGGGGTGGGGCCGAGCGGCGTCCCGTCGGCGCCGCGCACGGCGTCGGTGATCACCAGGGCGTGCAGCGTTCCGTCGCGTAGCGGCCGCGCGGGCTGGACCACCAGGACGTGCTCTGGCTCGCGGCCGTCCAGAAAGTGCAGGTAGCGGGCCAGGACCGGCCAGCGCTGGGGGAGATCGGGCGAAAGCGACATCAAAAACACCGGGCTTTCCGTCTCCAGGGAGGCCGCGGCCGTCTGCGGCAGGGAGGCGGGGTCGATGGGGCCGGAGAGCGGGACCAGGATCGGCGCAAACGGCGAGAAGCCGTCGAGCATGTCGAGCGCGGCGATCATGCGCTCGGCCGACATCAGGATGGGCAACCCCGGCGCCACCACCGGGGTCCCCTCGGCGGGAAGCTGGAGCCGCCGGCCGGTGAAGGTGTCCGCCGCGACAGTGAACGAGTCGGCGGGGAAGGCCGTGACGGCCCCGGGGTCGGTGCGAAACAACGGCCGCACCCAGGCCGCGGGAGCCTCCGGGCAGTCCGCCGGGCCCGGGCCGCAAGCGGCCCCAAACCCCACCGCCGCGACGATGAGCAAGGCCCCGGCGACCCGCGGGACGAACGCGACGCGATTTCTCATGGGCGGATTGTACCCCCAGCCCCCCTCTGCGCGCCAGCGCAAGAAAACTGCTGACGTAGGCGCGCCGGTTGGGGTATCCTGTGCCCCGCCCTCCAAACCAAGGAGCCCGTCATGGACCTCTGTCCCCGGTACATCGAGCCGATCGTCGAGTACGAGAGCAAGCTGAACATCGAGCTCTACCAGAGCGCGGTGAAGCTCTTCGAGTCCAAGATGTACGAGGAGTCGTTCCGGGTCTTGCTCAACTACATCAACCAGGAGATGGCCAAGAGCTGCGAGAAGGAGCACAACCACTGGGTCATCCCCCACGGCTCGCTGATCCTCGAGATCCGCATCACCCCGGACGCCATGCTCGAGATCCGCGCGCCCTTCGTGAAGCTCCCTCCGGACCGGCGCGCGCCCCTGCTGCGCCAAGCGCTGGAGTTCAACACCCACCCGCTCACCCTGTCGCGCCTGGTCCTCCAGGACGACGGGCTCACCTTCGTCTACCGGGCGCCGCTCTCGCTGGCGGAGCCGTTCAAGACCTACGGCATCATCCACGAGATCTGCATCAACGGGGACAGCTCCGACGACGAGTACATCACCAAGTTCGGGGCGCTGCCGCTGCGCGAGAAGCAAGTGACCTACCTGCCCAAGCAGCAGGTGGATCGCGCCTGGCAGGTCTACCAGGAGCTGCTGGCCGAGGCCCAGCGCTACTCGGACTATTACACTCAGAAGCGCTGGCACGGCTTCGACTTCGAGATCCAGGGCATCGCCCTCATGCGTATCGACCACGCCGTTTCTCCGCAGGGATACCTGCGCACCCGCCTCGAGCGCAGCGTCAACCACGTGTGGGCGCAGCGCTCGGCCGAGGAGATCGCCAACCTGCTGCGGCGCGACCTGGACGAGTACCGCCGCATCGAGCGCGCGGCCTTCGACCGGGACTTCTACAAGACCACCTTCTTCGTGAGCGCCAAGAAGACCGCCGAGATCGGCGCCTGCCAGAAGAACATGGCCCAGCGCTGGTCCTGGGCCCAGGAGGACCGCGCCCACCGCAACGCCCAGGGCGTGGCTTTCTGCTACCTGTTCGCCGCCTACAACCTGCTCTACAGTTTCTTCGTCCCGCCCAAGCTGCACGCGGAGATCGTCGGCACCCTGCGCGCCATGGGAGGGAAGGGCTGGGAGGAGGCCGGCGAGCTGGCCTGGGCGAACTTCCAGAAGATCATGGACCCGGCGTACGCCTGAGCGCACAGGAGAAAGAGCCATGGAACAGGTCGAAAAGATCAAGCAGTCGGTGGTGAAGGTGATCTGCGGCGTCGCCACCGGGTCGGGGTTCTACCACCGCGGGCTCGACGCCATCCTCACCAACTTCCATGTGGTGGCGGGCGAGCGGCGGGTGGCCATCCAGCTCCCCAACGGCGACAAGCTGCTGGGGCGGGTGCTCACCGTCAACCCCAAGAAGGACATCGCCGTGCTGAAGGTGGAGAAGCCCCTGGACCTTCCGGGGCTGGCCGTCGACGAGCGGCCGCTCTCGCAACAGGAGCCGGTGTTCGCCCTGGGCTACCCGTACGACCTGCCGTTCACCATCACCAAGGGCATCGTGTCCTCGCTGGACTACGTGGACCGGGAGGTGCGCTACATCCAGACCGACGCCGCCATCAACCCCGGCAACTCGGGCGGCCCGCTGGTGAACGGCAACGGCGAGGTGGTGGGCATGAACACCATGGTGCTGCGCGACGCCCAGAACATCGGCTTCGCCCTGCCGGTCGAGTACCTGGTGGAGGAGATCAAGATGTTCGGGGAGGACGGGGTGCGCGACGGCTTCCACGTGCGCTGCCCCTCCTGCGCCGGGCTGCTCCACCAGAAGGTCGAGTACTGCGACAACTGCGGCGTGCAGCTCGACGCGAACCGGCTCTTCGAGGAGCGGCCGCTGGACGCGGTCGAGCAGTTCGTGGAGGGCGAGCTCGCCAAGGCGGGCATCGATCCGGTGCTGGCCCGCTCGGGCTCGTGGCTGTTCTGGACCTACTACCGGGGCAGCGCGCTGATCCGCATCTTCGTCTACCGCAACGACTTCCTCTTCTCGGTGGCGCCGCTGGCGAAGCTGCCGCGCAAGAACCTGGTGGAACTCTATAGCTACACCCTCAGCGACGCGGTGGCGCCGTACCAGTTCACCCTGAGCGACGACATCATCCACCTGGCCTACCGCACCCACCTCTCCGATCTGATGGATTCCAAGCAGCGCGAGCGCATCGGCGCCGAGATGATGCGCCTGGGCGAGCGGGCCGACGAGCTCGACACCTTCCTGGTCCAGAAGTTCGGCTGCGACTGGGCCACCCAGTCTCACAAGGAGCAGGGCTGACGGCACGCCCGCGGGCATCACGTCGCACCGTATCGCCTTACAACCGACAGGAGCCACCCGTGCCTGATATTGCGGTGTGCTGTCGTTCCGTCGCGTGCACCGATCATCTGGGAACCCGCGGACGCTTTCTGGCCGCCCCCGATGCGCGAACGCGGGCCCCACACAGCCAGCGCGTTCGCGCACGATATGGGGTTGCCATGGAAGGCCGAACCTGGACCCTCACCCTGGCCATCTGCGTCGCGCTGGGCGTCTGCTGGTCCCCGGCCGCCGAGGCCAAGGAGCCGGCCTCTCCCGCGATCGAGAAGATCCGCGCCCAGTACCAGAAGGCGACCCAGAACGGCGGCCAGGAACTCTACCAGACCGTCTTGGAGGTGAACCCGGGCCGCCTGCCGGCCCCGGGGGTGGGGGTGTTCTTCAAGCGGGCGCGCTTCTTCTTCGCCTGGCCGGGCGGCAGCGCGGGCAACCTCATCCGCGCAGAGATCGACGCCGAGATCGCCGCGCCGCAATACCACGAGGAGTACCTGTTCGAGGATCTCGGCGAGGAGGGCGGCCAGGGGGCGCTCATCTTCGCCCACGTCCAGGGCGGCCCGGAGGAACGCGAGGAGCGCTACTACTTCGACAAGAAAACGCTCGTGCGGGTGGTGCAAGGCAAGAAGACGATCGACAAACCGGCCGCTTCGCAGGGGGAGCAAGCCAGGGACGTCCAGCGGCGCGCCGAGAGGGTCCTGGCGGCCTTCCGCGCGCTCCAGACCATGCCTCCCTGACGAGGCGAACGGATCCTGCCGCCTCTTCCCCGAAGCGTTCGTTCGGAAGATCGTTCGCCGGGGACAAGTCGGCGTCACCCCTTCGCGCAAAAAATCTACCGTGGATCCGTGGGGACCGAGTATTACCCGGGGATGAGGGCCTTCTTCCAACCGCGCGGCGGCTCGTCGAGCCAGTGAATAAGCCGACTCACTTCTTCTTGAGCTCCGCAAAGATGCCGAGGTCCACGCCGGGGACCGGGCGCACCCGTTGCTGCCAGGCCTTGTACCCCACGAGCCGCAGCCCAAGGCGGCTGTCCTTGCGGGCGGGCAGCGCCACCGCGGCCGGGGTCGTCCGGCCGGTCGGCTTGCCGTTCAGGAGGATCTCCGCCCCCGGCGGCTCAGACTCGACGTAGACCTCGATCTCGGCGGCAGGCGGGAGCGGTTTCTTTTCCAGCTTGAGGAAAAGCTCCGCGTTCATGCCCTTCCCCAGCATGAAGCGGGCCACTCCCGGGGCCAGGCCGGGCCACTCCACCAGAACGGCATGCTCCACGCCAGCAGTCACGCGGGGGAGCTGCGCGGGGGTCTTCTTGTCCGTGGCCACGCCGTCGAGGTACACCGCGGCCCCTGCCGGCCGGCTCTTGATGCGGACAGAGCCGGTGCCCTTGCCGTGCGCGAAGGCCACGATGCGCTCGGGCGCAGGCGGCGCGGCGGCGTCGGCCGGCGCGACGGCCTCGTCCGCCGCCGCATCGGGCACGGCCCCTCCATCCAATGGTGCCGCAGGCTCCTCCGCGGCCAGCGGGGCCCCGGCGTCCGTCGGCTCGCCCGACACCGATGCGCTGGCGTCCTGCGCCGGCGAACCCTCGGGCGGCGGTGTGCCCAGCAGGCGGTTCCACAAGAAGAAACTGGCCCCGGTCGAGACGAGCAGCAAGACCACCAGCAGGGCCACGAACCGGAACCGGCGCTTTTTCGGAGTCGGTGCGGGCTCGGGTTCGGGTTGCAGGGCGGGGAGGTTGGGCCGGGTGGCCAGCGCGTCGAGCTCGCCGGACACCTCGCGCACCGCATCCAGGATCTTTGGGGCCGAATGGCCCTCGAAGGGCAGTTTGTGCTCGACGTCCAGGGCGACGAGCTTCTCGAGCACCTCCTCCACGGTGAAGGTGAGGTTGCCCTGGTAGCTGCGCTTCTCCGGCACGAACATGGCCTCGGCCGTCTCCCAGGAGAACACCTCGGCCAGGCCTTCGGCGATCTGGCGCAGGAGGAGATCGCGCAGGGTCTCCTCGGGTACCAGCTTCCACTCGATCATGGTCTCGCCGAAGTTCTTGCCGGTGCGCTTGCACTCCTCGAACACCTCGCGGACCTCGTCCGCCTTGAGGTGGGCCTCCTCGATCAGGTACTGGGTAAAGGTGCGTTTGACGCTGGACACCACCACCCAGGCGATGCGCCCGCCCACGAAGAACGCCCGGCCGGTCTCGGCGCCGCAGCGCAGCACCACCTCGCCGCCCGCGTCGGAGCCGCTGGCCTCGATGAAGGTCTTGAGGATCTTCTGGGCTTTCTGGGGCAACACGCCGCGAAATCGCCCTTCCTCCCCCACGAGACGCCTTTAACGTACCACGCCTATCGGCGTATAAAAAGTTTTCCCCGCCAGGTTTTCAGCGTCTTCTTTTGGAGAGATCCCGCTCGTTCCCGAAGGCGATGTCACCAGGAGAGCGCGAACCGCATCAGGATCCGCGCCACCGGCGGCGGGCGCGAGCCGTCCGGGCGCTCGAAAGCCGCGCCGGGGAAGAACCACCCGGCCTGGAGGTCCGCGGCCACGGCCAGGTCGCGCCAGATGGGCTGGGTGTAACGCGCGCCCAGGTCGAGCTCCAGCCCCAGGTGCCGGCCGGGGCTCGAGCGTCCGTAGCTGTTCGTGGGCACGCCACCGTTCTCGAAGGTGGGATAAGCCTGGCCGAACGGCGCGCTGCTCCAAGCGGAGAGGAAGCCGGCCAAGAGTTGCAGCCGCTCGACCGGCTCGAGGCTCACAGTCGGGAACAGGTACACCGCGCCAGCCAGGCGGCCCTGGCTGGGCAGCTCGCCCGTCCCCGGCAGCGGCTGGCCCACGCGGTCCGGATCGGCCGCCTGCTCCGCCTCCAGCGCGGTGAGCTCCCGCATCACCCAGTCGAAGAGCACCAACCCCACCCGGAAGGACGGATCGAACGAGAAGCGGGTGACCTTCTCATCGTAGGGCGTCTGGTCTCCCGAGGCATAGCCGGCCTCGAGGCGCGGGTGGAGGCCCAGCAGCGCGAAGCGGTAGCCGGCCTGGAGGACGCCACCGAAGGCCAGGAGGTCGCTGCCGCCGGTGCGCTCGGCGCGGATCACGCGGTCGGTCACCCCGGTCAGCAGTACCGCCTCGCCGGCGAAGGTCGGTCCGGCCTCGTCGGGCTCGGGCTGGTAGCTCCCTGCCAGATCGAGAGCGAAGACGCGCAGCATGGTGCCGGCGTCGTCCTGCTGGAAACGTCCGGCGGCGTACAGGCCCAGATTGTCCGGGCCCCGCTCCCAGCGGATCACGGCCAGGGCCTCGCCCCCGACGTCGCCCTGGCGAAGAGAGGCGTTCTCGTCGCGGTACACCAGCCCGCCTCCGACGGCCACCGCCACGTCGGCCAGAAAGCCGCCGAGCGGTGCGAAGGGGCGGGTGGCGAGCAGAAGCCGATCCGAGAGATCGCGCGAGGTGCCGAACCCGAAGCGCTCGTCCTCATCGCGGCCGTCGTTCGAGAGCAGCCCCAACCCGAAGTGGCTTCCCATCTGCCCGATCCGCACCTGGAGCCAGGGCAGATCCCAGCGCAACCACAGCTCGACCAGGTCCCAGCCCTTGAAATCCCAGCCGCGAAGCTGTAGCCGCTCGTCGGAGCGGAAGGCCGCGCCGAGCCCGTCGCTATCGCCCGCCACCTGCCCGCCGAAGACCTGGAGCTTGCCGGAAAAATGCAGCCGCTCGGAGATCTGCTGCCGAGAGCCCACCTCGAGCCGCTGGTCGACCGCCCAGCGCAGTCCGCCCTCCCGCCCGCTGGCGTCCAGCGGAAAGCCCTGCACGTGAAAGCCCACGAAGCGCCACTCGCCGAAGGGATCGGGCTCGATGGCGGGGATCTCCTCGTCCGCGGCCGCGACGCCTGCCGCGCCCAGCGCAAGCAGTGCGGCCAGGACGGCGGCCAGACCGCGCTCACAGCGCATGGACGAACCCCCGGGCGGCGCGGGCGAGCTCCTTGCGCCGGGCGACATCCTTCGGCGTCGCGCACTCGACCGCCGCCAGGGTTCCGCAGTACTCCGCCTGGCCGTACTGACACAGGCGCTGCAGCATGGCCACGCACAGGTCCATGCCGTCGAAGGCGTCCCCGCCGGCGGTGAACACGCCCAGGAACTTCTTCTTGGCCAGCAGCGACTTGCCGGACGCTTTGAAGCAGCAGTACAGCCGGTCCAGCGCGGCGCTCATGCAGCCCGACACCGACCAGCAGTACACCGGGCTGGCGACCACGATCACCCGCGCGGCGGCGATCTCGTCGAGGACGGGCCGGAACTCGTCGCGCAGCCGACAGGCGGGGCCGCGCTCGTCCTTCTTGCAGCCGTCGCAGTGGGCGCAGCCGCGAAAGTCCATGCGGTACAGATCGTGCCGCCGCACCCGGAAGCGCTTCGCCAGCGCGCGCTCCAGCAGGGCGCAGGCCGCTGCGGTATTGCCGCTCTTGCGGGGACTGCCGAACAAGAACACCGCCGTTGGTTTCGCCATGTCCACCTCCGGGCGAGTATGCTAGCATACCGGCATGCGATCGAAAAATCCGGTATATCTTGCGCTTTCATCCCTCGTCGCGCGCCCGACCGTGCTGGCGGCCCTGGCGCTGCTGGGGCTGGCCTGCGCGCCGGCGCCCGAGGGGTTGCAGCGCACTCCGGACGGCAGCGGGCCCATGGTGTGGTTCGACCTCGAGGAGGTGCCGCTCCCCGAGATCCCCCTGCCCAACGACCTGGCCACCCGCGCCGACCCCGATTCGCCCACCGGCCGCCGGCTCAACGTGAGCCTGCTGGCGCCGACCCGGCTGGAAGCGGGCGAACGCAGCCGCATCAATACGCTGGCCGGCTTCGGGGTGCTCATGCCGATCAGCGTGCGTTTTCGCGCCCCGCTCGATGTGGCCGATCTCTTGCGCCGCCACCGCGACAACCTGGACTTCGCGGACGACGCGGTGTTCGTGGTCGCCATCGACCCGCGCAGCCCGGCCTTCGGCCGGCCGGTCCCGCTGGACGTGGGGCGCGGCAACTACCCGCTGCTGCAAAAACGCAGCGACACCTCCTTCGCCTCCGATCCGCGCGCCGACGCCGGCAACCTGCTCTTCGACACCTACACTGAGGACGCCAACGCCAACGGCCGGCTCGACGAGGGAGAGGACAGCGACGACGACGGCGTGCTCGACCGGTCCAACGTCTTTCCGCCGGGCTCGACCGTGCGAGACGGCCTGCTCACGTTCTACGAGCGCGAGACGGACACGCTCCTGTTGCGGCCCATCGTCCCACTGGAAGAGGAGACCACCTACGCGGTGATCCTCACCGATCGCCTGCGCGGCGAGGACGGCGCGCCGGTGCGCTCGCCCTTCCCCTGGATTCACCACCTGGAACAGGGAGGGGCGCTGGCTCCGTTGCCCGGGCTCCTCTCGCGCTGGCGGGCCGACGGCACCGCCGAGCTGGACCTCGCCCAGGTGGCCTTCGCCTGGAGCTTCACCACCCAGTCGATCACCGGGGACCTGGTGGCCATCCGCGAGGGCCTGCACGGCGCCGGCTCGCTGGCCTGGCTGGCTGAGCGCTTTCCTCCAGCGGTGGTCCCCGACCGCTGCCAGAGCGACGAGAGTGCCGCGCGACCATACGTGGTGCAGGTTTCGCAGCTCATGGAAGCGGTCAAGTCCGTCGGGGCGCTCCTGCTCGGTGGCGACATCTCGCAGGCGCAGCCGCTGATCGACACCTACCAGTGGGTGGACTACTTCACCTCGGGCTCCTTCTGGAGCCCCGACTTCATGGGCGCCCACGAGGCGTTCTCCGTCGACCGCGCGCGCGGCCGGGCGCGGGTGGGCGCAACGGCGCTGCGCTTTCTCATGGCCGTGCCCAAGGAGAGCGAGCGCCACCATCCGCCCTTCCCGGTGGTGATCTACTGTCATGGCTACAGCTCGACGCGGGCCGAGATGATCGGCTTCGCCGGCACCATGGCCCGCTACGGCCTGGCTACCGTCTCCATCGACGCCTGGGGCCACGGCATCCCGCTGGACGAGGAGCTCACCGGCATCCTGGTGTCGGCCGGCAACGGCTGGGGCTTCGGTCCGTTCATGGAGGCGATGCTGCGGGACCGGGCCCGCGACCTCACCGGCGACGGGGCCAACGACTCGGGCGGCGATTTCTGGACCGCCTACGCCTTCCACACCCGCGACGCGGTGACTCAGAGCGTGGTGGACTACCTGCAGCTGGCGCGGGCGCTGCAAGCGTTCGACGGCACGGCGCGCTGGGACGTGGACCAGGACGGCGACGGCCAACCCGACCTGGCCGGGGACTTCGACGGCGACGGCCGGGTGGACGCCGGCGGACCCGGTGTGCCCTACTACACCTGGGGCCAGTCCATGGGGGGCATCCACTCGGCCATCCTGGGGCCGGCCGAGCCCACCATCGTGGCAGCCGCGCCCACCTCCGGCGGCGGGGGGCTGGCCGACGTAGGCGTGCGCACCATGCTGGGCAACGTCCGCGACGCGGTGCTGCTGCGGACCATGGGCCCGCTCCTGGTGGGAGAGCCCGAGACGGCCACCCGCATGCTGCTTCGCCTGCACGTGCCGCTGGCCAACCAGGAGCGCGCGCTCCCCCTCGGGCGCGTGGAGGTCCCGGTGGGCACGCGGGTCGAGGTCCACAACCTCAACCGCGGCGAGACCTTCGCGGCACGCGTTCGGCCCGGGCCGCGCCTGCGCATCTCGGTGCCCTGCGACACCGGTGATCGCTTCCGGGTGATCTTCCGCGACGAGCGCGGGGATGAGCTGTTGCGGCTCGACGAGTTCACCGAGGACGTCTTCTACTGGGATCGGGAAGAGCCGACCTACCGCGCCGGCGACCCGCTGGAGATGCCCACCGAGGGGTTCGGGCTGGCGCGCTGCACCCCGGCGCTGCGGCGCATGGTGGGCCTCTTCCAGATGATGGTGGAGCCGGCCGACCCGGCGGCCTGGGCGCCGCACTACTTCCTCGATCCGCTCCCCATCCGGCCCGAAGGCCCCCACCTCACCAACCTGCTCGAGGTGATCACGCTGGGCGACCAGGAGGTGCCGGTGAGCACCCAGATCACCATCGCGCGCGCCGCCGGGGTGCTGCCGGCGCTTGCGGTCGACGCGCGTTACGGCGTGCCCGCCAACGACTTCTTGATCGCGAACTTCGTGCCCGAGGGCCTGGCTGGCATCGGGCGCTTCCCGGGCGCGGACATCCTGTTCGATCCCGACGACCTCGACGAGGGGACGGACGGCTATCCGGCCCCGGCGCCCGCACCGGCGTTGCGCCTGCGGCAGCGGGTCGAGACCCCTACCGGCGTCTCGGGGGTGCGCTTCGCCTACGTGAACCCGCGCGGCCAGCATGGCATCTTCATCCCGGATCCCAACCGGCCCTTCGACGTGGACAACTACTTCGCCAACCTCATCGCGCACTTCTTCGGAAGCGGCGGCAAAGTCATCTTGGACGACCGCTGTCTGGAAGACGCCTCCTGCCCCTTGCCGTGAGGCCCGGGAGGCGCGCCGATGGAACATCCGCTTCGTCCCCCCGAAGGCCCGGCGTTGCTCTTGCGTTTCGAGCGCCTGTGCGGACTTTCGCCGCCGGACGATCCTTGCCAGCGCCTGGCGCAGGTTGTGCGCGCCTTCGCCCGGCTCCCCTACGAGAACCTCACCAAGATCCTCAAGCTCGCCGAGCGCGGCGCGCCTGTCGATGCGCGCCGGGGCCCCGCCGAGGTCATCGCGGATCACCAGCGGCTCGGCACCGGCGGCACCTGCTTCTCACTCACCGCGACGCTCCTGCACCTGGTGCGCGCGGCCGGCTTTCGCGCCTGGCCGATCCTCGCCGACCGGCGTTACGGCCCCGACACGCACTGCGCGGTGCTGGTCGAGGTGGACGGCCGGGACCACCTGCTGGATCCGGGGTACCTGCTCGACCGGCCGGTGGTGCTGCCACGCCGGGAGCCGCTGGAAATCGCCGGCGCCGCCCGACGCCTCGCGCTCGAGCCCACCCGGGACGGCCGAAGCGTGGAGCTGACCTCGTACGTCGGCAAGACGCGGCGGGTGCGCCTCACGTTCAAGGCCGAGCCGGCGGACGAGGTGGACTTCTTGCGGGCCTGGGACGCGTCGTTCTCCTGGGAGGCCATGCGCTACCCGGTGGTCACCGCCCTGCGCGCCGGTCGGCACCTGTACCTGCAGGGCAACCGGCTCCAGGAGCGCACACAGGGAAAAGTGCGAAAGAGCGAGATCGACCCGGACCAGCTCCCGTCCCGGCTCGGGGCGGATTTCGGCATCGCGCCCGAGGTGGCGGCACGCGCGCTCTCGGTGCTGCGCCGCGCGGGAGAGCGCCATGGCTGAAGCGTCCCCGGTGGACCCGGTGAAGCTCTTGGCCCTGGTGCTGTGGGCGGACGCGGAGGCCTTGCGCGAGAGCCTGGCCGCGCTGGCGGAGGCGTTCGGCGAGATCGACTTTGTGGGGCCGGACCGGCCGTTCGACCGCACCGACTACTACCACGCCGAGATGGGCCCGAACCTTTCGCGCCGCCTGGTGTCCTTCGCGCGGCTGATCCCTCCCGAGGGCATCGTGGAGATCAAGCTCGTATGCAACGCCATCGAGCGGCGCCTGGCCGGCCCGCGCGGGCGGCGCGTGAACCTCGACGCGGGCTACCTGGACCGGGGCAAGCTGGTGCTGGCCAGCCTGAAGTTCGGCACCCAGAAGATCCACCTCGGCGGCGGGGTGTGGGCCGATCCCTGCGGGCGCCGCAAACGCGCCGGCTGGGACTGGTTCGAGTGGAGCTTCCCGGACCTTTCGGACGGGCGCTACGACCCGGAGCTGGATGACGTGCGGCGCCGCTACCTGTCGCAGTTGAGAGAGTGGCGCGCGTCCCCGTGACGGGATCTGGTTGGGCGCGCAAACGCGCTGGCCGGGTGGGCAAGCGTTCGCGCACCAGAACGTCGCTCGCACCGTCGCCCGGAAGGCCCGGGGGAGGCCGGGGAGACGGACGG
This sequence comes from Myxococcales bacterium, assembly GCA_012798435.1. GTDB lineage: Bacteria > Myxococcota > B64-G9 > B64-G9 > B64-G9 > JAAZNF01. Next base: position 8,243 of record JAAZNF010000086.1, on the reverse strand, counting down.
GCCGGGCGGACGATCACTCCGCCACGAACTGGTTGACGAAGTGGATGGGGTTGAGGGTCTCGCCGGTGGCCCCGATGAGCAGATCGTCCCAGCGCAACTTGGCGCCCACCTGGAAGATCTTCTCTTTGAGGAACTGCCCCACCGCGGTCGCCCCGGCCAGATCGAGCGCGCGCGGGTCGTCGGACTTCAGGATCTCCTTGGCGATGTGCTGCGAGAGCTGGCTGGCCATCATCTCGCCCAGCATGTAGTTGTGGTAGTACACCGGCGAGCTGGTGAAGTGGATCTTGGCCGCCCAGTCGGGGGCGTTGCGGCCGGCCGGGGGCGCCTGGAGCTGGTAACGCTGCTTGAGCTTCCACCACAGGGCGTTCAGATCCTGCTCCGGGTCGCGGTACAGCTCGCGCTCGAAGTTCACCATGGTCAGCGTCCAGCGGGCGAACACCAGCATGGTCAGGCGCAAACCGAAGCGGATGTCCTTTTCGATCTTCGCGAGCCTCGCCTTGGGCACGCCCAGCACCTTCTCGAGCCACAGCGGGTTGCGGGTGAGCCGCCCGAACAGCTCGGCGATGGCCTCGGTGGTGAAGATGTGCGCGTCGGCCCGCAGGAAGTACGGCAGGCTGAAGTCGAAGTACTTGTCGTACACCGCGTGCCCCATCTCGTGCAACAGCGTGCCGGTCCACTTCTCGTTGTTGCGCAGGTTGGCCAGGATGCGCACGTCACCGGAGCGATCGATGTGGATGCAGTAGGCGTGCGGCTTCTTGCCCGGCTTCTCGAAGAGGTCGGACTTGTCCAGGATGTCCTGGGGCGGCAGGCCGATGGAGGTGTAGAAGTCGGCCACGACCTTCTGGGGGTCCTTGTCCTTGAAGAAGGGGTCGAGATCCACCCCGCGCACCATCGGGGCCTCCTGGAAGAAGGGATCCTCGAAGTGCCAGGCCTGGAGGTCGGCGGGCTTCATCTGGTAGCGCTTGGCGAGCTCTTTCTTGACCTCCTCCATGATGGCGGCGAAGGGCGCATCGGTCTTCTCGGCCAGCTCGTCGAAGATGCGCTGGATCTCGGCCGGCTCCTGCTCCTGGAGCTTCAGGCGCATCTCGTAGAAGTCGGCGTAGCCGAGCGAGCGCGCCGCCTCGTTTCGCAGCTTGACCAGCTCGATCAACTTGTCGCGCACCGCCTCGCCCTTGCTCATGTAGGCCTCCCAGGCGAGCTGGCGCTTCTTGGAGTTCTTCTCCTTGCGCAGGACCTCGTACAGGTCGTTGTCCGGGACCGGCTTGCCGCCGATCTTGCCGCGGTGGTCGTTGAAGAGCTTCTCGACCTCGGAGGCGAGCTTTACCAGCCCGGCCAGGGTCTCGGCGGGGAGCTGGTTCTCGGCGAAGGCGTCACGCAGCAAGGTCACCTGGCGCAGCAGCAGCGAATCCTTGAGCTTGCCCGAGGCCTTGGCCCGCTCGAGCAGGGCGAAGCTCTCCTTGTCGGAGAAGATCGTGCGGAGCGCGAGCTCGGCGGCGGCGGCCTTGTCGTAGGCCTCCTGCTTGCCGGTGTTGGTGGCCTCCCAGTAGGCGAGGTTCATCTCCTTCTCCAGCGGGGCCACCTTGGCCTCGAGTTTGGCGATGAGGTCCTTCACGTCGGCCTCCAGTTTCACGCCCTCGTCCACCGGCGGCGCGGCCCAGGCCGGCGGCGGGGCCGGGGGCGGGGCGTCGGTCTTCTGCGCGCCGGAACAGGCGGCGAGGATGGGCAGCGCGGCCAGCAGGCTCGTGCATCGCGGCATGGCGTCCTCCTGAAAATTCCCCCGGCCCGGAGAATACTCGCGGCGCCAGGAGCGGTCAAACGCCCGCGGGCCCAAGGAGCGGATGTGGCGTTTGACACTCCCGCCGCCGCTCCCTAGAATGCCCCCGCTTGCCAGAACAGGAGGAGATCATGCGACGGATCCTGGCATTTGGAACGGTGCTGCTGATGATGTCTCCGCTGGCCACGGCGGCGGAGTTCGTCTTCGACGATCCCAGCGGCGACGACGACGGCCCCGGCAGCTACACCTACCCCACCGCGCCAGAGTACAAGAAAGGCTCCTTTGACCTCACCAAGCTCGAGGTCAAGGACGCCGGCGACAAGGTGGAGATCAAGGTGTACCTCAAGAACCCCATCGAGGACCCCTGGAAGTCCCGCGACTGGCCGGTGAAGGGCAACGGCTTCTCGCTGCAGATGGCCGTCCTGTTCGTGGACCAGGACCACAAGGCCGGCGCGGGCCACGACCAGGGCATCCCCGGCTTCAACGTGGCCTTCCCCGAGGACGGGCGCTGGGAGAAGGCCGTCATCATCTCCCCCCAGGGCGAGACCCGGCTGCGCTCCGAGATCAACGACAAGGCCAAGGACCTGAAGGCCGACCTGGTGGTGCCGCAGAAGGTGTCGGTCTCCGGCAAGAAGATCATCGCCGTGGTGAGCAAGAAGGATCTCGGCACCCCCGCCGCCGGATGGGGCTTCCAGCTCGTGGTGCAGAGCAACGAGGGCTACCCTGACAAGGCGGACCTGCTCACCCGCAAGGTGAACGCCTCCGCCGGCGAGCACCGTTTCGGGGGCGGCCGCGACGACGACTGCGACCCGCACGTCATCGACATCCTGGCCGGGCAGGCCAAGGGCGACAAAGGGGAGATCGAGGCCCAGCACAAGGCGCTCTCGGCGTACTCCTGCGAGGGCGGCCCGGCCGCCTGGAAGCGCGCCGTCCTGCCCATGATCTATCGTTAGTTGGCGTTGAAAAACGCCTTCCGCCCTCGGTGCTACTGCTCGTCGGCGGGCTCGGCCGCGCCATCCTCGGCCCGGAAGTCGCGCACGGCGTGCCAGTACACGAGCAGCCGCTCGGTGAAGCGCTCGCCGTCGGGGAACAGCGTAAAAGCGCGGGTCTTGGCGGCGTGATCGGGGCTGGTCCCGGTGAGCACCTGCCCGTCGCGGAGCTGCACCTGCACCCGCTCCCCGGTCTTCTCCGGCGCGCCGACCCCGGCGGGCGTCATCAGGCGCACGAAGCGGATCTGCTCGGCGCGGATCTCCTGCGGCGCCTCCGATGCCTCGCCCGCCTCCAAACGCACCACCTCGGCGTCGGTGTCGGGGGCGACCAGCAACCCCTTGCGGGTGAGCCCGCTCGTCAGGAACACCACCGCCTGGCGCGGGCCCGAGAGGTCATTTTTTTGCAGCGTCTTGCCGCACCCCAGCTCCACCGGACGAGCCCCCGAGCGGCCCCCGGAGGAGCTGTCATCGAAGGCGTCCGCGAAGAGATCCTGCTCGGACAGCGGGCCGGCGGGGACGCGGGGGGAGGGGCGCGCCGCAGGCATCGGCGGCGGCGTCGCCGAGGAGGAGGGCGCAGCCGAAAGCAGTCGCTCGATCTCGGCCAGGCGGGCGCGATCCTCCGGGCTGGCCGCGCCCAGTTTCACCCGGGTCAGCAGGATCTTCCGCTCCCGCTCCAGCCGCTTGGGGTCCTTCTTCTTGGCCATCGGTCGGCGACCTCGCCGGAAAGGTAACTCGCCACCCCGGCAGCGCGCAAGATCCTTGACCGCACCAGAAAATTGTAATGAAATCGGGCGCTGAACTGCCGGATATGCGGCTCTTTCGATAAACCCATTTTTTTGAGGAGTCGGCCATGGCCTTCTGCTCTTCTTGCGGCACCAAGAACCCCGACGGCGCCAAGTTCTGCGCCGGATGCGGCAACCCCCTTTCGGCCTCCGCTCCACCGCCCCCCGCTCCCGCAGAGGGGCTGGCCACCCAGCCGCAACAGCCAGCGAGACCTGCGGCGCCCGTGGCGGCGGCGGCGCCCAAGCCGATGACGGCCCGCGAGGCGTTGCGCAGCCAGCCGCCCGCGCCGCCCGCCGTTCGCGCGGAGCCCGATCCCAACGCACCCGGACAGACCCAGTTCTTCATGGCGGCCGCCCAGGTCAACTCCGCCTCTCGGGTGAAAAGGGTGGTGATCTTCATCGTGGGGGCCATCATTCTGGGGGTGGTCGCCTTCCTGGCCCTGCGCTACGCCTGGCAGGCCAAGGAGGCTTCCATGACCAAGGACGCTCCCGCCGCCCAGCCGGGGACAGAGCCCGCCGCAAACCCCGAACCGGGCGCTGGAGGCGCCGCCGCCCAGCCCGCCACTCCCGAGCCGGACGCCAAGCCGGCGGACGCCAAGCCCGCCGACGCCAAGCCGGCGGACGCCAAGCCCGCCGACGCCGAGCCGGCGGACGCCAAGCCCGCCGACGCCGAGCCGGCCAAGGCGCCTGAACCTGCCAAGGCGCCTGAGGAGAAACCGGCCCCTCCCAAGAAGCCGGCCAAGAAGCCCCGCTGACCTTTCGCGCTCTGGCGAGCGCCCCTTTCGACCATCCCATGGCACTGGTCAACTTCGACAACGTGCATCTATCCTTCTCCGGGGAGACGGTGCTCCGGGACATCTCGTTGCAGATCCGTCGGGGAGAGCGCATCGGGCTCACCGGCCGCAACGGCGCCGGCAAGACCTCTCTGCTCAAGCTCATCACCGGAGAGATCCAGCCCGATCGCGGCTCGATCGCCATCGAGCGTGGGCTGCGCATCGGCTATCTTCCGCAGGTCATCGCGCTCCAGGGCTCGGACACCGTGCTGAACACGGTCATGGCGGCCCGGGCCGATCTGATGGAGCTGCGACGGCGCATCGGGGAACTCTCCGAGGAGGCCGCCCGCGGCGATCCGCGGCTGCTTGCGCACCTGGGCCAGCTCCAGGAGGAGTACCAGCACGCCGGCGGGGACGACCTTGAGCGGCGCGCCACCCTGGCCCTGCACCACGTGGGCTTTCGCGCCGGGAGCTTCGAGCAGCCGGTCTCGGTCCTCTCGGGCGGGGAGCAGAGCCGCCTCATGCTGGCCCGCATCCTGCTGCTCGAGGCGGATCTGCTGCTTCTGGACGAGCCGACCAACCACCTGGACATCCGCTCCACCGAGTTCCTCGAGGAGTACCTGCAGGCCTTCCCGGGCGGCGCCCTGGTGGTCACCCATGACCGCGCCTTCCTGGACGCCTTCGCCACCTCGGTGGCCGCCATCGAGCCGGATCAGCGCCTGTTCGTTCTGCCGGGGGACTACGCTCACTTCCAGCGGGTGCGCAGCGAGCGCCGGTCGCGGCAGGAGAAGGAGGCGCGGCAGCAACAGGAGCAGATCGAGCGCGATCAGGACTTCATCCGCCGCACCCACGCCAACCAGAAATCGCGCCAGGCCAAGAGCCGCGAGAACCGTCTGCAGCGCCTGGAGCGGATCGAGGCGCCGGCGGCCGAGCCGGATGTCTTCCGGCTCACCTTTCCCGAGGTGGAGCCCAGCGGACGGATGGTGTTCACCGCGCGCGAGCTCTGTCTCCGGCCGGGCAGCCAGCTCTTGCTGGACCGGGCCAGCTTCACCATCGAGCGCGGCGAGCGCGTGGGCATCATCGGCCCCAACGGCTGCGGCAAGACCACCCTGCTCGAGGTGCTGGCGCAGAAGCAAACCCCCGAGAAGGGCGAGGTGAAGACCGGCTTTCGCGCGCTGATCGGGTACTACGACCAGATGCTCTCCAACCTCAACCTGGGGCGCACCGTGCTGGAGGAGCTGGCCCAGCGCCGCCCCGAGCTCTCCGAGCAGGCGCTGCGCGACCTGGCCGGGCGCTTCCTGTTCCACGGAGACGACGTGTTCCGCCGGGTCGAGACCTTCTCCGGCGGGGAGCGCAGCCGGCTGTCGCTGCTGCTGCTGGTCATGGAGCGCCACAACGTGCTCCTGCTCGACGAGCCCACCAACCACCTGGACATCCCCTCGCGCGAGGTACTGGAGGAGGCGCTGCTGGCCTTCCCCGGGACCGTGATCGTGGTCAGCCATGACCGCTACTTCCTCGATCGCGTGGCCCGGCGCATCCTGGCCATCGAGGACCGCGCCCTGGTCAGCGAGCTCGGCACCTACAGCGAGCTGCGCCAGGCCGGCCGCATCCTGGGCGCCGCCGAGGACGAGGACGAGGAGGACCCCGCCGAGGAGCGAGCACGCCGGCGGCGGCGGGAGGAGTTCGAGCAACGCAAGCGCCTGCACCGCGAGCGGGAAGGGCGCGCCCGGCGCCTGCGAGAGCTGGAGGCCGCCATCCACGAGCGAGAGCAGAAGACCGAGGAGCTGGTGCGGCGCATGTCCGATCCGTCCATGGCCCGCGACTGGGCCGGCCTGGAGAAGCTTCAGCGGGAGAAGAAGGCGGCCGAGGACGAGCACGAGACCCTGCTGGTGGAGTGGGAACAGCTGGCCTCGATCGTAAAGGAGAACGATGGAAGCGATCCCGCTTGAGGCGGAGAATCTCGACCCCGCCATCGTGCAGGGCCTGCGCGATCTCGGCTACCGGGAGTTGCTCCCGGTCCAGCGCACCTGCCTGCGGCCGCTCCTCGATGGGCGCTCGCTCTCGGTCCGCTCCCGCACCGGCACCGGCAAGACCGCCGCCTTCGGTATCCCGCTGCTGCAGGCCATGGATCCGGCCGGCCGCGGCGTCGATCTGCTGGTGCTGGCCCCCACGCGCGAGCTGGCCGCCCAGGTGGCGCGCGATCTGACGGCCATCGGGCGCCACCGCGGCCTGCGAGTGGCCGGGGCCTGGGGCGGCGCCAACCTGTCCGAACAGGCCCGCGCGCTGCGCGAGGGCGCCCGCATCGTGGTGGGGACGCCCGGCCGCCTGCTGGATCTGCTGGAGCGCCGCGTGCTGTCGCTGGGCGGCGTCACCCGGGCGGTGCTGGACGAGGCCGACGAGATGCTGTCGATGGGGTTCATCGAGGACGTGACGCGGCTGCTCTCCGCCTGCAGCGCCCTGCGCCAGCTCGTGATATTGTCCGCCTCGCTCGATCCCGCCACCGAGAGCCTGATCTCCTCCTTCGCCTCGGACATCGTGCGGGTGGACCTCTCCACCGACGGCCTGTCGGTGGAGGAGATCGACAACCTGTGCTACGAGATCGGCGACGACCTGCCCCGCACCCACTACCTCTTGTACGCCCTGGCGGCGCACCGGCCCAGCTCGGCCATCGTGTTCGTCAACACGCGCACCGACGCCTCGCTGGTGGCCACCGTCATGGCCCGCGAGGGCTACAGCGCCGAGATGCTCTCGGGGGCCCTGGCCCAGCGGGAGCGCGAGCGGGTGATGCAGGGCATCCGCGAGGGGAGGCTGCGCTTCCTGGTGGCCACCGACATCGCCGCCCGGGGCATCGACATCTCCCATCTGTCCCACGTCATCAACTACAGCCTGCCCGAGGATCCGGCGGTGTACCTGCACCGGGTGGGGCGGACGGGCCGGGTGGGGCGCAAGGGCGTGGCGGTCAGCCTGCTCACCGCCCGCGACCTGCGCACCCGCGCGGAGATCGAGCGGCGTTTCTCGGTGACGTTCACCCGGCTCACCTTCCCCCCACCCGCCGAGATGGTCAAGGAGAGGATCATGGCGCATATCGAGTCCTTGCTCAGCTCCGCCGAGGCCGCCATCTGCGACGGCTTCACGGAGGAGGCCCGCGTCATCCTGGGGCATCCGCGGGCCGAGGCCATCGTGGCCTTCTTGCTCAAGCGCAACGCGGAGCGCGTGCACGACGAGCAGCGCAGCGTAGAGAACCGCCCGAGCCCCGAGCCCCGCCGCGGCCCGCCGCGCCGCCGCCGGCGGCGCTAGGACCTGATGAGCTCCATCCTGGGACTATCGGCGTTCTACCACGACAGCGCCGCCGCCCTGCTGCTGGAGGGCCGCATCGCCGCCGCCGCCCAGGAAGAGCGCTTCAGCCGGCAAAAGCACGACCCCTCTTTTCCGCGCCGGGCGGCGGCCTTCTGCCTGGAGCATGCCGGCCTGCGCGTTGAGGACCTCGACTGGGTGGCCTTCTACGACAAGCCGCTCCAAAAATTCGATCGCCTGCTCGAGACCTACCTGGCCTTCGCCCCACGGGGCCTGGGCTCGTTCTTCGCCGCGCTGCCGCAGTGGCTGCGGCACAAGCTGCGCCTGCGCCGGGAGATCCGGCGGGGCCTCGGCGGCCGGCTGCGGCGCCGCATCCTGTTCTGCTCGCACCACCAGTCGCACGCCGCCTCGGCCTTCTTCCCCTCGCCGTTCGCGGAGGCCGCCGTGCTCACCGTGGACGGGGTGGGCGAGTGGGCCACCGCCAGCATCGGGCGCGGCCGCTCGAGGAGCTGGTGCCACACCAGCAGGGCCGCCCCCAGGGCTCCGCCGGCGTCCCCGGCCGCGGGCTGGATCCACACCCGCCGGAAGGGGCCCTCGGCGAGCAGGCGCGCGTTGGCCACGCAGTTGAGAG
>JAAZNF010000085.1 GCA_012798435.1 Myxococcales bacterium | reverse complement strand
GGCCGCGCCATCGCCGAGCACGCCCGCCGCGGCGCTCGCGCCCGCCGCGCCTTGCTCCATGCGCCGCAGCAGCCAGGCGGCCGTCCGGGCCACGTCCGGCTCCGGGTGCGAGAGCAGCGCCGTGGCCGGCGCCACCGCCTGCGACGGCCGGTACGAATCCAGCTCGACCAGCGCCCGCAGCATGATGCCGGCCCCGTAGCGCGCCGGGTCCAGCGCCTGGATCGGGTCGGCGGGGATGTCGCCCTGAGCTCGCGCCGGCCCGCCGGCCGCGCCCAGCACGAGCCAGGCGAGGAGCAAGGCCAGGGGCAGTCTCACCTCAGGCATCGGCACCGGTGAGAGCGCATCCACGATCACTGCTTGTTGGCTACACTCATGCATTCTTCATGGAAATGCGCGCGACCGACCGCGGGGCCCAAACGGCCAGCGCGATCGGTCGCAGTTGGGGTCTACACCCAGAGCCGCGTCAGGGAAAGGATATCACCGCATCACGAACGGGTTCAACTCCGCCTCGGGCACCTGGTCGCGGCCGTCCGGTGACACGATGAGGGCCAGGTTGTTGCCCACCACCACCGTCACCCGCTCGCCCAGCGCCAGGATGCGCTTGAGCTTGGCCGAGCGCTGCACCAGCGCGAAGTAGGCCGCGCCCATGTACTTGACGTGCAGCGTCTTCATCGAGGAGGAGAAGCCGGCGTCCACCCAGCCGCCGCCCTGGAAGCGGAAGGTGCGGCCCTCGACGTAGCGGATGCCGGCGGCGTCGTCGGCCTCGTCGCGGGGCGCCTCGGCCTCCTTGAGGTCCTTCACCGCGTCGGCCATCTGCACCGCCTCGGCGCCGCTCTCGGCGCGCACAGTGGCGCTGCTCTTGGCCATCACCTTGGCGCGCTCGGCCCGGCGCTCATAATCCATGGCCGGCGCCGACATGGGAGGCGCGGCGGTCACCGGCGCGGCGCCGCCCCGCACCGCACCGTCGCCCTTGCCGGGGACCTGCATGCGCTCCTCGAACACCAGCGGTCGGCGCGGGGGCGGGGGCACGGGCCGGGGGCGCGGCTCGGCCGCCACCATCTGCGGGGTGTCCTCGGTGACGAGGTAGCTGGTGTAGGGGGTCACGATGCCGTAGCGCTTGGAGAGAGCGATCACCTCGTCCACCAGCTCCTTGCGCTCGCCGCCCTGGCGGATGTTGTCGAGCAGGTAGCCGATCTTGCGGGTGGCCCACAGCCGCGGGATGAAGGCGTTGTCCCGCGCCTCCTTGGGGAAGGCGCCCTCGTAGGTGAAGGACTTGTCCTTGCCACCCACCTTGCCCACCAGGGTGATGGCGGTGTGCCCCTCGTTGCGGTAGCGGCCCAGGATGATGAGCTGGCTGCCCTTGAAGAGGTCCGGCAGCCTCCGGGGGAACACGTCGAACTCGCGCAGGCTGCCGAAGTCGATGCGCAGGTCCGCAAGCACCGGGTGGCTGATCTTGTCGTAGAAGGCGCTCAGGCGCTGCTCGATCTCCTGGTTGGCCTTGAGGTAGGTGGCGTCGGCGAAGTTCTCCTGGCCGATCTGGTCGAGCAGCAGGGTGTTGATGTCGTCGCCCACCCCGAAGGCGAAGACGCGCGCCGCGGCGGCGTTCTTGGCCTTGATGTGGGCCAGGATCTCCTTGGGGTTGGTTTCGCCCACGGTGGGGTGACCGTCGGTGATGAACACCACCAGGTTGGGCTCGTCCTTCTTGGTGTGCCCGGCCAGGGCGGCCATGAGCGCCTCATCGATGGCGGTGCCGCCGGCGGCCTCCATGCGATCGACGAAGGTGAGCGCCCGCTGCACGTTGTCGCGGCTGGCCGCCACCGGGGCCTTCTCGAAGGACTCCACGTCGGTGGAGAAGCGCACCACGTTGAAGATGTCGTCGCCGTTCAGACGGTTCAGGCAGTACTTCAGCGCCTCCTTGGCGAAGCGCATCTTGTCGCCGGACATGGAGCCCGAGGTGTCCACCACGAAGGTGATGCGCTTGCCCATGATCTCCTTGTCGGTGAACTCGCTCTTGGGGCTGGCCATCACCATGAAGAAGCCGTCCTCGCCCGGCTCGCGGAAGGCGAGCAGGTTGAGCCCGATGTCCTTCTCGGAGACGGTGTAGAAGAGCTCGAAGTCGCGATCCAGCAGCGCCGCCATGGTCTCGAAACCGGCCACCGCGTTGCGGTCGTCCGTCTTGCGCTGGTAGATCTGGTGCGAGGGCGAGTAGATGGTCTTGATGGGCACCTGGCTGTGGATCTTCACCGCCACGGTGAAGTCTTGTAGGGTGCGCGCCGAGGTGCGGTCGGTGCGCATGGGGTAGACGTATTTCAGCACTCCGCCCTCGAAGGGCAAAAGCTGGGTGAACTCGATCTCCACCCGCTGCTCGCCCCGGCGCGGCACCGGGTACACCCGCGCCTGGAACAGATCGTTGCCCAGGTACTCCAGCAGGCCCGGGTCCTGCATGCGGCGCACGATGCCCTCGTAGATGTTGCGGGCCCGGTCCTTCTCCAGGATCTCGCCCTTCATCTTCTTGCCGTTCATGTACAGGTAGAAGTCGGACACGGTGGCCCCGCGCGGCAGCGGGAAGATGTAGGTCGCCTCCAGGTCGCGGTCGGTGTTGTTGATGAACACCTGGTCCACGTGAGTGACCGCCGCCCGGTCGGTGATCTTCACCTCGGCGCGGTGGTACTTGATGGCCAGCGGCCCCATAGAGTTGTCGGTCGGCACCAGAAGACCCGTGGCCGAGGCGGCGAAGGGGAGGCACAGGCCCACGAGCAACGACAGGAAGAGCAACCGTTTCATGGCAGGCTCCTTTTTCTTTCGAGCTTTCACTGCCGACGCACCAGCACCGCGGAAGGTTTGAGCGTGACCTATATCACAGGCCTCCTCCCGCAGGGTAGCGGAATCTTTTGACACCACCCACTCCTTTGCAGAGAATGCGCCGCGCGCTGGCGCCGATTCGCGCCCGCACCGGGGACTCATGTTTCGTCTCATCCGCCAGAACCTGGCCGCCAAGATCGCCCTCGCCGTGGGGCTGGCCTGCCTGCTCGTCACCATCGGGGGCCTGGTGGGAATGCTGTCGCTGTTCCGTGGCGACATTCTCGAGCACTCCCGGCGCACCACCGAGCTTCTGGCCCGCGCCTTGCAAGCGGTCTTCGAGATCCAGGATCCGCTCGGTCGGAGCCACCCCTTCGGTGAGGTGATCGAGGATCTCGGCAACCGCAGCGAGTTCGTCGCAAGCCGGGTGGTCGACGCCGAGGGCCGGGTGGTCTGGTCCTCCCTGGCCGGAGAGTCCGGTCGCGACCTGCCCGAACCCCTGCTCCAGCGCTGGCGCCAGGGCGCCAACTACCTCGAGCCCGAGGGCGACCGCCAGACCCTGGCCGTTCTGCACAAAGTTCGCGCGCGGGAGTCCTGCCAAAAATGCCATCCGACCACCGCGACCAGCGGCGACCTCCTGGGGGGTCTGGTGCTGGAGGTGAGCCATCGCAACCTTTCGTGGCGGCTCTCGGCCTACGGAGCGTTGCAGTGGGTGACCGCGCTGCTCCTGGTGTTGTTCGTGGCGGTGATCACCTTCCTGGTGATCCGGCTCACCTTGTCCGGGGCGTTGGAGCGCCTCTCGCGCGCCATGCGAGACGTCACCGAAGGACGCGCCGTGAACCTTCACCGCTCGGGGCACGGAGACGAGCTCGACCGGCTGGCCGGCGAGCTGGACCGGCTGGGGGCGGAGATGAACGCGCTGCGTCGTGCCGCCGAGGACGGCGCGCGCGAGCGGGAGCGGACGCTTCGCGAGCAGGAGCTCAACCAGGAGCTGGCCCAGAAGACCCGGCTCTTCGAGGAAGCGAACGCCAACCTGAATCGGCGGCTCGAGGAGCTGCGCCTGCTGTTCGACGTCAACCAGGCGCTGAACTCCACCCTGGACATCGGCGAGGTGCTTTCGCTCATCGCGGAGATGCTGGGAAAGACTTTGGGATTGCAGGAGTTCTGCCTGCTGCTCCTGGACGAAAGCGGCAACACCCTGGAGGTGCGCTCCGCCTTCTGTGAGCGGGTGCCCTTGCTCAAGCCGGGCCTGCGCATCCCGCGGCGGGCCGGCCGCACCACCGAGAGCCTGGAACGCGCCCGCACCGTGATCATCCAGGACGTGGCCGCGATCTCGCGCAACGAGGACGATCGCCGGCTGCTGCCGGAGCGCGGCTCGTTCCTTTCCGTTCCGCTGCGGGTGCGGGACCGGGTGCTGGGCCTGCTCAACTTCACTCGGCCAGAGGCAGACGCCTTCCCGCCCGACCAGGTGCGGCTGCTCACCGCGGTGGCCCAGCAGGCGGCCATGGCCCTGCTCAACGCCAGCCTCTTCCGCGAGAAGGCCGATCAGAGCGTCACCGACGAGCTCACCCGCCTGCCCAACCGCCGCGAGATGAACACTCGCTTGCAGATCGAATGGAACCGCTCGCGGCGCTTCGGCACGCCACTCGCTCTGCTCATGGTGGACATCGATCACTTCAAACGCTACAACGACGTCAACGGGCACCTGCTGGGCGACCGCGCGCTCACCGGCGTGGCGCGGGTGCTCAAACAGAACACGCGCCAGGTCGACACGGTGGCCCGCTTCGGGGGCGAGGAGTTCGTGGTGCTGCTGCCGGGAGAGGATCGCGAGAGCGCCGCGGCCGTGGCCGAGAAGCTGTGCCGGGCGGTGGCGCGCAACCAGTTCCCGCGCATGGAGACGCAGCCCGGCGGCCACCTGAGCATCTCCATCGGCGTGGCCAGCCACCCCGAGGATGCCGCCAGCCCCGACGAGCTGCTCCACCGCGCCGACCTGGCGCTGTACGCCGCCAAGGAGGGAGGCCGGGGCCGGGTGGTGCGCTACGATGCCGAGCTCGGCGCCCTCGAGGAGAGGCGCAAGGCCGAGGCCGCGCGCAAGCCCTTCCGCCGCCGGCGCCGGCGCCACCGCCCCCCCGGCGACAGCCGCCCGCCCCCCGCCCAGGAACCGCCGCGCTAGCCTCCGCAAGACTACGCTTTCGAAAGATACATAAGATGCACCGCCGGCTTCTTGCGCGCCAGACGCTTCTCCGCCAGGCGTGAGAGCAGCAGCAGCAGGTCCTCGGCGAAGGGCCGGCCCATGGCCTGGAAGCCGATGGGCAGGCCCCGCCCGTCGTAGCCCGCCGGGAACGAGATGGCCGGCAGGCCGGTGAGGTTGGCGGCCTGGGCGAAGCGCATGATGCGCTCGAGCAGCGGCAGGTTCGAGTCTCCGGTCTTGAGTGAATCCGGGCGGATGCGATCGGCGGTGCAGGCGGTGGCCGGGGTGGCGATGACGTCCACCTCCTCGAGCGCTTTTGCAAAATGGGCGCAGATACGGGCGCGCAGCCGCAGGGCGTGGATGTAGTCGGTGGCCTTGAGGCGCTGGCCCAGCGCCAGGTTGAGCCGGGTGTCGTGGGCGTAGTGACGCCGGTGCCGCCGGCGGTGCTCCATCTGAGAGGCGGCCATCTCGGAGACGATGAGCACCAGGTGCACCGGGCGCACCAGCGAAAGCTCCGGAATCTCGATGGTCCGCACCTCGGCCCCCAACTCCGCGAAGAGATCGAGCATCTTGCGGCAGGCGGCCACGATCTCGGGGTCGGCGTCCTCGAACCACTCGGGGTACACACCAATGCGCACCCCCCGCAGATCCTCGCAGAAGAACCGCTCCAATACGGGCGCGGGCTGGCGCAGGCTGCGGGGATCGCGCTCGTCGGGCCCCGCCATCGAGGCATAGGCCAGGGCGGCGTCCGCGGCGGTCGCGGCCAGCGGGCCCACGTGCCCCACGCTCCAGCACAGGGGCGCCGCGCCGCGCTCGCTGACGCGGCCCAGGGTGGGTTTCAGCCCGACCACGCCGCACAGGGCCGCCGGGATGCGGATCGAGCCCCCGCCGTCGGCGCCGGCCGCGATGGGGCACAGACCGGCCGCCACCGCCGCCGCCGGGCCGCTGGAGGAGCCGCCGGTGAAGCGCTCGGGATCGTAGGGGTTGCGCGCCGGCCCGAAGTGCGGGTTGATGCCGGTCACTCCGATGCCGATCTCGTGCATGTTCACCTTGCCCAGGATGAGCGCGCCCGCCCGGCGCAGGGCCGCCACCGCCGCCGCGTCCTCCGCGGCGGGCGTCTCTCCCAGGAAGCGCGTCCCCACCCGGGTGGGGTGCCCGGAGAGGTCGAGCTCGTCTTTCACCGCCACCGGAACGCCCTCCAGCGGCGAGCGGGGTTGGCCGCGCCGCAGCCGCTCGGCGCTCTCCTTGGCCTGCGCGCGCACCTCCTCGGGCCGCACCGACACGAAGATGGCCATGGACGGGCGGCGCGAGCGATCCTCCTCGATCCAACCCAGCGCGGCCTCGCACACTCGTACCGGGTCGGTCGCACCTTCGCGATAGGCCCGCTGAAACGCCAGCGCGCTCTCGAAGGCGAACCCAACCGGCGCCGGCGCCCCCAACCCGGCCACCCGCTCGAGCAGCGCGGCCGGGTCGAAGCGCGCCGCGGTTGGCTCCGACAGCAGGCCCGGCACGTCGAAGGGCAACGGCTCCTCGGCCGGGAGATGGCGCAGGGCCTTCACCCCCGCCTGGGCGATGAGCTGGGCCGAGAGCAGCCCCCCGAGCGGCGGGTGCTCCACCAGCGGAGTGAGCATGCGGATGAAGGCCCCGGCGGCGCGGGGCGCGGACAGTGGTCGTCGTTGGTAAGACATGCGGCCCCTCCGAAGCGATGTCCCCCGGACGGGAGACTCAGGGGTTGACGGAGATGTCGGACCAGGCCACGCTGCTGCGGGCGCCGTTCATGTCGATGACCATGAGCTGGACCTGGTAGCGGCCGTAGATGTCGGGGGTGAAGGTGGCGGACTTCTCATCGCCGGCCACGCTCAGCGTCGCCTGGCTCTCGTTGCCCGACACCGGGTCCACCGGCTTGAAGCGGAACTCCCACAGGTAGCTGGCGATACGGTCGGGCGGCGGATCGGGGTCGTAGCTCTCCGAGCCGTCGATGGTGATGGGGGCGCGGCCGTTCTGGGTGAGGGAGGGCGGCTTCACCACCGCCACCGGCGGCAGGTTGGCCGGGGTGCCGGTGTTGACCAGGATCAGGGTGTAGGGGTTCTGCACGCTGGGGCTGTCATGGCGGATCTCGAGCTGCCCCATCTCCCCACCGATCAGGGGGTTGTCCTGGAAGGTGACCTGGAAGCTGCTCGAGGCCGCCGGGGCCAGCACGATGGGCGCACCGGGGAAGGTCGGCGGTAGGTTCGCCAGACCGAACACCGGCGGATCTCCGGAGTTCAGTGTGATGTCGATGGCCGAGACAGTGAGGTCGGCGTGGCCCACGTTGGAGATGACGATCTCCTTCTGGTCCGATCCCCCCTGGGGCACGTTGGCGAACTCCACCACGTCCGGGGGGACCACGTCCAGCACCGGGCGCACCTCGCCGCCCAGGGTGACGGTGACCCGCGGGGTGTCCCGGTCGTTGGAAAAAACGGTCAGTGCGCCGTCGTCGGCCCCGACGTCCTTGGGCGAGTAGGTCACGTCGATGGTCTTGTTGGCCCCGGGCGCCACGTCGAACGGCTGGTCGGGCTGGATGGTGAACTCTCCCGCCACGGACCCGCCGGTGACCTCCAGGCCGGTCACCGCCAGCGTGCCGCTGCCACGGTTGCGCAACGTCACCGTCTTGGTGTCCGAGCCCCCCTGGTTGACGCCGGTGAAGGGGATGTTTTCGGGATACACCTCGATGTCCGGCTCCGCCGACATGGCCAGCAAGCGCACCTTGAACAACCCCGGGTCGCTGCCGGCCATCACGATGTCGGTGTCGTTGGTCTGGATGTCCAGCCCGCCGGCCGCGGGGCCCTCCTGGGAAGGGGCGAAGGCCAGCGATAGCATCTGCTCCTCGCCCGGCTGCAGGGTGATCTTGACGGCGGTGGGTTTCAGCAGCGTAAAGTCCGCCGAGTCGCCCGGGCGGTTGAGCAGCGCAAAGCCGTCGAGTTCGAGCGGGATGTTGCCGACATTTTGGAGGTTGATGTTGCGCGACAGGCTCGAGCCGGCGGGCACGTCGCAGTAGTTCAGGGTCACGATGGCCGGGTGGCTGTAGCTCACCGAGTCCATGGTGACCTGGCAGGTCTTCTGCGCCCCTTCGCCGGGGCACACGGTGTCCTCCTGGCACACCACCGCCAGATCGGCGTCGGGCGGAGCACCGTTGCCGTTGAGCTGGATGCGGCAGGGGTTGCGGTCGGAGGGGCAGGCGTCCTTGTCGTTGGTGTCGAGGTGCAAGGTGTCGAAGTTCTGGGCGTCCTCCGAGGCCGGGGTGTAGCGGATCACCAGCACCACCACCCCGTCGATGCCCACGATCTGGGGGATCTCGCCGACCTGGCCGCTCACGGGATCGCGCGCGCCCACCACCTCGAAGCCCTGGTCGCCCTTCTCGCAGGCGATGTTCCGAAACACCAGGCCGGCGCGCCCGGTGTTATGCACGGTGAGGTCGAGGGTGCGCGGGTAGCCCAGCGCCACGTCCTTGAAATCGAGCGCGGTGCGGTCGACGTTCAGCTCGGCCCGCGCGCCGCTGGGTCCGCCGCCGCAATCGCAACCCGCCGCCAGCGCCAACAGCACCAGGGCGCCCAGCCACACCAGACGAGTCCTCCGCCGACCGGACCACTTGCGCATGACGACCTCCCTGGCGCGGCCCTCGGCCGCGACCCGAACGCCTCCATCCCGCTCAGGCCTCGATGAGGATCAGTTCCTCCTGCTCGGGGCCGGTGACCTCGACCTCGCCGGCGGCGGTGATGAACACGTCGATCTCGGTGCGCACCGCCATCTCGCCGGGCAGGTAGATGCCCGGCTCGATGGAGAAGCACACCCCCGGGACCAGGCGGCGCTCGTCGCGGGTCTCCAGGTTGTCGATGTTCACGCCGTTGCCATGCACCGCCTCGCCGATGCTGTGGCCGGTGCGGTGGATGAAGAACTCGCCGAAGCCGCCGTCCTGGATCACCTTGCGGCAGGCGTCGTCTACCTCCCAGCCGCAGCAGCTCTTCTTGTCGCGGAAACGCTCCCGCACCAGCGCCACCGCCGCCCGACGCGCCTGGCAGGCCAGGCGGAAGATCTGCTGGTACCTGGCGGGCGGGCTCTTGCCGATGAAGCCGCACCAGGTGATGTCGTAGAAGATGGCGCCGGGGCGCTCGAGCTTGGCCCACAGATCGATGAGCACCTTGTCTCCGCGGGCGAAGGGCCGGCTGTTCTGCTCGGTGGGCTCGAAGTGCGGGTCGGCCGGGTGGTCGTTGATACCCACGATGGGGTTCTCGCCCATGCAGGTGAGCCCCTCCTCCTTGAAACGCCGCAGGATGAAACGTTGCAGCTCGACCTCGGTGAGCTTCTGGCCCTTCTTGAGGGCCTCGCCGATGCGGGCGAAGGCCTGGTCCTTGATGCGATGGATCTTCTCGCCGGCCTCGCGGTGGGAGCGGTAGCCGGCCTCGTCGATTACCGCCTCGAAGGCCTGCACCAGCTCGGCCGAGGAGCACAGTTCCACACCGAAGCCGCGCACCAGCTCGGCCGTGCCCGCGTCCACCGTGGACACGTAGGGGATGGCTGCCAGCGGCGAGATCTGCATGGCCAGGCGGCGGGTGCCCTTCAAGATCTCGGCCAGGTTCTGGTGCAGCTCGCGCCAGCTCAGGTACAGGCGCTTGGTCCCCGGCAGGGAATCCAGCTTGCCCGGCTCCACCTTGTGGGCCAGCTTCACCGGCTCGCCGCGCGCGGGGATGAAGTAGAACCAGCGGCGCGAGGTGAATTTTCCATAGTCCAACCCCAGCACCCGGTAGGCGATGGGGTCGCGGTTGTGAAAGTCGTAGAACAACCAGCCGTCGAGCTGAGCGGATTGGAGCGCTTTCTGGATGTCTTCGAGCCGCATGCCGTCCCTCCGGTAGAGGCCTCGCCCGCCACGCTATCCGAACACGCGAGGCAGGGTCAAGCGCGTACGCTCCGTCCCGGGGCTCCCCCTGACTTGCGCCCGCTCGGAAGATCCTGCCATAATGAGCCGGTACCGAAAGACCCGGTCGTTTACGAAAGGAGATGCCGTGACCCTCCGACGTTTTGTTTTTCGTGGCGGCCTCTTCCTCCTGGGGGCGACGCTCTCGTTCTCCGACTGCGACTGCGACAACCCGACCCTGCACGGCATCTGCCCGCCGGGGCTGGAGTGCCAGGACTCCAGCACCTGTAGCGGCGGCGCCACCTGCATCGACAAATGCTGCGGCGGGCTGGTGGAGTGCTACGAGCCCGACTACCCGTGCAAGGGCCAGGGCGAGTGCTGCAAGGACGGGAAATGCACCACCGATTGCGGACCGGCCTGCACCACCAAGACCTGTGAGCGCAACGCCGACTGCGCCGACCTGGGCGTGTGCATGGAGTGCAAGGACAGTTGCTGCCGGAGCTTCGCCTGCACTTCCGACGGCGACTGCCCTCCCGACGGCACCCAGCCCCGTTTCTGCACCCCGGACCCCGATCCCGATCTGGGTTGCCGGGTGTGCGACTACGTGCGCTGCGAGTCCGACGCCCAGTGCCAGGACAGCGGCTTCCCGCTCTACCAGGAATGCGCCGGTGACACCTTCGGCTGCTGCAAGCTCGGCGAGTGCAAGTGCTGCGCCCCGTGCGGCGGCACCTGCCCCGACGGAAAATACTGCTGCCGCCAGGACCAGCTGTGCCGCGACATCCCGGTGGCCTGCGAGGGCGTCACCTGCCCCGCCTGCGAGCAGGTCAACCCCGATCCGGGCGGCTCGGTGAGCGAGCAGAGCTGCGCCATCGAAGGCGCGGACTGCTCCTGCCTGCCGCTGCCGCCGCTCCCCGACGCCTTCGCCGGACAGCACTCGGCCGTGGCCCTCGGGGCGGACGGGGTACCGGTGTTCTCGGGCTACTTCGGCCGGCCCTACGGCGATCTGATCTTCGGCGTGGCCGAGGCCGCCCAGGCGGGGGCCACGGTGCGCTGGAGCTTCGTGGACGGCGTCCCCGACGGCGCCCCCTGCGTGGGCGCGGCGGCCGGCCCCCGCGGCGGCATCGCCGAGCCGGGTGACGACGTGGGCTGGGACACCGACATCGTAGTGGGCGCCGACGGCCTGCCGCGCATCTCCTACTACGACCGCACCCACGGCGATCTCAAGTACGCCGCCTTCGACGGAGCGCAATGGATGGTGCAGGTGGTGGACAACCTGGGCGACACCGGCCGCTTCACCTCGCTGGCCATCGACTCCCAGGGTCGGCCGCTCATCGCCTACATGACGGTGAAGGACAACCTCCAGGCCAGCTTGCGCCTGGCCTGGGCCACCGTGCCCAATCCGGCGGCCGTGACCGACTGGAGCATCTACGTGGCCGACACGGCGGCGGTCCCCTGCGCTCCCGCCGACTGCGCGGCCGGCACCGTATGCCTGAAGGACAGCGGCGCCTGCGCCACCGCCGACGACCCGGCCAACTGCGGGGGCGGCGCGGGCTGCGGAAGCGACCAGGCCTGCGTGGCCGGTGGGTGCCAGGATCTCATGCCGGAGCCGGGCCTGGAGGATCTGCCGCCAGGGGTGGGGCTGTTCGCCAGCCTGGCGCTCTACCCCGGGGACGTGCCGGCCGTGGCCTACTACGACAGCCTGCGCGGCAATCTGAAGTTCGTATTGTTCAACACCAGCGCGGGCAGTTTCGGCGCGCCGGTCACCCTCGCCGGCGAGGACGGCGGCGGGCAGGACCTGGGCAACCTGGGGGCCGAGGCCACGCTGGCCATCGGGGCCGACAGCCGTGTGCACATCGCCTTCCAGGACGCCGATCTGGGCAGCCTGTACTACCTGAGCTTCCCCGGCACCAACGTGGCCGCCGCCGCCATCGAGCTGGTGGACGCCGGCGCCAGGGACGCGAACGGCGACCCGACCGATCCGGCGCACGCGGCCGAGGGCCTGCACTGGGTGGGCAATTACGCCAGCATCCTGCTCGACTCCGCCGGCAACGTGCGTTTGGCCTACCAGGACGGCACCTCGCTGGATCTGGATTACGCCATCCGCAACCCTGCCGGGGTGTGGGCGGTGGAGGTGCTGGCGCGCAAGCTCTCCGGGGACGCCTTCGAGGGGGCCTACGGCTTCTTCGCCGACCAGGTGATGAACGCCGCCGGCGATCTGGCCTGGGTGAGCAACTTCAAGCACAACCTGCGCACCGACCCCTACTCCTCCAAGCTCGACCTGCGGGCGCGCTGAAGCGCGAGCTCCCCCCGATTGCGGGAACACGAGCAAACCGAAAGACACTCAGCGAGGGCGCCGCACCCTCTCGATCCCCTATGGAAGAACCCCAGAAAAAGACGCCACCCAAGAAAAGCCCCGCCGGAACCTCAAGGGTGAGCGAAGCGAATCCCGAAGGGACCGTAGGCCCTCGACAGCACAAGCCGAGCGAAGGCTATCGCCGAGAGTCTCGAAGCGAAGGCAGACTCCAGAAAACGCGAGTGGGCGGAGACGGCGCCGGAAGGGCGTCTCACCCCTTGGCCCGCCAGCGGGTGCCCTGGGGCGAATCCATCAGCTCGATGCCCTGCTGGAGCAACTGATCGCGGATGCGATCGGCCTCCTTGAAGTCCTTGCGCTTTCGCGCCGCGTTGCGCTCGCCGATCATCCGCTCGATCTCGGCCGGATCGAGCGCGCGCGCGCCCAGGGCGCGGCGGGAGAGCGAGTCGAGCGCCGCGGCCGGGTCGCGCTCGAGCAGCCCCAACACCTCCGAAAAGACCCCGAACAGGTCCTGGAGGCGCTGGGCGGTGGAGACGACCAGGGTCTCGGATTGCCCGGCCTTGTTGTCCAGCACCTCGTTGGCCAGCCGGGCGGCGTCGGACAGCGCCGCCAGGGCGGCGGCGGCGTTGAAGTCGTCGTCCATGGCATCGAGGAACTTCGCCCGCAGCGCCTCGATCTCCTGCGCGCGCAGCGCCTCGCCCATGCCGGTGGCCAGCGACCCCAGCGCCCGGTTCAGCCGGGCCCGCGTCTCGTACAGGTACACCAGGCGGCGCTGGGCCTCCTCCAGCGCGGGGAAGCGCACCGCGCGCCGGCCGGCCTCGGCCTCGAAGGCCTTGCCGCACCCGGGACACGCGCGCGCCTGGTAGGCCTCGGAGGTCAGCGGCCCGTCGCAGGACGGGCAGCACAGCTGCACCTCGAAGTTGATGGGGCTGCGGTAGTGGGTGGTGAGGATGAACAGGCGCAGCGCCTCGGGATCGTAGCGCTCGCGGATCTCGCGGATGGTGAAGAAGTTGCCCAGGCTCTTCGACATCTTCTCCTTGTCGATGTTGACGAAGCCGTTGTGGAAGAACACCTTCACGAACGGCTTGCCGGTGGCGGCCTCGCTCTGGGCGATCTCGTTCTCGTGGTGGGGGAACACCAGGTCCTTGCCGCCGCCGTGCAGGTCGAAGGTGTCACCCAGGTACTTGCTGCTCATGGTGGAGCACTCGATGTGCCAGCCGGGCCGGCCCGGCCCCCACGGGCTGTCCCAGGCCGGCTCTCCCGACTTGCTGGCCTTCCACAGGGCGAAGTCGAGGGCGTAGCGCTTGCGCTCGTCCACCTCGACGCGGGCCCCGGCCTTCATGTCGTTCAGGTTGCGCCCCGACAGCCGCCCGTACATGGGGAAGGAGCGCACGTCGAAGTACACGTCGCCGTCCACCACGTAGGCGTGGCCGCGCTCGAGCAGCCGCCGCACCATGTCCACGATCTCCGGGATGTGTTCGGTCACCTTGGGCTCGACCTGGGGGCGGCGCACGAACAGCGCGTCCATGTCGTCGTAGAACTCGCGGATGTAGCGCTCGGAGAGCTCGCGGGTGGGGATGCCCAGCTCGCCCGCGCGGCGGATGATCTTGTCGTCCACGTCGGTGAAGTTGCGCACGTACGTCACCTGGTAGCCGCGGAAGTTCAGGTAGCGGAAGATCACGTCGGCGGTGACGTAGGCCCGGGCGTGACCCACGTGGCACATGTCGTAGACGGTGACGCCGCACACGTACATGCCCACTCGGGGAGGCGCCAGGGGGCGGAACTCCTCCTTGCGGTTGGAGAGGGTATTGAAGATGGAAATGGTCATCCCGCGTCTCCCGTGGCGACTTCCCGGATGCGCCGCCGCATCTTCACGAGAAGCCGCAGATTGATGGCGAAGAGGAGCAGCAGCACCCCCACCACGGCCGGGTAGAACCACCCCGAGCGGGGGCGTTCGCCGTCCAGCAACAGGTACAGCGCGCCGTCGCGCGGCGCCGAGGGAAAGTGCTCGCGGTAGTAGGTCACCACCCCGTCGAAGCGGCGCGTGGCGGCCAGCGCCACCAGCCGGCCGCGAAAGGCGCGCTCCTCCGCGCCCAGGCACCCGCCCTCGTCCCCCGCCGGCACCTGGATCAGGATGCGGCTGCCCATCTCCGAACCCAGCAGGTACAAGAAGCGCACCTTGCCGGTGAGCAGGTCGGCCCGCACGCACAGGTCGCGCGCGATCCCCTGGACCGAGACGAAGGTGTTGTGGGGAAGTGCGCGCGGTGATAGCTCCTCGGCCGCGCCCAGATCGAGCGGCTCGCCCGAGGAGAAGAAGTAACCGATCTCGTCCCGCAGCATCCACAGCAAGACGCCGGAAAACACCGCGAACACGCACAACAGCACCAGGTGGCGCAGGCGCCGGGCGCGCAGGCGCCGCAGCAACGCCTGGATCTCCTCCGCGGATGCCTCGCCCGCGTCACCAGCGGGGGTCTCGGGCTCCAAGGTCACGTGCCGATTCCTTTCTTGGTTCGGTGCGATCGCGGATGCGCCTCGTCCGCCGTCATCACCGCCACGGCCCAGGCGGCCAGGCCCTCTCCCCGGCCGACGAAGCCCAACCCCTCTCCGCTGGTCGCCTGGAGCCCCACCGCGTCCGGGGAGACCCGCAGACAGCCGGCGAGCACGGCCCGCATCGCGGCCAGGTGAGGGCTCAAGCGCGGGCGCTCGACCAGCAAGAAGACGTCGACCGAGGATACCCGGTACCCCGCCCGCCGCGCCCTTTCCACCACCTCGGCGAGCAAGCGGCGGGAGTCCGCGCCCGCGAAGCGCGCGTCGGTGTTCGGGAAGAGCTGACCGATGTCCGGCAGGCCACAGGCGCCGAGGATGGCGTCCATGAGCGCGTGCAGCGCGCAGTCGCCGTCCGAGTGGGCCAGCGGCCCGACCGGCGAGGGGACGTCCACACCGCACAGACGCAGGCGGCGGCCGGGTACGAGGCGGTGGACATCGTATCCGAAACCGACCCGAGGGACTGCCACCCGGGCGGACGGGCGAGCCCGGCTCGTGCGCCCGGCTCGCGCCCGCTTCCGCTGGCGCTCTTGCTCTCCCCGCGAAAGCGGCCTCATCACACGTCGCCTGGCTGTCGACCGTTTCGCCATACCGCTCCATCCTTCGCCGCGCAAGACCCGGCGGGAAGCGAGCGCAGGATAGCAGATGCCGGCGTGGAGGACAAACTGCGGATGCGCCGGCGTCAATCGGCTTGGGGTTGTTCTCTGGCGTTGATGTGGTGCTTCTGCATGAGCTGCCAGAAGTTCTTGCGATCCATGCCGGCGGCCCGGGCGGCGCGGCTGATGTTCCCGTCGTTCTCCCGCAGCGCCCGCGCCAGGTAATCCCGTTCGAAGGCGTCGACGATCAGGCGCTTCTCCTTCTTGAAGGTCCCCTGCTTCTTCGGATCGCCGGCGTCCCCCGCGCCCATCGCCGCCGCCGACACTGGACCAGGGGGCTCCTGCGTAAGGCCGGGCAGGTCCAGATCCTCTTCCTGGATGACCTCGCCCGTACCGACCACCACCACCTGCTGGATCTTGTTCTCCAGCTCGCGGATGTTGCCCGGCCAGTCGTACTGGGTGAGCGCCTGCAGCGCGTTGGGGGAGAACTCGCGGATGTCCCGCTTGAACTCCTTGGCGAACTTCTCCAGGAAATGGTTGGCCAGACGCGGGATGTCCTCGCGCCGCTCCCGCAGCGGCGGCAAGGTCAGCGGGACGATGTTGAGGCGGTAGAAAAGATCGTCGCGGAACTTGCCCGCCTCCATGGCCGCCTTGAGGTCGCGGTTGGTGGCCGAGATGATACGCACGTCGGCGCGGACGACCTTGGTGCTCCCCAGCGGCTTGATCTCCTTCTCCTGGAGAAAGCGCAGCAGCTTCACCTGGATCTGTGGCGGGATGTCGCCGATCTCGTCGAGGAAAAGGGTCCCGCCGTTGGCCTCCTCCACCAGGCCGATCTTGTCGGTGTAGGCGTCGGTGAAGGCCCCGCGCTTGTAGCCGAAGAGCTCGCTCTCCAGCAGGTTCTCAGGGAGCGCTCCGCAGTTGACGGCCACGAACGGCCCCGAGGCGCGCGGCGAGAGGGAGTGGATCTCGCGGGCCACCAGCTCCTTGCCCGTGCCGCTCTCCCCGTAGATGACCACCGATGCATCGGTGCGGGCGATGGCCGGAAGTTTCTCCACGATCTTGCGGAAGGCGGGGGCCTTCCCCTCCACCCGCTCGCGGTCGGCAATCCGTTTGAGCGAGTGCTGCAGGTGGTTGATCCTCCGGCTCATGCGGAGGTGATCGATGACCAGTTTGATGCGATGGAGGAAGCTTTCCTTGATGAGCGGCTTGGTGATGTAGTCACGGGCGCCGGCTTTGACGTAGCTGACTGCGTCCTCGATGGAGCCGTACGAGGTCATGATGATGACCGGCAGGTCCGGCTGCAGCGCATGGATCTCCTTGAGCAGGACGTCGCCACCCATCTTGGGCATGCGCACGTCGGTGACCACCAGGTTCACCCCTCCTTGCCGGATGAGGTCCATGGCCTCATTGCCATCCGTGGCGAAGAGCAGGTCATAGTCCTCTTCCTTGCAGAAGAGCTCGATGAGCCTGTGGGTCGCTGGATCGTCGTCGACGACGATAATTTTCATGTCGTACCCTGGTAAAAAGACCTCATCCCTGGAAATGTAACTCACGCATAAATGAGGTATTATTACCCCGAATGTGGTATTGTCAACATATTTTTTTGGTTACATTCATATCAAAACAGCTTATCAATCAACTTGTTGTGAGAAATTAATTTTGGCACGCGTATTGCTAAAAAGATGCCAGGATTCGAAATATTTCGGGTCCATTTGAAAATCGGGTTAGAGTTAGAGGAGAAATCGCTGCGGGCCGGCAAGGTTTCCCCCCCGCCTGTCCAGCCTGCTCGATAGCTCCTCAATTTTATGGGAGATGCATCCCAGTAAGTTGTGGGTTTCCCCCCCGCCCACGCTTCTGTTGCGTCTCCCTCTTTTTTTAATTCACCTCGAAAATCCACGGCAGCATCGCCATCGGCTCCGGGCCGAGCGAGGCCAGCGCGGCGATGAGCCTGAGTTTCTCCTCCAGCGCCGCGACGGCTGGCTCCTTCTCCTCGACGATCCCCAGCTCTCCGAGCAGCGCGCCGAGCGAGAACCTCGCCCTGGGCAGGTGAACGATGCGGGCCTGCTCATCCGGCCGAAGCCCCATCTTCTCCCGCGCGATCTGGATGGCGCGCGACAACCCGCCCAACTCGTCCACCAGACCGTTCTCGGCCGCCTGCCGCCCTGTCCAGACGCGGCCCTGGGCGATGGCATCCACCTCCTCGACGGTCATGTCACGTCCCTGGGCCACCTTCTGGAGGAAGTCCTGGTAGAAGGCCTCGATGTTCTTCTGGAGCATCTCGAGCTCCGCCGGGGTGCGGGCGCGGAAGGTGCTGTCCAGATCCGCATGTTCGCCGCGCTTCTCGACGGCCTGGGAGACACCCACGTTCTGGTACAGCCTACTCAGGTCGGCGAACATCACGAAGACGCCGATGGAGCCAGTGATGGTCATGGGATCGGCCACGATCACGTGGGCCGGGGCGCTGATGTAGTAGCCACCGGAGGCGGCCACGCTGGACATGGACACGATGACGGGTTTTTTCTCGCGCAGGCGGACCATCTCGCGCCAGATGATCTCCGAGGCCGCCCCGCTCCCTCCCGGCGAGTCCACCCGCAGCACCACGGCCGCCACCGCCGGGTCGTCCCGCAGGCTGCCGAGCAACCCGGCCAGCTCGCCCGCCTGGATGCCACCCACCCCGCCGTCTCCGGTGATGCTGCCGCTGGCGTGCACCACCGCGATGGTCGGGAGCCGCCCCCACACGTCCCGATGCGACCGGCGGGCGAGGTAGCCGTCTTTCAGCGAGGTCGGGTGGGCCAGCACCGACCCCAGCAGCCCCTCCAGCTCGTCCTCGTAGGCCACCCCGTCCACCCAGCCGGCCTCGCGGGCCTGTTGCGGGCGCATCACACCCCGCTCCAACAGTTCCCGCACCCGCTCCAGCGTCACCCCGCGGTCGCGGGCGATGGCGCTCATGACGTGGCCGAACGCCTCGTCGCTGAGGCTCTGCATGACCTCGCGCAAGCCTTCCGACGGCTCGCGCTCGGTGAAGGTCTCCACCGCGGTCTTGTACTTGCCGATGCGCAGCGCCTCGATCCGCACCCCCAGCCACTCCAGCGTCCCGGCGAAGAAGGTGGCCTTCGTCACCGGCCCCAGCACCGCCATCATGCCGGCCGGGGACATGTAGATGGCGTCCGCGGCCGAGGCCAGGTAGTAGCGGACGTTGTCCGCGTCGAGCAGGTAGGCGAAGACCTTCTTTCCCGCCTGGCGGACCTCGCCCAGCGCGGCGCGCAGCTCATCGACGTCGGAGAGCCGTAGCGCCGGATCCGAGATCTTCAGCAGCACCGAGTCGATGGCTGGGTCCTGGGCGGCCCGTCTCAGTGCCTGAATCACATCGCCCAGGGTGGGGCGCGAGCCGAACATGCGCCAGACCGGGGCCTCCTCCACCACCAGCTCACGGTCCAGCACGAACACCGCGGTGCCGCCGCGCGGGATCACGAAACCGGGCCGCGCTTCGGTGGAAAACCGCAGCATGCTCACCACCGAGCCGAGGGCCGGCCCGTCGTCCTTGCCGATGCCCAGGTAGCTCCCGGCCGCCATGTGCGAAAAGTCCAGCATCACCCCGGCGCCGAAGCGACCCTCGAGGTCCGCCGAGCCGAAGATCTCTATCCCGTCGAGCAGGCGCACCCGCCCGGTGAACCGCAGGGGCGGATCGGCCACGTCCTCTTGCAACCGCGCGTCCACCGCCAGCGTCAGGCGCTCGAAGTCGAACCACAACGGGCGCACCGCCAGGCCCAGATCCAGGGTACGCACGCCGCGGATGCCCCCGACGGCAGACTCGGCCAGGTTGCGCCCGACCACGCCCAGGCTGAGGAAACGCGTCGGCCGCACCATGGCTCCAACGGTCCACTCCAGCGACGGTTCCTCTGCCGTGCGAGTGGGGTCCAGGATCTCCAGACCGGCGCCGATGGAGAGGAAGCGCCCCGCGGTGACGAGCGGCCAGGCCAGGGTGTACTTGAGGAACTCCCGCCGTTCGTTGCCGGTGTCGGGCTGGACGTACTGCACGCCCAACCCCAGCCGCCGCAGCGAAAGCAACATGGAGAAGGATCGGCCCCGCGTGGTGCCGCCCTCGACGGAGAATCGCTCCTCCTCCAGGAACAGGGTCTCCCCGGCCGGAGTCCAGGAGAGCGCCGCCGGGTTGAGGAGCAACGCGGTGGGGTCGTCGCAATCGGCCACCGAGGCCGATGGCAGGCTCACGTCGAAGGGCGAGTACACCCCTCCGAGCATGCCTTGCGCCTCTGCCGACCCGGCGCCCAGCACCAGCCACAGCAGCCACGGCACTCGCCTCGACATGGTTCCTCCTTGCGCTCAGGAATCCTTCAACCGGTTAAGTTTCTGTAGCAGCGCCTGCCGGGTGATGCCCAGCTCCCGCGCAGCCGCCGTTCGATTGCCAGCGCACCTCTCGAGGGCCTCGTCCACCAGCACCCGCTCGACCCGCATCAACTTTTCGCGCAGCGTACCCCGCCCCGCGGCGGCGCAGGCCCGTTCCGCATCCGATGCGCCGGCGGAGAGGTGCTCCGGCAGGACGCGCCCGGCCCCGGCCGCGAGCAGCGCCGCGCGCTGGACCTCGTTGGAGAGCTGGCGCACGTTGCCGGGGTAATCCCGCGCGCACAGCAGGCGCAGCGCCTCCTCGGAGAAGTCGGCGTCCGCGTCGCCCGAGAAACGACGCAAGAAGTGCCGCGCCAGCAGAGGGATGTCCTCGCGCCGCTCGCTCAGCGGCGGCACCCGGATGGGAAAGACGTTGAGGCGGTAGAACAGGTCCTCGCGGAAGCGCCCCTGCCGCACCTGCACGGCCAGATCGCGGTGGGTGGCAGCCACTACCCGCACGTCCACCCGCCGCGGCCGGGTGGCCCCCACCGGGGTGAGTTCGCCCGTCTCCAGCACCCGCAGCAGTTTCACCTGCAAGCCGGGGGACATCTCGCCGATCTCGTCCAGAAACAGCGTGCCGGCGTGCGCCACCTCGAACAATCCCTCCCGATCGCGCACCGCCCCGGTGAAGGCGCCCTTGCGGCAACCGAACAGCTCCACCTCCAGCAGGCTCTCCACCAGGGCGCCGCAGTTCACCGCCACGAAGATCTCCGCATGGCGCAGCGACTGGCGGTGGATCTCGCGGGCCACCAGCTCCTTGCCGGAGCCGGAAGGCCCCAGCACCAGCACGGTGGCGTTCGAGGGAGACACGGTGCGGATCTGCTCGCGCAGCGCCTGCAGCGCCGGGCTCTCGCCGAGCAACGAGGCGACCGGCTCGGCGCGTTCGCTGAGGTATCGGCTGCGGGCGGTGAGCCGGCGCCGGGCCTCCTCCGCCTGGGTGAGCTGCCGTAGCTGCCGCAGGCGCGAGGCGAAGATGCGCAGGCCCAGGCTCAGCGTGTCGAGATCGAGCGTCTCCGGGGGCCGCCCGAACACCAGCGCGGCCACCGGGGCCGGCACCAGCGGGAGCCGCAGCAACACCGCGTGGCGCCCCGCGGAAAGCTGCCACACCCCGAGTTCGTCGCTCCGGGCCCGGGGCGCCAGCGCCGCCAGGCGGTGCAGGTCCTTCGCGACCAGGCGCGGCTCGGGCGCGAGCTCGGGCCGGTCGTCCTCCAACAAGGCGAGCCCCACGAACCCCGGCACGGCCCGGCTCAAGAAACTCGAGAGAGTCTGCGCGGCGGCCTCGTCGGCGCCGCTCTCCGCCAGCGCCTCCCACAGCTCGAGGAACTGTCGCAACGGGTGGCCCGAGCGCTCCAGCTCGCCGGACAACCGGCCCACTTCGGCCAGCCGCCGTTGCGCCACCATGGTCACCGAGGGCTCGTCACCTCCCTCCGCCGGAATCTCCAGATCGAGGACCTCCAGCACCACCGGCCCGCTCTCGCTGCCGAGCAGCAGCCGATCGCCCGGCCGAAGCTGCACCCCGGGGATCGCCCCGGCCGGGATCGCCTGGCGCCTTCCGTCCCGCTCCAGGGCGGAGCCGTTGGTGCTGTGCAGATCCTGGTAGAAAACACCGGCCTCCAGCCGCACGATCTGACCGTGGATGGCCGACACGTGCGGATCGTCGATCACCACCCGGTTGCCCGGCGCCCGGCCCAGGGTGACGGGGCCGATCACGCGGCCAAGATCGAACTCGGCAACCGGCTCGGGTCTGCGCAGGCGCATGCGTTCATCCCCGCTAGAACCAGAACCCCACCACG
Source organism: Myxococcales bacterium (assembly GCA_012798435.1). Taxonomy (GTDB): domain Bacteria; phylum Myxococcota; class B64-G9; order B64-G9; family B64-G9; genus JAAZNF01. The sequence continues at coordinate 50,749 of JAAZNF010000085.1, read as the reverse complement.
CCCTCCAGCGACACCGAGAACGAGGATCCGGGGCCATCGAGCAATAGCAGCCACCCCGGCGTGAGCGCCAGGCCAGTCGAGAAGCGCCCGGACCAGCGAAAGCCCGCCCGCGCGCGTAGCGGAAGCCACAGCGCGAAGCGGCCCTCCTCCGCCGGCACCCCGAAGCGGGCCACGCCCACCCCGGCCGCGAGCAGCGCCTCCCAGCGTTCTGTCTCCCAGGCCAAGCCCGCCAGTAGACAGCCGCCGCCAAGGTGCAGGCTGCGCGAGTTGGCCTCGGCGGGATGGTGGGTGTAGCGCAACCAGCCGCCCAGGCGCAGCGCGCCGAACCGGCGAAGCAGCCCGAGCCCCGCGGCCGGCCCGTCGGCCAGGTACCGCCGGTCCGTCCCCGTGACGAACTCGGCGCCGAGGTCCGTGAAGAGCTCGAAGCGCGTCGGCGCCGCAGGCTCCGCGGCGGGCGGGCCGGTCGGTCGCAGGCGCTCGCGGGCCTCGTCCAGCGCGTCCAGGATCTTGGGAGACACGCCGCGGCGCTCGATGGCGAAGCCCGGCCGTTCGAGAAAGAGCGCCTCGAACTGGGCCACCGCCGCCTCGCGCTGGCCGAGCGCCAGGTGAGATTCGGCCAGCGCCCGGCGCGCCTGGGTCCGACGGTCAATCTCGGAGGCGGGGAGCCTTTGCAGCGCGTCGGTCAAGAGGTCGCGGGCGCACGCGAAATCGAGCCGGGCAAAGCAGGCCATGCCCGCCTCGAACGAGCTGGCGGCGGACATCTGGGCCGCGGGCTGAAGCAACCAGGCGAGCAGCAAGAGCCGGGTCATCCCGCTTTCGCACCTCCCGCGCCGCATCATACTTGCGCTCGCCGCGCCGTACAAACGAAAACCGGCCCGTTGTCCTTGGTCTGCATTGATCGTATAGTACGCGCCGGGCAGTGCCCGTCCGCGACCGCCGGTCGCGCAAGAAAACAAAGGAGCTGTCATGCGCAAGACTTGTCTTCTTTCCTGCTTCTGCTTCGCCGCCTTCCTCTTCTCCGCCTGCGGCGGCGAGTCGGCCCGCTGCGGCAATGGCAAGGTGGAGGGAACAGAGCAGTGCGACGGCGCCAACCTGGCCGCCCAGACCTGCCGCTCCCAGGGGTTCAACAGCGGCACCCTCTCCTGCAAGCAGGACTGCACCTTCGAGACCGCCGCCTGCTCGCAGCAGCTCCCCCTCCCGGATTTCGCCATGGGCTTCGCCGAGGCCGCCTGCCAGAACCTGCTGGATTGCTGCGACCCCACGGAGCTTGCCCAGATCCAGAACGGCCAGTGGACCGACCTGGCGAGCTGCGTGAACACCTACTCCGGCATCCTGTCGCAGTACGTGATCACGCCCATGCAGAGCGCGGTCAGCGCCGGCCGCGGCCAGTACGACGCCACCAAGGCCGGCGCGTGTCTTTCGGCCTTCCGCGCCCTCGAGTGCACCGGGCAGAACGACCTGGTGGCCTTTTTCAACACCTGCGAGCACTTCTACGTGGGCCTGCAAGGCGCCGACGCCGTGTGCCAGAGCTCGCTGGATTGCGCCGACTATTTCGTATGTGTGAAGGCGGCCGGGCAGTCCGAGGGAGTGTGCAAGCACCTACTGGACAAGGGCGCCACCTGCGAGGTCAACGTGCAGCCGGCCTGCATGCCCGACTACTACTGCGACGCGACGACGCAGAAGTGCGAGGATCGCAAGCCCGAGAACGCCGCCTGCGGCGGCAACGAGTGCCAGGCGGGCCTGACTTGCGGCGACAACGACCTGTGCAGCAAACCCGCCCCGGTGTGCGACGGCAAATAGCTAGAAGCGTACCCCGACGCCGAGGCGCAGCTCGTCGCGGTACGTCCCCCACCCCCACTCCAGCCGCGCCATCCAGCCGGGCTCGATGTCGTAGAGCACGCCGATCACCGCGCTCCAGGCGAAGCGCGCCGAAGACTCGTCCTGGGTGCCCGAGGTCCACTGGGGTCCCACGCCCAGGGCGGCCGCGGCCAGGACGGCGAGGCGCTGGGCGAGGTACACCTGGTAGCGCGCGCCCAGCAACGGCAGCAGGCCCGTCTGTCGGTGGCGCACGCCCGACGCGCTCCAGAAGAAGTGGCTCACCTCCACCGTGAGCTCGAGGTGCAGGGCGTCGAAAACTCTCTCGTGGGCGAAGAACCCGCGCGGCAAGATTGGCCAGGCGAAGCGCGCCCCGCCCCCGAACCCGAAGGAGTGCTCGGAAAAGTGCAGCAGGACGTGCCCGAAGAGATCCGGGCCGAAGCTCTCGTCCACGTACTCGCCGAGATCCGGCACCTCGGAGGGTGGCTTCTTGGCCGGACCGGCCGAGGCCGGAGCAAGCCACAGCCCGAGCAACATCCACGCCAGCACGGCGGCGGTGCGCGGCCGCATCCCGGATCACCTCCATCCCCACCTGAGGCGCAGTGTGTCACCGGGCCGGGCCGGGGTCAACCCGACGTCCACGAGCGGACAGCGGCCGCCGCCCGTTTGTAGTTGACGCGAGTACCGCAACCGAGCTATCGAGATAGCGGTTGTCGCAAATATCTTTGCGAGCGCCGCGACTGTGCCGAGCGCTTTCGCGCCAAGGAGGTGCCCATGGATGTGGTGCTGCTATCGCGGCTGCAGTTCGGGATGGCTGCCTGCTTCCACTACCTGTTCGTGCCCCTCACGCTGGGGCTGTCGCTGCTGGTGGCCATCTTCGAGACGAAGTTCGTCTTTTGCGGCGATCCCGAGTACCGGCGGCTGGCCAAGTACTGGGGCAAGCTCTTCCTCATCAACTTCGCGGTGGGCGTGGTGACCGGCATCACCCTGGAGTTCCAGTTCGGCACCAACTGGTCGCGCTACTCGACCCATGTCGGCGACGTGTTCGGCTCGCTCTTGGCCATCGAGGCCACCGCCTCGTTCTTCCTCGAGTCTACCTTCCTGGCGGTGTGGTTCTTCGGCTGGAACAAGCTCTCCCCCAGGTTACACATGGTGGCCATCTGGCTGGTGGCCATCGCCTCCAACCTGTCGGCCTTCTGGATCCTGACGGCCAACGCCTGGATGCAGAGCCCGGTGGGCTACGCCATCCGCAACGGCCGCGCCGAGCTTGACGACTTCTTCACCGTCCTGTTCCAGAAGGCCTCGCTCCTGGAGATCGGCCACACCCTGACCGGCGCCTACATCCTGTCGGGGTTCTTCGTGCTGGGCGTCTCCGCCTGGCACCTGCGCAAGAAGAACGAGGAGGCGTTCTTTTCGAAGTCCTTCCGCCTGGCCGCGGTGTGGACGCTCGTCTTCGCGGTGCTGGAGATCGGCCTCGGCCACATGAGCGCCTCCCACCTGCGCACCTCCCAGCCCGCCAAGCTGGCTGCCATGGAGTCGCAGTGGGAGACGCGCTCGGCGGCCCCCATGCACCTTCTCTTGTGGCCCGACGAGGAGAACGAGAGGAACGCCGTCGAGGCGCTCAGCGTGCCTTCCGGCCTCAGCGTGCTGGCCGGGTTCTCGCCGGACACCGAGGTGAAGGGCCTGCGGGACTTCCCGCGGGAGGATCGCCCGCCGGTGTTGCCGGTGTTCGTGAGCTTTCGCCTCATGGTGGGGCTAGGCTTCTTGTTCGCGCTCTTCGGCCTGTGGGCGTTCTGGCGGCGCCGGCGCCCCGGGGATGCCGGCCGGCTGCTGCGCCTGCTGCCGTGGATGATCCCCTTGCCGTACCTGGCCAACCAGCTCGGCTGGATCGTGACCGAGGTGGGCCGGCAACCGTGGATCGTGTACGGCATGATGCGCACGGCCGACGCCGGCTCGCCGCTGGAAGCGAGCCAGGTGGCGATCTCGCTGGGCGCGTTCTTTCTGGTGTACGCGCTACTCGGGGCGGTGGACTTCTTTTTACTCGTAAAGTTCGCGCGCAAGGGCCCGCCCGCGGCGGCCTGAGGAGACGCTCATGCTGGAAACCATCTGGTTTTCGATCTGGGGTTTGGCCTGGGCGGTGTACTTCGCCCTGGACGGATTCGACCTGGGGCTGGGAACGCTACTCCCGTTCCTGGCTCGGAGCGAGGGGGACAAGCGGGTCATCGTCAACGCCATGGGGCCGTTCTGGGACGGCAACGAGGTGTGGCTGATCACCGCCGGCGGGGTGACCTTCGCCGCCTTCCCGCGCGCCTACGCGGTGATGTTCTCGAGCCTGTACACCCCGCTCTTGCTCCTCCTGTTCGCGCTCATCCTGCGCGGGGTGGCCTTCGAGTTCCGCGCCAAGGTGGACTCGCCTCGCTGGCGCGCCGTGTGGGACGGCTGCCTGGTCGTGGGCTCCTTCGTGCCGGCGCTGCTTTTCGGCGTCGCCTTCGCCAACATCTTCTCGGGCATTCCGCTCGACGCCGGCGGGCGTCTCCAAGGCAACCTGCTCACCCTGCTCCACCCCTATGGCCTGCTGGGCGGGGCGCTGTTCGTCACGCTGTTTATGCTCCACGGCGCGAACTGGCTGGCCACGCGCAGCCAGGGCGAGCTGCGCGCCCGCACGGACCGCGCCGCCAGGATGCTGTGGCCCGCCGCGGCCGTGCTGTCGGCGGCCTTCCTGGTGACCACCGGCTTCACCACGCCCCTGTGGCACAACGTGCTGTCGCGGCCTTACCTGCTGGTTCTACCCGCGCTGGCGCTCGCCGGCCTGGTGATGACGCGCGTGTTCGCCGCGCGCGGCGCCCCCTGGCGGGCGTGGTTCTCGAGCGGTGCGCTCGTCATGGGGGCGGCGCTGTTCGGCGTGGCCGGGCGCTACCCCGAGCTGCTGCCCTCCAGCCTCGATCCCGCCGCCTCCATCACCGCCTTCAACTCCGCCTCCAGCCCGCTCACGCTCAAGATCATGCTGGGCGTGGTGATCGTGTTCTTGCCGCTGGTCATCGGCTACCAGACCTGGGTGTACTACAGGTTCCGCGAGACGCTGGACGAGAAGTCGCTCGACCCCGAGTCCAGCTACTGACCCCCTCGCCTGACTCAGCCACGCCACGGGCAGATAGCACGGGGGCTTTGCCCCCGTGAACACCCAGGAAAGAACCGGGAAACACTCACGAACAAGGAAAGGCCGGGATAAGACCTGCCATCAATGAACAGGAAATCCTCCTGTGCAGAGAGGAGCATGCCTGCATGCTCCTCATGTCAGCGATCTCAGCCGCAGCCCGACCTCCGTCAAGGGCGAGCGAAGCGATTGAAAACCCTTGACGGCACAGGTTGGGCGGAGGCAGACCCGGCGACAAGCCGAGCGAAGGCTACGCGCGGCGCGGAATTTGGCGCCAGCGGGGGTGCCGGGATATATTGGACCGATGCAAAGACGCCCTTTCCTGGCGGTCCTTCTGGCATCGCTCGTCCTGGGCCCCGCCGTCCTCGGGTTCGACCCGGCCTCGGCCTCGGGGTTCATGGTCTCCAAGATGGGCGGCGACCTCTCTGGCCCCACCGAGCCCAACGGGGCGGCCACCTTCTGGAACCCCGCGGCCACCGGGGCCATCGACGGCGCGAGCGTCTTCCTCGACGCCAATTGGATCTGGCGCGAGGCGTCCTTCGAACGCGCCTGGGACCCGGGCTTCGACCCTGGCATACGCAAGCCCGACCCGGGGAAACTTGCGACCTTCGCGGTCATGCCCATGGCCGCGCTCACCTGGAAGCTGCCGCGCCACGAGTGGCTCACGTTGGGCTTCGGCTGCTACGTCCCCTACGGCAACCGCTCCGACTGGCCCGCCTGGGATGTCGCGGCCGAGCGGGCCAAGGCCCCGCCCGACCAGGCGGCGCCGGCCCAGGCCTACCAGGCGCTCTCCGGGAACCTGGAGACGTACTTCTTCACCCCGACGGTGTCGCTGAGGCTCGCCGAGGGGGTGTATTTCGGGGCGGGGGTGTCGTGGATCCACACCCGGCTCGCCCTCACCCGATTGCTCGACGTCGGCTCGGGGCTCTATCCGCCCGAGACGCTGGCCACCTCGGCAGTGAGCGCGCTCTCTTTCAGCGGCGACGACCCCGGCTGGTCGGTGGGCCTGCTGCTCTTGCCGGCCGGATGGCTCCGCATCGGCCTCAGCTTCACCAGCAGCGCCGAGCTCGACCTCTCCGGGACCGCCCGCGTCACCTTGCCGCCGCTGTTCGTGCCGACGGGACAGGCGGACACGGTCGAGTCGCACGCGCGCATGGCGCTGGTGCTGCCCGCCGCCCTGCGCGCCGGCGTCCACGTAGACCTTACCGACTGGCTGGTGCTGCGCCTGAACCTCGAGTACGTGGCCTGGTCGCAGTTCACCGGCATCCGGGTGCACGAGCTCGCCTTCCCCGACATCGGCGGCCTGGCGGGGAGGCTGCTCTCGGAGCAGAAGGAGTTCATCAGCCATCGCCAGTACCGGGACACGCTGGACGTGCGTTTCGGGGCACGGGTGTTCCCCGTGCCGTGGTGGATGTTCTTCGGCGGGGTGGGGATCGACGAGAACGCCATCCCGGACCAGGCACAAGGGGCGGACATCTTCGACTCGCTGAAGATCGGCCTGGCCTTGGGCACCCGCCTCGACCTGAGCGGTCTGCTGGAGGCGCTCAGCGGATGCGCGCCGGCCATGCCGCGGCTGTTTTTCACCGTCGGCACCAACGCCATCTTCTACCTGGAGAACGACGTCCGCGGCAACGCGCTCGAGTCACCGCTGAACGGCAGCTACCGCTCGCGGGTGCTGCTGCTCTCCACCTCGCTGGAGGCGCGCTACTGAACCGGCCGCATTCTTGTCTTTGGCACGCGAGCGGCTAGAATCAGATGTACTCGAAGGGAGGACCGCCCATGCGTCTGACCATCCTCATCCTGTCTCTTCTGCTGCTCTCGCCCCTCGCCGCGCTCGGTCAGGAAGAAGGCGTCACCTCCATCACCGCTGAGGATCCCCAGGCCGTACCGCCCCCGCCGCCTCCGGCCTCCGGCTATCAGCCACCGACCAAGGACGAGTGGAACGCCGCCGGCCTGGACCCCGCCGAGTACGCGCTGGCGGTGAGCTACCAGGCCTCGCTGGAGCAATGGAAAGAAATGGACACAAGCCGCACCGCGCGGCGCACTGCCGGCTGGGCCTGCCTGGCGCTGGGTCTGCTCACCGTGCCCATCGAGGCCACCATCATCTACGGCGCCGACATCGCCTACAAGGAGGATCCGCAGGCCTGGGGCTTCCTGATGGCCACCATCGCCGGCGGGGCGGCGCTCATCACCGGCATCGTGCTGCTGGCCACCCTCCCCGGCCCCGAGGACTTGCGCAACAACAACCTGAGCGACAATACCGCCGGCCTGCGCCTCGTCCCCACCGGAAACGGGCTCGCCCTGCACTGGCGCTTCTGAGAACCTGGCTTCAGCGGGTTTTCTTTTTCAGCTCTGCCACCGCCGCGCGGGCGGCCTTCAGCATGGGCTCGGCCGAGATGGACGCGCCCACCCCCTGCTTCATCCACACGTTGGGGGCGACGCTGCCCTGGGAGCACAGGCGCACCATCTCTTTTCCCAGCGGACGGCTCTTGAAGTAGTCCTCCACCTGGAAGGCGATGATGTGCCCCAGCGGGTAGTCGGGCAAGTACAACCCGTTGCTCACCATGTGCGAGTAGATGGCCAAGATCGGACTATCCTTCACCCCGAACACCGGCGCGTAGAAGTCGTTCCACAGTTCCTTCGCGATCTTCACCACCGCCTCGCGAAGCTCGGCCGGCGTGGCCTTGGGGTTTGCGATCATCCAGCGCCACACCCGCATGTCCAGCAGGCCCACCCCGGCGATCTCGCGGGTCATCCAGAAGTCGTCCAGCACCCGCAGGGCCTCGGCGGAAGGGTCGGGTTTGTCGAGCCCCAATACCAACAGGTCACGGGCCTGGAACACGAAGGCGAAGCCCTCGGTAAAGGCGGTGTTGGGCACGCCCTGGAGCAGGGTGTGGTCCAGGTTGTAGAGCGAGAGCACCTGCTCGACGTTGTGCCCCAGCTCGTGCATGGCGATGTTGAAGCCCTTGTAGTTCATGCCGCCGGCGGGGACCCTCGTGCGCAGGTGCGCGTCATCGCCGCGCATGCCCGGCCCCCAGGCGTGCCCCGAGCCGCGCGCCGGATCCACCCGGATGCGCGAGCCGACGAAGTCCGCCACCACCGGGTCGAAGCCCAGCTTGCGCAAAATGCTCGGGATGGCGCGCTCGAAGGCCGCCGCGTCCGGGTACTCGGCGACCACGCGCCGGTCGAGCTCTCGTTCGTCGAAGCTGGCGCGCGCCTTGAAACCGTCGTACCAGATGTCGAAAGGTTCCAGCTTGCGGCCGAGGCGCTTCTCGATCAGGACGGCCACTTCCTTGCCCACCGGGGCGCGCAGCACCGCCTCGAACAGCGCCTGAACGTCCTTTTCCGGGATCTCGCGATTGATCCGGAAGCGCCGATCCACGTGGGTGGGGGCGTCGGGGTAGTAGGGATCCTCGAGCTGGTGGGCGCCAAAAACCCCGAGCAACCGTTCGTAGCGCGTGTCCGGCATGCGCGGGGAGGCCTTCCCGTCCACCGTGTTCGCCACCGGATCCCAGCTCACCTTGTCGTTGTCGACCACCGCCTCGGGGATCTCCTGGCGGACGATGCGCTCCATGATGGTGAGGATGATCCGCTGCAAGGGCAGGTTCTTTTGCGGGTCGGCGTACAGGGCCTTGAGCTCGTCGCGCAGGCCCCAGTGGGAGAGCAGGCGCAACCCTCCGCGAAACAGGGGTTTCCCGTCCGCGCCCACCACCTTGTCCATGCGGATGTTGAGGCGATCGGTGAAGGCCTCCGCCTGGGCGTAGGCCTTGGCCAGGGCCTGCTGCACGCTGCCGGGGACCCGGTGGGCGAAGCGCTGCCCCAGGCGGGCCTCGGCCCACTGGCGCCGGCTCCAGCGCTCGCCGGACTTCACCACCTCCTCGAAGGACGGCGGCGGGAAGTTCAGCAGCGCCACGAAGGCGATCTTGGCGGTGAACAGATCCTCGTTGACGTGCGCCCCGGCGTCCCAACCGGTGAGCAGGTGATCGAGCGGCAGCAGCGAACCGCGCTCCTCGTCGAAGTGCCGGCGCAGTTGCAAGGAGAGCGAGAGGAAGTGCCCGGTCACCGCCTCGAGGTTCTCCTCGAAGCGGGCGAACAGCTCGTCCCGCTCGGGCCCGGTGGCGTAGTGTTCGGTGCAGAAGCGTACGAACTCCTCGGCCGGGCCGTCTTCCTCCCGCCACAAGCGGGCGACCTGTGCAAGGCCGCGTTCGAGTCGGGCCACCTCGCGCTCACCGGTCTTCTTCAGGATCTGAGCCCGGGCTTCCGCCACCACCTTCTCGGATATGAACATGCCGCCTCCCATGGGCCGCACCGGCTCCGCGCCTGAGGCACAAAGCCCGCCGAGCAGCGCCGACACCACCACGAAAAACACCGCGGTCCTAGTGCTCACGATTCGCCTCCGATCAAGAGTTCGCACTACCGCTAGCAAACAGCCGCGAACAAGTAAAGGGGCCCGAATACCGGCACGGCTTCTCGGGCACCCCTGCTCGACGAGCTGTGAAATTCGGATTCTCACGTGTGACAAAATCTATCGGCGGCCAAGGCAGGGGTTGTCGGGGGGCAGGCAACTACTCGAATTTCATGGAGAGTGGGCCAGAAGATCGATGGCGCGTTCCTTGCAATACCTTCCGTCATGGCGATTCCTGGAGGCTCCAAGAAGCCCATGAAAGGATGGTGCATGATGAAAACGAACTCGATCCTGGCCGGGATGGCCTTGTACTTTCTGCTGACGAGCGCGCCGGAGGCCGCGGCCAGCCAGGCCCAGCTCAGGTTCACGGCCGGTATCGGTTGCGAAGGCCAGCCGCTGGGCATGTTCGGGGAGCACTGGCTCGGGGATTCTCACGTCATCGGCGCCGGGACCTATCTCGGCGCCGCCTTCGAATGGGGCTTCTTCGATTTTCTCGGGTTGGGCATCGAGGGCCGGATCGAGGAGCAGTATGGCTCGATAGATCCGGCCGGCGCCGACAACACCACGGTCGGATTCTCGACGCAGCCGGAACTCACCTTGTACCTGTACTGGCAGGTGTGGTTTGGAGAGAACAACCGGATTCGAATTTCCCCTTCGATCGCCGGCGGCTTGATCTTTCAGAAGTGGGGCTTTTTCGACTCGGGGCGCATCACACTGTCGCTTTCCTACGAGCGGTTCCTCAGCAAGAACTTCGCGTTCGGGACCTCCCTGGATGTGGGTATGAGCTCGATCAAAGACCTTCATGGATATGGCGACAGCGAGGGGTGGGCCTCGCCCGGCGAGTACCTCATGTTCAATTTGTTCTTCAGATACGACATCGTCCTGTGAATCTCACCCCTGCCGAGAGCGAACGGCACCCGTAGCAAGCGGAAATAAAGTCGAATCCGTCCAGCTCCGAAGAATCAGTTCACCGCGGGGGGTTCGACCGGCGTTCCTTTGGGGGGCGGAGTGGGCCCGGGCTTGCTCGGCCCGGCCGGGTCCTTCTCGGCCTTCTCGCGCTGGAGCCGCGCCAGCGCCTCCTGGCGGTCCTTGCGCCACTTCTCGAAATCGTCGACGCGAAGCGAAAGCCGCAGCACCTCGTCCACCTGGCTCACCGGCGAGAACACCATCTCGCGGCGGATGGCCGCGGGCACCTCCTGCAGCTCCTTCTCGTTCTCCTCGGGGATGATCACGGTGTGGATCTGGCCGCGGTGGGCGGCCAGCACCTTCTCCTTCAGGCCGCCGATGGGCAGCACCCGGCCGCGCAGGGTGATCTCGCCGGTCATGGCCACGTCGCGGCGCACCGGGGTGTCGGTGAGCGCCGAGACCAGCGCGGTGGCCATGGTGATGCCGGCGGAGGGGCCGTCCTTGGGAGTGGCGCCTTCGGGCACGTGGATGTGCAGGTCGTGGTCCTCCAAAAAGTTCTCCGCGATGCCCAGCTCCGGGCTGCGCGAGCGCACGTAGCTCACCGCCGCCTGGGCCGACTCCTGCATCACGTCGCCGAGCTTGCCGGTGATGATCAGCTTGCCCTTGCCCGGCATGATGCTGACCTCGGTCTGCAGAAGCTCCCCGCCGAACTCGGTCCAGGCCAGCCCGGTGCACAGGCCCACCCGGTCGGACTCCTCGATCTGCCCGCGGCGGAACTTGGGCACGCCCAGGTAGCCCTTGAGGCTCTGCGGCGAGACGCGCACGCGCACGTCCTTGCCGTCGCGGATGACCTTCTTGGCCACCTTGCGGCACACCGAGGCGATCTCGCGCTCCAGGCTGCGCACCCCCGCCTCGCGGGTGTAGTGATCCATGATGCCGCGGATGGCCGCGTCGGAGAAGGCGAGGTCGATCTCCTCCAGGCCGTTCTCGCGCTTCTGCTTGGGGATGAGGAACTTGCGCGCGATGTTGAGCTTCTCGTACTCGGTGTAGCCGGGCAGGCGGATGATCTCCATGCGGTCCTGCAGCGGCAGCGGGATGCCCGGCAGGGTGTTGGCGGTGGTGATGAACATCACCCGGCTGAGGTCGTAGTCCACGTCCAGGTAGTGGTCGTTGAAGGTGTTGTTCTGCTCCGGGTCCAGCACCTCGAGCAGGGCCGAGGCCGGGTCGCCGCGGAAGTCGGAGGACATCTTGTCCACCTCGTCGAGCAAGAACACCGGGTTGCCCGAGCCGGCCTTCTTCATGTGCTGGATGATCTTGCCCGGCAGCGCCCCGATGTAGGTGCGGCGGTGGCCGCGGATCTCGGCTTCGTCACGCACCCCGCCCAGGCTCAGGCGCACGAACTTGCGCCCCATGGCCCGGGCGATGGAGCGGGCCAGCGAGGTCTTGCCCACCCCCGGCGGCCCCACGAAGCACAAAATGGGGCCCTTGATCTTCTTCACCAGCGCCTGCACCGCCAGGTACTCCAGGATGCGCTCCTTGGCCTTCTCCAGCCCGTAGTGGTCCTCCTCCAGGATGCGCTCGGCCTCGGTGATGTCCAACTTGTCCTCGGTGTACTCGGCCCAGGGCAGCGACAGCATCCAGTCCACGTAGTTGCGCACCACGGTGGCCTCGGCGCTCATGGGGGCCATCTGGCGCAGCTTGCGGATCTCCTTCTGGGTCTTCTCCTGCGCCTCGGCGGACATCTTCTTCTTCTTGAGGCGCTCCTCCAGCTCCTGCATCTCGTTCTTGTGATCGTCCTTCTCGCCCAGCTCCTTCTGGATGGCGGCCATCTGCTCGTTGAGGTAGTACTCCTTCTGGGTGCGCTCCATCTGCTTCTTGACCCGGGTGCGGATGCGCCGCTCGATCTGCAAGATCTCGATCTCGGCCTCCATCAGCTCGTACAGCCGCCGTAGCCGGCCCAGCACGTCCTCGGTCTCCAGCAAGGCCTGCTTGTCGGAGAGCTTGAGGTTGAGGTGGGCGGCCACCGTGTCCGCCAGGCGCACCGGCTCCTCGATGCTGGCGGCGGACATGATCATCTCGGGCGGGATGCGCTTGTTGAGCTTGACGTAGGCCTCGAAGGCGCTGTGGATGCTGCGCATCAGCGCCTCCACCTCCCGGTTCATCTCCACCCGCTCGGAGAGCTCCTCGATCTCCACTCGGAAGAAGGGATCGCTCTCCAGGAAACGCCGGATGCGGGCGCGGGCCCGGCCCTCCACCAGCACCTTGACCGTGCCGTCGGGCAGGCGCAAGAGCTGGATCACCGCGGCCAGGGTCCCGACCGTGAAGATGTCCTCCGGCGTGGGATCGTTGTTCTTGGCCTGGCGCTGGGCCGAGAGCAGGATCTCCTTCTCGCGCCGCACCGACTCCTCCAGGGCCTTGATGGACTTCTCGCGTCCCACGAACAGCGGCACCACCATGTGGGGGAACACCACGATGTCCCGAAGCGGGAGCAGCGGCAGCACCCGCGGGACGGGCAGCGGCGGCGGCAGGCCGGGGGGCTGATCGTTCGTGCGCATGGGTAGGCCTCCTGGCTCAGGCGCCCTCGGCCTTGCGGTCGAACACCAGCAGCGGGCGCTCGCGGCGGGCGATCACGTCGCCCGATATCACCACCTCGCGAATGGTGCGGCGCGAGGGGATCTCGTACATCACCTCCAGCATGGCGCTCTCCAGGATCGAGCGCAGCCCGCGCGCCCCGGTCTTGCGGGCCAGGGCCAGCCGGGCCACCTCCGCCAGCGCGTCGTCGGTGAAGCGCAGGGTCACCCCGTCCATCTCGAACAGCCGCTGGTACTGGCGCACCAGCGCGTCCTTGGGACGGGTGAGGATCTCCACCAGCATCTTCTCGTCCAGCTCGTGCAGGGTGGCCGCCACCGGCAGCCGGCCCACGAACTCCGGGATGAGCCCGAACTTCAGAAGGTCGTCGGGCTCCACCTGGGCCAGCAGATCCCCCAGGCTGCGCTGGTGGCGCGGGTTGCTCTCGCTGCCGAAGCCGATGGCCCGCTCCCCCAGCCGGTGCTCGATGATCTGGGCCAGCCCGTCGAAGGCCCCGCCGCAGATGAACAGGATGTTGGTGGTGTCCACCGGGATGAACTCCTGCTGCGGGTGCTTGCGCCCGCCCTTCGGTGGCACGTTGGCGATGGTGCCCTCGATGATCTTGAGCAGGGCCTGCTGTACCCCCTCGCCGGAGACGTCGCGGGTGATCGAGGGGTTCTCCGCCTTGCGGGCGATCTTGTCGATCTCGTCGATGTACACGATGCCCCGGCTGGCCTGCTCCACGTCGTGGTCGGCGGCGTGGATCAGGTTGACGATGATGTTCTCCACGTCCTCGCCCACGTAGCCGGCCTCGGTGTAGCAGGTGGCGTCCACGATGGTGAAGGGCACCTTGAGGAAACGGGCCAGGGTGCGGGCCAGCAAGGTCTTGCCGGAACCGGTGGGGCCGATCAGCAGGATGTTCGACTTCTGCAGCTCGACGTCGTCGATGACGCCGCGGGTGGCCACGCGCTGGTAGTGGTTGTGCACCGCCACCGACAGCACCTTCTTGGCGCGCTCCTGGCCGATGACGAATTGATCCAGCTCGCGCTTGATCTCCGCGGGCTTGGGCACCACCATGGCCTCGCGCGCCGGCCCCTTGACCTCTTGATCGATGATGTCGGTGCACAGCGCGATGCACTGGTCGCAGATGTAGACCGTGGGCCCGGCGATGAGCTTGCGCACCTCGCGCTGGCTCTTGCCGCAGAACGAGCAGCTCACGGGGTCGCCCGGCGGGCGGTGGTTGCGACGATCGGCCACGCCGTCTCCTCAGCGCGCCGGGGCCACGCCCGGCCGGCGGCGCACCACCTCGTCCACCAGGCCGTACTGCACCGCCTCTTCGGCGCTCATGAAACAGTCGCGGTCGGTGTCCTTGACCACCCGCTCCAGCGGCTGGCCGGTGTGCTCGGCCAGGATGCGGTTGAGGGTGTCCTTGAGGCGCTGGATCTCGCGGCTCTGGATCTCGATGTCCGAGGCCTGGCCGTAGAAGCCGGCCTGCGGCTGGTGGATCATCACCCGGGCGTGCGGCAGGCAGTAGCGCTTGCCGGCGGCGCCGGCCGAGAGCAGCACCGCCGCCATGCTGGCCGCCTGGCCCATGCAGGTGGTGGAGACGGCGCTCTTGACGTACTGCATGGTGTCGTAGATGGCCAGCCCGGCCGACACCGAGCCGCCGGGGGAGTTGATGTACAGGTTGATGTCCTTGTCCGGGTCCTCGCTCTCCAGAAACAACATCTGGGCGATGACCAGGTTGGCGATGTCGTCGTCGATCTCCGAGCCGATGAACACGATGCGATCCTTCAGCAGCCGCGAGTAGATGTCGTAGGCCCGCTCGCCGCGGTGGGATTGCTCGACGACGATGGGTACCAGGTTCATGGGGGCTCCTCAGGCCGGCGCGCCCGCCGCCGGGGGCGGGGCCTGTGGTGGCATGTTAGATGAATGCAGCAAATATTCAAGCACCTTGTCCCGCAGCAGCCGGTAGCGCAGCTCCTCGCGCGCATCGCCTTCCGCGAAACGCGCCTTCACCTGGGCCAGGTTCTGCCCCAGCCGCTCGGCCAGCTGCGCGAGGTGCTCCTCCACGTCGGCGTCCTCCACCGTGATCTTCTCCTTCTCGGCCACGGCCAGCAGCAACAGGTTGCCGCGCACGCTGCGCTCGGCCCGCTCCCGCAGATCGCCGAGCAGTTTCTCGCGGGTCATCCCCAACCGCTCCAGCCCGCCCCCCTGGCCGAGCAGTGCCTCCATCTCCGCCAGGTAGGCCTGTTGCTGGCGCTCCACCATGGAGGGCGGCACCGGGAAGGGGTTGCGCTCGATGAGCTTGCCGATGAGCTTCTCCCGCTGCTCCTCGGCCAGGCGGGCATCCTCGCGCGCCAGCAAGGTCTTTTCGATGCGCCCGCGCAGGTCGGCCACCGTGGCCAGCGCCGCGTCGCCCAGGTCCAGCACGAACTCGTCGGTGAGGGCCGGGATCTCGCGGCGCTTCAGGGCCACCAGGCGCACCGAAAAGTGCACGACTTGCCCGGCCAGCTCGCTGTCCGAGGCGTCGCGGGGAAATTCGAGGTCGAACTCGCGCTCCTCGCCCACGCGCATCCCCCCCACGTGCTCCTCGAACCCCGGCAGCGCTTTGCCCGCACCGATGTGCAGCAGATACCCCTGCCGCTCGCCACCCTTCAGCGGGCGGCCGTTCCGGCTGGCGCGGTAGTCGATGACCGCCACGTCGTCCTTCGCGGCCGTGTCCCGACCCTCGACGGGCACCAGGCTGGCGTGCTCCTCCCGCAGCCGGTCGATCTCGCGATCCACGTCCTCGGGCTTCACCTGCGCCACGCCCTTCTCTTCCTGCAGGCCCTTGTACTCCTTGATCTCGATGTCGGGCCGCACCTCGAAGCGGGCGGTGAAGGCGTAGGGCTGGCCCTCCTGGAGGTCGCCCCGCGAGATCTCCACCCGGGACACCGGCCGCAGTTTGTTCTGCACCAGGGCCGCCTCCAGAGCGTCCTGCATCAGGTGAGCGACGGCGTCCTCGCTCACCTGCCGGCCGTACCGCTGGCGCACCACCGGCAGCGGCACCTTGCCCTTGCGAAACCCTGGCAGGGCGAGCCCCTTGGCCAGCTCCCGCAGGGCGCGATCCATCTCGTCCTTCACCGTGCTCCAGGGGATCTCCACCCGCACCTCGCGGTGGACGCCCTCGGCCTTCTCGATCGTCGCTTTCATGATCGCCTCTCTTCCCCCAACTCAGAAAACGAACCACACGCCGGCATCGAAGGCGCCGGATAGACCGAAACCGCGCGACAGCGGATCCTGGAGGTAGCGGCCGCCGGCCTTGATCCCCAAAAAACAGAACCGTGCAAGCAAAAACTCGACACCCAGGGCGGCCATGAAGCCGAACCCCGCCCGCGGCTCCTCGGTGGCGCCCCCCGCGTGCGAGGTGATGGTGAGGAACCGGGCGCCGAATCCGAGTTCCGGGCTCACACGGACCAAGCCCGTGCCGAAGCGTCCGCCCCCGGACACCAACACGTCCCACATCACGTAGCCGGAGCCCAGCGGGGTGCTGCCGAACACGCTGTCCAGGCGCGCGGCGGCGAAAAAACCCTTCCAGCCGATCCAGCGCGAGAGCCGGACATCCAGCGCCACGCTGGCCGAGGGCTGGACCCGCGAGCCGCGCAGCACCTGGACTCCTCCCCCGGCCCACACTCCGAGCACGGGCTCGGCGCCTCCCTCGGTCGCTTGCTCTTTTCCCTTCTCGGCCGAATCCGGACGCCGGGTCTGCGCTCCGGCGGCGCGGGCCGTGCCGGTCGGTGGGGGCTCGCGGGCCGGGCGGACGGGCTGCGGTGCCGGGGGCTGCTCGGGCCGCAGTTCCTGCTCCCAATCTTCCTCCTCCTCGGCTGCGCCCCGATTCCCGGGGGTCTTGGGCGGCGCTTTTTTTTCGCCAGGGGCGGCCAGCAGGTCTTCTCCCCAGCCGTCGCCAGCGTCGGCGCGGGCCGCCTTGGCGTCCGCCTTGCGCGCGGCGGGCCTGGCCGGCGCGGGCGGCTTTTCGCTGAGGTCGGCCGCCGGACCGGCGCAGCCGGCCACGAGCGAGACGCACAGGATGCACAAGACCCAGCGAGGCACACCGTCTCCCTTACGATGCGGAAGGGGGGACTCGAACCCCCACGGCAAAGCCACAAGATCCTAAATCTTGCGCGTCTACCAGTTTCGCCACTCCCGCGAACCGCGGGCCGTTTATGACACGGGACGGAGGGCAGATCAAGGCGAAATCAAAAGCCGTTCTCGCTCTGGGATCGCACCCGGCCGGCGGCCACGTCGGCCGCCATGCGCGGGCCGGTGAGGAAGGTGCGGTAGGCACTCTCGCCGCGCAGGACGAGGTTGAGAAACGCCACGAGGTAGCGCCGGGTCAGCCGGCGGGTCTCGGCGGGATCGTCGCTGCCCTTGGGGCACATCGAGCACACAAAGCCGCAATCGGGGTTGTCGAGGAACGACATGTGGTTGGCGCCGAGGATCTCCACCTCCAGCGCCGGGCTCGTGGCGTACAGAAAGTACTGGTGGAAGTTGTCCTCTTCCGGGGCGCAGGCCTGGCACATGAACCCGCTGCAGGTGGCGTTGACGGTCTCGCCGAGGAGCAGCAGCGGGACCTGGATGCGGTCCATCAGCTCGGGCGTCACCGAGGGCCGATCCGGCGACGGCTGGCTGCCTGGCCCACCCACCGTGTCGACCGGGTCCAGTCCGATGACGGCCCTGGGCCGCGCGTCCTCGGTGGCCGCGTAGAGCGAGATCTTCCCGCCCATGGAGTGGCCGGCCAGCGCGAGAAGGGAGGCGTCGGCCTTGCCGCCCAGCGGGCCGGAGGCGTCGGCGGCGTTCTGTTCGATCCAGGAAATCAACGCGACCAGGCAATCCTTCAGTTCGCGGTGGGTCGGGGGGTTGACCAGGCCGCCGGGGAGCTGGGGCATCACCACCAGGTAGCCCCAGCTGGCCAGGTGCTCGCCGTACGAGGCGTACAGGCCCGACTCGAGCTGGAACCCGTGATGGAGGACCACCACCGGGAACGGCCCGGCACCGGCCGGCAGGTAGATGGTGAGCGGCACGGTGCTGTTGTCGAGGCAACCGGGGAGAGTGGGGCTCGCGTTGGCGCGGGTCCCGGCCGGGCCGCCGGGAAGCGCCGGGTCGAGCGGCTCGCCCGGGTCACCGGCGCCGTCGCCCGCTCCGTCCCAACCATCCGCCCCGTCTGACAGGTCCGGCGTGTCCGCGCCATCCGCCCCGTCCCGGAGGCCTCCGTCATCCAGGTCGGGCGCGGCATCGAACCAGTCGCCGTCTGCGCCCGCGTCGGCCCCGTCGCCGTCCGCGGCGCCCGAGCCGCCGGCGCAGCTCGCCAGAGACAGCGCGCCCAGGCTCAAGGCCAGCCCCCAGAGCGCCGAGCGCCAACCGCCGCCGGACCATCGCTTCGCATGGCGCATCCGCACCTCCGCGCTAAATCTACATCTTTGAAGATTGATCTGTCAATCCGGGTGCACTATCCTGCCGGCCCATGAGAGAAAAATTCGATGTCCCACGCCGTCCCGGCCGCCCCTCCCACCCCATCGGGCGGGACCGCCTGCTGCGTATCGCGCTGGACGCCTTCGCCCGCCTGGGGTACGGCGCCACCAGCCTGGGCACCGTCGCCGAGCGCTCCGGCCTGCGCCGCGCCTCCCTGTACCACCACTTCGCCACCAAGGAGGCGATGTACCAGGCGGTGCTGGACGAAGTGGTCTCCGATCTACGAAAACTGGTCCTGGCGGCGCGCCTCCAGAGCGGCCGGTTCGAGGAGCGCCTGGATCGGCTGGGCGAGCTGGTCACCGAGTACCTCGGCCGCCAACCCTCCGCCGCCCGCCTCCTGCTGCGGGAGCTGGTGGAAGGCCGGCACTACCTGTTCGGCGCCGGGCGGCAGCACGTGCGGCTGGCCTTCGACCTGATCGAGGCCTTCCTGGACGCGGGAATGCGGGAAGGGGCGTTCCGCCGGCAGGACACCCGGCAGCTGGCCATGTCCATCGTGGGTTTGCACCTCTTCTACTTCGCCGCCTCCGACCTGCTGCGCGGGCTCGCGGGAGGCGCCGATCCCTTCTCGCCGGAGCAGATCGCCTCGCGCAAACGGGCGCTGCGCGCGCAGGTGCGGGCCCTGTGCCTGCCGGCGGCGGCTAGCACAAGAACCGACCGATCTCGCCCCGCGCGGAAAATCGCCCAGCCCACCCGTTAGTTGGGACAGGAGACCGGGTAGAGACGAGCGCGGTTGTTGCTGTCATCGCCGCACTCCGACACCATCCCGGCGCCGTTGCCGTCGTCGTCCGCCACCACCAATACCGTCACCGGCGCGCCGCGCGGCGGATTGGGCCACTCCACGGTGAGCCGCTGGGCCTGGCCCGGATGCAGCGTCACCGAGGTGCGCGCCACGCCGATGAGCGCCTGGGGCGGATCGCCGCGGTAGAAAGCCACGGGCAAGGCCGCCGGCAGATCCTGCGCGCCCCGGTTCTCGACCCAGGCCGAGAGTAGGAGCTTTGCGGGACAGCCGTCGAGGTTCGCCGCCGGGCCACTGGCCGCCGCGTCGGGCGCCAGGGTGGCCGTTCCCTCGCCTTCGCCGAGCTCGTTCTGCCGGTAGGAGTTGTAGCGAAGCCAGCCCTCGGCCTCCGATGCCGGGATGCGGCCATCCTCGGTCACGTTGGTGATGTGGTAGGTGTGCTGGTTCCAGACTCGGCGGGTGCGCACCCAATTGTCCTTGGCGTCGGAGAACACCCGGACGCCGTGGAACAGCTCACCGCCGGTGGTGTTCACGAAATCGTTGGCCGACACGATGATCTCGGCGTTGCCGTCGTTGTCCACGTCGGCGATCACCGGGTACTCGTAGGCGGTGAAGGACGAGTTGGGGGCGGCGAACAGCACCGTTCCCGTGCTGCCGTCGTACACCCGCAGGGTGGTCTCGTCGTTGTACACCACCTCGGCGAAGCCGTCGTCCTCGAAGTCGAACACCGAACTCCCGGTGGCCGATGAGGAGTGGTCCTGGGTCGCGGCCTGCCACAGGATGGCGCCGTCGCTGTCCAGCACCACGTAGGTGTCGCGGTCGGCGATGCCGATCTCCGGGAGCCCGTCGCCGTCGAAGTCCGCCACCGTGGGCGGCCCGCCCCGCCCGTCCCCGGGGAGATCGACCGGGCCCCACAGCACGCTGCCGTCGTGGTTCTGCACCCGCGCGGCGCCGTTCGACACCACCACGATCTCGGGGAATTCATCCGTGTCGAAGTCGCCGATGGCCACGAACCCGTCCGAGAGCCCGTTGCTCCAGAACACCTGCCCATCGTGGCGGTAGGCGGTGCAGCCGGTGATCACCTCGGCCCTGCCGTCGCGATCCAGGTCGGCCACCGCCGAGAGCGGGCCCACCCCGTTGTCGCCGATGCAGCCGCTCCCTTGCCACAGGAGCTGGCCGTTGGCGCCAAACACCGCCGCCCCGAGCACGATCTCCGGCGCCCCGTCGCCGTCCAGGTCGGCGATGGCCGGCCCGCCCCACTCGTTGCCGCCGTGCAGGTTGGCGTAGTCCACGCAGTTGTCGGGGCCGAAGTCGGCGCACGACCACTTGAGCTGGCCGTCGTTCTCGAAGGCCACCAGGCCCCCGACGTAGCGCAGGGCCAGGATCTCCACCTTGCCGTCGCCGTCGATGTCGCCGGCGGCCACGCTGGCGGCGGGGGCCAGCCGCACCCGCGCCGGGTCCACCACCCACAGGTCGGTCAGGGTGTCGCCCGAGATGGCCCGAAGCACGCCATAGCCCAGGATGGGCGGGTCGCCCGAGACCGAGAAGGCCGAGAATACGATGTCGGGGACGTCGCTCTCGTCCACCCTTCCGTCGCCGTTGTCGTCGTTGAGGTTCACCACCGCTGGAGTCGACATGACCTGGTTCTTCTCCGGGTACAAGGCGCTGCCTTCCCAACGCCCGGCCTCGCGCGGGGCGAACTGCGCCCGCGGTGGCTGGTAGCGGCAGGCGGGATCGAAGGGCCCGCCGTCGCGGAAGTTGTCGTCGTGATCGTCGCAGGCGTCGCCGAGCCCGTCCGCGTCGGTGTCCTGCTGGCTGGGGTTGCGCACCACAGGACAGTTGTCCTCGCCAGCGCAGAACCCGTCGGCGTCGCTGTCGTTGAGCGGATCCGCCGGGCACACGTCACAGGCGTCGCCCGGGCCGTCGTGGTCCGTGTCCTCCTGGCTCGGGTTGGCCACCGAGGGGCAGTTGTCCACCTCCGCGCAGCGCCCGTCGCCGTCGGCGTCGTTGCTGGCATCCAGGGGGCAGGGATCGCAGGTGTCGCCCTGGCCGTCGCCGTCCCGGTCGAACTGGTCGGGGTTCGACACCGCCACGCAGTTGTCCTTGTCGTCACAGCTCCCGTCGGAGTCCGTGTCGGCGCCGTTCGGGCAGCGGTCGCAGGCGTCGCCCTGGCCGTCATGGTCGCTGTCCAGTTGATCGGGGTTGGCCACCGTCGGGCAGTTGTCGTCGGCGTCGGGCTTGCCGTCCTTGTCGGTGTCCTTGGGACCGCACTTGCCATCGATGCAGGAGCCGCCGGGACATTCGGCGTCGCTGCTGCACGCCGTGTTGTCGCCACATCCCGCCAGCCCGGCACCCGCCGCCAACAATCCGAAACACAAGCCGAGAACGCCGCACCATCGCATGATCCGACCTCCGAGGAAAAATTTCGCATCCCCGGCACGCCATGCCGCGCCGAGGTGGACTCCAACAATTTCTAACGCAGAACGACGCATCGAGCAACGGCCGCGCCGAGGGATGAAAGCCCCTCAAGAATACGAGTTCGCTGACCGCACCTCACAAATACTGCAAATCGATTGAGCGATTTTGAAATCTGTGGTGGCGCGGCGCGCCAGGCGGGTCCTCCATGCAGCGGAGCCGGCTCTGCGGCGAGCAGTTAGGAGGACCCGCCGTCAAGCAGCCGCGCCCGAGAGAATATTGTCCAAAATATGACAGGTGCGGTCAGGCGAGTTCGCCGTTGACAGACCCGGCGCGAACCTTCACAATCCCCGCCCGCTTTCGGAAACACGAGGAGCGCATGGACCCCACCGCCCCGAGCGCGCCCGCCACCGAGCGCCTGGCCGATCACCCCCTGGCCGAGGTCTTTCACCGGCTCACCCCCGAGGCGGTGCTCGATGCGGTGGAGGCCGGCGGTCGGCGCTGCACCGGGCGCTTCCTGGTCCTCAACTCCTTCGAGAACCGGGTATGGCAGCTCGAACTGGACGACGAGTCCATGGTGGTGGGAAAGTTCTACCGCCCGGGCCGCTGGTCGGAGCAGACCATCCTGGACGAGCACCGCTTCCTCTTCGAGCTCGCCGAGGAGGAGATCCCGGTGGCCTGCCCCATCGAGCTCGAGCCCGGCCGCACGCTGGGTGAGGTGAACGGCATCCGCTACGCGCTCTTTCCTCGCATCGGCGGCCGGGTCCAGCAGGAGCTCACCGACGAAGAGATCCGCCTCCTGGGCCACCTGGCGGCGCGCATCCACAACGTAGGCGCCCGGCGCGAGGCGCCACACCGCATGCGCCTCGATCCCGAGACCTACGGCAAGCGAAACCTCGACGTCCTGCTCTCGCTGAACGCGCTGCCACCCGAGGTGCGCGACATCTACGCCGCCACCGTCGAGACGCTGCTCGGCCGCATCCGGCCGTTGTTTCTGGATGT
Source organism: Myxococcales bacterium (assembly GCA_012798435.1). Classification (GTDB taxonomy): domain Bacteria; phylum Myxococcota; class B64-G9; order B64-G9; family B64-G9; genus JAAZNF01. Next base: position 28,237 of record JAAZNF010000085.1, on the reverse strand, counting down.
CCCCACCCACCGCATCCACGGCGATTGCCACCTCAACAACCTGATCTGGACGCCGCGCGGGCCGACCTTCCTCGACTTCGACGACATGCTGACCGGCCCGGCGGCGCAGGACGTGTGGCTGCTCGCGCCCAGTTTCGACGCCGACGGCCAGCGCCAACGCCGCCTGCTGTGCGAGGCCTACGCCGAGCTGCGCGACTTCTCGCCGAGCTGGCTGCGCCTGGTCGAGCCGCTGCGAGCGCTGCGCTTCATCCACTACTCCACCTGGATCGCGCGCCGTATCGAGGACCCCATCTTCCGCCACACCTTCGCCCACTTTGGAACCCTGCAGTACTGGCAGCGCGAGGTGCAGGACCTGCGCGAGCAGATCGCCCGCCTCGACGCCAGCGACGCCTGGGCCTGAGGCCCCCGGCAAAAAACGTGATCCGGACCTTGGATTTGGCTACACTGGGGGCTTCGGAGGTTCGCCATGCACAAGCCACAGTCTCAAGCGATCAACCCGGAACACCTCATCGTACTGGCCCTGGGCGGCAACGCCCTGCACAAGAAAGGCCAGAAGGGCGACATCCACGAGCAGTTCGCCAACGCCCGCGCCAGCATGGGCCCGGTGGTGAACCTGCTCCAGAAGGGCTTCAACTTCATCATCACCCACGGCAACGGCCCCCAGGTGGGGGCGGTGATGCTGATGGTGGACAAGGCCAAGGACGAGGTGCCGGAGACCCCGCTCGGGGTGGCCGACGCCATGACCTGCGGCTCCATCGGCTACATGTTGGAGCAGTGCCTGCAGAACATGATGATCCGCGCCGGCATCTGGCGCAACGTGGTGACCCTGCCGGTGCAGGTGGTAGTGGATCCGCACGACCCGGCCATCCAGGATCCCACCAAGCCCATCGGCAAGTTCTACAGCGCCGAGGAGGCCAAGGCGCTGGCCCGGACCAAGGGCTGGATCCTCAAAGAGGACGCCGGGCGCGGCTGGCGGCGCTACGTGGCCTCGCCCTACCCGCTGGACATCATCGAGAAGGAGGCCATCCGCAGCCTGATCGGCCAGGGCTACGTGGTCATCACCGGCGGCGGCTGCGGCATCCCGGTGTTCTACGAGAAGGACGGCACCATCGAGGGCATGGACTGCGTGATCGACAAGGATCTGGCCACCATGAAGATCGCCCTGTCGGTGGGCGCCCGCACCCTGGTGATCGTCACCGGCGTCAAGAAGGTGGCGGTGCGCTTCGGCAAACCCGACCAGAAGGAGTTCCCTCGCATGACGCTGGCCGAGGCGCGCTACTACTTGCAGGCCGGGGAATTCCCGCCCGGCTCCATGGGGCCGAAGATCCAGGCCGCCATCGAGTTCATCCAGGCCGACCCCAAGAACCGGGTCATCATCACCGACATCGAGAGCATCCCCGCGGCGCTGGAAGGCAAGGAGGGCACCACCCTGGTGGCCTACTGAGTGAACCCCGCGTCCCTCCTCTCTCGCTTCCCGCCGCTGCTGCTGCTGGCTGCCGTTTCGGCCTGCGGCTCCCCGGAAATGCTGCCGTTCGACTTCTACCCGCGCGCGCCGACGCTGGACGAGCTTCCCGCACTCCACCGCGCCGCCTGGCGGGGCGACCTGGACGAGCTGACCCGCGAGCTGTCCGGGAGCAAAGCGGAGCGCCGCGGGCCCTTCGGGCTGTCGCCGCTCCACCTGGCGCGCTCAGCGGCGGCGGCCCGGGTGTTGCTCGACGCCGGGGAGCCTCCCGGCGCGGCCGACGAGCTGGGATTTACACCTCTCCACCTGGCCGCGGATCCGCGGGTGGCCGAGCTGCTGCTCGAGAGCGGGGCCGAGCTGGAGGCGACCAGCCGGCCAGGGTTCACCCCGCTCCACTGCGCGGCCATCCGGGGGCAGTCGGACATGCTGCGTTTTCTGCTCGAGCGCGGCGCCAACGTGTCCGCGCCGACGCGAAACGGCATGACACCCCTCCACTGGGCGGCGCTGGCGGGCCAGCTGGAGGCCGCCCGCCGGCTGCTGGCCGCCGGGGCCGATCCCAACGCGCGCAACCGCTACGGGCTGACGCCGCTGCACGAGGCGGCCCACCCGGAGATCGTGCGCCTCCTGCTGCGGGCCGGAGCCGAGTTGGAAGCGCAAGACGAGCGCGGCATGACGCCCTTCCACCTGGCCGCGACGCCGGACGTGGCCGATGCCCTCATCCAGGCCGGTGCCAACGTGATGGCCCGCGATCACAGCGGACGGACGCCCATGCAGATGGTCGTCCCACCGCCTTGAGGCCACCGCCATGTCGGTAATCTTGGCCCTGTGGCTCGGCTGGTTCTCGATCTCGGTGATCCCGGAGCGCGGCGTCATTCCCCTGACGGGCCAGGCCCGCTCGATCGAGATCCTGGGGCGCAACACCCTCCCCTACCCGCTCCTGGACGTGCGCCTGCTGGTCCAGGCCGAAAGTTGCGACGGCAGCGCCACGCCGGCGACGATCCCGCGGGTAGAGCCCGGCGACCGCTTCAGTTTCTCGGTCACGGTGATGCGCCGCCCGGAGACGCAGGCCCGGCGCTTTCCGGCGACGATCTCCATCACCAGCGCAAACCGTGGCGAGCTTCGGCGCTTCGATCTGCTGGTCGATGCCACGCCGGGGGCGAGCCTGGAGACCGGCGACTTCATCGACGTCGGCACGGTCAAGGTGAAGACCGCCTCCCCGGCGCGCCGCACGCTCCTGCTGGCGGTGATCGGGCTTCTGCCGGTCGGGGCGCTGCTGTTGCTGGGCGCCCACCTCAAGCGCCGCGCGCGGCGGCAATGACCTCCAGGAAGGCCTCGAGGCGGTTGCGCAGCCCCCCGCTCTCTTCTGGCCCCAGATCCGAGCGCAGCGACAGAAACGGCAGATCGCGCTCCCGGCACCAGGCGGCCAGGGCCGGGATCTCGCCGTCGCAGGGCAGGCACAGCCGCAGGGTATGGTGGACCACGCCCTCCACCCGGAAGTCCGCTACCAAGCGCGCCAGGCGGTCCAGCCGCTCGCTCATCGAGTCGAAGATGGGGCATACGCACGGGAGCAGCGTCCGCTCCGCCGCCGCCCGGATCATGCCCTCCAGGGTGGTCTCGTCGAGCACCGTCGGACTTCCCAGGATGTTGCCGCCGGAACAAGTCATGTCGGCGACCAGATCGGCGCCGCTCTCCCGGATCAGTTCTCCTAGTTTGAGGTCGGGCCAGGCCCCGGGCGAGCCGGCGAGGAGCAACCGGGCCCTCCCCGCTGCAACGGGATCGCCAGGCCTCGCCAGCTCCTCGATGAGCTCGGCCAGCCGCGCCCGCCACGCCTCCGGCTCCATGCGCTGGCTGGCCTGAAGGACCCGGATCACGTCCAGCCCGTGGATGGGCGGAGCCGCCAGGCGCAAAAAGTCCTGCAGCCGCCGGGCCAGCAGCACGCTCCGGTTGCGCTCCTCGATGGCACGCCGCAGCGCTGCGCGCGTGAGCGGGGCGATACGCGAGAGCCGGCGCGCCAGGGCCCCAATCTGCCGCACCCAGCGTTCGATCCCCCCCTCGTCCCGCGCGAAGGGCGGCTCCAGCAAGAAGACCTCGACCTTTCCGGAAAGCCACCGGGCCAGTCGGCGCTGGGCGTCGCAGGTGATGGGCACGATCAGAAGCTCGGGCCGGACGCCGGCCTCCAGCGCCTCCTTGAGCTCGCCCGCCGCCGCCCGCGCCGCGCCGCACATGTCGAGCGGCAGGTCGGCGCTCACCCGCTCGGCGCAGCGGCGGCACCCGGAGGAGAGGCGCACGGCGCGCGCACCGACGGCTCGCAGCAGCTCTTCGGGCGCGAAATCGCAAAGCTGGATCACGAGCGGCCGATCTCCCTCGGTCGGGCGGAGGGCCCAGCCGTCCCGCAGAAAGTCGTCGAAGGCTTTCATACCCGCGGGGGTTGTCCGACCCGGCCCTGTGTTCTTTTCATTCACGAAGGCCCGACCTCGCCACGGGTTTTCCCAGATACAAGAACTGCAGGCAGTCCTCCTCGGGACAGGCCTCCACGCAGCGCAGGCACAGGGTGCACTCGTAGTCGGTCACCATATCGCGCCCCCGCGCCCGGTACACCCGCTGGATGTCCATGGGGCACACCCGCCGGCAGGCGCCGCAGTGGGTGCAGCGGCCGCCGTCCTTGTGCAGGCCCAGAAGGCCGGTACGGTTGAAGGGCACGCTGATGGCCGCCACCGGGCACAGCCGGCACCAGAAACGCCGCACCAGTAGACCGGCGAAGTACAGGCCGAAGGCGATGAGGCCGAGGACGGAGAAGCTCATGGTGATGGCGTCGGTGGTATCGGTCCAGCAGATGGGGTCGAAGGTGAGCAAGGGGGTGAACACCCGCGCCGGACAGATGCGGCAGAAAGGCTCCGAGAGGCTCGAGCGCGCCGACTCCATGGCCGGCAGCGAGGCCAGGGCGGCGATCCCGAGCGCGGAGAACAAGAGCACGTACTTGGTCACCACCAGCCCGCGCCGCAGGCGTGGCGACGGGCGCAGCCGCGCGAAACCCAGGCCCTCGCGCAGCCGGGTCATCAGGTCGGAGAGCAACCCCAGCGGGCACACCCAGCCGCACCACACGCGCGCGCCCAGCAGGAGCAGCCCCGTCAGGATGAGCAGCCAGGGCAGCGCCTGTTCGAAGAGCGGCCAGTAGCTGAGGGTGTCCGAGAGCAGGAACAGGCCGCAGCCGCGGCACAGCCCCTGCCGCTGGTAGATGCACACCGTGGCCGGGAGGTAGAGCCGGGTGGCGCTCTTCTCGTGGCTCACCAGCTTCACGCCCGACTCGCCCGACTCGCCCGCCCCGCCGCCCGGCAGGCCCACCAGGGCAAACCCGCCGTAGAGCAAGACCGCGAAGGACAGGAGTTGGACAAGCAAGCGCAGCCGCGAGATGTTCCGGCGTCGGGGGAGGGGTGCGCTTGCGGCTTCGATGGGCTGCGCGATGGGCATGCCGGCGGACGCGGGCGTCTCCTGAAGAGGGGGTTCAGCGCCGAGAACGCCGGCGCCCGAGGAAAATCAGCGGCGCAAGTACGAGCAGCGAGAGCGCCCCGCCGCCGCTCGTCCCGCAGGAGCAGCCGGCGCCCGAGGAGGCGGTCACGCTGAACACGGCGCGCTCGCAGAACGGCCCGGACAGGCCCTGGCTGTTCTGGGCCTGGACGCGCCATTCGTAGGTGGCCTGCGAATCGAGCTTCTCGGTGATGACCGAGGTGATACCGCCCGCGCCCTCGGGCACCGGATCGCTCACCCACACCGGCGTGGCGCCGCCCGCGGGGTAGACCTCGAAGACGTAGCTGAGCGGAAATCCGCCGGGATCGGTAGCGTTCTGCAGCGTGAGCTCCGGCTGCGCGTCGGGGACCTCGGCCCCGCCCACCGGGCTGAGCGGAACCGGCGCCGTCGGAGACATCAATTTCTGCACCAGCAGCTGGACCGGGATCTCGATCGGGCTGCCCGCGGCGCCGGGGGCGGTCACCAGGATGCGGCCCTGGTAGCCTCCCTCGGGCATGCCGGAAGGATCGGCGCGCACCTGGACTACGCCGTTGCCGCTGCCCGCCACCGGATCGCAAAGCAGCCAGGCGGGAGTGCAGTAGGCGGTCCAGTCCATGCTCCCGGTCCCCAGGTTGAGCACCGAGAGCCGCTGCGCGGGCGTGACGGCGCCGCCCACCACCGTCTGGAAGGTGAGCGCGCGCGGGTCCACCGACAGCTCGGCGCTGGTGTTCACGGTGAGCGTCATGGGCAGCCGCACGTCGGCGGCGCCGGGCGCCTTGAACACCAGCGCGCCGGGGTAGGTCCCCACCGAGAGACCGGCCGACATGGGGCTCACCGTCACCTGGCTCGGGGCCTGGCCTTGAAAGGCCGACAGGTTGTACCAGCTCCCCTCGGCCTCGATGGTCCAGTTGAGCACGCCGCCGCCGGCGTTGGTCACGTTCACGGACTGCGGGGTGGCGTTGCTGCCCTGCGGCGCGCTGAAGTCGAGCCGGGAGGGCGCAACCGCGATGACCACCGGGTTGGCGTTGACCTGCAAGCGCACCACGAGATCCTGGGGCGAGTTGAGCGCGGCGGGCGCGCTGAAGCGCACCCGTCCCTCGTAGTTTCCGGCGGCGAGACCAGAGAGGTTCACCGAGATGCTGGCCGAGCCGGGGGTGGTGCCCGAGGTCGGGCTCACCGTGACCCAGGCGGCCTGGCTCTGAGCGGTCCATGACAGGGCCGAGGTGCCCTGGTGGGCCACCTGGATGCTCTGTGAGGCCGGAGCCGCGCCGCCTTCGCTACCGGAAAAGGAGAGCTGGGCCGGGTTGAGCGAGAGGTAGCTCCCGGTGGAGCTTCCCAGTACCACGTCGAAGGTCATGTTGGAGCCCGAGCGCTGGATGTTTCCGATGGTGATCTGCGAGGTGCTGGCCCCGTAGGCCTTGGTGTTGGGCGTGGTGCTCGGGCCGAAACTGGTGTTGCTGCCGTACGGCCAGGGATCGCCACTGTCGCCCCAGTTGTACGGATCGGTGTTGAGCTGGCGCAGGCCGTCGGCCTGCTCCACGTCCACCAGGTAGCGGTTCTGGTTGTTGTTGTCGGACTGGCCATCGTCCACGTGGTAGATGAGCAGGCCGCTCGCGGGGAGGTAGGCGTCGAAGCCCGTCTTCTGGCGGTTCTCCAGGAGGAAGTACTGGTTTACGGGCATCTGGTAGTTCACCCGGATCATGTTGGAGTTGCTCTCGACCGGGGGGAGGGTCTGCCCGGTGGCGGTGCTCTGGATCCAGGTCGGCTGCGCCATGCCCAGCTGGTACTTGCCCCAGGCCGAAAGGTGGGTGGGCACGGTGCCATCCATGTTGGGGCCGGCCCAGGGCCCGCCGGACATCAGGCACCACAAGCCCACCCCGCCCGAGTCGTAGTCGTAGTCGTAGAGATCCGGCAGCCCGAAGAAGTGCCCCGACTCGTGGACGATGACGCCGATCTGGGTGATGTTGGTCATGTCCGATCGGTACTCGGGCTCGGTGTGGTAGGCTACGATGCGGATGCCGTCGTGGGTGGTGATCTCGCTACCGGTCCAGGACAGGTAGGCGAAGTGCGAGTGGATGTGGGCCTGGTTGTTGGAGTATTCGTAGCCGTAGCCGGAGTGGATCACGTCTACCGCGTCGATGACGCCGTCGTGGTTGCTGTCGAAGCGGGTGAAGTCGAAGTTCTGCCCGTTGAGGTAGGTGATCGCCTCACGAATCATCTCCTCGGGGTGGCCGTAGGGGTACTGGCTGTTGTAGGCGTAGTACTGGTCCTCGCGGGACAGCGAGATCCAGTCGGTGATGGTGGAGTTGATGTTCCAGGCGTTGTAGGAGATCTCGCGGTAGTATGCCTTCACCGAGCCTGCGCTTCCGTTCATGATCGGGTCGAACTGGGCCTTGGTGAAGTGGCTGGTCTGGTTGGAGAACTTGACCAGGATGACCAGGTTGGGGATGTCGCCCGACCACTTGGCGCCCGGCGCCTTGGGCGCAAGCAGCGTACGCTTGTAGTCCACCACCCGGCGGATGGCCTCCTTGGATGGCCTGGTCCCGGGGACCAGCGGCAAGCGGCGCGGGTCGTCCTTCCCCGGCAGGTACACCGTGGGGATGAGGTTCCCGTCCGGGCCCTGGACGGCGTAGCGCAGAAAGCCGTCGGTCGGGTCGCGCACCAGGGAGTACCCCAGCATGTCCTCGGCCCAGGACAAGAACTCGTCGCCCCGCAGGTAGCCCGTGAACGAGCTCCCGTCGGGCTGCTGGAGCTGAATGGGGAACGGCGGCGCCGGCACCGCCCCGGCGGGGAGCGCGGCCAGGCACAGGACCACCATCGCCAGCATCGACCAGCCACGGCGCGTCATGTCTCTCTCTCCTCCTCCCCGTCGTTCGGGCCGCCGGTCCGGCCCGGAGGGTATTCTGCGTGATCTGGCCCCGGCGGGCAAGGGCCAAGCGGCCGCGCGAAATCTCCGGGATGTCTTTCTGGCAAAAAATCCCGCGAAAACTAGCTCATAAGAAAAACCACAAAAAACCTACGGAAGGGAAAAGCAAAGAATTCGAGTGATGTTCCTTGTCCGCGAATTTCTTCGAATTATCCTCCCCTTCTCCTTCGCCTTATCCCTTCTATTGTCAGCGCTTTTCCAGGGTCTTTTCCGCTTTTCTTTGCCGGAGGTTTCGGCCGATGGCCTGATTTCTTCAAGATGAGCATTGTCCGCCCGCGGCCCGGGTGGTATTTTGGATTTGTCCGCGGGGGCAGGATGGGTGCTGGATGTCGAGTCCTTCTTTCGCCTGGTTGGCATGGTTGTGGCTGCTGGCCTCCGCCTGCACCCAGAATGACGCGCCCCTGTTCATCAGCTCCTCGCGGCCCATCATGAACGGCATCCCCGATCGTTCGCCGGCCCACGGCGCGGTGGTGGCCATCAGCGACGGGGCGCTGCTGTGCTCGGGCACTCTGGTAACACCTCGGGTGGTCCTCACCGCCGGCCACTGCGTGTACGGCGCCGACCCGGCGAACTACATCGTCTACTTCGGCTGGAAGATGGACGGCGCCATTCAGCGCCGGGTGGCCGAGGGCAAGATCCACCCGGCCTACGATCCCGGCACCCCGGATCCCTGGAGCCCTCCCGTCAACGACCTGGCCCTGCTGCGCCTCTCCGAACCCCCTCCGGCCGGCGTCGACCCCATCCCGGTGCTGCCAGCATCCCTCCAACTCACCAGCGCCGACCTGGGCAAGATGCTCACCTTCGTGGGGTTCGGCGAGAACGAGGCGGGCGAGACCGGCGATCGGCTGCGGGTGGACAACGATCTGGGCTGGCTGTGTCCGGGGCCCGATTATTGCACGCTGTTTCCGGGCGCCCAGGCCGCACCTCGCAACATGTGCCAGGACCAGAAGCCGGGCGGCCCGTGCAGCGGAGACAGCGGCGGCCCGGCGCTCATCCAACGCGATGGAAAAGAATACGTGGCCGGGGTGACCTCCTTCGGGGATCAGAGTTGCCACATCTTCGGGTGCAGCACCCAGGCCGACGCCTTCCAGCAGTGGGTCGAGGAGTACGCCGCGGGAGAGCTGGGCTCGGCCTGCCGCGAGGGCTGGGAGTGCCAGTCGGGGTTCTGCGCCCGGGGCACATGCTGCGAGACCGCCTGCGACCGGCCCTGCGACTCCTGCGCCATCCCCGGCTCGCTGGGCGTGTGCCGCCCGGTCATGGACGGCGCCCCGTGCTCGGACGGCAACGTGTGCAACGGCGAGGAGATCTGCCAGGGGAACGTGTGCCTGCCGGGCACGCCGCTGGTGTGCCAGGACGAATTGCTTTGCACTCGAGACGAGTGCGACCCGCTGGCGGGGTGCGTGTTCTCGCCGCTGCCGGATGGAACCCCCTGCCCCGACGGGAACGCCTGCAACGGCGAGGAGACCTGCCGCGCCGGCGTGTGCGAGCCGGGCCAGGAGCTCTCCTGCGAGGACACCGAGATCTGCACCATGGACGACTGCGATCCCCGGGAGGGTTGCCGCCACCTGCCCGTTCCGGATCAGACCATCTGCGGCTCATCCCATCGCTGCACCTCTGGAGTGTGCCGCGAGGAGATCGTGGACCACGACTCGGGTTGCGGCTGCGCCGGAGCCGGCGGGCCCCGAGGCCTCCTTCCTGCGATGGTCTTTCTCTTTTCAACGCGCTTGACTCGCGGCCGAAGAAACGGTTGATTGCCCCGGTCGCGGGGTCGAGGTACCAGCGTGGACGTCATCCAGACCTTCTTCGAGCAATACCTCACCCCCTTCGCCGGGAATCCGCACCTGGGCCTGTTCTTGGTGGTGTGGTTCTCGGCCATCTTCCCGCTGGCCTTGCCGGAGGAAGCCTTCACCCTCCTCGGGGGCGCCTGCGTGGCCCACGGCTTGCTCGAGCCGCTCCCCACCGCGTTGGCCATCCTGGGCGGCGTCATCGCCACCAACGACACCCAGTACTGGATGGGGCGCGGCGTGCTCGGGCTGTTGCGCACCACGCGCCTCGGGCAGCGCATGATCCGCTCGCGCTCCTTCCAGCGCAGCCAGGATCTGATGCACCGCAAGGGGTTGTGGGCCATCGTGGGCTGCCGCTTCTTCTTCGGCACGCGCGCCCCCACCTATATGGCGGCGGGCTTCTTGCACTTCCCCTTCCTCAAATTCTGGCTGGTAGACACCTCGGTGGTGCTGCTCCACGGGATCCCGTTTTTACTGGTCGGCTACTTCTTCGCCGGTGGCATCGCCCGCATCCTCAATGCCATGGAGCAGCTCGGCTACTGGAGCCTGGCGCTGCTGGTGGCCTTCCTGCTGCTGTGCCTCTTGATCAGTCACCTCATCGGCCGACGCCACCGCGGGGTCGCTTGTGCGCCCGCCGGCGCGGCATCCGCGGGCAACGCCCCGACCGGCGAAGGCCTGCCCCCGCCCGCGGTCTGAGCCATGCCCACCACCCTCCAGCGCCTGGCCGAGTGGGCCGCCGCGCTCCGCTTCGAGGACATACCGCCCCGGGTGGTGGCCAAGGCCAAACTGCAGTTCCTCTCGGTGCTGGCCGCGGTGTACGCCGGGCACCCCACGCGGGCGGTGCGGGCCATCCGCGAGGTGGCCCTCTCCACCCGCTCCCATGGCCGGGCCACCGTTTTTCCGCAGCACGACGCCACCTCTCCCACCGTGGCGGTGGTGGCCAACGCCGCCGCCTCCATGGCGCTGGACTTCGACGACTACCTGTTCCTCGGGCACACCGGGCACTCGGCCGTGTTGGCCGCGCTCGCCATGGCGGAGGAGCTCGGGCTCTCCGGCCGTGAGCTGCTCACCGCCCAGGTGGCTGCCAACGAGATCGGCGGGCGGATGGGCGCGGCGGTGTTCGTCGGCCCGCAGAACGGCCAGCTGTGGACCCACCTGCACGCGCTGGGGGCGGCCTGCGCCGGCGCCCGCCTGCTCGAGCTCTCGGCCGAGCAGCACGCCCACGCGCTGGCGCTGGCGTTGTACCAGCCGCCCTTCGCCACCTGGCCCGGCTTCATGGGGCCGGACAGCAAGCTCTTGTCGGCGGCCATGCCGGCGCGGGACGGTCTGTTCGCCTCGCGGCTGGCCGGCTGGGGCATCACCGGCCCGCTCGACGTCCTCGACCGCCCGGACGGGTTCGCCCCGCACTTCGCCTTCCGCTTCTTGCCGCAGATGTTCTCGGGGCTGGGCCAGTCCTGGGTGAGCGACACGCTCAGTTTCAAGCTCCACCCGGGTTGCGCCTACCTCAGCGCCGCGCTGGACGCGCTGGCGGACCTGCGCGCGCAGTTCGCCGAGCGCCACCGCCGTTCGCTGCAGCCGGCGGACGTGGAGGAGCTGCGGGTGTTCTGCACCCTGCTCTCGATCGGAATGGAGCGCCTGGCGACGCGCTCGCCGCCGGAGCGTCTCACCGCGGTCCGGGTCAACTTCTCGATCCCCTGGTCGCTGGCGTTGGCCATCCGGGACGGGGCGCTCACGCCACACGCGCTGCACGACGAGGCGGAGCTCTCCCGCAGCGAACAGGAGCTGCGACCGCTTTCGGAGCGCATCCGCGTCCTGCACGACTGGGAGCTCACCGCGGCGCTATTGGAGAGCCTGCTCGAGCAGCTTCCCCTCGGTGCGCTGTTTTCGGCTCGCGACCTGGCGGGTCTCTTGAGTCGGGCGCGCGGACTGGGTCGCGACCTGGGCGGTTTGCCGGCGCTGCGCCCAGGCGAGGTCCAGCGGCTGATCCGGTTGCTGCTGCGCCGCGGCGCGCGCATCGCCGGCGGCGCCGGGCGCTGGCTGGCCAAGGAGCTGGGACAGGCTTTCGGAGCGGAGGCACCCCACCCGTTCGACCTCAAAGACGCCGATCTGGCCCGCCTGCGGCTGCCCCTGGCCGCGCGGCTCGAACTGCGCCTGCGCGGTGGGTTGCGGCTGACCGCGCAGGTCGATGTCCCGGCGGGCGCGGCCGGCCGGGACGAGGCCGAAACCGCCGGCCAAGTGCGCCGGAAGTTCCGCGAGCAGGCCGAGCCCTTCCTCAAGGCCCACGGCGTGGAGCGCGCCCTGGACCTGGTCGATCGGCTGGAGCAGCTACCGCAGCTCGGCGAGCTCACCGCAGCCTTGTGCGTACCGTAGGCCACCACCACTCCTTGGCGCGACGCTCCGAGGAAAACACGGCGACCACGCTGGTGACGGGGAGTTGCAGGGTGTCGAAAAATCCCAGACACCCCAAGATCTGCCGCACCCCCTGGGGACGGACCGAACTGACTGCGTTGCCAATCCATGCGGCCGCGGCTGATTCAGTCCTTGGCGCGGGGGACGCGGGAGAGGTAGCTGCCGATCAAGCGCTCGGCCGGCAGGCGGTACACGCCGGCCAGGAGCCGCAAATACCCGCGCACGTACACCTCGGCGGGGAAGTTGGCGAAGGTGTCGTTCTCGATGGCCCGCAGGTAGAAGATGTTGATCTTGGTGAGCTCGCTCACCTTGTCGAGCGAGAGGCCGCGTGATTCCCGCAGCCGCCGCAAGATCTCGCCGGAGAACACGGTGTCCTCGCCGATGTCGGGAGGGGGTGGGAGCGACGATTCGCTCGAAGGCTTCGGGGAGGCCGCGGCGGGCGGAGACGGGGCCTCCTCGGCCGGCGCCAGGGAGGGCGCCGGAGGGGTCGGGGCCGGTGGCGGGGCGCTACCAACGCCGGTACCCCCCTGTGGTTCAGACGCGCATCCAGACAAGGCCGCGTCGACCACGGCGGGGCCGCTGGCCGGGGCCGCACTGGACACCGCGGGCTCCGAGATGGCGGGCGCGGGCGCGTCCTGCGGCCGCTTGTCCTCGGGTGGCGGAAAGCCCCCGCGGACTCGATCCAGGTCCTGATCGTAGGCCTGGCGCCGCTCCGGCTGGCTGAGCACTCGGTAGGCCTCCTCGATGCGCCGCCGGATCAGCTCCAGCTCCTCGCCCTGGAACAGGGCATAGGTGGCCACCGAGTCCGGGCTCAGGAAACGGCGCGCGGTCTGGTAGCGCTCCTCCACCTCTTCGGCGGTAGCCCGCGGGTGGAGCTCCAGAAGCTCGTAGAAGTCTTGCTCGCGAAAGTCCTTCATTCCGCGACTTCCCAGCGACGCCGGCCGGGGGCGGCGGCCAGGCGTCGGCCGACCTCCCGGGCCAGTGTCCACAGGCTGCGCCCCAGCTCCGACTCCACGTCCGACGCCTCCAGCAACGGCGCGCGGCGGCGCACCGCCTTCCACACCGCGTCATCGTACGCGATGTGACCCAGGTAGTCGAGATCGATCCCGAAGTACTTGCGGCAGGCCAGCCGCACCGCCTGGCCCAGATCCCGATCCTCATCGTTGCGCACCTGGTTGATGACCAGCAGCGGCCGGAACTCCTGCAGCCACTGTAGATACTGTGCCCCGCGGGTCGGGTCCAGCTGCGACACCACGCGGATGAGGTCGTAGGGGGTGCGGATCTCCCGCGGGTTGCGGATCTCCATCGCCTCCTCGATCACCCGCCGCAGGGCCTGGTTCTTCTCCCGGTGGCGCAGCAGGCGGTAGAAGGCGCTCTTGATGAAACGGTAGCTGTTCTCCAGCGAGGTGGGCTCGGGCACCATCATGACCAGGCCCAGGTCCGACACCAGGAAGAAATCCAGCACGTTGAAGGAGGTCCCCGAGCCGAGGTCCATGAGCACCAGATCGGTGTCCAGCCGGCACACCTGGCGCAGCAGGCGCATCTTCTGGGTGTACTTGATGTTCGCTGATCCCAGAAAGTCCTGCGCCCCGGAGATGAGGCTCAACCCGTCCACCCCGGTGTCCACGATCACGTCCTGCATGCGCTCCACCCGACGCTGCACGAAGTCGCCCAGCGACACCCCCGGGAACTCGATGCCCAGGCAGGTGTGCAGGTTGGAGCCTCCCAGATCGGCGTCCACCAAGACCACCTTCATGCCGCTGCGCGCGAAGCAGATGCCCAGGTTGGCGGTCAGCAGGGTCTTGCCGATGCCCCCCTTTCCGCCGCCCACCGCCAGCACCCGCGCCTCGCGGGCGCCCTGGCTGGTGCGGGAGAACTGGAGAGGCATCTGCTGATCGCTCACGCCCTCACCTCGATCGGTGCAGCAGCGCGGTGGCCACCGCCTGCGCCAGGACCCCGATCTCCGAGTCGTCGATCAGGGTCCGAACGTCCAGCACCAGTCGCTCCTGGTGCAGCCTTCCCAGCACCGCCGGCTCGCCCTGCCGCAGCCATTGGGCCAGCGTCTGGGCGGAAAAGCCCGCCGGTCGGAGCGCCACCCCGTAGCCGGGCAGGGAGAGCTCGGGCAACGAGCCCCCGCCGACCTGACCCACGGTCGGCACCAGCTCGCTCTCGATGCCGGCCAGGCGGCGCAACCTTCGTTGCAGGGCGCGGGCCCGCCGTTTGAGCTCCGCCGATGAAGCGAGCAGCATGCGCAGCACCGGGATCTCGCGGCGGGCCGCCGCCGGATCCTGGTAGAGCCGCAGGGTGGCCTCCAGGGCCGCCAGCGTCAGCCGGCCCACCCGCAGCGCCCGCGCCATGGGATCGCGCGCCAGGGCGGTCACCAGCCCGGGATCCCCCAGCAAGATGCCACATTGCGGCCCGCCCAAGAGCTTGTCCCCGGAGAAACACACCAGCGACACTCCGGTACGCAGCGCCGGTTGCGGCGCCGGCGCGCCCGGGAGTTCGGGCGGCACCGGGTCCAGCAAGGTGGCCGTTCCCAGATCGAGCAGCAAGGGGAGCCCGCGGGAGCGGGCCAGCGCGGCCAGGGCCTCCAGCGCCGGCTCCTCGGTGAAGCCGACGAGCGCGAAGTTGGAGCGGTGCACCGACAGGATGAGCGCCGTGTCCGGCCCGATGGCGCGCTCGTAGTCATAAAGGTGCGTCTTGTTGGTGGTGCCCACCTCGACCATGCGCGCGCCCGAGGCCCGCATCACGTCCGGGACGCGGAACGAGCCACCGATCTCCACCTGCTGACCGCGCGAAACGATGGCTTCCCGGTTGGCGGCGAGCACCCGCAACATGAGGAACACCGCCGCGGCGTTGTTGTTGACCACCAGGGCACCGCCGGCCCCGGACAGCTCGCAGAGCAGATCCTGCACCGCCGCCTGACGCTCGCCCCGCTCGCCGTCGGAGAGGTCGAGCTCGAGGTTGCAGAAGCCGCCCGCCAGGCGCGCGAGGTGTTCCACCACCCGGGCGGGGAGCGGGCTGCGCCCCAGGTTGGTGTGCAGCACCACACCGGTGGCATTGATCACCGGTCGCAGCCGCGCCCGGATGGCCTCCGCCAGCGCGGCGCGCACCTCGGATGCCGGCACCGCGATCTTGGCATCATCCTCTTTCCCGCCCCGCTCTCGCAGGAGCCGGCGCCGCTCCGCCAACACCCGCCGCACGGCCGCGACCACCTGGCCGCGCGGATGCTCGGCGAGCAGCCGGGCCACCTCGGGTTGGCGCAGCACCGCATCCACGGACGGCAGGCGCTGCAACCGCTTCCGCAGATCGGCCACCGCCACCTCCATTCCTAGTGTGGGTTATCGAAAAGCGCGAAAAATATCAAGAAAACGACCAATCGAACGCACTCAGACCGGCGGCTGTGCGCCGAGCTGGGAGAGGAACTGCCGCGCCTTGTCTGCGAGCTCGTGGGTGGGGAAGGTCTTGACGAGGTACTGGAACATGGCCTCGGCGTCGGCGGGCTTCTTCATGCGCTCGGCCAGCAGGCGGGCGGCGGTGAACAGCGCCCGCGGCGCCAGCGGCCCCGTCGGTTCGCGCTTGGCGGCCCGGCGGCAGGCCAGCACCGCGCCGCGCGCGTCGCCGGCCCGATCCAGCAGGGCGGCCAGCTTGAGTTCCTCGGCCGGCTCCAGCTCGGGGGAGAGCCCGGCCTGGGCGAGACGCTGGTACACCGCGAGGGCCTGGTCCGGCGCGCCTGCCAGCGCTTGCCGCAGCTCCTGAGTTGGAGCGCTGGCGGCCTGGGGCGCGACCGCGACCGCCGGGGCCGCCACGCTGGTCGCCGCCGGGGCCGGCCGACCGCGGCCCTTGGGAAAGCCCCCCGGCGGCAGCACCCCGGCGGGCCGGGCGTTGGGCTGCGCCAGCGTCCACAGATCGCTCTGGGTGAGCACTCCCAGCACCTCGCCGTTCTGGTAAATGACCCAGCCCAGGATGAAGGCGCTGAGCACCGGCAGGGTCAGGCACACCGACTCGGTAAGCCACATCTTTCCGATCATGCCCGTGACCGAAAACGCCGGCATCAGGGCGGCGTACAACTTCGCCCGCAGGAAGAAGCGGCCCACGAACAGGATCCCCCACAAGAGCGCCGCGCCGACGTACTGCCTGGGGATGCGCATGATGATGCCCAGGATCATCAGCGGGTTGAACATGGCGATGGTGGACTCGGTGGTGGCGGCGGTGATCATGGCCGCGGGAAAGTACAGCAGGCCGAGGCCGGCGATGAGAAGCAGCACCGGATCCGACAGCGCGCTCATGGGGTCGGCCGCCAGCGCCACCATGCGGGGGCCCCACAGGTAGATGATGGCGGGCACCCACACCACGGCCGCCCCGAGGAGGAACCGCACCGCGCACAGGAGCACGTCCACGGCGTTGTCGGTGAAGTGGGTGGCGGGCGGCGGCTGGGGGTTGCCGGCCACCGCCTCGCGGATGACCAAGAAGTAGTAGGTGGCGTACATCCCGAAGTAGGCCGCCAGTGCGGCCAGCCACCCCAGCAGCGGAATGACGGCCAAGAACCCGCTCAGGGTCAACAGCAGGCCGAGCACGGCCACGTGCAGCAGGCCCCGCCCCGAGAAGATGGCCAGCAGGAAATCCGGGATCATGGCAAGGAAAGACTTGATTTCCTTTCGCACTTTGAGCGGCTGCGCCACCGCGCCGCAGTTCAAACAGCGCACCACCGACAGGCGCTGGATCATGTCGTCGGCGGCGCAGCGGGGGCACAACTGGGCGCCGCAGCCGCTACACTCCCAGGCGGCGCGCGCGTCGGGGTGCACGCTACAACGGATCACCGATGAGGAGGCGGGAGACATGGAAGGTCCCTGTTCCAGGGACCGCAGCGTTGCTACCGCGCCCCAGCGTCGGGGTTGGGCTGCGATCCCGGCGAGGCCGGCGGTGGCTCGGCGGGCTTGTCTTCCCCGCCCTCGTCCCCCACGATGCCGGCCATGTCGTTGACGACGCCCTCGGCGCCGAAACGCTCCAGTTTCACCCATCCGCCGGTGAAGGCCGAGCGGGCGAAATAGTCGCGTTTGCCGGCGGCGTTGTCGACGTCGGCTTTGGCGATCTCGATGTCCTCCTGGCCATCCCGGCCCTCCGGTCCCGCCTGGAGCAGCACCCGGGCCACGCTCTGCGAAGGAGGCACATCCTTGTCGTCCAGGTACTCCAGGGCGGACAGGCGGAAGAACTTTCCCACCCAGGCGCGGAAACGCTCGTCGCGCAGGTCGGGCCGATCGCCCGGCACCCAGGCCTCCGCGTCCGGCTTGCCCTTGTCCTGGTGAACCAGCTCGCGCGCCAGGCTGCCCCGTGTCACCACCAACCGATCCACGTCCCGCTCCTTGAGTGGAGTGAGCCGGCGTTCCAGGTAGCGGGTGCCCTGGACGTCCAGGGCGCGCAGGTTGGCCGAGGAGACCAGCAACACTCGTCCGCCCGGCGAGAGCCGCACGTAGGTGGAGGCGCCGCCGAAGCTGTCGCTTCCGAGTTCCAGGACATAATTTGCGCGCGCGGTGGAGAAGCGCAGGCGCCGCTCGGGCCGGTCCAGGCCGAAGGAGACGATCTTGTCGTGCTCGGGCGTGCCCAGGTCGCGCTCCGCCCGCAGCGGGAACAAGCGCTCCAGCGCCCGCTCGTAATCCTCGCTCGCGCGGTAGCGGTTCACCACCGTTTCCGCTTTCGCCGGCTCGGCCGCTCCAACCGCGGCGGGGCCGCCATCCGGCGCCGCCGTCCCCGCGTCCGGGCTCGTCCCGGCCAGGCCGCCGTCCGCCGCCGCGCCGTCGGGCATCCCCCCGTCCACCGGCCCTCCGTCAACGGAAGGAGTGGGCGGCGGGGCCGGCCGTTTCTTCTGTTCGCTGACGACGAGGTCGAAACCGCCGCCGGGCCGGGCGGTGGCCTCGCTGCCGTGGTCAGGCGCCTCGAAGGCGATCTTGGAGAGCTGGGCACGGCTGATGTCCAGCACCAGCTGACCCCCCGTGGGAGGGCGCTGGGGCCGCTGGAAGGCCCACCAGGTCGCCACGGTGGCCGCCGCCAGCACCATCAGGTGAACGCCGAAAACCTTGTGGGGCTTCATGACGCGGCCCTCCGGTTCCGTCCCCGCCCGAAGCGGGTGGCGAAGCCCACGCCCAGGATGATGACCGGGACGGCGAACACGGTCCCGTAGAACCAGAAGATCTCCTGCCCCCGGGTGTGCTGCACCCGCACGTCTTCCTCATTGGCGGGCGGCCCGGCCACCTCGCCCTCGCCCACCAGCCAGCGCAACACGTCGGCCATGAAGAAGCGGTTGCCGTAGAAGGGCAGGAAGGTGTCGCCGAAGGCGGCGGAGTTGGCCAGGACCACCGCGCGCATCTCCCTCTTGGGCGGCGCTGCAGCGGGGGGGGTCTTCTCGGGTGGCGGCGCGGCCTCGCCCTCCACCGGCGCGCTCAGGGCAGCCGCCAGCTGGAACATCTGCCGCTTCTCGTCCGGGCCGGGCGAGAGATCGCCATCGGCGTCCGCCCACACCACCGGCAGGCTGCGGCAGATGAAGTCCACGCGCTTTTTGCTTTCTCCGATCTTTTCCAGCGAGCCGCTCTCGGGCATGGCCACCGGGAGTTCCCGGCTGTAGCGGGAGATCATGTTCGTGGCGGCGTGGGCGGAGAACTGGTCGGTGACGATGTTGCGCCGATCGGCCTGAGTCTGGCTGGCCACCAGGAACCCCTGGTCGCTGGCCAGCAGCGTGGGGCGGAAGCGCAACCCGAGCCGGGAGAGCAGCGCCTCGGGCTGCGCCTTGGCTGCCGGGTCCAGCGTGAGCAGCAGCCGACCGCCGCGCTCCAGGTAGCGCTCGATGGCCTCGGCCTCGCCGGGGAACAGCGCCGTGGTGGGCCCCAGCATCATCACCAGGGCCGCGTCGTCGGGCACGGCGCTGGAGAGCCCCTGCACCGCGCCCAGCGGCTTCACCAACAGGTTGTTGTTGGAGAGCACGCCCTTCAGCAGGCTCATGCGATCGCGCGCGTCGCCCTCGACCCGCTCCGCGCTGCGCTCGCCGTGGCCGGTGACCCAGTACACCGTGCTCTGCTTGCGCTCGAGCTTCAAGAGCGCCGTCTGCACCTCGCTGTCGAGCTTTCGGAGCTTGGTCTTGGCCGAGTCCAGCTCCACCCCGAACTCGATGGTCTGGCGCTGCTCGCCGCGCGCCAGCACCACCGTGCCGTCTCGGGACACCCGGTAGGTCGAGACCTCCTCCGGCGCCATGGCCCGGTCGATCACCTTGACCTGGAGGCGCGACGAGGAGCGGGCCAGCGACCCGAAGTATCCCTCGACCTCGGTGAGCACGTCGTTGGCCGGTGGGAAGAACAGCAGGGCGGCGGTGTCCTCGGTGAGCCCCTCGACCAGGCTGCGGGTGCTCGCGCTGGGCGAGGTGGTCTTGAAGTAGCTCAGGTCGGTGTTCACGTCGAGCCGGTTGGCGAGCGCGTTGACGAAGAACAGGGTGCACAACAAGGTGGTCACGATCCCGCCCGACCAGGCCGAGGAGAAGACCCGCCGCGCGTCCGGTGACTGCGAGCGGGTGGCGCCGAAGGCGCTCCACTGGGCGAACAACAGCGGCCCGGAGGAGAGCGCCAGCAGCAGCAACCAGGCCACCTGCAGGATCTGCCGCCCGCTCACCCCCGCCTCGCCGGGCTTGGCCGGGGCGGCCGGCCCGAGCACCAGATCGGAGGAGATGACGTACAGCACCAGCGCCGCGAACCCGCCCAGCGACAGGAAGAAGATGGTGCGCTGGATGCGCCGGTGCTCGTCCCGGCTGAACCACCAGGCGAGCTTCCAGGCCAGCCAGGCGGCGAGCAGCAGAACGACCGCCAGGCCCGAGACCACCCAGCGGCCCTTGCCGACGCCACCGACCAGGCGCTCGCCCACGTACAGGAGCGCCCAGCCCGTAAGGTAGAAGAACAGCACCCAGCGGGCGTTGCGCACGCCCCACGGAGAAGAGGAGGTTGCTAGCGCCATCGCCGTGACTCCAGCATGCGGGTGGCCGCCGAGAGGAAGAAGACGGTCACCGACAGGTAGTACACGATGTCCCGCAGGTGGATCTTGCCCGCCATGAAGGGACGGAAGTGCATGTTGTGCAGGGCCAGGAACGAGAACACGTCATCGAGCGGTTTGTCGGCGGCGCGGCCCAGCAGCCAGAACAGCAGTAGCGCCACCACCAGGGCCCCGGAGATGAAGGCGGCCACGATCTGCGAGCGGGCCACCGTCGAGCCGAAGGTCCCGATGGCCAGCGCGGCCGCGCCGAGCAGGAGCAGGCCGAGGTAGCCGGCGAAAACGTGGCCCCAGGAGACCTTGCCGTGCACCATGACCAGGAGTGGCATGTACAGGGTGATCAGGGTGAGCAGGGCCAGGAACAGAAACGCGCCCAGGAACTTGCCCACGATGATGTGCCCGTCCTTCACCGGCGCGGTGAGCAGCAGCGGAAAGGAGCCGGTCTGGTGCTCCTCCGCCAAGAGGCGCATGGAGATGAACACGCTGGCCACCATGGTGGTGCCGGACAGGGTGTAGAAGAACTGGGCCAGCACCTCGCTGGAGTACTTCTCGCCGCCGCCCAGGGCCAACAGGTTGAAGAGCAACCCGTCCAGCGCCAGCACCATGGCGGCCACCACGAAACCGAGCGGCGAGCGCAGGGTGGCCAGAAGCTCGCGGCGCGCGATCAACCAGATGGTTTTCATGCCTGTCCCTCCCGGCCCCCGGTGAGCCGCAGGAAGACGCCCTCCAGATCCAGCTCCTTGCGCGAGAGCGTGAGCAGGCCGAGGCCGGCGCCGATCACCGCCCGGGCCGCCTCCTCGCGCACGTCGGCGGCGGACTCGATCTCGGCCTCCACCACGCCGTCCGCCTCGCCCAGGATCTGGACCCCGGACACCCCGCTCACGCGGGCCAGCGTGTCCTTCACCCGCGTCCGCTCCCCGCGCACCTGGAGCAGGATGCGCCGCCGGCGTCCGAGCAGCTCGGCCAGCTCGTGCTCGGAGCCCTGCTGGATGATGCGGCCGCGGTCCATGACCAGGAGCTTGTCGCAGGTCTGGCTGATCTCCGGCAGGTTGTGCGAGCTGAGCAGCACCGTGTGCTCGCCGCGCAGGGAACGCACCAGCTCGCGCATCTCCACGATCTGGCGCGGATCCAGGCCGGCGATGGGCTCGTCCAGGATCACCAGCGCCGGCTGGTGCACGATGGCCTGGGCGATGCCCACCCGCTTGCGGTAGCCGTAGGACAGGGTCTCGATGCGGTCGCCCAGGCGATCGGCGAGCTGGCAGCGCTGGGCCGTCTCCTGCACCCGGGCCTCCACCCCCAGCGCGGGAACGCCGCGCAGCAGGGCAGCGAAGCGTAAAAACCTCGCGACGGTCATCTCGGGGTACAGGGGCGGGTTTTCGGGGAGGAACCCGATGCGACCGCGCACCGCCAGCGTCTCCTCGGCGGCGTCCAGGCCGTCGATGCGGATGTCGCCCTCGCTGGGGGTGAGCAGGCCGCACAGCATGCGCAGCAGGGTGGTCTTGCCGGCGCCGTTGAGGCCGAGCAATCCTACGCACTGGCCGCGCTCGATGGACAGGCTGACGTCGTCCACCGCTCGCAGGTCTTCGTAATCCTTGGTCAAATGTCTTGTCTCGATCATGGTTTTCATGGCGAAAGAGCTTCAAACACATGTCGCTCGGGGTGTCAAGAGACTCTCCTCCCGGCGCCACCCGTCTCACCTGGCGCCGGCGGCCGGCTGAAACTTCACAGGGTCAAAATTCATTCCCGCCGGATGGTCCTTGCCATCGGAAAGAGAGGCGGCTACCCTGGGATGGCACCGCGCCGGAGTGGCGGAACGGGTAGACGCAAGGGACTTAAAATCCCTTGTCCGCAAGGGCGTGCGGGTTCGAGTCCCGCCTCCGGCATCTCGCCGCCGTCCCGCACTTGATCTGGGTGCGGCATTGGTCTATGGTCGAGGGGACTCATAGACTGGGAGCCGTGGAGATGAAGAACAAGGCAATCGCGTTGTCACTGCTCTCGCTTCTTTCTCTCGCGCCAGCCTGCGGCGAGGTGGCCATCGACAACCCCGCCGAGAACCTCCTCAAGGTGATCCGGGTGTACCCCGCCCTGGCCAGCGCCGAGGCCCAGCCGGACGTGCTGCCGGTGATCGTTTTCTCCGCCGAGGTGGAGTGCGCCAACGGCAGCACCAACGCCAACAACACCACCATCTTGCTGCGCGCCGGCGCCGCCGACGGCTCCCCCGTGGAGATCGCGGTGAACCACCCGACGGTGAAGGACGCCCAGGGACAGGACCAGGTCACCCGCGAAGCGGTGCTGCTGCAGCCGACCCAGAACCTCACGCGAGGCCAACAGTACTGGATCGTCATCGCCAAGACACTGACCGGGAAGCTGGACGGCGAGCCCACTCGCGAGCTCGGCAGCGAGATCCAGTCGTGGTTCCAGGTCGAGGAGAACTAGCCATGCGGCGCCTGTGGGGACTCTTGCTGCTTCTCGCCATCGCCGCCTGCGGCTCGCCCGGCGTGCCGCTGCCGACGGGGATGGAGGTGGTGTACCTGGCGCTGGACGGGCAGGCCGATGTTTCGCGTGCTGTGCAGCCCTCCGCCGTGCTCTCGGACGAGGTCGACCCGGCCTCGCTCGCGCAGGGCGTGCTGCTGCTTCACGCCTCCTACGAATGGACTCCCTCCGACGGCGGCGCCACTTCCCTGCGCTGCGGCACCGCCGAGGGGCGCGGCTGGAGCCAGGAGAGCATCACCCCGGCCGTGACCGGCACGGACCGCCGGACCGTCACCGTCGCCCCGGCCGCTCCGCTGCAGGCCGACCGCTGCTACCGGCTGGTGCTCACCACCGCGCTCAAGGGCACCACCCAAGGAAACCTCAAGAACCCGAGCCGTTCGGTGGTGATGCAGGACGCGGACGGACGCGCGCTGACCGCGCACCCGGTCGGCGCCTTCAGCCAGTTCCTGACCGCGGCCAACTGAGCCGCGCCCGGTGAGAGCGCCCACCGTCTGCACCCGCTCTCCGCCGCCCTTCCCCCCGCGCCCTTCTAGGCTACCAGCGCCTCCCGGTCGCATCGCGGGTCGCATGTCGCCTCCGCTCGGTGTTTACCGTCCGGGGCCTTTAGTCCCTTCGTCTTCGTGAAGGCAGGCCGGGTTGTCCGTCGCGCGAACGCGGGGCACACACGGCCAGCGCGTTCGCGCGCGAAATCGAATCTCGAATGACGCGCGGGCGGGAGGTGCGAGGGCGGACCACCCTCAGGGGAGGATGATGCGGCCGCCGGGGCTCGCCGGCGGCAAGTTCTGCGTGGGCTCGCCGGCGCCGTCTTTGTCCTTCGCCGCGTCCTTTCGCATGTGGGCCACGATCTCCTCGGGCGACAGGAAGCCCTTGGTGGCCAGCCGCGCGAAGAAGGGGTGGCTTTCGGGTTTGAAGTCGGGATCCAAAAGCGGCCAGGCGGCCGCCGCCGCCAGCCGGGCGGCCTCCTTCGCGCCCCGCCGCTCCAGGAACGCCGCCATGCGGAACAGCCGTTCCTGGAACCGCCGGCGCTCCTCCGGCTCCTCTAGCAGCCGCTGCGGCGCGCTCTCCAGCAGCCGGCGCACCTGCTCCAGGCGTTGCTCGTCGGAGATGATGACCTGGCTCTGGCGGATCTCGTCCAGCTTCTGGATCATCACCTCGACGAACCGCCGCGGCGGACCCCAGTGCGCAAACTCCTCCCGATCGAGCAAGGAGGCCGTGTCCGAGAGCGGCACCCCGGAAAGCTCATCGCGCTGGAACAGCTCGCGCCCTCGCGGCACCTCGACCGGCGCCACCTCGGGGAAATGCGCCGAGAGCTCCAGGTATTTCTCGGGCAGCGGCCGGCCCTTCTCCCGGGCCTGGCGCGCCCCCTCCGTCAGGCGCTGCCGGGCCTCCTCGTAGGAGATCTCCAGCCAGCGCGCCTCGCCCTCGGCCTGGACCGAGCGCAGGATCTCCCGGTGCCGGTTGCGTCCCACCACGCCCCCGTCGAACTCGACCAGGCCGCTCTCGTCGTCCAAAAACGCCTGCGCGGTCGCCACTCCACCGTGCACGTAGCGCGAGAGCAGCAGCGACTCGACGCCCTGGGATGACGGCTCGCTGACATGACACGGCAGCACCTTCTCGGCCGGCGCGCCGGCGCGGGCGAGCACCGACGGGCGAGGCGCCGCGGGGTCGGGCAGGTCCATCCCCGCGCTACGCAGCCGGTGCAGCGCCCGCCGCGCCGCCTTCTGGACGGCCGCATCGCGCGTAAGGTTCAGAAGATCCAGCAGCGGCTCCGGCTCGCGGGCCTCCTCCCACAAGAGGAGGAAGGCTTCCTGAAACAGGGCGGGGAGCTCCATCACCCGCCGGGGATCCCCTCCCCCGCGCAGGATCTCCAGGGCGCGCGCGAAGTGCTCGCGCGCATCCGCCGTGTCCGGCGCCTCCTCGGGCGCGCCCCGCCGCAACGCCTGCGCCAACTTCTCCGCCAAAGCGGTCTTCTGGGCTCTAGCCGGTGCCATGTTCTGCTCCTTCCCCCGAGGCGAACGCCGGGGAATGTATGCAGAGGAGGAAAATTTGGCAACCGAATTCCCGCGGCCTGAGATTTGACCTCACCGCCGCTCTTTTCTACGATAGGGCCATGCCCAAAGACGAGAAGCGCCCCGAAGACAAGCGCATGCTGCCGCGGGTGGATTTCTTCGACAAGGTCAAGGTGTCCGAGAAGGACGGCCGGGCGCAGGAGCTGTTCGCCTCCAACATCAGCCAGGGCGGCATCTTCCTCAGGACCAACCGGCCCCTCCCGAAGGGCCGCAAGATCACCCTGGAGTTTCGCGCCCCGCGGGGAGAGGTACGGGTCGAGGAGGCCGAGGTCGTCTGGAACAAGCCGTTCGATCCCATCAGCCTCGACGGCACTCCCGCCGGAATGGGGATCCAGTTCACCCAGGTGCCGGCGGATTCGTCCGACCGCATCGCCGATCTCATCGCGACGGAACTCGGCGAGAACGCCGCGCCGGCGAAACCGCTGCCCCCTCCTCCGCCCGCGGCCGTCAAGACGCCCTCGCCACAACCCGGAAAGCCGGCCTCGCCGCCGGCCGCTCCATCACCCCTTCCACAACCAGCGATGCCGCTGCCGGTGGAGGCCGCACAACCTCCGCAGCCGTCCCTGCCACCGGCTCCCTCGCCCTGGGCGCAACCGCCGAGCGCGGCCATGCGGCTTGCGCTGCAACCGCGGCCAACCTCCGCGCCGAAACCCAATGCGGCGCCCCCGGCACCGCCGGTCGAACCGAACCCAGGAGAGCCCATGGTTTCCGTGCCGCCGCCCCCGAAGACCCGCATCGTGCTGTTCGTGCTGTTTGTCGCGGTCGTGGCCGTGGCCACGTTCTTCATCCTACGAAACATGATGCCGGCGCCCGAGGCAGGCCCGGGGGAGGGCGGGGCTCCACCTCCGAGCGGGCCCCCCGTCCCCCCTCCGCCCGACGCCGCCACGCCGTCCCCGCCGCCGGGACCGGACAGACCGGACGGCGCGGTGGCGGTGGGACCTCCGGCCGACGCGGCGCCGTCCCCGCGCGACGCCGGCCCGGCGGACGCGCCCAAACCGGACGCGGGAGCGGACAGCCGGGCAGACGCCGAAGCGCCGGCTCCTCCTCCGGCCCCGCCGCCGACCCCGCCTTCGCCACCGGATGCGGGCACCGTCGCCGCCGTCGGCGGTGAGCCTCCTGCGCCGCCGCCCAGGCCCGCAGAGTCGGCCGAGATCGAACTGCCCGTGTTCGCCGAGGGCGCCGGCGGCGTGACGCTGACGATGCGCGCCAGCGCGCCGCTCAAGATCAAGCACTTCGCCCTCGACAACCCTCCCCGCCTGGCCATCGACTTCGTGGGCGGCGCCTACGGCCACAAGAAGATCGTCTTCGACACCCCCGCCCCCGGCATCCAGAAGCTCCGGGTGGGCAAGCAGGAGGGCTTCGTCCGCTTCGTGCTGGACTTCGAATCAAAGCCACCGCGCTACGAGATCGCCCCCATCGAAAACGGCCTCAGCGTGCGTTTCTTGAAACCCTGAGCCTAGCCGTCCTTCGTCAACAGCGCCTCGATTGTCTTCTCGAGATCCGCGAACGAGAACGGCTTGGCCAGGAACGCGTCGAAGCCCCCCGGCCGGACCAGGTGAGCGCCCTCCTCGGGGCTGACCCCGGACACCGCCACCAGCGGCACGCGGGCCCCCCAGGGGCGGGACCTGACCTCTTTCGCCAGATCGATCCCGCAGCCGTTGGCGAGCTTGAGATCCAGAAACACCACGTCGAAGGACTCGCGCTCCACGATGGCGCGCGCCGACGCGCCGTCCGCCACGCCCACGCCCACGAACCCCAGCCGCTGCAGCATGACGGCCATGAGCTCGCGGTTGGCCGCGTTGTCGTCAACGATCAGCGCCCGTCTCGGCATGTTCCCCTCCCTGTTTTTCCACCGCCGCGCCGGCGCGAACCGCCTCCAGCACCGCGTTCAGGCTGGGCATCACCTTTCCGTTCACCACGAACGACGGCGTGCCGCTCAGGCGGCGCCGCATCCCCTCCTCGATGTCGCGCTTGAGTTCCCCGGCCGTGGCCGGGTCGTCCAGGCAGGCGCGGAAGGCGGCGGCGTCCAACCCCAGCGTCTCGGCCAGCACGGTCAGGCCCCCGGCGTCCAATCCGCCGCGGCGGGCGAACAGGGCGTCGTTCATCTCCCAGAACTTTCCCGCCCGGCCGGCGCAGATGGCCGCGCGGGCGCTGATACAGGCGCTGCGGTGCATGGAGCGGCCCTTGAGCAGCGGGTTGCAGGCCCCGTCCAGGGGGAAGTGCCGGTGCTCCAAACGGATCCAGTCGGAGCTCTGCCGCAGCGCCTGCCGCAGTTTCTCGTGCGCCTGGTTGCAGAACGGGCACTCGTAGTCCGAGAACTCCACGATGACAAGACGCGGTTGCGCCGCGCCCAGATAGTCGGCCCCTTCTGCGGTCCGGCCCGTTGGCAGATCCCCCAGGCCGCCGGCGAACACGCGCTGGGGGTAGAGAAGGCTCTTTCCCAGGTAGGCGCCGCCGAGCAGGAGCGCGCCCGCCAGCATCGCCGCCAGGGCGACCTTTTTCCTCCCGGCCACGAAGCCGAGGTCGTCGCGCAGCCTGGCGAAGAGCCGCCAGCCACCGCAGGAACGCCGAAGGCCCACGGCGGCCACGGCCAGCAGGCCCAGGTTGACCAGGTACAGGCTGCCGCACACCAGGCAGAACGAGCCGATTATAAGCTCCGAGAGCAAGAAGAGATACACGCTCAGGCCGACGGCCCACAGCGCGGCCAGTGAGAGCAGGCCCCAGGGAAAGCCGGCCCGCCGCGCCCGCAGCGCGGCCAGGGCCAGCGCGCCGAGCGCCAGGTAGAAAAGCCCGCCCCAGGCGGCCAGGGGAAGCCCCCACAGGATCGAGTGCGGGCTGAGCGCCACGGTGTCGCAGTTCATCCGCTCGGAGACGGCGCAGAAACTGACGTGCCCCGGCAGGTTGTGCACCTGCCAGTGGATCACCCCCAGGTACACCGACCCCGCCAGGCCCGCCAGCGAGAGCGCAAGCCAGCTCCAAAACAGGCCGCGGCCCGGTGCTGACACGGCGTTGTCGGTTGAGGGGGCCATCCGCGTCACTCGCCGCGAAGGTGCCGACGTCCCCTGGAGCGAGGATGCGCCGTCACGGCTCACCTCCGGCCTTGATCTTCTTGAGCAGGGCCCGCACCGCCGGGGCGCGCTTGTCGGCCGGGCTCAGGTCTAGAAAGCGCTGTAGCGCCTGGGCCGCCTCGGTGTTGTTCTTGAGGATCAACTGCACGCCGCCCAGCTCGTAGTAGGCCTCGAACATCTCCGGGTCGAGCGAGACCGCCCGCTCGAGCTCCCCGGCCGCCTCGCGCGTTTTCTTCTGGAAGAACAGGCCCCGCCCGTAGAGGTACCGCAGCATGGCATCGTCCGGGTAGCGCTTCACCCAGCCGGCGGCGTTCTTCTCCAGGGCGGCGTACTTCTTGGTGCGCAGCAGGGTCAGGCCGGCCTCGTGCAGTTTCTTCTGTTGCGCGCTCGGCGGCCGACGTTTGTCCGGGACCGGTCCCGCGTCGGGCGCGCCCTCGGCCGGACCGGCATCCTGCCCGGCCGGCTGCGGCGCCACGGCGCCGGCGTCGCTGGCCGCG
>JAAZNF010000084.1 GCA_012798435.1 Myxococcales bacterium | reverse complement strand
GCGGGAGGCGGACCTCCTATCCTGCGTCGCGCATCCGTCCGCGAAACCATTGACCTGGCCGGGTGTTGTGGCTATCCTCCCTCGCCGTTCCGAAGGGCGCGCAAGCCCCCTTCCCGCCGGAGGATCCTCATGCAGCGACTCCTGAGCGTCGTGGTGCTCTCGTGCCTTTCCTGGATGGCGTTCGCCCAGGACGGTGGCGCACCGGCTCCGGCCGCCCCGGCGCCCGCCTCCGCCGCCTCGCCAGAACCGGCCTCCCCGGGCGCTGCCCCGTCTGCCGCTGACGCCCCGGCCGCGCCCGCGCCGAGCCAGGATCCACCGGCCCCGCCTCCCCCGGGCGCGCTCTCCAACGAGTGGGTGCAGGCCCTGTTCGCCGTCGAGTCCGACCCGGAGCCCAAGGAGCTGGCGGCGGGGGTACACTTCCCCACCTCCAACGAGATCCGCTTCTTCCTGTGGAAGAACGCCATCCAGGATCTCGGCGGCATCCTGATCGGGGTCGGCACCGACCAGAACTACTTCATGGCCGGCTGGGCCAAGCCCGAGCTGCTCATCCTGTTCGACTTCGACCAGCTGGTGGTGGACCTGCACCTCATCTACCGCGCCGCCTTCTCGGTGGCCAAGGACCCCAAGGAGTTCCTCGGCCTGTGGTCGAAGAAGAAGGCCAAATCCTTCGCCGCCGCGCTGGAGGCCTCGCTCACCGACCCCGGCCAGAAAAAGCGCATCCTGGCCGAGTTCAAGGAGTGGCGCCGCCCCATCGAGATCCGGCTGCACAACCAGCTCAAGTTCAACCGCGAAAACAAGATAAAATCCTTCCTGGACGACCCGGAGCAATATGAGACCCTGGCGCGCCTGTTCGCCGAGCGGCGGGTGCTGGCCGTGCGTGGCGATCTCACTGCGAAGAAGACCATGCGCCAGATCGGCGAGCTGGCGAAGCGCATGAAACTACCGGTGCGAGTGCTGTACCTCTCCAACGCCGAGCGGTACTTCCCCTTCAGCGAGGATTTTCGCGCCAACATGGCCGCCCTCCCCTTCGACGAGAAGTCGCTGGTGCTTCGCACCACCGGCCTGGGCAGTTGGAAGAACGGCGACCCCTTCTACTACGTCATCCAGAAGTCGCAGCAATTCTTGGAATGGCTGAAGGACCCTTCGATCCAGCACGTCAAGCAGCTCATCCGCCACATCGTGCCGCAGAAAGAGCGGTTCCTGTACGTCATCGACCGGCTGCCCCCGACGGAGGAGGAGAAGAAGCGGCCCGCCAAGCCTCCTCGCGGAATCAAGGGCGCAAAGCAGGCGGCCCAGAATCTCTCGCCGCCCCCGCCCGCGGCCGCTCCCTGAGGACGCCCCTTGTCCGTCTCGTCGCTCCCGCCCGACTCATCGCCGCCGCTCCCCGGCGACGTGGATCGCCGCTCGCTCGGGAGGGGCGCGTGCCTGGCGCTCGTGCTCGGCAACATCGTGGGCATCGGCATCTTCCTCACCCCCGGCGGGGTGGCCCGCGCCAGCGAGAACCTGTGGATCTACGGCGCCTTCTGGGTGCTGGGGGGACTGGTGGCGCTGGCCGGGGCGCTGGTGTACGCCGAGCTGGGCACGCTCTACCCGCGCGCGGGGGGCGAGTACGTGTTCTTGGACCGGGCCTATGGCCGGCCGGTGGCCTACGCCTGGGGGTGGATGTCGGCGCTGATCGTGTTCCCGGGGTCCATCGCGGCGCTGTTCATCTGGGTGGCCGGGGCGCTGTCCTCGACGCGCTTCGGGCAGTTCCTCAACCTGCCGGTGTTCTCGGTGGGGGAGTATCGCTTCCTGTGGAGCGACCTGGCGGCCATGACCCTGGTGTGGCTCACCACCGCCATCAACTGCCGCTCGGTGCGCGCCACCAGCTGGTTGCAGACCGTGCTCACCTGGATCCCGCTCTCGGTGCTGCTTCTGGCCGGGGTGGCCACCATCGCCGGCGGCGGCGCGTTGCCGCCCTCCAACCTGCCGGACTCGGTGATCAGCACGCCGGCGGCGGGGGATCTCTCGGCGGCCTTCTGCAAGGTGTTCTGGGCCTACACCGGCTGGAACGTGCTGGTGTACCTGGGCGGCGAGATCAAGCGGCCCGAGCGCAACATCCCGGCCGCGGTGGTGCTGGCACTCACGGCCACCCTGGCGGTGTACCTCCTGCTCAACCTGGCCTTCCTGTCGGCCTTCCCGCTGCAGAAGCTCCCCTCCATCGAGAACGTAGGCCTGGCCACCGCCGAGCGCATGTTCGGGCCGCTGGGAGGGGAGGTGTTCGCGGTGGTGATCACGCTGGCGGCCATCGCCGGCATGAACGTCACCACCATGGCCGGCTCGCGTATCTCGCTGGCCATGGCCCGCGACGGCTACCTGTGGCGCAAGATGGCTTGGGTCCATCCCCGGCGGCACACCCCGGTGGTGGCGCTGCTCATCCAGGGGGTCCTGTCCTCCCTGCTGGTGCTCACCAAGAGCGCGGACCTGCTCATCACCGTGACCGGCTCGGTGATGCTGCTGCTCTCGTGCGTCACGGTCTCCACCCTGTTCGTCTTCCGCCGGCGCGAGATGGGCCTGACCCACTATCGGGCCTTCGGCTACCCCTACCTGCCGGCGTTCTTCATCCTGGTGGGCGCGCTGGTGATCGGCGCGGGCCTCACCGCCGAGAGCGGGACCACGCTGATCGGGCTGGCGGTCTTCTGCTCGCTCATGGCCGCCAATTATCTGTCGAATCGCTGGAAGGGCCACGCCCGGCCGCCGACCGGCGCGCCGGACCCGTCGTGAACTCCAGCCAGGCCCCGGCGGCCCGGTCCGGTGTCAGCAGCAAACTGGGCCCGAAGAACCCGGAGTAGGCCATGACCTTGATCCCGGCGCCCCGCTCGACCACCGTGCGCGCCCGGGGGAGGCGCGCGACGCGCAGGCTGAGCCCCAGGATGCCCTCGCCCCGCCGGGCCAGGAACTCGGCCACCGGGCCGCGGCCTTCCTGGGGCGAAAGCAGCAGCACGCTGCCCTGGCCGGCGCCGAGCTCCACCCCGCGAGCCGAAAGCTGCGGCAAGGCGAAGGCCTCGCCCGCCTCGAGCCCGGCGTTCAAGTAGGCAGAACGGGCCGCCTCCAGGTCTTTCACCGCGATCCAGATGGCCCGCAGGCCCTCGACGGTGTTGGCGTGGGCGAAGGCGCGCCGGGCCGACTCGTCCTCGAGCTTGCGGAAGAGCTCCGAGCGCACCGCACGGTCGTAGGCGATGAAGAACAGCGGCTCGCCGGGGAGCGCGGGCCGCTCGAACATCAAAGTGTGCCACATGGGCCGCGGCTGCTTTTCCTTGTTGCCCGCGCCGGCGGGATCGATGCGGCCCGGCCGCGGCGCGCCCACCGAAAACCCCCGCGCGCGCAGGAAGGCGGCGGTGTCCTCCGCCGAGGCCACCGCCAGCACCGCGAACATCGGCCCCGCCTGGTAGCGCTCCACGAAGCGGGCGATGTCCGGGGCCTTGTGCCGGTCGTAGAAGGTGAGGAGTTCCAGGTAGGTGCCGTCCGAAAAGTAGAAGTTGACGTTCTTGATCCCGTTGGGCAGCACGCCGTCCTGCGGGTTGGAGAAACCGAGGTCCACGAACGCCTTGCGGGCCGCGTCGAGATCGGCCAGGGCGATGCCCACGTGGTCCAGCCCTCGCTCCCCGCCGAGGAGGGAGTCTCTCCGGCGCGCCTCGTCCGCGGCTGTCGCCTCCGGTCGGGCCGCCCCGGCGTCCGGGATCATGCCCGCGTCCGGTGTGGCGGGCGCTACCTTGATCTCGGCCACGCCCAGCGGCGGCAGCGGGCGCTCGGGGAAGGCCGGGGTGAGCGGCGGCGGCTGGTACGCCTCCGTCGAGGCGGCGCTGGCGTCCTGTCCCCCGCCGGAGGGACGGCAGGCCACGCACGGGAGCGAGAGTAAAAGCCAAAGGCATCGCATCATGCGCCGCTCTCTTGCGACCGCCGGGCCGTGGCGGCGGCGTGCACGATCTCGGCCATGATGCGGCAGCCGCGCTCGAGCTGGGAGCGCTCGATGCGTTCGTCGGGACCGTGGACCTCGTGCTGTCCGAAAGGCAGCATCACCGGCAGCAAGCCGTAGCAGCAAAGCCCCAGCTCGCGGAAGAAGCGGTTGTCGGTCGTCCCCGGGAACAGCGCCGGGGCCACGTGCGGCGTCGGGCCCAGGCGGCGCAGCGTCTCCGTCAGGATGGAAAATAGCGGCGTGTCCACCGGGGAGCGGCTGGGCGGAGCGTACAGCGTCTCGCGCACCGTGACCCCCTCGCGGCTGGCCTCCTCGGCCACGCGCGCAAGGCATGCCTCGCGGCGATCGGCGGGGTGGAGCCGGCAGTCCAGGATGGCCCGGCACGAGGTGGGGAGCTGGTTCTCGGCGGCGCCGGCCTCGAGCGAGGTGACGGCCATGGTGGTGCACATCAAGGTGCGGGCCCACTCGTTCTTGCGCGCGGCCGAGCGCACCAGGCGGCGGGTGAGCGGCGAGCGCGGCCGGGAGAGCAGAAGCGACAGCGGAAAGCGGGCGCGCCCGGCCAGGGAGCGCAGGTTGCGCTCGGCCTCCGGGGTGATGAACACCTCGGGCGCCTTCTCGGAAAGGCGCGCCAGCACCCGGGCCACCCGCTCCGCCGGCCCGCTGCCGCCCAGGGCGGCGTGCCCTCCCCCGCCCTGGGCGGAAAGCTCCAGCCACAGGATGCCCTTCTCGGCGTAGCTGGGCAGCCACAGGCTCTCGCCGTTCGGCATTTGCAGGCCCACCCCGCCCTCGCCGAGGAGATCCGAGGCCTCGGAGAATAGCCCGGCGTGCTCCCGGCACAGCCACTGCGCGCCCGCGCCGCCGCCCCGCTCCTCGTCGCTCACCGAAAGCAGCCACACCTCGCGCTCGAGCGGCACTTCGAGGCGAGCGAGCAGCCGCAGCGCGAAAAGGTGCATGACGCCCAATGACTTGCAGTCGAGCGCCCCCCGGCCCCACAGCCAGCCGTCCCGCTCCACGCCGGCGAACGGCTCGACCGACCAACCCGGGCCCGCCGGGACCACGTCGGCGTGGTGCAAGAGCACCAGGGCCGGCTCGCGGCCGGCGCCGCGCAGGCGGGCCAGCAGGTTGGGCCGGGCGGGATCCTGCGCAAGCAGTTCGCTTTCGACGCCATCCCGCGCAAGGAGCGCGGCCAGAAACTCCATGGCGGCCCGCTCGTTGCCCGGCGGGTTGGTGGTGTCGATGCGGAGGTACTCGGCCAGCACCTCGCCGGCCTCGCGCCCGACCTCGCGCCAGTCGATGTCCGCGAACACGCTCACGCCGGCAGGCTAGCAAAGCGCGCCTTTTGTGCAAAACCTTTTTTTGCTACAGTGCCCGGCATGCTGCTTTCGTTCCAGGTGGCGCTGGTCAAGGGTTTCTTCTTCTACACCACCTACCTGCTCTCCTTCCGCCAGTTCCGGGCCGGGGTGCGGCTGCTCTTCCGGCGGCCCTGGGAGCGTTTCGTCGAGGCCTGCCGCGATCCGGGCAGCGTCCAGCGGGCCATCCTGCGGGAGCTCATCGAGCGCAACCGGGACACCGAGTTCGGGCGTGAGCACGGCTTTTGCCGCATCCGCACCGCCGACGAGTACCGCCGCGCCGTGCCGGTGGCGGGGTACGACGCCTTCGCGCCGAGCATCGAGCGCATCGGCCGGGGTGAGCAGAACGTCCTCACCGCCGAGCCGGCGGTGTACTTCGCGCGCACCAGCGGCACCACCGGCCGGGCCAAGAACATCCCCTGCACCGCGCGCTACCTGGAGGACTTCCGCCGAGCCCAGCGCATCTGGTACCGCTCCTTCGCGCTCGCCTTCCCGGGCATGATCAAGGGAAATCCGCTGACGGTGGTGTCCAACCGCATCGAGTGCCGCACCCCGGCGGGCATCCCCTGCGGCTCGCTGTCGCGGCCGCTCACCTTCCGCGAGAGCGAGCTGGCCGACCGCATCGTGATCATCCCGCGGGAGGTGTTCCTCGTCGAGGACTTCAACTCCAAGTACTACACCCTGCTGCGCCTGGCGGTGGACAACCGCATCTCCACCATCGCCGCGGTGAACCCCAGCACCATCGTGATGTTCGCGAAGAAACTCGCCGAGTTCGGGCCACGCTTCGTGCGCGACATCCGCGACGGGACGCTCTCGCGCGACGTCGACCTCGGACCGGCCTTGCGCGCGCGCATCCAGGGGATGCTGCGGCCCCACCCCCGCCGGGCGCGGGAGCTGGAGCGACTGATCGATCGGCACGGGGAACTCCGGCCGGTGGACGCCTGGCCGATGCTGTGCGGGCTGGCCTGCTGGAAGGGCGGCTCGGCGGACTTCTACCTGGGGCAGTTCCCCAAGTACTACGGCGACCGGCCGGTGCTGGAGATGGGCTACATCGCCTCCGAGGGACACTTCTCCGTCCCGCTCGACACTCAGGGCAACGACGGCGTCTTCTCGGTGCAAAGCCAGTTCTGCGAGTTCATCCCCGTAAAAGAGCGCGACGCGCGGCCCGACGATCCCTCGCCGCCGACCCTCACCGCCGAAGAGCTCGAGGTCGGCCAGCGCTATTACGTGGTGGTGAGCGGCGCGCACGGTCTGTACCGCTACGACATGAACGACGTGGTGGAGGTGACGGGCTTCTTCGAGCGCACGCCGCGCATCCGCTTCGTGCACAAGGGCGGCACGGTGCTGTCCATCACCGGCGAGAAGGTCACCGAGACCCAGCTGGTGGCGGCGGTCTCGGCCGCCCTCCAAAGAGAAGGCCTGGCCCTGGACGGATTCTCGGCCACGCTGCGCCTCTCCGATCCCCCGCGCTACCTGCTAGCGGTGGAGAGCGCTGTTCCGCTGGATGCGGCCGCGCTCGAGCGCTTGGCCGACGCCTTCGACCGTGAGCTGTGCCGCCACAACCTGGAGTACGAGCAGAAGCGCGCCAGCGAGCGCCTGGGCCGGCCCGTGCTGACGCGGCTCACCCCCGGGGCCTTCGAGCGCTACCGGGCCGAGCGGGTGCACCAGGGCGCCCCCGACGCCCATGTGAAGCCGCCGCACGTCTTTCGCACCGAGGAGGCGCTGCGCGCGACCCTCCCCCTGCTCGAGCCATGACCTGTCCTCGGCGGGCCGCGCTCGCTCTCACGGCATCGCGGCCCGCCGCACCAGACACCGAACCAGATATTTTGAAAATACGAAGCGCCTGCCGAGCGGAAACGACCCAGGATTGAGGTCGCACGCGAACGCGCGGTCTCTCGATGCCCGTCAATCCTTGTCGGTGCCGACCTCGGCCAGCTCGAGCCGGCGCCGGCAATCCTGGAAGAAGGTCGCCGCCTGGTAGGCGTCCATCACCCGCTGGTCGAAGAGCATGCTGAGCGGCAGGGTGGGCCGCGCCTCCAGGCGCCCCTCGCGCACCAGCGGGCGCTGGCCCAACCCCCCGACGCCGAACGACACCGTGGCCGCCCCGACGGGCCGGAACTCGTCCATCCCGCTCTCGGCCAGGCTGGTGAGGCCGAAGATCCCCATACCCGAGGCCCGCAGCCCCGGCACCAGCTCCATGGGTGCATAGATCAGGCGGCGCAGCGCGCGCGGCAGGCGCGAGAACCCCAACCAGCGGTCGAAGTCCTGCACCTCCTCCTCCGGCGCGTTGTGCAATTGATCGAGTTCGAAGGAGAGGTCCCGCACCGAGCGCCGGTCGGCGTCCTTGACCGTGACCAGGAAGGTCACCGGCTGGCCGCGGTGGACGCGCTGCACCGGTACCGTGACGTGGCAGTCGTCGAAGCGCACCAGCCGCGGCGGCAGGCGGTAGAACAGGGTGCGCGCGCGCGGCTCGGCCCGGATCGCCAGCGCCAGCGCCTTGATCAGCAGCGCGTCCAGCCGCCACGGCACCGCGGCCCGGACATGGGCCTCGAGGGCCGCCAGGATGGCGCCCGCGTCCACCAGGGCCGAGAGCGCGCCGTGGCGCCCGGCGCGGTTCCACTCCAGAAAATCGGAGCTCAGGCGGTGACCGGGGGGGAACGGGACGATGTCGTAGCTTCCGAAGCGCAGATCCATGGGGACCTCCCAGAGAGGCGTCCGGGCCGCAATGTAGCACAGAACCGTTCGCCGGCGAACCCCCCCCTCTTTACAGCGCGGCCCGACCGCGCTAGCCTCTCCTTGTCTCGGGGGCCGGAGGAAGGCCATGCAGAGGCTTTCGCTGGTTGCGATCGCATGGTGGTTCGTCGCGTTCTCCGCCTGCGATCCCGGAGAGGAGGCCTTCCTCACGGTCCTGGGGAAGGGCATCGTCGGCGGCACCGCGGACACCAGCCCCGAACACCAGGGCATCATGGTCTTCCTCTTCAACGTGCCGGGAGGCCAGGCGCTGTGCACCGGCACCCTGATCTCGCGGCGGGTGATCCTCACCGCCGGCCATTGCGTGTACGACAACCGCACCAACCCGGGCGGCTTCACGGTGGCCTTCGGCGATAGCATCACCAGCGGAAACTACGTCACCCGGCGCGTCGCCGAGGTCTGGCTGCACCCGAGCTACAGCGTCGGTAGCAGCTACGATCCGCCGGTCAACGACATCGCCATGCTGCGGCTTTCCAGCGACGCCCCGGCCAACGCCCCCGCCATCCCCTACCTCACCTCGAGCAACGGCCTCACCACCGCGGACGTCGGCACCACGCTGGAGTTCGTGGGCTACGGCATCACCAGCGCCTCCGCGCAGGACTCGGCCGGCACGCGCCGGCACGTCTTCAACGACCTGCGCTGGCTGTGCACCGCGCAGAGCGGCTGCACCTTCTCGGGCTACGTCACCGCCTCCCGCAACACCCTGTGCGACGACCAGAACCCGGGCGGACCGTGCTCCGGCGACAGCGGCGGGCCCGACCTCATCACTCGCAACGGCCGCCAGTACATCGCGGGGGTCAACTCCTACTGCGATCAGAACTGCCAGTACTACTGCTGCAGCACCAAGGTAGACGCCTTCGCGGCCGAGGTCGGCGACTGGGCCGGCGGCGGCCCGGGCGACCCCTGCGCGACGAACGCGGACTGCACCTCGGGCTTCTGCGCCGACAACGTGTGCTGCGACAGCGCCTGCGACCGGGTGTGCTACTCCTGCAACCAGCCGGGCTTCGCCGGCACCTGCCGCATGGACGCCAACGGCGCGCCGTGCCCCGACGGCGATCGCTGCAACGGCGACGAGACCTGCCTGCAGGGCAACTGCGTGGCGGGTGCGCTCCCGAACTGCGACGACGCCAACGTGTGCACCCAGGACAGCTGCGATCCTGCGGCCGGCTGCGTGCACGCGGCGCTGCCCGGCGGCACCCCGTGCCCCGACAACGGCAACCTGTGCGACGGCCCCGAGTCCTGCCAGGGCGGCGCCTGCGTCTCGGGGCCCGCCCTCGTCTGCGACGACCACGAGCCCTGCACCCAGGACGCCTGCGAGCCCTCCGCCGGTTGCGGCCACTCGCCGCTCGCCGACGGCACTGCATGCGGTGGCGGCCTGTGCGCCCCGGGGACGTGCCAGGGCGGGCGCTGCCAGGCCGAGCAAGACGCCTGCGACGATGGCGACGCCTGCACCTCTGACGGGTGCGACCCGGCCAGCGGTTGCCGGCACGATCCCCTTCCCGACGGCTTCGAGTGCGGCGACTGCAAGATGTGTCTTTCCCGACAATGCGTCGAGGTGCCCGAGTGCACCGCGGACGGTTGCGGTTGCGGTGGCGCTCCGGCTTCCGCTGGCGCTGTGTGGTGGCTCGGGATCTTGCTCGCCTGCCGCCGCCGCCGCTGGTGATCTGGCGAATTCCTGTCTCGTGGCAGCGTGCGAGGAGTGTCATTAATACCGGGTTCTCATCCGGCTCAGGAGGAAGAAGATGTCGCGAAAAGCTTTTTGGATTGTGACGGGGGGTCTGTTGTTGGCTCCGGCGTGCGGGGTCAACGACATGAGCGAGTTCCGGCACTTCGGCCAGCGCATCATCAACGGTTCGGTGGACAACACCAACAACGCGGTGGTGGTCCTGTACAACACGGCGGTGGGCGCCCTGTGCACCGGCACGCTCATCACCAACGACGTGGTGATGACCGCCGCCCACTGCGTCGAGTCCGATCCGTACATGAACAATTGCAACCGGCCGGTTTCCGCGTCATCGATGCGGGTGGGCTTCGGGGTGTACGAGAGCTCGGCCACCTGGCGCAACGTCTCCGAGCTGCGCCAGCACCCCAACTGGGATTGCAACAACCTGGTGAATGACATCACCATGCTGCGGCTCAGCAGCGCCCCGCCGTCGGGGGTGACCCCCATCCCCTACCTGCCATCCACGCTGGAGGTGACCTCGGACGATGTCGGCACCCAGCTCGAGTTCTCGGGTTACGGGCAAACGGAGAGCGGCTCGACCGGCACCCGCTTGCACGTGAGCAACGCGCTGGATCTGGTATGCATCTCGGCCAGTGGCTGCAGCGGCTACGCCAGCCGCAACACCATCTGCTACGACGAGAACCCTGGTGGCCCCTGCTCGGGCGACAGCGGCGGCCCGGCCTTTATACTGCGCTCGGGCACCAAGTACGTGGCCGGCATCACCTCCTATGGCGATCAGAACTGCTCCCAGTTCGGCTGCTCGACGAAGGTCGACGCCTTCGAGGACTTCATCACCGACTTCATCGGCACCAGCCTGCCGCTCGGCTCCACCTGTTCGGCGGGCACCCAGTGCCAGTCGGGTTTCTGCGTCGATAGCGTGTGCTGCGAGAACTCCTGCGCCAGCGCCTGCCAGTCCTGCAACCTGGCATCCAGCCGCGGCTACTGTCGGGCCGACCCGGACAACACGCCCTGTCCGGACAGCAACCTGTGCAACGGCACCGAGGTGTGCCGCTCCGGGTCCTGCACCGCGGGCACCGCGCTCAACTGCGACGACGGCAGCCTGTGCACCACCGACGCCTGCAACCCCTCCACCGGCTGCACCCACGCCCCCGCCAACAACGGGGCCTCCTGCGACGACCGCAACGTGTGCAACGGGCAGGAAACCTGCCAGAACGGCGCCTGCCTCTCGCAGAACCCGCTCAACTGCGACGACGGCAACGGCTGTACCGCGGACGTCTGCGACTCCATCAATGGCTGCCTCCACACCCAGCTCCCCGACGGCGCCTGGTGCAGCGACAACAACGCCTGCAACGGCCTGGAGACCTGCCGCGGCGGCGCGTGCCAGCCCGGCAACCCGCTGGACTGCAACGACTTCAACCCGTGCACGCTGGACACCTGCAACCCCGGCTCGGGCTGCGTGCGCCAGAACATCGCCAACGGTTCCCCGTGCGACGACGGCAACCTGTGCAACGGCGCCGACGCCTGCCAGAACGGCACCTGCCTCCCCACCGGCGCCGGCCTGGCCTGCGACGACCACAACCCCTGCACCACGGACAGCTGCGACCCGGTCCTCGGTTGCCGCAACGCGCCCGTGGCCGATGGCACCAATTGCGGCGGTGGCCTGTGCGGCACGGCGGTCTGCCAGGGTGGCGCCTGCGTCCCCTCGGGCACGGTCAACTGCGACGACGACAACGCCTGCACCATCGACAGCTGCGCCACCGACGTCGGTTGCCTCCACATGCCGCGGCCGGACGGCTACGAGTGCGGCGACTGCGTGATGTGCCAGGCGGGGACCTGCAGCGCCGAGGTGCCGGACTGCAAGAGTGACGGCTGCGGCTGCGGCACCGCGGACGGCGCCGGCACGGGCGGCTTGGCGATGCTGCTCCTCGCCCCCTTCCTGCGGCGAAAGCGCTCCTGATGCGCCTGGTCATCGCTCGTTGTCTGCTGGCGCTCGTGCTGGGCGCGCCGCTGGCGGCGCCGGCCGCCCGGGCGGCCGACTTTCAGCCCCGGCTGGCCAAGGTGATCCCCGAGGTCGGGTCGCAATACGATCTCGAGCTTCTGGCGGTGGGCGCCGCGGCCGATCGCGCCCGGCGCGCCCTGGAGCTTTCGGCCACGCTGCCACCGTTCTCGAAGATCAACATGCTCGAGGACAGCCAGCCGCTCCTGGGCTGGGTGGCGGTGGCGGTGCTGCTGGAGCAGGCGCTGGCGGCCGGCACGGTGGAGCCGGCCGCCGAGTGGGAGGCGCGGCTACTCGAGTGCTACCGGGCCTTTGCGGGCATGGAACGCGTGCGCAACCTGCTCCAGCCGGCGGTCGAGATGTACCGGCTTCAGGCGGGCGCCAACCACCCGCTGGTTCAGCTCCTCGACCGCCTGCGCGACCTCCCCCCCTACGCCCGCGAGGGCATCCTGTGGCTGGCGCGGCGCACCCTGCCGCGTGCCGGGGTGCCCGAGGCGCACCGTGCCTCGCTGCTCGCGGCGCTGGTGGAGACGCACCGGCGCCTGGGCCGCTACGCCGACATGGAGCGCGCGGCGCTGACGCTGGAGGAGATCGGAGGCCCGGGGCCGGCCAGCGTATGGCTGGCCGAGGCGCTGTTCGAGCAAGGCAAGGCCCCGGCCGCCGAGGCGGCCTTGCAGCGGGCGCAGAAGGCAGGCGCCGACCTCCAGCCGGCCGAGCTGCGGCGCGAGCTGGTTGCGCTGATCAAGAAGGTCCCGAAGAAGATCAGCTCCCCCGAGATGGCCCGCCTGGCCGAGATCCTGCTCCAGCTCGAAGAGCCCTGGCGCCTGACGTCCACGCTGAACCCGGCCGTGGTGACGCAGAGCGACCTTCCGCTCCTCCAGCGCGACTACCTGGATGCGCTGGTGCTGAGCGGCGCTCCGGCGGAGCGGATCCGCGACTTCGCGCGCTCGGCCCGGGCCACCCCTCCCCACCCCGCCCTGCTGGGACGGCGCATCGGGCTCGGGCTGCTCGAATTCCTCAAGATCCTGGTGAACCCGGGGAAGGCCGGGTCTGCATCGCGCGACGAAGACCTGCTGCGCGCGGATCTGGTGGCCTTCGCCGCCGTGGAGGCGCGCCTGGCCAACCTCACGCGCCTGTTCATCGACCTGGCACGCTACTCCCGCGATCCCACCCGCCCCGTGCCGCCGGATTCGCTGCGACGGGACGTGGAGGCCTTCGCCCAGGCGTACCCGGACGATCCCGCCGGCCTGCAGATGGTGTACCTGCTGCGCCAGCTCGGCGAGCTTGGCGTGGACGTCCCGGCGGCCATCCAGCGCTTCGCCAAGGCCAGCCAGGGCAAGCCCTTCCCGCCCGAGCTTCTGCCGGTCATGGCCGGCCAGGCCATCCGCGAAGCGCTGAAGCAGAAGAGCGCGGCGGAACTGAAGCCCATCCAGGAATGGATCGCCGCTCGCCTGGCCGAGAAACGCACCCAGCAGTGGTTGCTGTGGCGGGCGCACCTCCTGGCCGTGGAGGCGCTGGTGGGCGTTCCGGAGGAGGTCTCCCGCCGCATTCCCCAGGTCGCCGCCGCCTACCAGGAGGCCATGCAGGCCTACGCCGCGGCCGAGGGGGACGAGCGCGATCCCGTGGTCCTGTGCGACAGCGTGACCGCCCTCTCCACCTTGCTCATGGAGGGTCAGCAGTCGAAAGAAGCGCTCGATCTCATCGAGCAGATGGCGCCGATATGCGGCCAGGACCCGACGCAACTCGCGCTCAAGACCATCCTGAGCCTGCTCGGCGGCG
This sequence comes from Myxococcales bacterium, assembly GCA_012798435.1. Lineage (GTDB taxonomy): Bacteria > Myxococcota > B64-G9 > B64-G9 > B64-G9 > JAAZNF01. Next base: position 123,660 of record JAAZNF010000084.1, on the reverse strand, counting down.
ACCCGGCCGGCGAGGCGTTGAAGAAGTCGCTCGCCGCGCAGGCCGACCGTTTCGCGGATCTGCACACCCAGCTCCAGTGCCGGCTGTGGCTGGCCCTCTCGGAGAGCGATCCCGGAAAGGTTCGCGCGCACGCCCGCCAGGCCAAGGAGCTGCTGGCCCAGGCCGGCCAGAAGGGCATCCCGGTGTTCCTGGCGCCCGATCTGCGCGCCCTGGTGTCCTTCACCGGCGCCTTCCAGATGCAGGCCGGCTACGCGCCCCAGAGCCCCTTCGGCCTCTCCATCTCCGCCGCCGTGACCTCACGCATGACGCTGTTTCCCCCGGCGGCGGTGGACGAGGGGCGTCTTTCAGAAATGGCGGCGCAGAAATAGCTCAGCGCGAGCGGCCGCCGGGCCCGAGAAAGCCGTGTTCGGCGAGGAAATCCTCGTCCACGCCCTGGCCCGCCGGCGCCACGAAGTGTCGGACGTACTTTCCGATGAGGTCGGCCTCCAGGTTGATCCCCTCGCCCGGCCGCAACTCTCCCAGACGGGTCTTCTCCAGGGTGTGGGGCACCAGCGCCACGCGGAAGGCGTCGGCGGAGGGAGCGTTCACCGTGAGGCTGACGCCGTCCACCGCCACCGAGCCCTTCTCCACGAGGAATGGCCGCACGGCTTCCGGGGCGCGCAGCACGAGGTCGACCCCGCTCCCCCGCACGGAGCGCTCGAGCACCTCGCCCACGCCATCCACGTGGCCGGTGACCAGGTGCCCATCGAGCCGGCCGCCGAAAACGAGCGCACGCTCCAGGTGCACCCGCCCACCCGCGCGTGCGCGGCCCAGGGTTGTCACTCGCGCCGTCTCGTGGCCGACGTCGGCCGCGAAGGCGCCTTTTGCGTGGGCGCATACCGTGAGGCACACCCCGTCCACCGCCACCGAACACCCCGGGGGCAATGATTCCAGCGGCAGGCGGGTGGTGATCTCCAGGCGCAGGCCCTCCGCCCGGTGCCGCACGCGGCTCACCTGCCCGATGTCCTCGACGATCCCGGTGAACATGCCTGTCCTTTCGCTGGCAGCGCGCCCGCGCACACGCCATCCTCTCCGAGCCGGCGCCACTCGACGCGCCAGAGACGCAGGGCCCGTCCCACGTTACGCGCGCCGCTGAAACGAGCCAGCGGCACCGCGGCATCTCCCAGCAGCAGGGGCGCCAGGTGGATCTCCAGCCGATCCACCACCTGGGCCGATAGGAATTGTCCCAGCACGTCGGCGCCACCTTCCACCAGCAGGCGGTACACGCCGCGCGAGAGCAAGTCCGCAAGCACGGCCGAAAGCGGCAGTCGGCCGGCCCGGGCGGGTAGTCGGATCACCTCGGCCCCGGCGCGCTCCAGCGCTCGCTGTCGCGCCACGCTGGCGCGGCGGGTCGTGTACACCAGCACTGGCGAACCACGGCGCAGGCGGAACACGCGCGCCCGCGGCGAGCACGACAGCCGGCCGTCGAGGACGACCACCGCCGGGTTCCGGCCTCGCACCCGGCGCACGTCGAGTCGGGGATCGTCGCAGCGGACCGTTCCGGCGCCGACCAGGACCGCGTCCACCGCCGCCCGCAGGCGGTGGACCCGCCGCTGGCAGGCGTCGCCGGTCAGACGCTGCGCCCGACCCCCCGCCGGAGCCAGCCGACCATCCAGGCTCGTGGCCGCCTTGGCCACCACCCACGGGCGCCTCTCCCGAATGAGGATCTGGAACACCTCGTTCAAGCGCTGGCACTCGTTCTCCAGGATTCCGTAGCGCACCTCGATGCCCAAGCGGCGCAATGCCCGGATCCCCCGGCCGCACTCGCGCGGGTTGGGATCCAGCGCGCCGACGAACACCCGGCGAATGCCGGCGGCGGCGATGGCCCGGTGACAGGGACCGGTGCGCCCGTGGAGATGGCAAGGCTCCAGCGTGCAGTAGAGATCGGCGCCGCGGGCGGCGCGGCCAGCCCGGCGCAGGGCCTCGATCTCGGCGTGGGGCAACCCCGCCCGGCGGTGGTATCCCTCTCCGACCACCCGCCCCCCTCGCACCACCAGCGCGCCCACCATCGGGTTGGGCCAGGTGCGGCCGCGCGCGCGCCGGGCGAGTGCCAGCGCGCGCCGCATCAGCCGCTCATGGCAAGACAGAGGGTTGACAAACCGGCCCATCCTCGTGTCGCCTCAGCTCTTGCCGCGCTTCTTGGCGGTCCGCCCGCGCTCTTCGATGAGTTCCTTGAGCTCGCCCATGAACTCGGACAGGTCGCGGAAGGAGCGGTACACGCTGGCGAAGCGCACGTAGGCCACCTCGTCCAGGTCGTGCAAGAAGCGCATGACCTCCTCGCCCAGCCAGGTCGAGGAGACCTCGCGCTCGCCCTTCTCGCTGAGCCGCCGCTCGACCTCATCCACGAAGCGCACGATCTCGTCGACACCGACCGGCCGCTTCTCGCAGGCCCGCAGGATGCCGGACTTCAACTTCTCGCGTTCGAACGGCTCGCGGCGGCCGTCCTTCTTCACCACCAGGGGGGTGGTATCCTCGGCCCGCTCGTAGGTGGTGAATCGGTGGCGGCAGGCGGCGCACTCGCGGCGGCGCCGGATGGCCTTGCCGTCCTGGCTCAGGCGCGAGTCGATGACCTTGTTCTCCAGATGTCCGCAACCGGGGCACTTCATGTGCGAGCGACTCCGCCTAGACGGCTTCGGCCTCCGCCAGCTTGCACAGCTCCAGCCCGGCGCTCTGGCCGAGCTCGAGCGCCAGCCGATCGGGATAGTCTCCCAGGAAGACCACGCGGCGCAAGCCGGCGTTGATGATCATCTTGATGCAGATGATGCACGGGCTGAAGGTGCAGTACAGGGTGCCCTCCCGGATGGACACCCCGTGGTAGGCCGCCTGGATGATGGCGTTCTGCTCGGCGTGCAGGCCGCGGCACAACTCGTGCCGCTGGCCGGAGGGCACATTCAGCTTCTGGCGCAGGCAGCCCACCTCGGCGCAGTGCGGGGTGCCCTTGGGCGCCCCGTTGTAGCCGGTGGCCATGAGCATGCGCTCCTTGACGATCACCGCGCCCACCCGGCGCCGCAGGCAGGTGGAACGCCGCTCCGCCAGGCGGGCGAAGTCCATGAAGTAGGTGTCCCAGTCCGGCCGCTCGCTCATGGTTTCGGCCGCCCGCCCGCGGTCAGGGCGGAGATCTTGCGCAGCCGGCGCGCGTGGCGTCCGCCCTCGAACGGCGTCTGCAGGAAGGCCTCCAGGATGTCCAGTGCCTCGCCGGGGCCGGTCACCCGCTCGCCCAGGCACAGCACGTTGGCGTCGTTGTGGGCCCGCGCCATGCGGGCGGTGAACGCCGAGGTGCACAGCGCCGCGCGGACCGCAAGAAAGCGGTTGGCGCTGATGCTCATGCCGATGCCGGTGCCGCACACCAGGATGCCCAGGGTGCACTTCCCATCCTCGATGCGGCGCGCCAGGCGCGCGGCGAAATCCGGGTAGTCCACCGACTCGTCGCCGTCGGTCCCCAGATCCTCCACCTGCTCGCCGCGCTGCCGCAGGTAGTCCCGCAGCAGGTCCTTGAGGCGACGCCCGCCGTGATCCGCGGCCAGGGCGATGCGGCGCGCCGTTGGTTTCTTGGGCATGCGGTGTCACCCTCCTCCGGCGACCCGCGGCTTCAGAAAGGTCAGGATGTCGCCGATGGTGCCGAAGCGACTCTCCAGCTCCTCCTCGGGCACCTCGTCCAGCGTGATGCCGAACTCGGCCTCGAGATCCATCAGGATGGTGTAGCGATCGAGCGAGGTGGCGCCCAGGTCGTCCTTGAGGCTGGCCTCGACCCGCAGGTCGGCGGGCGGGATGTTCAACACCGCCCCGATGACCTTCTTGACTCGGCTTTCCAGGTCCATGTCCGCTCCTCGGTCAGGTGGCCCCTTGTGTACCGCTTCCGTCGCACCCGGTCAACCGGCAACTGGGATCGATCTGGCGCACCAGGCCCCGCAACACGTCCCCCGGGCCGACCTCGACAAACTCGCGCGCGCCCTGCCCGAGCGCCCAACGCACGCACTCCTCGAAGCGCACCGGCGCACTGAGCTGCCGCAGCAGCAGCCGGCGGATCTCCTCCGGCTCGCCGTGCGGGCGGCCGGTCACGTTGGAGAGCACTGGCCAGCGCGGCCGCGAGAGCGGGATCTTCTCCAAACACGCACAAAGCTCCTCGGCCGCCTGCTGCATCCGCGGCGAGTGGCAGGCGACCGACACCTTGAGGCGAATGACGCCCCGGGCCCCCGCCTGGCGGAGCAGCGGGGCCAAGCGCTCCAGCTCCGTCGCCGGGCCCGACAGCACCACCTGCCGTGGGGCGTTGTAGTTGGAGATGACCACCCCGTGGTCCGGGATCTCGGCGAGTCTCGCCTCGACCACCTGCGCCGGGAGGCCCAGCACCGCCACCATGCCCCCCTCGGAATCCGCGCCCGCCATGACCCGCCCGCGCCGCTGGACCAGGCGCAGACCGTCCTCGAAGGAGACGCTCTCAGCCGCACAAAGCGCGGTGAATTCGCCCAGCGAATGCCCCAACAGCACGCGGGGTTCGAAGGGCTGGCGCGCGCGCAGCGTGTGCCAGGCCGCCAGACAGCACACGAATAGGGCCGGTTGCGCGTTCTCGGTGCGGTGCAGCGCGCCGCCGTCCGGCGGTTCTTCCAACCGTTGCAGCGGGAATCCGAGGATGTGATCGGCTTGCTCGAGCAGGCGGCCTATCGCCGGGCCGGCCTCACGCAGCGGGTGGAACATGCCCGGGCGCTGGGAACCCTGTCCCGGAAACATCACCGCCCGTCCCCCGGTCGCCGGCACGGACGGTCCACCCTCCGGCGGCTTCATCGGCGAACAGAGCCCTCAGTCGGCGACCGTGACGACCTGGCGACCCTTGTAGTACCCGCAGTGGGCGCACACCCGGTGAGGCAACATGGGCTCGGTGCACTGGGGGCAATCGATGGGGCCGGGCGCGCTGAGCTTCCAGCTGGCCCGCCGCTTGTCGCGCTTGCTCTTGCTCTTTCTCCTCTTGGGGACTGCCATCGCTCCGTCTCCTGGGCCATCCGGCCCGGTTCATTTCTCCAGCATGCCGCGAAGCACGCGAAACGCCGATTCTTCTTTGGACCGGGCGCAGCTGCAAGTCTCCCGGTTCAAGTCCGCGCCGCACCCCGGACACAGGCCACGGCAATCCTCCCGGCACCGGGCCACCATCGGCAGCGAGAGAAGGATCTGCTGGCGCACCAGGTCCTCCAGCGGCAGGAACTCGCCGGTGTAGAACTCGCGCTCCAGATCCTCGCGGCTGAGCTCCACTTCCTCGGGGGGTGGAGCCACCGCCTCGGGCTGTGGCACCAGGGTCATATCGAACCGCACCGGAACCTCGAGCTCGAAGCGTTGGAGGCACAGGGCGCACTCCGCCTGCAGGCGCAGGCCGAAGTCCAGCCGCAGGACGAGGTCGAGGCCCGAGCGCCACACGCTGCCGATCGCCCGCTGCTCCTCCTCGGCCGAGAAGAACCCCGTCGGGTTCTGTCCGCTCAACACCTCGTCCAACCAGGCGCGGGAGAGCGGCTCGCTGATGGCCAGCGGTTCCGCGGTGATGTCGGCGATGCGAATTTGAAACGACATGACCGTTCTCCCGGGGCGGTGCCGCCCGCCCCAAAGGTCACGTAAGTATATGGAAGGAGGTCGCCTTGTCAATGAGAAAGGCTCGGGCGAGGCCCGCGGGCGGAGTCCCCGGCCAGGGAGCGCAGCACCTCGGCCACCGCCTGGTAGAGCGCAACCGGGATCTCGTCGCCGATCGGGACGCGAACCAGCGCGCGCGCCAGGGGTACGTTCTCGACGACCGGCACGGAGAGCCGCGCCGCCTCGCGCCGGATGCGCAGGGCGGCCTCGTCCCGTCCCGAGCAGGCCACCACCGGGGCCTCGTCCTCGCCCGGCAGGTAGCGCAGCGCCACCGCCAGGTGGGTGGGATTGGCCACCACCACCGCCGCGTTCCGCAGCGAGGCCAGGCCTCCGGCGAGCAACGCGCGGTGCCGCCGGCGCCGTTCGGCGCGAAGCTGGGGGTCCCCCTCTTCCTCCCGGTGCTCCTGCCGGACTTCCTGATGAGTCATGCGCTGGCGCCGGTGGAAGCGGCGGCGCTGTAGCCACAGGTCCATTCCCGCCCAGCCGAGAGTGAGGGCGACCATGATGGCCAGCGGCGTAAAAAGCGCTCTCGCGAAGGCGGCGAAGGCAGGCATGGGATCGCCCTGGCCGGCGGCGGGGCACAGTTCGAGCGCCACGGGCAGGCCCAGCAGAACACCGGCCGTGACGAGCGAGGCCACCTTCAGCACAAGAAGACCCAGGTCGGCGACCCGCTCGCGCGAGAGCAGCCGCGCCATCCCCCGCAGCGGGTTCAGGGCCTCGGGTCGAAATCGGAATCGCAGACGAAAGCCCGCCTGCCACACCCCGGCCAGCAGCCCTCCCGCCGCCGCGCCCCCGCCGATCGCCAGCATGGCCCCGAGGAGCAGCGAGAACCCCGCTCCGGCCGGATCGGAGATGTCCTGCGCGAGGCATCCTTGCAGAAGCCCGAGGAGGTCCTGGCCGGCTCCGGGCAACCATGCCGCCATGCCAGCCAGCGCGCCGAGGAGCGCCGACGCTGAAGCGACCTCCCGCGAGTAGGCCATCTCCCCGCGCTCGCGAGCGCGCCTGAGCTTCCTTGGGCTTGGCGGTTCCGTCCCCTGGTTCTTTTCCACCGCACCGACCTCCTGTTGCCACCTCCTCTCATGCAATTTGCGCACCACGGCGCTCTCGGAACCACCCGCCCGACGGTCCTGAAATAATCCATTAAAAACAAATCCTTGAAAGGCGTGCGCCATATTGTCATTCGCCCCGGTATGCGCGGGCCAGGCCCGCCGTCCGGATTTTTTCAGACCGTCCGGATTTCGGACACGTCCTATACCCAGGGCACCTTATTTGACCATCCGGTCCCCGGTCTGCTAGATTGCCCGGCGGAGGAATTCCAAGATCATGGCCGGCAACCAGGAACAGCTGCCGCGAGAGTTCGGCAAGTACCACCTCATCGAGCGCATCGCCACCGGTGGGATGGCCGAGCTGTACCGCGCCAAGCTCTACGGCGCTGGCGGGTTCGAGAAGGACCTGGCCATCAAGAAGGTGCTGCCACACCTGGCGGGCGAACGCGACTTCATCCAGATGTTCATGGACGAGGCCATGATCACCGTGACCCTGAACCATGGCAACATCGTCTCGGTGCTGGACTTCGGCGAGATCGAGGGCGAGCACTTTCTGGTCATGGAGTTCATCGACGGGGTGGACCTGCAGAGCCTGATCCGCCGCTCGACCGAGCTGTTCGAGCCCTTCCCCCCGGCCATCGCCTGCCACATCGCCCACGAGATCTGCCGCGGCCTCGACTACGCCCACCGCAAGGTCGGCCCCGACGGCAAACCGCTCAAAATCGTCCACCGTGACGTGAGCCCCCAGAACATCCTCATCACCTTCGAGGGCGAGGTGAAGATCGTCGACTTCGGCATCGCCCGGGCCGCCTCCCGCCTCACCTCGACCCAACACGGGGTGCTCAAGGGCAAGGTGGCCTACATGAGCCCAGAGCAGATCATGGGCAGCGAGGTCGACAACCGCAGCGACATCTTCGCCGCGGCCATCATCCTGTACGAGATGCTCACCAACCACCGGCCGTTCGAGGGCGCCACCCCGCAGGAGACCATGGCGCTGATCACCCGCGGGGTCTTCGAAAAACCGCAACGCCTCAACAACAAAATCCCCAAGCGGCTGGCCGAGATATTGAAGAAGGGCCTGGAGAAGAACCCCCGCAAGCGCTACGCCACCGCCGGCGAGATGGCCGCGGATCTGTCCGATGTGCTGCATCGCGAGGGTCTGCGGCCCGACCCCTCCACGGTGGCCGCCTTCATCATCCAGCGGCTCCCCGAGGCCAAGCCCCGGACCATGCCGCCCACGCCCATCCGGGCCATCCGCCGCGACGCCGCGCGGGCCGCCCACCTCACGCCGGCGTCCCAACCCGTGGCGGCGGAAAAGCCCGAGCGCGCTCCGGCCTTTCCTCCGGCCGCCGCTCCGGCACCAGCGCCGGCCGCGGCCGAGTCAGCGGCGGCTTCGCCGGAGGCGGTGGCGGTGGTGGGCGAGGCGGTCTCCTTCGACGCGCTCAACCTGCCGGGCTACTCCGAGGCGGCCGATTCCCGCCGGCCGACCGATCCCATGGGTTCGGCGGCCCAGATTCCGACGCCATCCTCCGTGCCGGCCAAGACGCTGCCCGAGATGCCCGCCGCCAGCTCCCCGAACGCGGGCGCCGGCCCCGCGGCGGCACCACCGCCCGAGCTGCTGTCGGCTCCCACTCGGCTCTTCAGCGCGCCGAGCCCCGCCGCGGCGCCGGCCCCGGGACAGGTAGTGGGCAAGGTGCCGGACGCGCAGCTGCTCTCGGCCAAGACCATGCTGCTGAACAAGCCCGACGAGCCCCTGCCGGCGGCGCCCGCGAAAGTCGCCGCCGCGAGCGCGCAGCCGTCCCCCACCGTCATGGTCGAGGGCATGCCGGCCGCGGCGGGTTCCGCGGACGCGAACCTCGAGGAGCGCTGGCTCCAGAAAGCCCCGCCACCCAAGGGCACCTCCTTCGAGGACGAAGAGCCCCAGATCATGATCCGGCCCAAGCAGGGCCGGGGAAAGTTCCTGGCCGTGATCGGCGTCGGGCTCGCGGTGGTCCTCGTCGGTTCCTACTTCATTCTCAAGAGCGGCGGCAGCGCCGATACCAGAGGGGCGGTCGCCCCGCCGACTCCCATCCCGCCGCCCAGGCCCGCAGAAGTCGACGCCGGCGTCCCGGCGGCCGTCCCCGCCAATCCGCCGGAGCCAGCTCCGGACGCTGCCGCCTCTTCCAGCGAGGAACCCGCCGGTGCCAACGTAGCGGCGGCGGAGAACCCGGCAGCGCCGGACGCCGGGGAGGTGGACGCTGGCGGCAAGACCTCCGTCGCGGCCAATCCTCCCGACGCGGAACCTCCGGCGAGCACGGACGAACCGCCGAAGACGGCCAAGGCTCCTCCGCCCGACGAGGCGCCCAGGCCTCCAACCTCGAAGCCGCCCGCGCCCAAGCCGCCCGTGCCCAAGCCGCCACCTGCCGACAAGGTCGCGGTGGCCCCCAAGCCGCCCCCCGCCGGCGGCGCCACCGGCACGCTGCGCATCAACTCGGAGCCCTTCGCGGTGGTGTACCTGGGCGCGCAGAAGATCGGCCCCACGCCGCAGATGGACGTGAAACTCCCCGTGGGCAGCCACACTCTGACGCTCAAGAACGACGCGCTGGGCATCACCAAGAAGGTGCGGGTCGTCATCGAGAAGGACAAGGTCCACACCGTCTTCGTGGACCTCAACCAGAAGTAACCTCCCACCTACGGCGTCGGGCCGCGGGTTCCGCTTGTCACAGGGGCCTGGCGAATCAAACCGCCGGGGGTCTCTGGCCCGATGCCACACCAGCGGGCGCGGCCGGACCAGAGCTTTTTTCTCTCGCGTGAAGGCCGAGATAGCCACGCCTGCGCTTTCGCGCACAAATACGAGCTCTGCAAAGGAAGGCGCTTTTCGGCTACAATGACGGCATGAAAAACGGTTCCGTTCTGGGACGATTCTCGCTGCTGAGTACGCTGTTGGTCGCCACAGCGGCCCCGGGGGCCGTGTGGCACGTGGCGCCGGACGGCACGGACGGCGCCGCGGGAACCGAGCAGGAGCCGCTGGCCACGTTCGAGCACGCCCTCTCGCGCGCCCGCTCTGGCGACACCATCTTGCTCGAGCGCGGCGGAACCTTCCGCATCGGCGCGCTCAGCGCAGACGGCCTCACCATCGCCGCCTACGGCACGGGCGAGCCGCCCACGCTGACCGGAAGTGTGATCGTCACGCTGGGCGGGACCTGGCCGCGGAACCCCGCCGTCCGCACCGGCGCGCTGGCGGAAAGGGCCCTCGGCTGCTACGTGAACGGGCGCTTTGTGCCTCTCGCGCGCTACCCCGACACGGGCTTCTTGCGGATCGACAATGACGACGATCCCGATCGCATCGTCGACGCGGAACTGCTCGAACGCCCCGGCGTGGCGGCCGGCCGATGGACCGGCGCCCAGGTGCGCTGGCGTCGCTGGAGCTGGTGGTGGGAGACGCGACCGATCATGACCCATGGTCCCGCCGACACGCTGGTGCTCGGCCCGGAGGGACGTTTCCAGGATCCCTTCTCGGACCCCGGGTCCGGCTACTTCATCGACAATGACCTCGACGAGCTCGACGCCCCGGGCGAGTGGATGTGGGAGGGGGGCACGCTGTACCTGTATCCGCCGGCCGGCGCGAACCCGGACTCGATGGTCGTCGAGGCCGTCACCCGCGAGGATGCCGGCCTGGCGGTCCGCAATGCCACCGTGCGCGGGGTGCGCTTTGCGCGCTACTTCGGTCCGGCGCTGAAGATCGACGGCCCGAGCACGGTCGAGGACTGCCTCTTCGAGGAGATCGAGACCGACGCCGTGGTCTTCGGCTGGAGCTCCCAGCCCTTCGCCATCCGCCGCTCGATCTTTCGCGACGTGCGCAACGTGGCCATCCAGGGCTGGGCCGACGCCGGTGGCCCGGCCGGGACGGTCATCGAGCGCAACCTGTTTTTGCGCATCGGCGCCGAGCGCGGCTACGGCGGCAGCGGCTCCTGGCACGCGGCCGGTGTCATCCTGGGCCAGACCCGCAACGCCGTCTTCCGGCTCAACCGGGTGATCGACACCGGCTACGCGGGGATCATCCTCGGCTCCGACGGCCAGACGGTCGAGCGCAACGTGTTCGTGCGGACCATGGGGACGCTGAACGACGGCGCGGCCGTCTACACCAACTGCAACGCCTCGCTCATCCGCGAAAACATCATCCTGGACACCCTGGGGGATCTCGAGACCTCGCACCCCTGGTGGCCGCTCGGGCACGGCATCTGGCCCGAGTTCCTCTCGGACTTTCGCGACTCGGTCATCACCGACAACTCCATCTACGGCAGCAACGGCCAGGGCATCATGCTGCCGAACAACTTCTCCTGCGACGTCTCCGGCAACCGGGCCGTCGACAACCGCGTGGCCGGGCTCGGCCTCTCCGGGGACGCCGGCGACCGCCAGGACCACGCCATCTCGGGGAACGTGCTGGCGGCGGTTTTTCCCACCCGGCGCTTGCAGCGTCCCGAGAACCTCAACCAGTGGTGGAAGCCGCCCTACGCGGAGCCCGCCCCCGCGGCGCTCCAGTATGATCCCGCCGTCGACTACGGGCGCATGAGCGAGACCACCTTCATCGCATCCCCGAGCGGCGCCGCCGTGATCCGACCGGAGGGGGACAGCGATCTCGACTCGCTCGCCGCCTGGACCGCGGCCGCCGCCTGGGCCGACGCCACTGGCAGCCGTGTGGTGCGCGCGAACGCCTTTCTGGCCTTCAATGACACGGAGTGCGAGGCCGAGGTCGCGCTCCCGCCCGGCACCTGGTCGCATGCCGACGGGACAGCGGCGAGCGGCAGCGTCTCACTTTCGCCGTTTCGCAGCGAGGTCCTGGTGTCCAGCGCTCCCGTGCAGACCCAGCCGCCCTACCGCGCCGCCTCCGGTATCGACTGGCGGGCCGCCGTACCGACGAACGAGGTGCTCTTGCCCGACACCTGCCCGGACGGCGGCAGCGACGGTGCCGACGCCGGCTCCGAGGGCGACCAGGACGCGGGCGGCGATGCCGGAAGCGACGCTGACACCGACGCAAGCCCTGACACCGGCCCCGACGGCGTCCTCGATGCGGGTTCCGACCCCGGCGGCGGCGAGGGCGGCGTCGCCATCAGCGGAAGTTGCGGCTGTGGGCCCCAAGACGTGGGCGGCGGCGGGTGGTCCCTGGTGACCCTGGTGGCGCTCCTCCCCTGGAGGCGGCGCGCCCGAAGACAAACGAATACCGGGTGTTCCTCCTCCTCCCTCGCCCTGCCCGTCGGCACCGGCGTTCTGGAATCACGCAAAAGATTCTGCTAGTTTGGCCGTTGGAGGGGAGCACTGGAGGTCGGACGTGCATCGCCATCTGCTCGCGGCGGCAATCCTGGCGCTCTTCGGCACGGCCTGCAGCTCGATAGAGACGTCGGAGTACCTGGAACGCTTCTTCCCCATCATCAACGGTGAGCCCGACACAAACCCCGCCCACGCCGCGGTCGTCGGCATGGAAGCCGGCGACGGCGGCGCCAACGGGTGGATGTGTTCCGGAACATTGATCGCCCGCCGCGTGGTGATGGTGGCCGCCCACTGCGTCAACCCCGAGGCCGGCATCTCCGCCCCGCCGGAGCACATCGTCATCAAGTTCGGCAACAGCATGTTCGAGGGCATGGTGGCCCGCACGGTGAGTGCGGTGTCGGTCCATCCCGAGTGGGACAGCGCCAACATCGTCAACGACATCGCCCTGCTCCGGCTCGAGACCGACGCTCCGGCGGGGATCGAGCCCATCCCCTACCTTCCCGCCAGCGAAAGGCTCACCAGCAGCGACGTGGGCCTGGCCATCGAGTTCGTGGGCTTCGGCAGCACCATCCCGGGCGGCGGCGGTGAGGGGACCAAGATGCACGTCACCAACGACCTCAGCGTGATCTGCCCCGGACCGAGCCGCTGCCGGCAGGCCAACCCGCGCACCATCTGTACCGACATGGATCCGGGCGGCACCTGCAGCGGCGACAGCGGCGGGCCGGGACTGGTGCTGCGCGCAGGAAAGGAGTACGTGGCCGGCGTCACCTCCTACGGCGACGGCTACTGCGCCTACATGGCCTGCAGCACCAAGGTGGACGAGTTCGAGGATTTCATCCTTTCCTTTTTGGGCCGGCGCCAGGGCGAAGCCTGCGCCCTCGACGAGGACTGCGAGACCGGGGTGTGCGGCGACGGGGTGTGCTGCGAATCTCGCTGCCCGTTGTGCCACACCTGCAACCAGGCGGGGAGTCTGGGGACGTGCCAGCCGGTCGCGGACGAGGAGAGCTGCGACGACAACACCGTGTGCAACGGCCGGGAGGTGTGCCGGGGCGGAGCGTGCCAGCCCGGTGAGCCGCTGTCCTGCCAGGACAGCGTCGCCTGCACCAAGGATCGTTGCGATCCGCTGGAGGGCTGTGTGTACGCCCCGGTCGCCCTGGAGTGCTGGGACGACAACGCCTGCACCGAGGACGTGTGCGACCCGGTCCAGGGGTGCCTGCACCCGCCCGCCCCGGACGGCACCTCCTGCGGGCCCGGCAAGTCCTGCCGCCAGGGCGAGTGCTCCGGCGGCGGCTCCGGCTGCGCCACCGCCCCGGGCGCAGGGCTCTGCCTGCTACCGCTGCTTGGCGCCGCCTATCGGCGCCGCCGCCGCACCTGACGGGTGACGGACCCCTCCCGCAGCGGTTTCGCATCCACCGGGAAGTCGTCCAGATCGCGGCGGAAGGCCGCGTGCAGGAAGAGATCCAGCCACCAGAAGATGTCGTGCCGCCGGATGGAGCGGCGCATCGGCCGCATGCGGCGGTGCCGTTCTGCCAGGTCCATGCGGCAGGCGCGGGCGATGGCGTCAGCCACCCCCTTGACGTCGTAAGGGTTCACCGTCAGGGCCCAGTGGTGCAGCTGCGCGGCGGCCCCGGCGAACTCGCTCAGGATGAGCACGCAGTCCTCCTCCAGGCTGCAGGCGCAGTACTCCTTGGCCACCAGGTTCATGCCGTCCTTGAGCGGGGTCACCAGTGCGATGCCGGCGGCCCGGTAGAAGGCCGAAAGCTCCGTGGGAGAGAGGTTGCGGTAGAGGTAGTGGATGGGGACCCAGCTCCCGGGCCGGGTGTACTGGCCGTTGATGCGGCTCACCGTCTGCTCGATGCGCAGGCGCAGTTCGTGGTAGCGGGGGATGTCCCCGCGGCTCGGCACCACCACCTGCACCAGGGTCACCCGGTCCTGCAGCGACGGGCTGTGCTCCAGGGCGTACTGGAAGGCCTGCAGCCGGTTCAGGATGCCCTTGGTGTAGTCCAGCCGATCCAGGCCGAGGATGAGCTGCCGGTGGTGCAACACCTCCTGCAGGCGCTCGACCTCCCACAGCACCGACTCCTGCCCGGCGGCGTGCTCCAGGGCGGCGAAGTCGACGCTGATGGGGAAGTGCCCCAGGCGCACCGTGCGGCCGCCGAGGCGGATCGACATCACCTGCGACCGTCCCGAAAACGAGGCCTGCGGCGCCAACACCTCGAGGCACTGGAGGAAGTTGTGGCGATCGCGCCAGGTCTGAAAGCCGATGAGATCGAACTCGAGCAGCGCCCACACCAGCTCCTGGCGCCACGGCAGCTTGAAGAAGATGTCCGGCGGAGGGAACGGGATGTGCAGGAAGAAGGCCATGCGGTTTTGCAGCCGCAGGCGCCGCAGCTCGCGCCCCAGCAGCATCAGATGGTAATCGTGCACCCACACGAAGTCCGCCGGCCGGGCGGCGCCGCGGACCGCCATGGCGTACTTCCGGTTGACCGCGACGTACGATTGCCAGTAGCCGGGATCGAAGTTGCACATCGACTGCAGGTCGTGAAACAGCGGCCAGATGATCTCGTTGGAGAACCCGAGATAGAACTTCTCGATGTCGTCGGCGGACAACATCACCGGCACCAGCCGGTACCCCGACTGGTCGCCCGAGCGGTTGAGCACGCGCCGCGCGGCGGCCTCTTCCTGAACGGCGCCGGGCCAGCCGATCCACACGCCGCCCCGGTCCTTCAGCGTGGGGAGCAACGCCGACACCAGTCCACCGGATCCCGGGACCAGGCGCCACCCCTGCCGACCGTCCTTCTCCACCACGAAGGGCAGCCGATTCGAGACCACCACCATCCGGCCGGCCGATCGGTTCATCGAGTTCATCCGGGCCCCCTGTGGGACAACCACGTTCCGAGGTAGGCCAGCAATTCCACCGGCGGTCGGAGCGTCTTCCCCGCCGCGGTCGCAGAACACCTCGTCGCCACCCGGATCGCCTCACCACGCCGGCGCACCCGCCGGAAGGCCTCCTCGTCGGCGACATCGTCTCCCAGGTAGGCGACCCTCTCGCCGGGGAGCGCCCGAGCCAGAAGCTCGTCCACCACCACGCCCTTTCCTCGCCCGCGAGCGATGATCTCGATCCCCGCGGCGAACTGAAGGAGCCCGAGCCTTCCCGCGCGGCACACCACCCGCCAGCGCCGCCGGCCTTCGGCCAGGAGAGCCGCGGCGCGCGCCGCCGGCAACCCCCGCACGTGCAGCGCCAGCGAGGCGGGTTTCACCTCCAGGCGGGCGCCGCGCGCCAGCAGATCGGCGACCGCTTCCAGCGCACGACGCAGATCCGAACCGCACCCGGCGGGGAGCGGCAGGCGGGTGTGGCGTCCGTGGGCGAAGTGCTCCCAGCCGTGGCAGGCCCACACCTCGACCGGCGCCGGAGGAGCGTACACCCGGAGCAGGTCTTCTACGCTTCGCCCCGTGACCACCACCACGCGGGTTCGCGGATTGACCGAGATGCGCTGAAGCAACCGGCGCACGCCGGGCCAGGGCCCGGCCCGGGCCGGATCGCGCCGAAACGGCGCCAGGGTGCCATCGTAGTCCAGCATCAGCAGGCCGCCGCCCGCGCGTCTGCGCTTTTGCCGGATGGGTCCTCTTGTCCGGGCCATCAGCGGGCCACCTCGAAAGACCGGTTTTCTCGCGCTCATGATATCCCGCCTGGCACCCTCAAGCGCAAGAGCTTCGCGTGGCGAGCAGCACAATCAGCAGGACAAAAGGCAGCCCCCAGAACAGCAGGGCGAACTTGCCGGCGCCGAGCTTTCTTTGTTGATTCGCCGCAGCCGGCTGTGATTCCCGGTTCACCGATTGCGGACCAGGGCCCGAAAGGGCCGTGTGCTTGTTCTGGCTCATGATCGTCCTCCCGCGCGGGAGGCGAACCCTCCCGCCGCACCGTGCGTGTTTTCGAATCCAGAAAGCCGCTCAGTGCGAGCTTCGGGGAGGGCGGAAGATGTCCTCCGGGATCGGAGGACGGATCTTTCCAACGAGGCCACCGAGCACAGAGCTGCCGTTGTTGCAGCTCTGCCCATCCAGGACCGTTTCGCTGGCGGCCACCGGCCCGGCGAGCAAGGAGGCCGGGACAGGCTTATCCAGGGGCGAGGCGGGTTGGGACGACACCGGCCGGATGACATCCGAATGCACCCGGGGTTCGACAGGCACCAGACCGTCTCCGGCCGAGCCGAGCGCAAACAAGAGCATGATGGCCCACCGCCTCATGGACCCAATATAGCACGCCGCTGGAAGATGCCAAGCGGATTCGGCCGCAAACCTATGGGTTTTTACCGGCGGTGGGCGAGGACGGCTCGGCCAGGTGCGGCGCCTCGTACTCGGGCGGCGGCGTGTGCAGCAGCAGCCCCGGCACCAGGGTGTTCACCACGGTGTATATCCCCAAGCCGCCCACCAGCCAGCCGGGGGCGTCGAACCGCTCCCGCAGGATCTGGGCAAGCACCAGGGTAAACACCAGAGTGGGCAGCAAGGGAACGCCGACTTGCAGGCCCTGCCACAAGTTCTCTTTGAGGCTGATACGGCGGTGGAAGGCGACCAATCCCACCCGCAGCGGCACAAACAGCAGGATAAAGCCCGCCCCGGCCAAGAGCGCCATCGGTCCGAAGTCCGCAGCCCGGAACATGAGCCCGGCGTTGAAGAAATAGAACGGCGTGAACACCGAGGCGAAGGCCTCCACCGCGTGCAGCATGCGCTCGGAGGACAAGGCGGGGAGTATCTCGCGGAAGCGCTGCGCCGCCAGGCCCACGAGGAAGGCGCCCACCAGGTAGTACACCTCCAGGTGCTTGGTGGCGTAGGCGCACACCACCGCCAGCATGATGAGGAAGGCGAACTCCGAGCGCGGCGCGAACGGGACGATGCGCTGCGCGAACAGGCGAAACAGCGCCGGCACCACCAGCAGCAGCAGCACCAGCGCAAGGCTTGCCAGGACAAACTGCCCGACCGAGCTTGACTGCATCACCACGAAGAGGGTGAGCAGGGCGAGCATCTCCGCGGCGATGGCCTTGGATTTTACCCAGAAGCGTCCTTGCTCCGAAAGACCGAACGAACCCAGCGAGTCCAGGATGAAGCCGGCCGAGGGGGTGAGCAGGGCGAGGCCCACCAGGGCCGCCACCCGCCAGTCGACGCCGAAGGCAGCCGAAAACAGCCAGGAGACGAGCGACAACACCGCCGCCTGGATGGCGAGGTGCTGGACCAGCACCCCGGCGTTCCGGTGCAGCTCGCCGAAGCGGACCTCCATTCCGGCGATGAGGAACAGGGCCACGATGCCGAAGGTGCCGAGCAGGGAGACCACCGCGTCGTCCGGGAACAGCCCCGCCAGCGAGGCAATGATGCCCAGGAGCAGGCTGGTGATGGCGCCGGGCAGCCGGAAGCGTTGCAGCGCCTTGGGGACAACGAACAGGCCGAGCACCAGCACGATGTACAGCGCGTCGTGTCCCACGTCTCTCCTCCATCGAGCAATGAAAGCACGCCGCGGCGCGCCGTCCCATCATCCGCCACCGGGCAGACGAAAGTCCACCAGCCGAAGCTGTACCCCCAGATTACCCTCCCAGGCGTTGACCTCCGGCCGGTAAGCCACGTCCATCCGTTCGAGCACATGGGGCAGGCGGTCACCCAGTCGAAAGCCGATGGCGTCGAACGTCCGCTCTCCAGCTTGCAGCAGGAGCTTGAGGTGGTACGGAGGTTCGCGCCCCACCACTCGCGCGGATTTCACCCCGAGGTTGGCCCCCAGGAACAACGGCTCGGGGTTTCCTGGCCCGTGGGGCTCCAGGGCGGACATTTCGCCGACGGCCTCGACCGACCACGCTCCGGGCGGCACCTCGGCGTCCAGACGCAGCGCCCGGCCACCCTTGGCACCGGAGCGCTGCTTCTCGATAATGTGCAGGAAGGCGCGCCGGAAGGCCTCCAGCCTCTCGCGCCGGACCGTCAGCCCGGCCGCGGCCCGGTGCCCCCCGAAGGCCACCAGGTGCTCGGCGCAACCCTGCAAGGCCTCGAAGAGGTGGACGTCGTCGGTGCCGCGCGCCGAGCCGCGCCCCTCCTCCCCCTGCATGGCGATCATGGCCACCGGACAACCAAACCGGTCGACGAGACGCGAGGCCACGATGCCCACCACACCCACGTGCCAACCCTCGCCCGCCAGCACCAGGCCACCCTGATCGCCCCGCTCGAGCTCGGCCTGGGCCAGCCGCAGCGCCTCCTCGAAGATACCCTGCTCGATGGCCTGCCGCTCGCTGTTCGCCTGGTCCAGCTCGCGGGCCAGGGCCAGCGCGCGGGAATAGGAGGAGGTGGTGAGCAGCTCCACCGCCAGGTCGGCCTTGCCCAACCGGCCGATGGCGTTGAGGCGCGGTGCCAGGCGAAAGACCACCTGGGCGGCACTCACCGCGCCGCCTCGCAGGCCGGCGACCTCCTTCAGCGCGGCCAACCCGGGCCGGCGCCCGGCGGCCAGCTCCCGCAGGCCGAACTGGGCCACCACCCGGTTCTCGTCCGAGAGCGGCACCACGTCGGCCAGGGTTCCCAAGGCCACCAGATCCAGGTACTCGCGCAGGTTCGGCTCCTCGCAGTCAGCGAACAGGCCGGTCTGGCGCAAGCGGGTTCGCAGGGCCATTATCAGGTTGAAGGCGACGCCCACCGCGGCCAGATCCTTGGCCGGAAAGCCGCAGCCGGGCTGGTGGGGGTTGAGCAAGGCCAGCGCCTCCGGCAACTCCTCCGGCACCTGGTGGTGATCGATCACCAGCACGTCGAGGCCCATGGAGCGTGCCAGGGCGATCTCGTCCCGGTCGCTGCTGCCGCAGTCCACGGTGACGAGCAGCTTCGTGCCGGAGGCCGCGATTTGGCGGAGCCCCTCCGCGTTCAGCCCGTATCCCTCCTCCATCCGCGATGGGATGTAGTAAGCGCACACCAGACCGATCCGTTGCAAGAAGAGCTTGAGCAAGGAAGTGGACGTCACCCCGTCCACGTCATAATCGCCCCACACAGTGACGGCCTCCTGCCGGCGCAGCGCACCGACCAGCCGTTCCACCGCGGCCTCCATCCCGCGCATGAGGCCGGGATCGTGCAGATCCTTGAGTGAAGGGGACAAAAAGCGCCGCGCCGCCTCGGCCGTGTCCACGCCACGCGCGAGCAGCAGCGCGCCCAACATCGGGCTCACCCCCACCTCCCGGGACAACGCTTCCGCCGCCGCCGCGTCGGGCGTTTGGATCTCCCAGCGGCGCGCCATGGATGGACTCGGCCCGCGATCAGGCGGGCTTCATCTTCTTGGCCAGGCTGTCGAACTGGAGCGTGAGTGCCGAGGCGATGTAGATGGAGGAGTAGGTGCCGACCACGATGCCGATGGTCATGGCGATGGCGAAGTCGCGGATCTCGCCGAAGCCCATGAACAAGAGGCCCAGCAACGCGAGCTCGGTGGTCAACGAGGTGAGGATGGTGCGGTTTAACACCTCGTTGAGCGCGGTGTTCATGATCTGGTCGAGCGGCAGCGAGCGCAGCCGCCCCATGGTCTCGCGGATGCGGTCGTAGATCACGATGGTGTCGTTGATGGAGTAGCCGATGACGGTGAGCACCGCCGCCAGGAAGGTGAGGTTCATCTCCAGGCCGAACAGGGCGAACATCCCGATCACGATGAAGGCGTCGTGGACGAGCGCGATCACCGCGCCGGGGGCGAACAACATGTTGAAGCGGAAGGCGATGTACACCAGGATGCCCACGAAGGCGTACAACATGGCCAGCAAGGCGTCCAGCCGGAGCTTCTCGCCGACCTCGGGGCCCACGAACTCCACCTTGCGCACCTCGGGCTTGGCCTCCGGGAACGACTTGGCCGCCGCCCGCTCGATCTGGGCCGCCACGCCGGTCATGAGCACCTGGTAGCGGAACTCGCCCTCCCGAGTCGGGGCGCGGATGCTGACGGTGGCCAGATCGGGCTTCTTGAGCTTCTCGGCCAGGCCGGCCAGGATGTCCTTCAGCTCCTGGGCCGAGTGGAGCGAGGTGAAGGTGACCCCGAACTGATCGCCGCCATCGCGATCGTACTCGAAGCGCGCGATCCCATCCGGGTACGCCTCGCGCAGGGCGGCCTCGAGGGAGGCGGCATCCTCCGGCGACAGGATGGCGATGCGCTCGATGCGGATGATGAAGGCAGCCTTGCCCTCCTGGCCCAGGCCGCTGTTCTGGATGGTGGCCTTCTTGTAGCCGAGGTCCGCCACCAGATTCCGCACCGCGCCGATGTCCACGTTCTTTTCGAACTCGAGGTCGACCACCGTGCCGCCGGCGAAGTCGATGCCCCAGTTGATGGAGCCGTTGAGGTAGCGCACCACGAATACGCCGAGGCAGCTCAACCACATCACCAGCGAGATGATCAGGAAGGCCTTGCGCTTTCCCATGAAGTCGATGTGCACCGAACCAGGCTTGAAGAATTCCATGGCTTGTCCTCCGATCCCCTGCCGGCCGCTACACGCTGATACTGGCGGCCTTGCGGTGCGCCACCAGCCAGTCCACCAGGACGCGGGTCACGAAGATGGCGGTGAACATGGAGACCACCAACCCGATGGCCAGCGTCACCGCGAAGCCCTGCACCGGGCCGGAGCCGTAGGACATGAGCACGAAGGCGGTGATCAGGGTGGTGAGGTTGGCGTCGAAGATGGTCCAGAAGGCGCGGCTGTAGCCGGCCTCCACCGCCGCCCGCGGGGTCTTGCCGGCGCGTAGTTCCTCTCGGATGCGCTCGTTGATGATCACGTTGGCGTCCACCGCCATGCCCAGGGTGAGCACGATGCCGGCGATGCCCGGCAAGGTGAGGGTGGCCCCGAAGGCCACCATGCACACCAGGATGAGAATCGCGTTGAGCACGAGCGCCACGTCGGCGATGAGCCCGAAGATCCCGTAGTACACCACCATGAAGAGGACCACCAGCAGCGTGCCGATGGCCAGCGCCCAGGAGCCCTGGCGCCGGGCGTCCTCACCCATGGTCGGTCCCACGGTGCGCTCCTCCAGGATGCGCACCGGCGCCGGCAAGGCCCCGGCCCGCAGCACCGCTGCCAGGTCGTTGGCCTCGGTGAGCGCGCTGTTGTAGTCGCGGGTCGAGCCCAGGGTGATGCGCGCCCGGCCGCCGGCAATGCGCTGCTGGATGACCGGGGCCGAGCTGACCTCGCCCTCCAGCACGATGGCCATGCGCTCGCGCACGTGGGCCCCGGTGAGCTTCTCGAACTTCACCGCCCCGGTGCGATCGAAGGTCAGCGACACCTCGGGGTGCCCGGTCTCGGGATCCATCTGCACCCGGGCGTCGGTGATGTAGTCGCCGGTCATGGCCACTTCGCGATGCAGGTAGTAGGTGCGGTACTCCACCTCGAGTTGCTGCTCGGTGCGCGAGTAGCCGATCTCGCGGTCGTCGGGCACCTTGCCACGCAGCAGCCGCTCGAACTCGACGTAGTCCGGCGGCAGCGCCGCCGTCGCCGCCGTGGCGGGGGCCGGCTCGGCTTTCTTCTCGTCCACGGGAGCGGAGGGAGCGCCGTCCGGGGCTGGGACCGCCTTGGCGTCCGCCGGGGCCGCCGCTGCCGCCACATCTGTATTCTTCTCCTCCGGGGTGTTCGCTCCGGCCGGAGCGGCGTCCGTCACCCCGAAAGCCTGCCGGGCCAGCGTCTGGATCTCCCGGCGCTCGCTGTCGCTGATGCCCTCGCGCAAGAGCTCCACGATGCGCCCGGCGATCTTGGGATCGACACTCTTGGACTTCAAGAAGGCGTCGATCTCGGAGACGTTGTTGAAGAAGTCCTGCAGGCGGTTCTTGCCCTCGTTGCCCTTGCCGCGCGACACCAGGAAGAACTCGGTGACGACCTCCTCGTTCGGGCCGGAGTAGTTGTAGCTCTCCATGCGCACGCCCTGCGGCAACCGGTCCTTGTACTTCTTGATGAAGTCGCTCTTGTCGTCGACCACCTTGAACACCAGTTGGGCGGTGCGGCCGAGGAGCTTCTTGGCGCGCTCGGGGTCGAACTCGCCCGGGAGCTGCACCAGGATGCCCACGTCGCCGTGCGGGGCGATGGTGGGCTGGGCCACGCCGATCTCGTCCACCCGGTTGCGCACCGTCATGCGGCACTGGTCACGGGCGTTCTTGCGCAGCTCCTCGACGAACTTCTCGTCGAAGGTCACCCGCAACGTCGAGCCTTCCTCGGAGACCTTCTTCAGGTTGAAGTAGGTGTTCAGCACGCGCTTCTCGAGCTTCTTGAGGTCGTCCGTGTTTTCGAGCTCGAAGAGCAGGTCGAAGGTGCCCGGCAGGCGGGAGACGCGCTTGAAGGGGATGCGCTTTTCCTTCAGCGCGTCCTTGAAGTCGCCCGCATACTGGTCGGCCTTGTCCTCCAGGGCCTTGTCCACCTCCACGCCCAGCACCAGGTGGATGCCGCCTTGGAGATCGAGCCCCAGGTTGACCTTGCGGGAGAAGATGTCCTTGTACCAGGCCGGAAGCGCCTCCGGCACGAAGCTCGGCAGCAGAAACGCTACCGAGAACAGCACGAGGACCAGGACGAATCCCAGTTTCCAGTACCAGCCTTTGTCCATGATCGATCTCTCCGATGGGGACTGCGAGTGCGCTTACTTGCCCTCGGTGGCGGCTTCTTCGCCCGCCTTCTCCAGGGCGCCGGACTGCAGGCCAGCCACCTGGGCCCGCAGGATGCGCAGGTGGACGTTCTTGGCCACCTCCAGGGTGACCACGTTGTCATTGAGGTTTACGATGGTGCCGAAGATGCCCGAGGCGGTGATGACCTTGTCGCCCTTCTTGAGCGCCTTGAGCATCTCCTGGAGCTGGCGCTGCTGCTTCTGCTGGGGGCGAATGATCAAGAAGAAGATGATGACGAACATGAGCAGGATGGGGAACAGCATCCCCATCATGCCCTGGCAACCGGCAGCGCCCGGAGTGCCTTGTCCTCCCTGCTCCTGCGCCAACAATGAAAACAGTATCGAATCCAAGGGTGTAGCCTCCTCGCCAGCCGCCGGCACAGTCCGGCTCCGCGGCAGGCTAGCCTCCATAACAAAATTGGCCTGGGAGATCAAACAATTTATGCACTTTTCGAAAAGGTCCCGGGAGGCTAGGCCTCGCGCCGGTCCGACACGGGGGGCTCGAATTCTGAGAGAAACTCCGCAGCGAAGGCGGCCAGGCGGTCTTCGCGGATGGCTCGCCGGACATCGCGCATGAACTCGGCGAAGAAGTGCAGGTTGTGCAGCGTGTTCAGGCGGTGGCCCAGGATCTCGTTGGAGAGATACAGGTGGCGCAGGTAGGCACGGGAGAAGCGCCGGCAGGCGGGGCAGGCGCACCCCTCCTCGATGGGCCGGTCGGCCCGGGCGTGGACGCTGTTTCGGATCTGGATACGCCCGCGACGAGTGAACAACGAGCCGTTGCGCGCATTGCGGGTGGGCAGAACGCAGTCGAACATGTCGATGCCCGCGCTCACCGCCATCAGGATGTCGCGCGGCTCGCCCACGCCCATGAGGTAGCGCGGCCGCTCGGGCGGCATGCGTGGCGCGACGTCGGCCACCACCTCGGCCATGCGCTCCGGCCCCTCCCCCACCGACAGCCCGCCCAGGGCCAGGCCGTCGAAGGGCATCGCGGCCAGCTCGTCAAGGTGCGCGCGGCGCAGCGGAAGATCCAGGCCGCCCTGCACGATACCGAACAGCGCCCCGCCATGCTGGCCGCGGGCCGAAAGACAGCGGGTCGCCCAGCGGGTGGTGCGCTGGCAAGAGGCGGCGTGGTAGGCCGCGTCGGCGTCGTGCGGCGGGCACTCGTCGAGCGCCATCATGATGTCGGCCCCGAGCAGACGCTGGATCTCGACCGCCCGCTCCGGCGAGAGGAAATGCGCGCCGCCGTCGATGTGGCTGCGGAACTCGACGCCGTCCTCGTGGATGCGCCGGATCTTCTGCAGGCTGAAGACCTGGTAGCCGCCGCTGTCGGTGAGGATGGCGCCGTCCCAACCCATGAAGCGGTGCAGGCCTCCGAGCGCAGCCACCAGCTCGGCGCCCGGGCGCAGCATCAGGTGGTAGGTGTTTCCCAGGACCAGCGAATAACCGAGCGCGCGCACCTCGTCGGGATGGAGGGTCTTCACCGCCCCGGCCGTCCCTACCGGCATGAACACCGGCGTCTCGACCGCGCCGCGCCGGGTGTGCAGCACGCCGCAGCGGGCCGGGCCGGCGGCGCGCGCCACGATCTCGAAACGAAGTGTTCGTCCCGCGTCGCTCACGAGCCATCCCTTCCGTCGATCAACATGGCGTCCCCGTAGGAATAGAATCGATACCCGAGCCGTACCGCCTCGGCATAGGCCGCCAGGATCCTCTCCCGCCCGGCGAAGGCGCACACCAAAAGCAACAGGGTGGAGCGCGGCAGGTGAAAGTTGGTGACAAGCGCGTCCACCGCCTGGAAGCGGTGCCCGGGCCGGATGAAGAGATCGGTCTCGCCCTCCCCGGCCCTCACCTCGCCGTCGCGGGCGGCGCTCTCTAGCGCACGCACCACGGTGGTCCCCACGGCCACCACCCTCCCGCCTCGGGCCCGGCAGGCGCGGATGGCGACAGCGGCTTCGGAGGACACCCCGTAGCGCTCGCCCAGCATGCGGTGATCCTCCACCTCGTCCGTGCGGATGGGGAGGAAGGTTCCCGGACCGACGTGCAGGGTGATGCGGGCCGTCCTCACCCCCTTCTCCTCGATGCGCTCCAAGAGCCGCGGGGTGAAGTGCAGGCCGGCGGTGGGAGCGGCCACCGCCCCCGTCCGACGCGCAAACACCGTCTGGTAGCGCTCGCGGTCGATCGAGAAGCGGGGATCGGCCGGGTCGCGCCGGATGTAGGGTGGCAGCGGCACCTCGCCGCAGCTCTCCAGGTAATCCGGCCAGGGGCGTGGCAGATCGAGTTCTACCCGGCACAGTCCGCCCGCGGTCCGCTCGATGACTCGCAACCGCCCCGCCTGGGGGAGTTCCGCCGCCCCGCCCGCCCGCAGCGGCCGGGCGGCCTGCATCAGGCAGCGCCACCGGGAGAGAAAGCGCCCGTTGTGCTCCGTCTCGCTCTCCTCCAGGCGGTCGAGCAGGACCTCCAGCGCGCCGCCGCTCGGCTTGCGGCCCCGTAGCCGCGCCGGGATCACCCGGGTGTCGTTGAGCACCACCAGATCCCGCTCTTCGAGAAACTCCGGCAGGTCCGCAAAGCACCGGTGCAGGAGCGCGCCTGTGCGCTCGAGAACCATGAGCCGCGACCCGTCGCGCTCGGAGGCCGGCTCCTGCGCGATGCGCTCGAGGGGAAGATCATAGTCAAAGTCGGAAAGGCGCATCAGTACATCTTTCGCAGTTCCGCGCCGGGATAGTAGCGGCGCAGGATCTCGCGGTATTCCGACCCCTGCTCGGCCATTCCGCGCGCTCCCCACTGGCACATGCCCACCCCGTGGCCACGGCCGCGGCCGACCAGCACCAGCCCCGTCTTCTCCACCTTGATCGAAAAGCGCGCCGCCGGAACCAGCGCGGGGCCGAGCAGCCGCCGCAGCTCGGCGGGCCGGAGTTCGAGGCGAGCGTCACCGGCATGGCACACGAGCGTCCCGGCATCCGTATCGCAACGCGCGAGCTTGCCGCGGATGCGACCCGCGCGCACCAGGGCCTTCTCCAGCTCGGCCCGGGCCACCCTCCGTTGCCACTCGCCCCCGGGACATCCGGCGCAGTACGGGTCGGGGTTCGAGCGCAGATAGGGGACCTTCTCGCCGAAGACCTCCTCGGCCGATCCCGTCCGGCCGCCGCAGCAGGCCGAGTAGGTGGCCTCGGCGGGAAAGCCCTCGAAGGCCAGCACCTCTCCGAAGGTCTCTTGCACCGCCTGCCGCACCCGGCCCTCGGCGATGGAGCCGCGCGCGAAGGCCTGGTCCGAGGTCGAGGCCACAAGATCGTATGCCTCCTCCTGGCGCTGCAGGCAGCGGCGCAGGGCGAACGAGCGCGCCGCCACCGCCTGGGCCTTGAGCGCATCGAGCGGCCAACCTCCGCCCATCTCGGCCTCGACCACCCGGGCCACGTACTCCTCCAGCGGCAGGCGATCCACCAGCCACAGCCCGCCGCGCCCGCCGCGGATCTCCAGCACCCCCAGCGGCCGGTGCCCGTCCACGGCCACGTCTTCGCCGGTGACGCGGACGGCCGGCTGCGGATCGAACACGCCCTTGGCCGCGACACCCTCCCCCTCCCGGCAAACCACCAGCCGTTGGCCCGCCCGGCCGAGCGTCTGCTCGCCCTCGTCGTCGAGGACGCGAAGCTCTCGGCCGGTCAGCGTGACGCTGGCGGCATTGGAGGAGAGCAGCAAGCGGATCTCGTGCTGGGCCGCGGCCGGAGGCGCCGACAGCCACAGGACAACGACCCAGGAAAGACAAGACGGCAGCCGGACGCACGCGCGACCACACTGGTTTTGTGGGCCGAGCAGCCAGGCGTCAAGGGGCTCGCGTTGGCGTCCGGCCGCGCTTGCCCCGGTGGCATCGCGGCCCGACGCATCAGGGAACAAAGGGTTCCTCCTGTCAGCGGGTTTTGCCGCGGTCCAGGGAGCTACTTCAGGCTGCGGACCAGGGCCTCGATGCGCTGGGGGTTGTAGCCCAGCACCAGTTCGTCACCGATGCGCACCACCGGCACCCCCCGCAGCTCGATGCCCTTCTCGCGGGCGAACTCCACCAGCTCCTGCATGGCGCGCGGGTTGTCCTCGATGTCCTTCTCCTTGAACTCGACCTTGAGGCTCTTGAGGAGGTCCCGCGCCTTGGCGCAATAGCGGCACCAGCGGGTCATGTACAGGATGATCTCCGAGCGCCGCTCGGGCGGCAGCTCGACCTCGCCCGCCGGGAGCTTGGCGGCCTGGGCCTTGGCCCGCGCCATCATGGCCTCGAGCTCCTTGGTCATGGACAGCGAGGACTTCAGCTCCTCCTGGTGGCCCTTGGCCTCGTCGAGGAGCTTCCACGCCTCCTGCACGGCGGGCGAGTTCTGCTCCCGGCCGCTGCGCGCGGCCCGCGTCAGCCACTCCACGGCCACGTCGTACTTCCCCTGTTCCAAAGCCACCTTGCCGCGCAGGAGCTGGTTCTCCTGCTCGGTGCCGTCCACCGCCACGAGCTGCTCGGCGAGCTCCTCCGCGCCGCCCACCAGCTGCATCTCCGGCGAGAGGTAGTTGCGGATCTGGAAGCGCAGGAGGTCGACGTGGCGCGGGTCGAGCAGGAGCCCCCGCTCGCAGAACAGCGAGGAGAAGGCGATGTCCTTGAACTTTTCGCGCAGCCGCCGCGCCGCCTCCACGTAGATGCCGAGGAGCTCTTTCTTCTTGTCGGGCGGCAAGGCCTGCGCCTGGTCGGGCTCGAAGACGCCCAGGAGATCCTCGAAACGGTTGGCCTCCAAGAGCTTCTTGGCGGTCGAAAACGATCCCGAACCCGCGCCCTCGCCGGTGGCCTCGGCACCGGGGCGGGGCACTGGTTCTGCCGCAACCGGGGCGGCCGCAGGCGCCGGGGACGGCGCCTTGGGCGCTGGCTTCGCCGTCGGTGCGGCGTCGTCAGTCGCCGACTCGTCCAGGGTGTCGGGTTCGGGCGGCGCGTGAGCGCAGGAACCCAATCCGGCACAGGCCAGCATCACGAGCAGCCACCATGCACGTTTCAATGCGTTTCCAATCATGGCCCGAGTGCAGCACACCGCCCTTCGGCTGTCAACAGGAGGGAAGAATTCCAGGCGACCGGAAGCCCCTCTTTTCCTCTGGGAATACTGGATGCTCCTTCGGGGGTGTGCTAAGGTCGGCCCGCGATGCGGCTTTTCGCGTTTGCGACAGTCCTTTTCTTCTCTCTTGCAGGCGCGGCCGGATGCGGCGCCTTCGCCGACGCCGCCAGCGAGCCGGACGCCGGGCCGGGGCTGCGCTTCTCTCCTGACGAATTCATCCGCCAGGGGGAGCGCAAGCAGATCCGCGTGGAAATATCCCGGCCCCCTCCCTGGGGGACAAGCTCTCAGGCCATCCTCACCCAGCTCGACTTCGGCCCCGGCCTGGGGTTCGCGCGGGCGGACTTCTCCGGCGCCGACAACTCGCTGGAGGTGGTGCTGCAGGCCCAGCCGGACGCCGAGATCGATCGGCACACGGTGCGGCTAACGGTGGCCCTGCGGCGGCAGACGCACTCGGTGTGGGGATGGTTCTGGGTGTTCCCCCGCACTCCACCCCAGGACGGAGGCGACGGCGGCCCGGACGCCGACGCGGCGCCGGACGCGGGCCCGGACGGCGACGCAGGAGGCGACGGCCTTGCGGACTGAACCGACCATTCTCGGGCTCTTGTTGCTCGGCCTCGTCACCGGCCCCGCTCGCGCGGGCGAGGCCTTCCCCGGCCAGGCGGATCTGGCCGCCGGGTTGGCGTGCCTTTCCAACCTGGACACCGACTGCGCCCGTTCGCGCCTGGAGCAGGCCTTGAGCCGCTTCTCGCCAGAGGCCGATCCGGATTTCGTCGCCCACGTGATCGAGGCCCGGCAGCGCCTGGCGGTCCTGGCGGTGGCCCGGGACGATCTGACCGAGGCCGAGGCGCAGTTCGTGGCCATCCTGGCCATCGACGACGGCTTCTCCCTGCCGGATGCCGATCCGCCGCCCAAGGTGCGTTACGTCTTCGAACAGGCCCAGAAGAGGCGCGCAGCCAGGAAAGTCCGTGCCACGCGGCCGCCGCTGACCCCGATCGGGGCCGTGCCCGACGATGCCGCCTCCGCCGCGGTGACCAGCGGGGGCAGCGCGGTTCCGGCTCCGCCCCCGCCGGCCGTGCCGATCACAACGGTCGAGAAGAAGGGTGCATCCCCCGTGGCTCCCGAGTCCCGGTCGACGTCCTGGCAGATCCTCGCCGGCGCCGACGGCGGAGGGATCTTTCTATTTGGCCGCGACGCCGAGGCGCTCGCCGCCGGGCCCGGTGCCTCGCTGTCCCTCGGCTGCGCCCTGCCGTCCGACCTCTGGCTGCGCATCCACCTGGCCTGGGGCCGCCACGAGGCTTCTGCCGAAGACGGCGTTCTGCAACACCTCTCGGCCGTGGCCAGCGGCGCCTACGCGCCACGGCTCGGCTCCGTGCGGCTGAGGCTCGGCGGAGGAGCGGGGGCGCTGGCCACCGGGACCCGCGACCGTTACGACCACTGGGGAGCCTTGCTACAGGCCGAGACCGGGCTGTCATGGCCGGCGAGCGGGGCGTTGGCCCTCTCGCTCTCCTTGCGTCCCTCGCTGTTCCTCACCGCAGATGGCGCGTCGTTCTTCTTGTCGGCCTCGGCCGGCATGGAGTTTTCATGGCCGATACCGTGATTCATGATCTCGTGTGCCTGCGGGTACAGGACGGCGCGGGAGGCGAAGAGGTCGAGCGCATCCTGGGACCGATCGTGTCCGTAGGGCGAGGCGTTGGCAATGACGTCGCGTTGCGGGACGCCCGCGTCTCCGCGCTGCACGGGCGGCTGGTGGTGGAGGGCGGCCGGGTGTTCTTCCAGGACCTCGGCAGCACCAACGGCTCGGCCCTCATCCGCGACGGCGCCCGGCGAGCGTTGCCGCGGGAGGGAGACGAGCGCACCGAGCTCTTCCCGGGCGATGAACTGTTGCTCGGTGACGCCGACCATCCCTCGCGCCTGCGCCTGTTGCGGCTCTCGGCCGGCGCGGCCACCCGGCCCTGTTCCGAAACCGTCCTGGCCCGGCGCGCCCTGGGCGACGGCGCCGGCGCGGGCGCGCGGGAGCGTTTCAGCGAGCTGCTCCAGCTCCTGTCCTCTCTGCGCGCCGAAGAGGACATCGCCGCGGCGGCCGGGCGGGTGGTGGGGTACCTGGAACGCGTCCTGGGCCGGCCGGAGGTCGCCGAGTGCCTGCTGTGGGAGGAAGGCGACGGCCCCACTCGTCTGTTCCCGCCGGGAGAGCCCGTTTCGCGGGGGGACCGCTCGAGGCGACGCTGCGTTCGTTGCGGGACCGGCCCGAGGCGTTGCTGCTGGAGGAGGCCGCCAGTGAATCACGGCGCCGCTTCGTCATCCTGGCCCCGCTCATGTGCAGCGGGCAATTCGCCGGCGCCATCCGCCTGAGCCGCGCCGGGGCGCCCTTCTCGGCCGCCGACCTCGAGCTCTCGGCGGTGCTGGCCCAGCAGCTATCCGCCGTGCTGTCCGCGCACCAGCTCATCAAGCGCTTGCGCGAGGCCGAGGCCAGGCTCCAGGGCGAGCGGGACTACCTGCGCCGGCGCCTCATGCCCCGCCCCGCGCTGGCGAACATGCTGGGCGCGAGCCCGGCGCTCTCGGAGGTCAAGCGGCAGATCCAGGCGGCCGCGCCCGCGCGCACCACCGTGCTGATCGAGGGCGAGACCGGCACCGGCAAGGAGCTGTGCGCCCGAGCCATCCACGAGATCAGCCCGCGCCGAAGCGCGGCCTTCGCGGCGGTGAACTGCGCCTCGCTGGCCCGGGGGGTGCTGGAGAGCGAGTTGTTCGGCCACGTGAAGGGGGCCTTCACCGGGGCGCACCGGGAGCGCGAGGGGTTGTTCGCGGTGGCCGACGGCGGCACGCTGTTTCTGGACGAGGTGGGCGAGATGCCGCTCGATCTCCAGCCCAAGCTGCTGCGCGCCATCGAAGAGGGCGAGGTGTGGCCCGTGGGGGCGAACAGGCCCCGACGCGTGGACGTGCGCCTGGTGGCGGCCACCAACCGCGACCTGGAGGCCGAGGTGCGCGCCGGCCGCTTCCGGCGCGATCTGTGGTACCGGCTGAACGTCTTTCTGCTGCGCCTGCCGCCCCTGCGCGAGCGGCGCGAGGACATCCCGGCGCTGGCGCGGCACTTCCTCGAGGAAGCGGCCACCGAACAGGGCCGGCCCCACCCCGGCCTGAGCGAGCCGGCCGCGGAGGCGTTGCGGGCCTGGGGCTGGCCCGGCAACGTGCGGGAACTCAAGAACGAGATGGAGCGCGCCTCGCTCATGGCGCCACCTGGCGTGCCGGTGGAGCCGTGCCACCTCTCCCCTCACTTGACTGTGGCCTCCGAGAGTGTCGCCGCCAGCGAGGAGACGCTCGAGGCGGCCATGGCCCGACTCGAGGGCGAGGTGCTGAAACAAGCGCTGCGACGTCACGGCTTCAACCGCACCCACTGCGCCCGCGCCCTCGGCATCAGCCGCCAGGCGCTCATCGCCAAGATCGCTCGCTTTCACATCCGGGAGGAATAGCCCCTCACCCCGGCACGGCCAGCAGGCCGGTGCCGTGCCGACCGTCCAGCTCGGCGACCAGGCCTTCCGCGAGCCGCACCAGGCGCAGATGCTCGGTCTCGGCGTATGCCGGCGCAGCGTCCAGCCAAGCCCAGTCCACGTACTCCTCGTCGCGCCCCGCCCGCGCCCCCGGCGGGATGGTCAGGTAGCCCAGCCGCATGGAGGTGAGGTTGTGGAAGAAGTGCGTACCCTGAGAAGGATCGATGTTGTAGCCCTCGGGAGAGGCCTCCACGATGATCTGGGCGCCGCTGATGTCGGCCCACTGCACCGGGATGCCCAGCCAGGGGTCGGAGGAGCCCCACCGCCCGGGACCGATCAACACGTAGGAGCGTTTCTCGGCCAGCAGGCGCTCGTTGAGCTGCGCCACTTCGCGGGCGATGCGCGGGCTGTGCGCCGGCTGGAAGGCGGCGGGTTTCACGTACACCACGTCGCCAAGCTGGCGCCGCCCGTACCCCAGCGCGCGCCGCGAGCGGCACACCACCCGGGCCACCGACAGCGGCCGGCCGGAGAGCTCCTTCACCATCTCGCGGGCCATGAAGGGCCGCACCTGCAAGGCGTACAGGACCGGCTCGCGCCGCGGCGCCCCCGCCGGCAATCGACGCCCCACATCGCCGAGGTCGCACGCGAACTCCAACTCCACCGGCGTACCCAGGCCTCGCGCGGTGAGCTCGATGAGCCGGGTCAACGCCGGTGCCAGCGGCACCGAGCCGTGCTTGAGCAGGTTGTGGAAGGTGAGCACCCACGGCCCGTCGCCACCCAGGCCCTCCTGGATGACGTCGTTCTCGGCGTCGTAGCGGCTGGCCAGGAGCGGCAGGGTGCCGTCCTCCAGGGCGGCGTCGAGATCGTAGCGCACCACCGCGTCCTTGAGCTCCAGGGCGGGCTCCACCCGGCTACGCCCGAGATCCAGCGCGTAGAAGCTCTGCTGGGCGTGCTCCAGGGTCTGCTGCGGCGTGGCGAACTGCGGCAGCATGGCCGGGTAGCGCGGGCAGAAGCGCAGGCAGTCGCCGCCCTCCACCACGGTGCGCCCCAACCCCAGCGCCAGCAGCACCACCCCGTCCTCGGACTTGAGCGGCGGCAGCGGGTAGTAGTTGTAGCTCTGGGCCACGCCCGACAGGTGCGGGTAGAAGCGCCCACCGAAGCGCTGTCCCACCAGAGACTGCACGATGACCGCCATCTTCTCTTCTTCGGGGCGGCTGCCGAACTGGGTCAGGTAGGCGCGCGAGTTGCGCAGGAAGGTCGAGGCGAACACCCGGCGCACGGCACGCTCCAGATCCAACCGCCGCGCCCCGGGATCGGGGTCGTTGTTGGGGATCATCACCGTCTCGTAGATCCCTGCCAGCGGGTGGAGCATGTCGTCTTCGAGCAGCGATGAGGAGCGCACCGCCAGCGGGCCCGCGAGGTTCTCCAGCATGACCTCCAGGCTACGGCGCACTCCGGGGTTCAGGGTCGCCCGTTCGAAGCGCGCCAGGATCTCCGCGTCCGAGAGCTCGAGCAGTTCCGCCGGCATCAGCCGGTTCTCCTGCAGGAAGGCGTCGAAGATGTCGGTGGTGAGCACGAAGGTCTGGGGCAGGCACACCCGCAGACCGGCCAGGCGCCCGTCCTCGGCTTGCACCGTGAGCAGGTGGTTGAGGAAGGCCAGCCCCCGGGCCTTGCCCCCCAGCGAACCCTCGCCGACGCGCTGGAACAGGCTCTCGCGGTCGAAGGCCCGCGCCGAGAAGTCGGTGATGGTCCCGGCGTTCTCGGTGCGGCGCAGGTGCGACAGTTCCTCGATCAGGTAGCGGCGCACCTCCTCGATGGAGGCGAAGTCGCTGACCTTGCGCGGCCGCAGCTTCGCCGCCAGGTCGAACTCGCTGCGGGCCAGCAGCCAGTTGGAGACGTGGTTGCGGCTGGTGTGGTAGCGCAGCGACTCCGCGGGCACGCAGGCGATGCATTGTTCCAGCTCGCGCAGGTCCGCCGCCCGGGCCACCTCCTCGCCGCTGGGCAGGCGGAACACGAAGGCCCCGAAGCCCAGGTAGTCGGTGAGGAACTGCCGCACCTCCGAAAGCAGCGAGGGCGAGTTCTTGTTGACGAAGAGGCCCAACGCTCGCGCCGGCCCGGCGAAGCGCTCCTCGGCCGACTGCAACACGATGGGTAGATCGGGGATCTCGGCGCGGATTCGACCCGCCAGCTTGAGCCCGGCCTCGACGTCCAGCGCGCCGCCGTGGGGGAAACCCACGTCGCTGATGAGCGCCAGCAGGTTGTCGCGGTACTTCTCGTAGAGGGCGGTGGCCTCCTCGAAGGTGGTGGCGTGGAGCACCTTGGGCCGGGTGCGCATGCGCAGCAGGCGGTCCAGCCGGTTGGAACCCTCGGAGAACAGCGACTGCGACTGTTTCATCAGCTCGGGGAAGAGCACCGACAGGAAGGCCGAGTAGTAGCGGATGGAGTCCTCGACCACCACGATCACCCGCAGATCGGCCACGGCGATGTCGCGGTCGGCGTTCAGCCGGTCCTCCAGCTCCTTGATGATCACGAGAAGGATCTTGGCGTCCCCGCTCCACAGGTAGATCTTGTCCACCGCCTCGCGGCTCACCAGCTCCCGCAACCGGGTCATCTCGGCGTGGTCGAACCCCAGCACCACCACAGGCAGGTCCGGCTGCCGCTCCTTCACCCGCCGCCCGAACTCGGCCAGGTCGGTGTCGGCCACCCGGGTCACCCGCAGCACCAGGTCGAAGCGTTCTTGCAACAGGCGCCCGAGGGCTTCCTCCTCGGTGGGACAATGGGTCACGTGCGGGGCGCTGGAGAGGCTCAGGGCCTTGTACTCCAGGAAGATCTGCTCGGTGAGGTTGCCCTCCTCCTGGATGACGAAAGCGTCGTAGGGGGTGGACACCAGCAGCACGTTGCGGATGCGCCGCTGCATGAGCTGGTTGAACTTCTGGATGCGCAAGGCCGAGGTCATGGGCGGATTTTCCCGGATCGGAGATTAAAGGAAAATAAAAAAAAGGGGCGCTCGGTCGCGCCCCTTGCGTCCTGCCGCAATGGCCCTCAGATCACTCCCTGGTCGCACATGGCGTCGGCCACCTTGATGAAGCCACCGATGTTGGCGCCGTTGACGTAGTTGACGAAGTTTCCGTCCTTGCCGTAGCGCACGCACACCTCGTGGATGCTCTTCATGATGTTGTGCAGCCGTTGATCGACCTCTTCACGGCTCCAGGAGAGGCGCATGCTGTTCTGGCTCATCTCCAGGCCCGAGGTGGCCACGCCGCCGGCGTTGGCCGCCTTGCCCGGGGCGAAGAGGATCTTGTGCTCGAGGAAGGTGTCGACGGCGGCCGGCTCGGAGGGCATGTTGGCGCCCTCGGAGACGCAGAAGCAGCCGTTCTTCACCAGCGTCTTGGCGTCGTCGGCGCTGATCTCGTTCTGGGTGGCGCAGGGCAGGGCCACCTCGCACTTCACACCCCAGGGCCGCTTGCCCTCCAGGTACTCGGTGCCCTTGAACTTTTCGCAGTACTCCTTGATGCGGCCGCGCTTCTTGTTCTTGAGCTCGAGCACGAACTGGAGCTTGTTGAGGTCGATGCCGTTCTTGTCCACGATGGTGCCGTTGGAGTCGGAGAGCGTCACCACCTTGCCGCCGAGCTGGTTGACCTTCTCCACCGCGTACTGGGCCACGTTGCCCGAGCCGGAGATGGCCACGGTCTTGCCCTTGAAGGACTCCTTGCGGGTCTTCAGCATCTCCTCGGCGAAGTAGGTGCAGCCGTAGCCGGTGGCCTCGGGCCGGATCAACGAGCCGCCCCAACCCAGGCCCTTGCCGGTGAGCACCCCGGTGAACTCGTTGCGCAGCTTCTTGTACATGCCGAACATGAAGCCGATCTCGCGCCCGCCCACGCCGATGTCGCCGGCTGGCACGTCGGTGTCCGCGCCGATGTGGCGCCACAGCTCCAGCATGAAGCTCTGGCAGAAGCGCATCACCTCGCCGTCGCTCTTGCCCTTGGGATCGAAGTCGCTACCGCCCTTGCCGCCGCCCATGGGCAGGGTGGTGAGCGAGTTCTTGAACACCTGCTCGAAGGCCAGGAACTTGAGGATGCCCAGGTTGACGCTGGGGTGGAAGCGCAGCCCGCCCTTGTAGGGGCCGATGGCGCTGTTCATCTCGATCCGGTAGCCCTTGTTCACGCGGATGTTCCCCTGGTCGTCGACCCAGGGCACCCGGAACAGGATCACCCGCTCGGGCTCCACGATGCGCTCCAGGATGTTGTTGGCCTGGTACTTCGGGTTCTGCTCGATCACCGGCCAGATGGACTGGATGACCTCCTGGACCGCCTGGTGGAACTCGGGCTCGTTGGGGTTCTTGGCCTTGACGTAGGATACGAAATCGCTGACCGACTTGTACATGTATCGACCTCCTGTATAGGGATGATTTTGTCACTGGTTCACAGTGAACGGGGCAGACGGTATTCAAAGGCCACCATGAAGTCAAGCAATCCCGCAGCGGCAAAGCGGTCTCTTGTTGCGGCGCGTCAATCGACGGTGATGGATACGAGCTGGTAGGCCCGGCTTCCCAGTCCCAGGCCCTCGGCGATCTCGAGGTACGGGGCGGGGGGGCCCTTGCGGCCCACCTCGGGGTTGGCGAGCAGGATCTCGTCGCGCAGATCGACGCCCCGGCTGTCCACCGCCACCGGATCGAACGATAGCAGGATGCGCTCCGGCTTGCAGTCGGGCGGGCCGTCGGTGTCCATGGTGCTCACGCCGATGAGCGCGTCGATGACGCACAGGCGGGAGACGCTGGTTATCGCGGGCAGGGTGTTCAGCTCGGGGATGGCGCGCAGCGCGTCCCGGTGGAAGTCGCCCGGGCGGATGAAGCTGCCGTAGTGGTTCTTGAGCACCCCGGTGAAGCCGGAGACGGTGTGGTTCTTCAGCACCGCCACGTTGAGGAGGTGCTGCACGCCGCGCGTCAGGATCTTCGACCAGTACATCTTGCGCCCGACCAGGCAGGCGGGCTCCTCCTCGTACCCTGGCGAGCCCTGGCTCCCCTCGGTGGCCCGCACCGGGCAGCCCACCGCGTCCGCGGTGAGGTTGGTGGCGCTGACCTCGAACTCGTCCTGCCGGCGATCCCACACCAGCAGATCCTCGGGGGGCATGAGCGCCGAGGCGGACAGCGACGAGACCAGGCCGGCGATGACCGGGATGGAGGTGGGCACACCCTTCTTGTTGAGGCAGTTGACCTTGAGGCCGACCACCTGGTTGGTCTGGTAATCACCCAGGATGCGCGACCAGGCCGAACCCAGGTCAGCGTCCCCGGTGAGCGAGAGCAGCCCGCGCTCGATGGCCCGGGCCACCCGCGCCCGGTCGGGGATCTGGTAGCCCGCCTCGACCACGCCCGGCAGGTGGACCTCGACCACCCGGGCGGATGCCGGACTGGGCGGCGCGCCGCCGTCGGTGGGCTCGCAGCTACTCCAGTCGCCGCCGGTGTGCGGCAGGCAGGCCGAGATCCCCGCCGCCGCCACCCCGGCGCCCGTGAGCCGCAAAAAGTCCCGCCGGTTGATGCCGCGGCGTTTTCGTCTTCGCTCCATGGGATGACCTTCCTCCTGGCGCCCTCCCGCAACCCGGAATCTAGCACGTCGCCCCCCTTGCCGCCAGTCCCAAAAGAGAGGAATTGTCCTCAAATCATCCGGACCCTGCCCGCCCCCGTCCGGGGTCCGATTCGAGGATTTGAAAACACCGGCTGGCGGCGCGCCGCGCTCGGGGAATGGACGCGCATGCACAACGTCAAGTCCAAGGGCCTGGGCTAGGTTCCCTTCCTCAGCTCCAGGTTCCCTCGGCCACGGCCGTCTCGTCCCCGTCGTTCGCACCCGATACGATGCGGATCTCGACCTTCTTGGCGCCGGCGCGCTCCAAGGCGGCCTGGCAACCACCGAAGGTGGCCAACCATATATTGTGGTCGAAACCCTCGCACCCGGACCATTCGCCGCGGACGTAGCCGGGCCGGTTTTCGGGGATGGCCAGCGCGCCTTGGGAAAAGTAGCGGGAGAAGATCATCGAGGGGTAGCGGAAGAGCCAGTTGGGCGAGAGGAGCTTCAGCAACGCCCGGTAGATTCCACCCAGCTGGTGGTGCACAAACAGGTGGGCCAGTTCCCAGGCCAGGTGGTTGTCCTGACCGCTGGCTTGCTGGGCCCTCCGGTGTAAAATCTTGTACCACTCCAGCGGATACCAGCCCGAGACCACCATGCGGCCGTCCTGTACGGCCAGGGCCATCTCCTCCGGCAGATCGGCGGTCATGCGCCGAACCGTCTCGGGACCGAACTTCTGCTCCACGGCGTATAGCAGTCCAAGCAGGTTCGAGCCCTTGGCCATCGGCACACGCTGGTCACCGGTCTTCGTCACCGCCATACACCTCGACACTGCCTGAGAAATCACTCCAACCAATCCATACAACGCGGATATCGTTTTACTACCACAACGAGTCCTGCGGGCACAAGCACCACCGCCCACGGCGAGCCCCCCTTGTGAAAGAAAAGCAACGGACTGGTTCGGACCGTTTTCCTCCAGTATCTTCCATGAGGTGGCACGACTTGAAATGGAACGGCCCGACCACTACCCTCACGAGTTGTTCCTGAAAGGAGCCCTTATGCTGAATCCGATCCTCGGCTCGGTTCTCCTGACACTCTGGGTAGGGGTGCTCTCCGGCCCATTCGCGGAAACACCCTCAGTGCCGGTCGAGGCACCGCCAACCGCGAAGGTGAGCGTGGAGCTCTACGTGATGTCCAAGTGCCCGTACTGCGCCCAGCTCATGGAGGAGTTGGGACCGCTCCTGGAGGACCTGAGGGATCATGTCGACTTCCGCGTCGGCTTCGTAGGAAGCGAGGTCGAGGGGAAACTGTCGGCCATGCACGGTGAGACCGAGGTGGCTGGCAACCTCCTGGAAATCTGCATGCAGCGGCTGCACGGCCACGCCCTGCCCAGCTTCCTGCGCTGCATGGGCAGGAACCTGCGCGCCATCCCCGAGGGCTGGGAGAGCTGTGCGACGGCGGCCGGGGCGGACGTGAAGGCGGTGCGCGACTGCGCGGGCGGCGACGAGGGCTGGCGCCTGCTGCGCGACTCCTACCGGGAGTCGTCGGCGCGCATGGTGCGCGGCTCCCCGACCTTGTTCATCGGGGGTGTCCAGTACCAGGGCAACCGTAGCCGGGACAGCCTGCTCCGCAAGATCTGCGGGGCCGGCGCCTCCCGGGCCCCGCAGTGCCAGGATCTGGCGCCCATCCCCCGCGTGCGCGCGGTGATCCTCTCGGACAGGCGCTGCGCCGACTGCCGGGCTGGGTACTGGCGGTCCTTGCTGGAGCGCACCTTCGAGAACCTGGACCTGACGGAGCTGGACTACGGCGACCCGGACGGCAAGGCGCTGCATACCGCGGCCGGCAAGCCGCTGCTCCCGGCGGTGGTGCTGGACGCGTCCGTGGACGCCTTCGCCAAAGGGTCGACCTTTCCCTTCAAGGACCGGCTCCAGGAGCAGGGGAACTACCGGGTGCTGGCGATGGGCTCGAAGTTCGACCCCACCGCCGAGATCTGCGACAACGGCATCGACGACAACGGAGACCGAAAAGCGGACTGCCGGGATCCTACCTGTAGGAATTCGATATCTTGCCGCCCCGAGAAGCCCGGCGAGCTTTCGCTGTTCCTCATGTCCCAGTGCCCCTTCGCCGCCAGGGCGATGGAGACCCTGCCGGAGGTATTGAAGGCCACCGGCGTCAGGGAAGTCAGGTTGCACTTCGTGGTCAGCGTGGATCATGACGGGCAGATGCGCTCGCTCCATGGGCCCGAGGAACTCGCCGAAGACCGCCGCATGGCCTGCGTGCAGAAGAACACCCCGGCAAAATCGCTGGCCTACGCGAGCTGCCGGATGCGCAATCCCCGCGATCCTGTCTGGGAACCCTGCGCCACGGAAGCAGGCCTGAACTCGGTCACGGTGGCGTCCTGCGCCGACGGGGCCGAGGGGGAGCGCCTGCTCCGCGAGGACGCCAAGCTCGGTTCTCAGCTGGGCATCCAGGCCAGCCCCACCTGGTTCGCCAACAACCGTTACCCCTTCAATGGCATCCAGGCGCAGGACGTCATCACCAAGTATTGCGCGCACAACCAAAAGCGGGCGGCCTGCCGGGCGTTCGTGCCCAAAGTGGAGAGAGAGAACCCCTGAGCCACGGCGGAACCGGGGTCGCCAGCGACGTTCGGTCCTTGCGGGCCGGGCTCTGCGAGTGCGGGCTGCGGGGGCCAGGCCCTGGCCGTTCACCCCTGCAACTTCGCGAGCAGCCAGGCCATGTTTTCGCCCAGGGTGCGCATGGTGTCCATCCCCTCGGCGTCGTCGTGCACCTCGCCCTCGTCCCGCCCCACACCGATATTCCAGTAGCTGGAGCCCGGGATGATCATCTGGGAGATGGTGAAGAAGTGGTTGATGGAGTCGAAGGCGTGGACCGCCCCGGCGCGGCGCACCGCCACCACCGCCGCCCCGACCTTGCGCCTGAGCAGGTCACCGTTGGCGCGGCTCACGTAGCCGGCGCGATCGATCAGCGCCTTCAGCTCCGGCGTCAAGTCGGAGAAGTAGGTCGGCGAGCCCAGCAGCACGCCGTCGGCCGAGAACATCTTCTCCAGCCAACCGTTGAGTCCATCGCGATCGTTGCTGCAGCGCCGGTTGTGCGCCTTGCGGCAGGCCATGCAGGCCCGGCAGCCCCAGACCTGCTGGCCGCCGACTTGCACGAGCTCGGTCTCGATGCCGCGGCCAGAGAGCACCTCGAGCACCGTGCGAAGCAAAAGCGCGGTATTCCCTTCGGGCCGCGGGCTGCCATTGAACGCGACGACCTTCATGAGAGTCTCCTTGTCGAATCGACCGTGAGTCCAGCCTAGCGCATGAGCGTCCCGATGCAAACAAGGTCGGCAAAAAATGGCGCGAAAGAGGAGGCTTGTTCGCTTACTCCCCGGAGCCCGCCAGAAAAAACCGCTGAGCATGGAGGAAATCTGGCGAAGGCGAAGAGGAGGCAATGAACAGAAGCATCGCTGAAAAAATCCCTGAAAAGGCGCTGCCAGTAGAAAGACCATCACCAAGAATCAAGACCAGACATCATCGTCGACGAGCAACGTCTCCTGGTTTTTCTGTCAGCCGTTCTCTTCGCCTTTCCTTGGCAGCAGTCTTCTACTGGTTTTTTTTCGGGCCCGTCCTTGTTGGCAGGACAGCCCGCCGTCTTTTCGCTTTTCAAAAGGCGAGCGCAGCCAGCGGGCCAGGCGCAACACGGCGAGTTCTTTCGCCTTGGCTTCGACGTCGACCGTCATGCGCCGGCCCACCCAGCTCGCGGGCACGTCGCACGGTCGGATGAAATCCGCGTGCAGCCGTGAGTCGGGACCGCGCCAGCCGCCCAAGGGCGACGAGATGTGGGCCCAGGGCTCGCGCCCGCGCCAGGTACGGGCGCAGGCCGCGGTGGCCTCCTCGACGGACAGGCCGTCCGGGTGACAGCGGTGATGGTGCACGTCGTACACCAGGGGAATTCCCTCCGCGAGGCAAAGGGGGAGAAGGTCATGGACGGTGTAGACGCGGTCATCGTTTTCGAGCGCGATCCTGCCGCGGGCGCGCGGGCTGAGAAGAGCCAGGTTGCGTCGCAGCCGCTCGAGCGCTGCCATCTTTCCCCCTTGGGCGCCGCCGCCGTGCAAGGTGATCACCTCGGCGCCGACGAGTTCGGCAAGAGAAGCCTGGTGCTCCAGCTCCGCGAGCGAGGAATGCACGACGTCATCATGCAACGACCCCGGGACGACGAACTGGTCGGGGTGGAAAGAAAGCCGCATGCCGGCCGCGCGCGCCTTTTTCCCGGCGTCGACGAAAGTCCGCCGGATCTCACCCGAGCGATCGAGATCATCGAGCCGGTAGCCCACCCGGGGATGGGTCGCCAAGGGGAGAATCTCGCTGTTGATGCGAAAAGCGCCGACGTTGTGGGCCGCGCACCAGTCGATGGCTAGCCCAAGGGCCCGGGCGTTGTCCGCAGCGATCCTTCGCAAGAACTCGCGCCGCTCGGCTGGCGCAAGGCCGGCGGCCCAGCGAGCCGTCGTCCGGCGAAAATGAACCGGCTCTTTCGCGAACGTGCAGCACAACCCAAGCCGCGGCCATATGCCGTTCGACCACTCGCCCTGGCATCTTGCGCATCGCCTCAAACCTCGCCTCCTGTTCTGGAACAACCCGGTCGCGACCAGCGAAATATAGTGACGTCGCGCCACCCGACAACGCTTTTCCTGAATTCTCTGCTTTATCTCGAATGTTTCGTCGAAGTTTTTTCTTGGTGGAAGATTTTTCTGGTTCAATTTCAACCGGTTATCCGGTGCCAGGCACCCCGGTTTCGGTTTCGGTGTGCCAGGCACCCCGGTTTCACCCCGGTTTCGGTACCCAGTTTCAACTTGCACAAGGTCCACCGCACGGGTAGCCTGAATTTCGACCATGCTTTTCAGGTTTTCGATGGTCCTGGTTCTGCTACTCACCGGGCCGCCGCCGGGCGCTGCCCAAACGAGCGCGCCAGCACAACCGGGGTGGCGAGTCCTCCAACCCGGCCTCGAATACACCCGCCTGAAATTCGAGGCGCCAGGCAAGGGCACCACCTTCGACCTGCACGTGGTGCGCATCGACCCGCGTGTGGCGCGGCTTCGCGCCGTGCTGGCCTCGGAGCTCGACGGCCAGAAACGCACGGCCGGCCGCTGGGCCGAGGAGCATGACCTCGCGGTGACTACCAACCTGGGGATGTTCAACCTCGAAAACCAGGCGGAGCACACGGGCTTCTTGCGTCACGGCGAGCACACCAACAGCGCGCGCTGGGTGAAGGACTACCAGTCGGTGCTGGCCTTCGATCCGCTGGACGGGAAGGATCCGCCAGCACTGGTGCTCGACCTCGACGCGCCGGGGGCCAGGGAGCGGCTGGACGGGTACCGGACCGTGGTGCAGAACCTGCGCCTCATCAAGGGACCGGGCCGGAGCGTGTGGAGGGACAACCGGCGCAAGTGGAGCGAGGTGCTGCTCGCCGACGACGAGGCGGGCCGCATCCTGCTTGTGTTCTCGCGCACGCCGGTCTCCATGCCGGAGCTGAACCGGATGCTGCTGGCATCATCGCTCGGGATCCAGCGCGCCATGCACCTGGAAGGCGGGCCCGAGGCCAGCCTGTCGATCCACGCCGGCGGCCTGGATCTCGATCTGTGCGGAAGCTACGAGTCCGGGTTCTTCGAGAACGATAGCAACGCAAGGCAGTGGCCCATCCCCAACGTGCTCGGGGTCGAGCGCGTCCGGCCCGTGGTGTGTCCTTCGGCTCCCACTCCAACTCCCTGAGAATCCCCGCCCGGACCCTGACGACATCCACTTCCTGGCAAGGTAAATTTCCGGAGCTTTCCACCAGGGCAAGTACTTATATGTACCTGATATTATGAGATTTACCATGGGGACAGGCCCCCTGGTTTCTCGAACACTTCCTGGTCGGCAGTTGACCCCGGGTGCATTCTTCGGGGGAACAGGGGGCTTGCCCTCTTGCCGAGATCTTTTTCGGTGAAAGGTTTTTCGGGGCCTTTCACCTTGTCGGCCCGTGATTGCACCCAGGGCCTGGGTCTGGTACACATCGCTCGTGCCGGAATCCGCCCCGAGCCCGACCGTTCGCCGTGCGCGCTGGCCGCTCCCGCTCCGGGCGGCGCGAAGCGTCGTCATCGCCCTGGTGCTTTTCATGGGACTCCTCTACCTTCTCCAAAACAGGCTCATCTTCCACCCCGAATCCGAGATGATGGAGCCGGCGTACTTCGGGCTGGCGGGTATCGAGGAGGTGTCCTATCTCGCCGAGGACGGGCTGCGCCTTACAAGCTGGTTCTCGCCTTCCCGGCCGAACGAACCGACCATCATCTTCTTCCACGGCAACGCCGGCAACCTCTCCCATCGCGGCGGCCGCATGAAGGAGGCGCAGGAAGCGGGGCTGGGAATGCTGCTCGTCGGCTACCGCGGCTACGGCAAGAGCGAGGGCGCGCCGGACGAGGAGGGGTTGTACCGGGACGCACGGGCGGCGCTCGCGTACCTTCGCGCGCGGCCCGAGGTGGACACGAGGAAGCTCGTCTACTTTGGCGAGTCGTTGGGATGCGCGGTCGCGCTGGATCTCGCCGTCACGGATCCACCCGCGGCGATAATCCTGGAGGCGCCGTTTTCCAGCATGCGCGAGGAGGCGGCGGCGGTGTTCCCCTGGCTGCCCACCTCGCTCCTCCTTCGCTCGCGCTTCGAAAACGAAAAAAAGGCTTCCCGGGTCCGCTCCCCGGCGCTGGTGGTTCACGGACGGCGCGACGAGGTGGTTCCGTTCGAGCTCGGGAAGAAGGTCTTTGCCGCCCTGGCTGGAAAGAAGCGCTTTTTCGAGCTCGACTGCCATCACAACGACATCCCGGAAGCGGGCGGGAACGAGTACCGGGAGGCCTGGGTCCGGTTCGTGCGCCAGAACGCGGGCGCCCGCGACCCCTGAGGG
Organism: Myxococcales bacterium; assembly: GCA_012798435.1. Lineage (GTDB taxonomy): Bacteria > Myxococcota > B64-G9 > B64-G9 > B64-G9 > JAAZNF01. The sequence goes on along the minus strand of JAAZNF010000084.1, from coordinate 80,062 downwards.
AGGCGCTGCGGAGCCGGGCCCTCCGTTCCATCCATCGTTCTTGCCCTGCGGCTGCTGGTCATGCACCTGGTCGAGTCCTCCTGGCCGCTCGCGGGCCCCGAAAGGAGCTTCCCATGACGAATCTGATTCTTGCCTCGAGCCTCTTCACGCTCTGGACGGGAGCGCTTCTTGCCCCCCTCGCGGGTACACCCGCCGCGCCGGTCGAGGCCCCGCCGCAGCCGGGCGCGAAGGTGAGCGTAGAGCTGTACGTGATGTCCAAGTGCCCCTACTGCGCCCAGATCATGGAGGAGCTGGGGCCGCTTCTGGAGGACCTCCGGGACCATGTCGACTTCCGCGTCGGGTTCGTGGGGACCGAGGTCGAGGGGAGACTGTCGGCCATGCACGGCGAGAGCGAGGTGGCAGGCAACCTCCTGGAGATCTGCGTGCAGCGGCTGTTTGGCAACGCCCTGCCCGGTTTCATGCGGTGCATGGGCAGGAACCTGCGGGCCATCCCCGAGGGCTGGGAGAGCTGCGCGGCGGCGGTCGGGGTGGACGTGAGCGCGGTGCGCACCTGCGCGGACAGCGGCGAGGGCCAGCAACTGCTGCGCGAGTCCTACCGGGAGGCGTCGGCGCGCGGGGTGCGAGGATCCCCCACCCTGTTCATCGGGGGCGAGAAGTACCAGGGCAACCGCAGCCGCGACAGCCTGCTCATGAAGATCTGCGCAGCCGGCGACCTTCGAGCCCCGGTGTGCCAGGATCTGCCGCCCATCCCCCGGGTGCGGGCGGTGATCCTCTCGGACAGACGCTGCGCCACCTGCCAGGCTCGGCACTGGCAGGCGTTCCTGAATCGCACCTTCGAGAACCTGGACTTGACGGAGCTGGACTACCTCGACCCGGCCGGCAAGGCGCTGCACGTCGCGGCGGGTAAGCCGCTGCTTCCGGCGGTGGTGCTGGACGCGTCCGTGGACGCGCTGGCCAGGGAGTCGACCTCCCCCGTGTGGGACCAGCTGAAGGCGCACGGGGACTACCGGGTGCTGGCGACCGGCTCGAAGTTCGATCCCACCGCCGAGATCTGCGACAACGGCATCGACGACACCGGGGACGGAAGGGCCGACTGCCGGGATCCGGCCTGCAAGGAATCGATATCCTGCCGTCTTGAGAAACCCGGCGAGTTGCGGCTGTTCCTCATGTCCCAGTGCCCCTTCGCCGCCAGGGCGGTCCAGGTCCTGCCCGAGCTGATGAAGGCCACCGGCCTCAGGGAGGTCAGGTTCCACTTCGTGGTCGGCTTCGAAAACGGGCAGATGAACTCGCTCCACGGATCCGAGGAGCTCGCCGAGAACCGCCGCATGGCCTGCGTGCAGAAGAACACCCCGAAAAAATCGCTGGCCTACGTGGGCTGCCGGATGCGCAATCCCCGCGACCCGGTGTGGGAGCCCTGCGCCACCGAAGCTGGCCTGAACCCGACCACGCTAGGGTCCTGCGCCGACGGGGCCGAGGGGGAGCGCTTGCTCCGCGAGGACGCCCGGCTGTGCGCCCTGCTCGGCATCCAGGCCAGCCCCACCTGGTTCGCCAACAACCGCTACCCCTTCAGCGGCATCCAGGCGGAGGACGTCGCCGCCAAGTACTGCGCGCACAACGGCAAGCGCGCGGCCTGCCGGACGCTGGTGCCCAGAGCAGAGAGGGAGGGCCCGTGAGCCACGAAAGGACCGGGATCGCCAGCGGCGGCGACAAATGAGCGAGAACGCTGAACATCCGCTGCGGGAGATGTTCTGCCGCGTGGCGCCGACCTACGACCGGCTCAACCGCTTGCTCTCCCTCGGGATCGATCGACGCTGGCGCAGGCTCCTCGCCCGCGAGATCCTGACCGGCTCTCCGAGGCGCGTCCTCGACCTGTGCGCCGGGACCGGAGATCTGACAATCGAGCTTGCGCGACGGGCCGGGCCCGAGACGGAGATCATGGCCGCCGACTTCTGTCCCGACATGCTGGAGCGCGCCCGAGACAAGGCGGTGCGCCGCGGGCTCCGGGATCGGATCGCCTTCATCGAGGCCGACGCGGCCGAACTCCCCTTCCCCGATGGCCGCTTCGGCGCCATCGGCATCGCGTTCGCCTTTCGCAACCTCGTCTACCAGAACCCGCGCTGGGAGCGGCATCTTTCCGAGATCCGGCGGGTGTGCGCGCCCGGCGGGCGGCTGTGCCTCGTCGAGACCAGCCAGCCGCGCTCCCGCGCCTTCCGCTTCGCGGTCCACGCCTACCTGCGCCTCCTGGCCGTTCCCCTGGGAGGTGCCATCAGCAAGACCCCGGCGGACTACGAATACCTGGGCCGCTCGGCGCGCGGGTTCCTCGACTCGGAATCCGCCGCCCGAATGCTCGAAGGAGCCGGATTCTCCGAAGTGAAAATCCGGCCCCTGCTCGGCGGCGCCGCCTGCATCCACACCGCTCGCCGGCATGCCCCATAAGGCACAGGAAGTCATTTTTTGTAACTATTTGTCATTTTTTTCCTTGCATAGAAGGCGGGGCTTGTTATCTTCAGCCCATGAGCGCCAAGGCCAGATACCTCACCGCCGCCGAGGCGGCCCGCATCCTGCGCATCAACCCGAAGAAGGTCTACGTCCTGGCCGCGCAGGGCGAGATCCCGGCCGCCCGGCTCGGGGGAAAGTGGCTCTTTAGCGAGAACATACTCCGAGACTTCCTGGATGGCCGTACCCGCCGCCCGCGGGGCATGCAGTTGTTCGACCTCCTCGACTCGGTGATCATCCTGCAGGGCAGCGACGACTGGCTTCTCGATCGCGCCATCGAGGACCTGCGCCCCGATTTGCCGGTGGCCGCGGTCGCCGCCCGCGTGGGAAGCCGGGCCGGGCTGGACGCCCTGAGCCAGAACCGGGCCCATTTGGCTTGTTTCCACCTGCCCTCCCCGGTATCGCTGCTCGACGCGCGCGATGGCACCGTCCAGCGTATCGAGCTCTTTTCCCGCGAACAGGGCCTGCTGCTGCCGCGGTCTCGCAGGCGACAGGTGCGCTCGCTACACGATGTCGTCCGCGGGGGGCTACGCTTCGCCCTGCGCCAGCCAGGCTCGGGGACGCACGCCCTGACCGACCGGCTTCTGGCGGCGCGGGGCCTTGCGCTCTCGGATCTCCGATCGCTGGGCCCGTTCCATTCCCACCTGGAGACGGCGCTCTCGGTGGCCCGCGGCCAGGCGGATTGCGGCCTGGGCATCCGCGTGGCCGCCGAGTTGTGCGATCTGGAGTTCGTCCCGCTCGAGCGGGAACGGTTCTGGCTGGCCGCTCCGACGGGAGCCATGGGGCACCCTCACCTGGCGCTCTTTCTTCAGCGCCTCCTGGAGTGGCTCTTGAGCGGGCGCAAACCGGAAGCGCCGGGATACACCTTCGCCGACACCGGAAAACTGGTTGCCTGAACCTTTTTCACAAGGAGATCTCGCATGCCGCACACCCGCATTGTCAGCCTGCTGCTCCTCGGTTTCACCCTGGTCGCGCCGATCGGCTGCGGCGGAGGCTCGGAGGCCGTCGTTTCCTCGCGGGCCTACAAGGGCCACGAGAACGACCTCGACATGAACGCCTTCGTCAACGCCTTCAAGAAGACGCTGGGTACGCGACTTGACGACTGCCAGACCTGCCATACCGGCTTCGCCTTCACCACCGGCAGCGGCACCGGTCAAAAGACCGTGAACAAGAACGCCTGCGACTACTGCCACCTCATCCAGCACCCCGACGCCACCGGGTTCAACGAGCCCCAGCCGACCACCTACGCGGAGACCCTGAACCCCTTCGGCAAGGACTACGCCGCGGCGGGCCGCAGCCAGAAGGCGTTCGGCGGCATCAAGAGCAAGGACAGCGACGGCGACGGCTACGACAACCAGGCCGAGATCGCCGACCTCAAGTACCCGGGCGACGCCGCCTCCAAGCCCGGCCAGAAGAACCCCACCGTCAAGGCCTTCACCATGGAGCAGCTCAAGGCCCTGACGGCCCACCAGGAGTTCATGCTGGCGAACGCCAGCAAGCAGCAGTACGACTTCTACGCCACCTACAAGGGCGTGAAGGTGAAGGACCTGCTCACGGCCGCCGGCGTCGACCCGACCGATCCCAACCTGACCGGCGTCACCGTCATCGCCCCCGACGGGTTCATGAAGGACTTCCCGGTCGCGAAGATCAACTCCGCCTACCCCGCGGGCGTCTTCTACGGCGGCCTGGACACGGCCACCTTGCCCAACCCCTGCGGTTTCGTGCAGTACCCGGACCAGCTCCCCGCCGGAGTCGTCGACGGCCAGCCCATCCCGGGCGAGCAGTGGCTGATGCTGGCTTACGAGCGCGACGGCCTGGCCATCGATCCCTCCAGCCTCGATCCCACCTCCGGCAAGATCAACGGCGAGGGCCCGTATCGCATCATCGTGCCCCAGAGCACCCCGGGCGCGCCGGATCGCGGCTCGCAGTACCCCCAACCCACCTGCGGCGACAGCTATGACTACGACCAGGCCAAGGATCACAACGCCGGCGACATGGTGCGCGGGGTGATCGCCATCCGCATCAACCCGCTGCCGGCCGGCGTGGAGGACTTCGACGCCAAGAACGGCGGCTGGGCCTACATCGCCAACTCCACCGTGCTCCTGTACGGATACGGCATCGAGAAACCGTGACGTGAACCGCATCCCGCCGCTGTTCGCCGCGCTGGGGCTGCTGGTCCTTCTCGCTCCGCCGATCGCGGCTTACGAGGTGAGCCCGGATCTCACGGTCTTCGGCTACTTCCAGACCTGGCTCACGGTCTTCGAGCAGATGGAGGACGCCCAGGGCCAGGTCCAGCAACCCAGCGGCGACGAGGCCACCGACAATACCGCTGGTTTTCGGATCAACCGCGTTCGAGTGGGCCTGCACTGGGATTTCCTCGACCGGCTCATGCGGGTGGCCTTTCAGCTCAAGCTGGAGGAGCCCATCCAGGTCCTCGACCTCTACCTGGCCGTCCGACCCTGGTCCTGCCTCGAGATCCGCGCCGGGCAGTTCAAGATCCCTTCCTCCTGGGAGGCGCTGGAGGAGGATAGCCGGCTGGATTTCTTGCTCCGCAGCGATCTCTCCACGGCCCTGGCCGACTACGCCCTGTCGCGCACCACCTACGCCTCCTCGCTGTTCTATGGCAACCGCTCGCAGCTCCGCGACCTGGGCCTGGGGTTGAAATTCGAGGCCGAGCCGCTCGGGCGCCCGGTCCGCCTGTTCGCCATGGTCGGCAACGGCCTGGGGGCCAACCTGTTCATCGGCGGGGTGAGCGCCAAGGAGTTCATCCTCACCAACGGCGCGCAGTTCTTCTACGGCGCGCGGCTCACGGTGGAGCCCTGGCCCGGCGTGATCTCCCTGGGGGCGCACGCGAGCTGGAACCGCCACGATGACGTGCTGTTCAAGAGCGGGCGGGTGGTGATGGACCTCCACCGCGTCACCGGCTCGGCCGATCTGGCCGTTCGCTGGGAGGCACCGGGCCTGCGCCTGCACCTCCTGTACGGCGCCGGTGCCATCCTGGAAGACTGGGACGACAACGGGAAGGACGACTACGTCTTCGACGGCTGGGAGGCGCGCTTGCTGTGGCGCCTGGATCGGCTTCTGGCCTGGGCGCTGGGCGGGGAACCCCTGGGCCGGCACGGGCTCGAGCTGGGGGTGCGCTTCGAGCAGTACAACGCGCGTGCCGACGAGGTGGGTCCGTTTTCCCACCAGGAGACCTGGACCTTCGGCCTGGGTTACTCCTTTCGCGAGTACATCCGGGTTCAGCTCAACGTCATCCTGCGCCGGACGGCCAAGATCTACTTTCCCGACCTGGACGACAACGGCGTGCTCCTGGGGCTCCAGGCGGCGCTCTAGCCGGCCGTCGAAATCCAGCCCGCCTGATCTACAACTGCCGAGAATGTTGCAACGCTGCGGCTGTTTTAGAGATGGGTCGAAGCGCGCGAGCGGAGGCGGGCACGAACCGCCGGAGCGAGGTGGGGTACGGGGAGTTGCGAGCGGCAGCGAGCCACATCCCCGTACTGTGAACGCACCGGGTTGCATCGTTCTGTCCCTCGGGATACATTTGACACGGCTCGTCAATCCCGGGAGGTTCTCATGCGCTGTCTCGTCGTCGTCCTGTTGATCCTCGGATGCGGATCGGTGATGGCCCAGGCGCCCGCACCGGCGCCCGTCCCCGCCGACACGCCACCCGCCGCGCCGGCCGCCGAGCCGGCCGCGCCGGAGACGAGCGAGGCCAAGGTGGCCCGGCTCGTCGCCGAGGGCGATGCGCTCTACCGCGAGCGTTTTCGCCTGACCACCTGGCGCGAGGCCCTGGCCCGCTACCAGGAGGCAGAGCGCCTCGATCAGAAGAACTTCGAGGTGCTGTGGCGCCTGGCCCGCCAGTACTTCTTTCTGGCCGAGCGCGCGAGCGACGACGACAGCAAGAAGGATCTGGGCATGCGCGGCTACGAGTGGGGACAGAAGGCCATCGCCGCCTCGCCGCTGCGGATCGAGGGCCACTACTTCTCGGGGATCGCGCTCGGCCAGTATGCGCTCGGCATCTCCGTGGTGAAGGCGCTGGTGAAGGGCATCGACGGGGACTACACCCGGGCCATCGGCGCGGCTCTCAAGATCGATCGCAGCTACGATCAGGGCGGACCGCTCATTGCCATGGGCCGCTACTACTACAACCTCCCCTGGCCCAAGTACGACGGCGAGAAGTCCATCCAGTTCCTCAAGGAGGCCATCCAGAAGGGCGACAAGCTGCGCGCGCACTTCTACCTGGCCGAGACTTACCTGGAAGAAGAGCAATACGCCGACGCGCTGCGCGAGGTGGAGGTGGTGCTCTCCCGCAAGCTCTCGCCCGGCCAGGGGGACTACGCCGACGACCTGTGGTTCCAGCAGCAGGCCCCGGCGCTCAAGAAGAAGATCCAGGAGGAGATGGACTGACGGGGGGCGCGGAGGAGATCATCCATGCCCCGGCCCGGTTTCGACTCCCTCCTGCGGCAGCGCGCGGAGCGCACCCCGGAGCTCCCGGCCCTGATCCACAACGATAGCGGCTTGTGGCACACGCTGAGTTGGCGCGAGATCAACGAGCTGGTCTCCCAGGTGGCCGACGCCTTGCTGGCGCGGGACGTGACCCCGGGAGAGCGGGTGGCGCTGGTGTCTCGAAGCTGCCTGGAATGGGCGCTGCTCGACTTCGGCGCGCTGCGCGTCGGCGCCGTCAGCGTGCCCGTCCCTCCCGACCTCGGGCCGGACGGCATGCGCCACGTCCTGCAGGAGAGCGGCGCCACGCTGGCCATCGTGGAGGACGAGCGCCTGCTCGAGCGCTTTCGTCCCTTGCTCCCCGGCAGCGCCGTCCGCCGCGTGGTCACCATGCGCGGCCCGGTGCAAAAGCACAACGAGATCGCCTGGGAGGCCTTTCTCCAGGCGGGGCGCACTCACCGGGCCGAGTTCCCCGGCCAGCGCGAGGCGCGCATCGAGGCGGTCTCGGACCAGACACCGGCCACGCTGGTCTTCACCTCCGGCACCACCGGCCGCCCCAAGGGGGTGATGCTCACCCACGACAACCTGGCCTTCGAGGCCGAGGCGCTGCGAGAGGTGATGCAGGACTTCATCGAGGAAGGGGACGTCCACTACCTGTGCCTGCCGCTGTCCCACATCCTGCCGCGTTGTTTGCTGCACGCCGCGGTCGCGCGCGGGTACGCCACCGCCTTCGCCTCGGCTCCGGACGCGCTGGAGCGGGATCTTGCCGAGATCCGCCCCCACTTCATCACCGTGGTGCCCGCCATCCTGGAGCGGTTGCACGCGGCCATCTCGCGCAACCTCATACGCCAGGGGGCGCTCAAACGCCGGCTCACCGACTGGTACCGAAACCTGACCTCTCGGGTGGCCGCACGCCGCGAGAACCGGGAGCCACTGGAGCTCGGCCTGTGGCTGCGCCACCGCCTGGCGGACCGCCTGGTGCGGGACGCGGTGGAAGAGCGCTTCGGGGGCCGGCTCAAGTTCTTCGTGTGCGGCGGCGCGGCGCTCTCACCCGAGATCGCCGAGTTCTTCCGCTCGCTGGGGCTACTGGTGCTCGAGGGGTACGGGCTCACCGAGAACACCGGCGCCGCCAACGTCAACCGCCCCGATCGGTTTCGGGCCGGGACGGTCGGCACGGCACTGCCGGGCATGGAGCAGCGCATCGCGCCGGACGGCGAGATCCTGCTACGCGGTCGCAACGTGATGGGCGGCTACTACAAGGATCCCGCCGCCACCGCCGAGGCACTGGACGGCGACGGCTGGCTGCACACCGGTGACATCGGCCATCTCTCCCCGGAGGGGTTCCTGACCGTCACCGACCGAAAGAAGGACATCCTGGTCATGGCCTCCGGCCGGAAGATCGCCCCGCAGCACATCGAGACGCTGCTGCGCTCGAGCCCGTACATCGACCAGGCGGTGGTGATCGGCGAGGGCCGCGACTTCCTCACCGCTCTCATTACCCTCGACCCGGAGCACATCCAACGCTTCGCCGAGGAGAAGGGGCTCGCCTTCGATAAGATCTCGGAGCTCGCCGTCCATCCTGAGGTGCGCGCGCTCATCGCCGCCGAGATCGAGGAGCGCAACCGCCGGCTGGCCGGATTCGAGGCCGTGCGCCGGTTCTCCATCCTGCCCGAGCCGCTCCAGCTTTCCCAGGGCGAGCTGACCCCTACCCTCAAGGTCCGGCGCCACGAGGTGGAAGAACGCCACCGGGATTGCATCGAGACCATGTACGCAGCCAGCTCTTCTGGCTCCGAGCCGGAGTGATCTCATGCGCCACCGACTCTTGGCTCCGTTGCTCGCCTGCCTCGCCACTACGCTGGCCACCCCTGCCCGCGCCGAGGGAGCTTCGGGCACCGAGCACCTCTTCGAGTTTGCCAAAAGCGGCCACACCGTGATCTCCGAACAGGAGATCCGGCTCCCCGGTACAGCCGAGCCACACCTCGTGGTGGTGGAGCGTTCGGACGACGGCATCGGGCTTTCGCTGTGGCAGAGCTGGGCGCCGGGGCGCTATCGCCTGCGCTGGCGGTCCGAAAAATCCCCGGGCGACGAGGCGCTGCCGCTGGCCGAGATCGCCGTCGGCTCCCGGCGCGCCCTGCGCCTCGATGTCTTCGAGGACAGCCCCGACGAGGAGCTGCACCGGGTGCGCCTGTTCCTGCTCGAAGCGACCGGGTCTCGGGAGATCTTCGCCGGGGAGTACCGCGTGGTGCATTCCGAGGAGGACGCCGGCCGGGTCCCGAGGCCCGAACTGCGCCTGGGGCCGTCGCGGCCGGGCCTGAGCGTGGCGGAAGGTGTCGAGGGCATGCCCGCGCTCACTCTGCGGACCGAAGAAAAACGCGTCTTGCTCCTCGGAAAGACGGGCCCGACCGCGGCCATCATCGGCGCCCGCGAAACCTCGTACCGCTACCACGAGCAAACCTACCGCCTGGCCTCTACCCGAGAAGCGAATTTCCTGTGCCCGGTGGCTGCGACTCCCCAGGGCCCGCCGGAGACAGCCGCCGCCAGCGATGGTGACGTCGGCACCGAGTGGACCTTCGCGCCCCCCTCGGAGAAAGAAAAGCCGACCCTCTCGCTCCGGCTGCCGGAGGGCAGCGCGGTGCGCGCCCTGCGCATCGTCCCCGGCTGCGCCGCCGATGAGGCACGGTGGCGAAAACACGGCCGCTTGATCCGGCTCTCGCTCCGGCTCGATGACAAGACAACCCTGGCCATCGACCGACACGGGTCACCCGAAGGCGAGGTGTTCGGGAGCGCGGACTTCGCCCTTCCCGGCAAGAGCTTCGCCCTGCAGACCCTGGTGGTCTTGTCGCGGCGCATTCCCGCCCAGCGGCTCACCCTCACCGTGGAGGCGCTCGAGCCGGGAGCGGATCCCGCCGCCGGGGGGTGCCTGGCCGAGGTGACGGTGCTGGACGCGCCGTCCTCCCCGGACGAGGGCAGGTAGGGTTACATCCCCAGGATGCTGCCGAGCTTGAGGGCCAGGCTCATGTCGCCCTTGATCTTGAGCTTGCCGGTCATGAAGGCCATCTGGCCGTTCAGCTTGCCCGTCACCATGTCCACGAAATCGTTGTCGTTCATGGTGATGGTGCACTTGGCGCCTTCCTTGTCGCCGGTGCCGACCTCGCCGCCGGACTTGGTGGCGTCGACCCACCACTTGCCACCGTTGGCGCCGTTGATCACGAACTGGTAGATGGCGTTCACCTTGGTCACGGCGTCGCCCTTGGCCTTGAGCTGGCCGGGGAGCTTCTGTTCGAAAATCTCTTTCGGGGTTGGCATTTTTTCCTCCTTGGATGAGAATGGGTATCGGACGAGATTGACTCCCGAATCAAGGCGGCACGGTAACATGGCGCACCCGAGGTGTCAATTGCCTTTTGTCGTGGCCCTCTGGCTCGCTGCAGCCACGGGGCCGGCTCTGGCGCAACGGGTCGAGCATGGGGCGATCTGGGTCGAGCCCCTGGGCAGCGTCTTTCTCGGCGCGGCGGGCCTCGGGTACGCTTCGGCAGGGCTGGACGTGGTGCTCCAGAGCGGCGCCATCCTGGTCATCGAGGGCATGTATACCCGGGGCGGCTGGTACGGTTGCGAGAGCCGCTCGGCGGGAGGAAGCGTCGCGGTCGGGGTGCGATTTTTCCCCGCCGGCGGTAGCCGGGGCTGGTTCCTCCAGCCGAAGCTCCGCGCCCGGCGTCTGACGACCTGGGGCGCGCGAGGAACGACTCCTCCCGCAGAAGGTTGCGCCGCCGCCGAAGCCCAGGGAGTGAACGGCGAGGATGGCGAGATCGGGTTGGGCCTCGACTTCGGCTATCGCTTCCGGCTCGGGCCGCTGGTGCTGGAGCCGGTGATCGGGGTGTACGCCGGGGTGTGCCTGGGTTGCCTCGAGGGGTCGTTCTTCCATGCCGACTTCGACCTGTTCGAGACGGCGCGCGCGCGGCGCACGGCGCTCGCCGGCGGGCTCAACCTCAACCTGCTGCGGGTCGGCCTGGTTTTCTGAACTCGTCAGATTCCTTTGACAATGCGCGGGCCTTCCTGGAGAATCCCCGCCCGGAGGAAGCCGCATGTTGCCGGTGTACCGCGACATTCTGGGCCACGAGGCGGTCATCGCCCGTCTGGAGAACGCCCGGCGTGGCGGCCGAGTGGCGCACGCTTACCTGTTCTCAGGCCCGCGCGGCGTGGGCAAGGAGCGAGTGGCCTGGGCCTTCGCCGCGGCGCTCGCCTGCCCGGCGCCCGAGCCGTGCGGCGTGTGCGAGTCCTGCACCCGGGTCGCGCGCGGAACCCATCCCGACGTGCGGCTGCTCGCCAGCGAGGAAGAGCTCGCCACCCGCGGCCTGCGCGAGGACGAGGGGCACAAGGACAAAGAGAAGAAGGCCCCCTCGGATCAGATCCGCGTCTCCGACCTGGACGAGGCGGCCAACCTCTTTCGGCACCGTCCCAGTTTGGGGCGGGCCAAGGTGCTGGTGGTGGTGGACGCCGAGCGCATGAACCTGAACACCCAGAACCGCTTCCTGAAGACACTCGAGGAACCGACCCCGGACTCGGTGATCATCCTGTGCACGGCGAACCCCGAGGCCCTGCTGCCAACGGTTCGCTCGCGCTGCCAATCGGTCAGCTTCGGGCCGGTGCCCCAGGCGGCGGTGGCCCAACTTCTCTCGGAGAAGGCCGGCCTCGCCGCCGAGCCGGCAGGGGCGCTTGCCGCCCTGGCGCAGGGCAGCCCCGGCCGGGGCCTGGAGCTGGCCGAGAGTGAAGAACTGACGGCGCGCGCCGCGACCGTGGAGGCGCTGCGCCGCGTTTTCCAGGGCGATCTGGAGGACGCGCTCTCCTTCGCGGAGGAGCAGAGCGCGGGCGGAGAAGGCCGCGAGCAGGCGCAGCTCGTCCTGGACCGGATCGAGGCCTGGCTACGCGACGCGCTGTTGCTCTCGCTGGGCGCCAAGGAGGCGCAGCTCATCAACCCGGACCTCGAGGCGCAGGCGCAGGCCATCGCAGATAGCGCAGGGCACGAGCGGTTGTTCTCCTGGATCGACAGCCTGCAGGCCGCCCGCGCGGCGATGCAGGCCAACGCCAACCCGCGCCTGACCATGGAATCCTTTTTACTCTCGGTGAGAGAACCGTGAACCCGACCGACGAAAAGCCACCGATCCTTCCTCCCGCCGAAGACGTGGACGATGAAGAGTCCGCCTCGCCCCTGGATGACACGCCCGAGGAAGCCCTGGCCCGGATCGAGGCTGGTCCCGATGACGAGGAGCACCTCGCCGAGGAGACGGCCCGTGCGGTGTGCATCCAGCGCGGCCCGGGCGAGCTGACCCAGCCCCGGCCACCGCCCCCCACCGCCACTTCGGCGACCGCCGTGGTCGGTGTGCTCTTGCCGGACGGTCAGGTGACGGCCTTCGACGCGCGCGCACTCACCCTCAAGGTAGGCGACCGGGTGGTGGTGGACAACGAGAAGGATCTCAACCTGGGATCGGTGGTGTTCGTCACCCCCAATCCCAAAGGCATCTCGCTGCGCCCGGTGTTGCGCAAGGTGGGCACCGAGGACCTGATGCTCCTGCGCCGCAACCAGAAGCGGGAAGAGGAGGCCTTCGAGCTGGCCCAGAAGAAGATCGCCGAGCAGCGCCTGCCCATGAAGCTCATCCGCGTGGTGTACCTCCACGGGGGGAACAAGGCGGTGTTCTTCTTCTCGGCCGATGGCCGGGTGGACTTCCGTACGCTGGTGCGGGAGCTGGCCCGCGATCTTCACGTGCGCATCGAGATGCGCCAGATCGGCGTGCGCGACGAGTCCAAGATGCTGGGTGGCATCGGCATCTGCGGCCAACCGCTGTGCTGCTCCCGCTACCTGCGGCGCTTCGTGCCGGTTTCCATCAAGATGGCCAAGACCCAGGGCCTGGCGCTCAACCCGCAGAAGGTCTCCGGACTGTGCGGCCGGTTGATGTGTTGCCTGGTGTTCGAGGACGAGACCTACCGCGCCCTGCGCAAGGACTTTCCCAAGGTGGGAAAGACGGTGGAGACCCACCTGGGCTCCGCCCGGGTGCTCGACGTGGACGTGTTGGGGGGCCGGTTGCGGTTGCAGCTTCCGGACCAGATCGTCGTCATGACGCTCGAGGAGTTCAAGACCGGGAAGAAGCCGGCGCCTCCCCCGGCACCGGAAGAACCCGTGCCACCTTCCCCGGTCCGGCCCGAACGTCCCATTCCGGCACCTCCCCAACACCCGGAGAAGCAACACCCGCCTTCCGCAACTGAAGGGTCCGGCGCCAGGCCGAGCGCGCCCACCGCGGCGGGCACACACACCCCGAGCGCTGGAGGCAACGCCGAGAACCGCCCGTCGGAAGGCCGCAAGCGCCGGCGTCGCAGGCACCGTTCGGGCAAAGGCCGCCCGCCGGGGCCCGGCAACGCGAGTCCCGGCGGGGGTCCGGCACCCTCCACTGGCCCCGCGCCGGGCGGCGCGGCTCCCACCTCGTAAGCAACGAAAGGCAGATGACCGATGAACCAGACCTTCTATGTCACCACCCCCATTTACTACGTCAACGACGTGCCCCACATCGGCCACGCCTACACCACCATCGCCGCCGACGTGATGGCGCGCTACCACCGTTCGGCCGGTCGCGAGGTGCGCTTCCTCACCGGCACCGACGAGCATGGGCTGAAGATCGACAAGGCCGCCCGGGCCCAGGGCATGCGGCCCATTCAGCTGGCCGACCAGGTGGTGGAGCGATTCCGCGCCCTGTGGAAGCGATTGGACATCCGGTTCGACGACTTCATCCGCACCACCGAGGAGCGCCACCAGCGGGTGGTGCAGCGGCTGTTCTCCCGCGTGCGGGAGCGCGGCGACATCTACCTGGGCGAGTACGAGGGGCTGTATTGCACCGGCTGCGAGGAGTACTTCACCGAGACGCAGGTCCCGGACGGCCGCTGCCCCCTGCACCAGCGCCCGCTGGAACGCATGAAGGAGAAGAGCTACTTCTTCCGCATGTCGCGCTACCAGGAGGCGTTGCTGCGCCACATCGAAGAGCACCCCGACTTCGTGCAGCCGGAGATCCGGCGCAACGAGATTACGAGCTTCATCCGCGAGGGCCTGCGCGACCTGTCGGTCTCGCGCACCTCGTTCTCCTGGGGCGTGCCGGTGCCGGACGATCCGGCCCACGTGATCTACGTGTGGATCGACGCGCTGGCCAACTACATCTCGGCCCTGGGCTGGGACGGGAGCGACTCGGGCGGCGAGCTCTTCTCGCGCTTCTGGCCGGCGGACGTACACCTCATCGGCAAAGACATCCTGCGTTTCCACGCGGTGTACTGGCCCACCTTCCTGCTCTCGGCGGGCTTGCCGCTACCGCGACGGGTGTACGCCCACGGCTTCTGGACCATCAACGGCGAGAAGATGTCCAAGTCGCTGCGCAACGTGGTGGAGCCGCACGCGCTGATCGACGCCTACGGCGCGGACGCGGTACGTTTCTTCTTGCTGCGCGAGGTGCCCTTCGGGTTGGACGGCGACTTCTCGCACCCGGCGCTGATCGGGCGCGTCAACGCCGAGCTGGCCAACGACCTGGGCAACCTGCTGCGGCGGGTGGTCACGGTGGCCGAGAAGTACACCCGTGGCGAGGTGCCGACCCCGGGCGCGCGCGAGGGGCTGGAGCAGCACCTGGTCGAGGTCGGCCTGCGCGCAGTGAAGGAATCCGCCGAGCACCTGGAGAACTTCCAGTTTCACCGCGCCCTCCTCTCCATCTGGGAGCTGGTGCGGGAGGCCAACCGCTTCATGGACGAGGCAGGCCCCTGGACGCTGCACAAGGAAGGCCGCCTGGAGCGCCTGAACACGGTGGTGTACGACGCGTTGGAGAGCCTGCGGGTGATCGGCGTGCTGCTGCACCCGTTCATGCCCAGCACCGCCGAGGCCATGCTCTCGCAACTCGGGCTGCGCCCCGAGCAGGCCGAGCTGTCCCGGGAGCGCGTGGCCCGCTGGGGCGGGCTGGCGGCGGGGACCCTCCTCCAGAAGGGCGCACCACTGTTCCCGCGCATCGAGCCCGAACGGGCACAGAGCCTTCTCGGCCAGTTCGCGCCCGCCGCCCAGGAGGCCAAGCCCTCGCAACCGCCGCCGGAGAAGCCCCAGATCGCCATCGAGGACTTCCAGAAGATCGACCTTCGCGTGGGCCTGGTCCGCTCCGCGGAGCGGATCAAGAAGAGCGACAAGCTGCTGCGCCTGATGGTGGACGTGGGCGAAGCAGAACCGCGACAGGTGGTGGCCGGGATCGGAAAGGCCTATACCCCGGAGAGCCTGGTCGGCCGCCGCATCCTCCTGCTTTGCAACCTCAAGCCGGCCAAGCTCATGGGCGTGGAGTCGCGCGGCATGCTGCTGGCGGCCGGCCCGGGCGGTGAGCGGGTGGTCATCGCCGAGTTCGCCGGAGACCTCGCTGCCGGCGAGTCGGTGCACTGACGCGTGACCATGAAGCTCCCTCCGCCCCACGACACCGCCGATTCTCTGGCCCGGGCCCGCGCCGCGCTCGGCTCCTCGGACTCGGTCGAGCGCGCCGATGCCGCCGAGGCGCTGGCCGAGGCCCGAGACGCTCTGTCGGCGCCGGCCATCCGGGCCTTGCTCTCGGATCCGGATCCCATCAGCGCCTTTCGCGCCGCCGTGGCCCTGTCGGTCCTCGGTGACGATGCAGGCGTCGAGGTGCTGGTCTGGGCCCTGGACAAGCGCGACCTTTGTTTCGAGGCGCTGCGCGGGCTCACCCGGTTGGCCGCACCCGCCGCCCTCGAACCGGTGCAGCGGTTCTTCGCCCGCCGCTGGCTACACCCGCTGGAACGCCTGCAGGCCGCCGCCGCGCTGCACGTCATGGGCGACGCCAGCGGGACCGCCCACCTGGAGCGTTGCCAAACCTCGACGCGCGCCGAGGAGCGCGGTTTCGCCCTGGAGCTGGCCGGAGCCCTGCGCCTGCCGGGAGCCCTCGAGCTGCTGCGCGGGGTGCTCGAGGACGAACGAGACATCCACCGGCTCGACGCGGCGCGGGGGCTTTCGCTGCTCGGTGACGCGCGCGCCATCCCGGTGTTGGAGCGCACTGCCCGCGACCCGTCCGACCCGGAGCTGGCGGCGCTGGCCCAACAAGCGCTCCAGGAGTTCCTCGCTGAAAAGGCGGCAGACTGACACTCATGTACTTCGACTCCCACGCCCACCTCGACTTCTCCGACTTCGCCGCCGATCGCGGCGACGTGCTCGCCCGCGCCTGGGAGGCCGGGCTGGAAGGCATCGTGCTGGTGGGCTCCGGCGATGGCGATACCAGCGTCCGGGAGGCGCTGCGCTTGGCCGCCGCGGACGAGCGCCTGTGGGCCACCGTCGGCGTTCATCCCCACGACGCCTCCCTGGGACTCAAATTCGAAGGCTCGCCGACCGCGCCCATTCCCGCCCCCCAGCGATCGCTCTGGGAGGCGCGCCGCCGCCGGGTGTTGGGACGGCTTTCCATGCAGGCCCTCCACCCCAAGGTGGTGGCCATCGGCGAGGTGGGGCTCGACTTCCACTACGATCTCTCGCCCCGCGAGGTGCAACGGGTCCTGTTCCGGGATTTCGTACGCCTGGCCCGCCGTCTGCGCCTGCCGCTGGTCATCCATGCCCGCGACGATCACGGCGAGGTGGCCCGCATTTTGACGGAGGAGTCTGCGGGTCTCACAGGAGGCATCATCCACTGTTTCACCGGTGAAGAGAGCCTGCTGCGAACGGGTCTGGACCTGGGTTTCGCCTTCGGGATCAACGGGATTCTCACCTTTCCGAACGCCGAGAAGCTGCGCCGCTCGGTCCGCGACGTTCCCCTGGAGCGGCTGGTGCTGGAGACCGACGCGCCCTACCTCACGCCGGTGCCCTTCCGCGGGCGCCGCAACGAGCCGGCGCGGGTGGCCGAGATCGCGCAGGCGCTGGGAAAGCTGCGGGGCCTCTCCGCCGAGGAGATCGGCAGCGTCACCAGCGCCACCGTGCGCCGCGTGCTTCGCCTCGACGCGCGGGAAGCGGCACCGCCCGGACGGATCGCCTACCAGGTCAAGGAAGCGCTGTACCTCAACGTGACCAACCGCTGCACCCTGGCCTGCCGCTTTTGCTTGAAACGCGGGGGACACCTGCTGGGCGACATCCCGCTGGCGCTGCGGCGCGAACCCACCCCGGCGGAGGTGCTGGCGGCCTACCGGGAGGCGTCGGGCGAGCGCTACGCCGAGGCGGTCTTCTGCGGCGTGGGCGAACCCTTGCTGCGCGCGGAGGTCGTGATCGAAGTGGGACGGAAGCTCCGCGACGAGGGACAGCGGGTACGGGTGAACACCGATGGCCTGGCCAGCCTGGTCCTCGGGCGAGACATCGTCTCGGAGCTGCGCGGCGCGGTGGACACCGTCTCCGTGAGCCTCAACGCCCCAGACGTGAAAAGCTACGCCCGCCTGTGTCAGCCCCCGGATCCGCAGGCGGCTTTCGATGCAATGTGCGATTTCATCCGGCGCGCGGCCCAGGAGATCCCCACGGTCGTGGCCACGGCGGTGGCCCTGCCCGGCGTGGACCTCGCCGCCTGCGAGCGGCTGGCGCGCTCGTTGGGAGCCCGGTTTCGCGCGCGGCCCTTCGGAGAGTACCGAGGGTTCCGCCCCCACCAGCCCAATACGGGCGGCTCGGCGGAAAAGGGAGAGGAATGAAGCACCCGGACGGAGGCTGGCTTCAGGCGCTTCCCGACGGGGAGGGATTCTCGCAGCGGCGGCAGGTGGTGAGGCCCAGCAGAGTGTACAGCGGGCAGCTCCCGACGAAAGCCGTGGCGAGTGGGACCAGGCCGATCAGTCCCCACCACGTTTGCGGGCCCCAGAAGATCAGGCTGAGCAAGAAAGACCCCAGCAAGAAGCGAACGACCCGTTCCATCGGATGGATATTCTTCCGTAACAGGTTTGACATGGCGCACCTCCTTATGTGGACAAGTTATATCCGAATAGTTCTTCGTCAAGCGCGAGGCGGGCGGTTTTTCTTGCCAGCGTGCGAGCGTTTTGGTAGTTTCCCGGTCAATCGACGATCCTCTATGTCCTGGCGCCACCGACCCAACCTTCGTCCCGCCGCGTCCATTGCCCTCGTGGGAGTGGGATACCCGGGCAGCGCGGCCCGTGTTCAAGGAGAACCGGTCGATGCCTACATTGCTTGAGACCTATCGCGAGGCCGAAACCGAGCTTCTGCAGGGCCGCCACGAGTCTGCCCTGGCCAAGTTGACCCAGGTGATCCGGACCGATCCGGCGCATCTCTGGTCTCGTTTCCTGGCCGCCCGTGCTCTGGAAGGGCTCAAGGAGTACAACCGCGCCTTCGAGATCTACAAGGCCATCGCCGAGCACTGTCTGCGAGCGGGCTACCCGCTGCTGGGGCTTGACGCCACCAAACGCGCGGCACGTTTGCAGACCGGCTTCGAATCGACTCTGCGCCTCTTGGCCGACATGTACGGGCTGGAGTCGGACCGAATCGAACAGGAGCTGGAGCTGCCGGTCCCCCCCGATCTGCGGGGAGACCTGGAGGTCAGCGCTCCCCCGCCGGCCGCGGACAAGCTGGTCAGCACGGCATCCAGCCTGGCCCGGTCCTTCGAGAACGCCCGCTATCCGCGGAGTGTCCCGGCCGCACCCTTCTTTTCATTGCTCTCCGCAGAGGCCATCTACCCCATCTTGGAGCTCATGGAGCTGCGCACCTTCCCGGCCGGGCAGGAGGTGGTGAGAGAGGGCGACCCGGGGACCTCGGTGTTCTTGCTGGCTTTCGGCGAGGTCGAGGCCCGCGAGAGCCGCGGTGGCGAGTCCCGGGCCCTGGCCCGTTTCTCCACCAATTCGGTGTTCGGCGAGATGGCGCTCATCACCGACGCCCCGCGCGTCGCTTCGGCGGTGGCGCTGCGTGAGAGCGACGTGCTCGAGCTGCGCCGGGAGGACATTGAGGCGGCTGCCTCCGACATCGACGATCTCACCCTGGCGCTGGCCCGTTTCGTACGCCAACGCTTCTTGCACTTTTTGCTCGCCACCAACCCGATGTTCGCGCCGTTCCCCCGGGAGAAGAAGCGCGCCTTGCTGGAGATGTTCACCTCCATCGGCATCCCCACCGACGAGGTGATCATCCGCGAAGGGACGCCCGGGCCCGGCCTGTACATGATCCTGGGCGGCGAGGTGGAAGTCACCAAGTTCGAGGGCAGCTCCCGCATCCAGCTGGCCACACTGCGCGAGGGCTCGGTGTTCGGTGAGATCTCGCTGATCCACGACACGCCCACCACCGCCACCGTGCGGGCCGTTCGCGGCGGCGAGTTCTTGTTCTTGTCCCGTTCCGACTTCTTGCAGCTCGCCCGTCAGGAGCCCCAAATCCTGGAGTCGCTCAAGTCCCTTTCCGCCGAGCGGCTGGAGGCCCAGCGCAAGGCGATGAGCCGGGCGGCCACCCCGGCGCCCGAGGCCACCATCCTGTTCTGAAGCAACGGTTCCGGTCCCCGGCTCCTCAACGCCCTACGGCAACAGTATTTTCTTGCGGCGGCTCGTATGGCAACCAGTGCGCTCAAGCCAAGCGCCCTCTGCTCGCCAGGTGCTTTGACCCGGAGGCCATTCGATCTTTCGAGAATACCCACCTTGTGTGAGGAGCGTTCTGACAAGCGACCGACCGCGGGACCCAGGAATCCTACACGGCGAGGCTCCACTCCAACGCCACCAACCGCCAGGGGTGTTTTGCGCCCCGTTCAGCCAATCCCCAGCCACGGATATCCCCCAAACATAGATTGGCAACCACGAATGAATCCCACGCCGCGGTGTATGGTTACTTCACGGTGAACGGGAAGGGCACGGTCATGGGGCCGCCGCCCGCCTTGGGGAAGCGGATGCCGTTGATCACCCGGCCGATGCAATCCGAGACGAAGGTCCCCTTGAACTCGGCCGTGTCGGTGGCCAGCTTGGTCACCGTCCCCTCGGGGGTGATGACGAACTTGATCACCATCCGGCCTTGCACCGAGGCGTCCACTTCTTTCTGCTTGCGGGAGCAGGCCTGGAACTCGGCCAGGTGCTGCTTCATCACCTCGAGCACGTCGGCGTTGGTGCGCGGGGGCAGCTCCTTCTTCTCTTCCGGCTTGGGCGCCGGGGCCGCCTCGGCCCGCTTCACGCCCATCTCCTTCTGTAGCGCCTTGTCGTCCTCGTCGTCATCGCGGAAGTTCAGGATGTCGTTCTTGTCGATCTTCTTCTTGGGCTTGGCTTCCTCTGGGGGCGGGGCCTCGCGCTCCTTGCGGCCACGGTCAGTCTTTTCCTCGCGCTGCAACCGCGCCAGGGTTTCGTCCTTCTCCTGCGGCGGCTTCGGCGGCTGAACGACTTTCTTCGGTTCGCGGGGCGGCGCGACCTTTTTCCCCGGCGTCGCCGGTTTTTCCTCCGGCGAGGGGGGCGCAGGGGGTGGTGCCGCCGCCACGCCGGCGGCAGGGGAAGCGCTTTCCGCGCCGGCGGCTGGGGCCGGCGGGCTCGCGGGTCCCTCGGAGTCGGGAGGTGAAGGCGGCGCGGGTGGCGTAACCCCGCCGGCGGTGGCCGGCGGCGCCGCGGGCGCGGTTCCGATCGCAGCGGGAGGCCCGAGAGGCACGCCCTGGCCGGGCTCCGGCGGAACCTGGCCGCGCACCAGGATGTAGGCGATGAACCCCAGCAGCACCAGGATGAGCAGGCCGCCACCCGCGAGCACCCCGATCAGCCACCGCGGAACCGCGGCATGGGGAGCCGCGGAGACCTCGGGAGGGGGCACCACACGCTCTTTTTTCTCCTGGTATTGTTCCCGGCGCGCCGCCTCTTGTGCGGCCAGGGCCTCCTCCTCCTGCTTGCGACGAGCCGCGGCCGCCTCGGCCGCCAGGCGTTCTTCCTCCTGGCGTTTGCGCTCCGCCTCGCGAGCGGCCGCCTCCTCCTCGGCCCGGATCTGGCCAATGATCGAGCTGTCGCCATCGTCCATGGGCGCGGTGTCCGGCGCGGCCTTCTCATCCGTCAGCGGCGGGATCACGTCGGACGGCTCGGGCAACGGCTCGGGCTCGGGCGGCTTGAGGGACGCCAGTTCCTCCTCGGCCAACGAGCTCAGAGCCGAAACCGCAGACGGCTTCCAGTCCACGTCCGCGGCGAATGCCGCTCCGGTGACCGAGGTGTCGGAATATTCCTGCTCGCCGCTATGCGCTTCTTCCGATTCCATGGAGGCGCCGTCCGGGGCGGCACCGGCCGGCTCCTCGTCCTCTTCCTGCGAAAAAGCCCGCTCCGCCGGAGCGGCTGGCTCTTCAACATCGGCCGCGGTGCTCGCCGAAGACTGGACCAGGAACCGCAACTCGGCCACCTCCAGCAGCGGAGCCCAGTCCCCCAGCCCGGATTTCCATGCCAGGGTGTCCGGACGGATCTCGCCACGATGAAACCGCTCGGTCACGTCCCGCAGAGAGAGCGGACCCATCTGCTGATCGTCCACCGCCAGGTACCACTCCAGCCGATCCTCGCCCGACGCCGGGACCCCTGGGGATGAATCGCCAGGGCTCGCCGGCGCGGTACCCGGCTCCTCCCCTCGCGCCAATCGGTACAGATCCCCGATCTGGCGACTCTCCTCTTCCCGCCGGGTGGCCTTCTCCTTCTCGGCCTGCACCTTCTGCATCTCCTCTACGCTGAACAACCGGGTGGACTGGCGATCCAGGTCCCCCTCCCCGAGATCTTCGTTTCCGCCAGACGCGGCGCCGTCGTCGGGCAGCCCGCTCTCTCCCAGGATGTTATCGAAGGCATTGCCCAGATCCTCGTCGCCGATCTTGGGTCCACCCCCGTCCGTCGGCGCCGGCGGCGCGGAAACGTCGGTGCTCTCCCGTTGATTGGCCTCGGTGGGAACATCCGCACCCTCGGTCGGGCCGGGTGCCGGTGCCCCACTCACCGCGGCCGGTGCTTCCTCGGCTCCCGCGGCAGCTTGCTCCTGGGCCGGCCGTACGGTGATCACGTTGGCGCACTTCTTACACTTGACCCGCACGCCCTTCTTTCCCACCTTCTCGTCGGCGATGGCGTACTGCGCATTGCACTTGTCGCACCTGAATTTCATGGTCGTCCTCGAGATCGCTTTCGCAGCCAAGCAACCTTCGCCGCGCCTGCCGGCGCTTCCGGTACAGACGTCCCAGGCTTCCTGCCGGATCTATTTCATCCTGCGGATCCGGCGCACGGGCGGCTTGTTCCGCGAGTGTGAATTATTGCACCGGCTGCGGACCTTGGCAAGTAATCGCTGGACCCGCCCCCCCAACCACGCATAAAATACCGGCATGGCCCGAAAACCCCGGTCGCGACCGAAGACGAAGCCCCCCAACAGCACCGCCAAGCTCGCTCTCGAAATCATCGAGGACCACGCCCGTCATCCCCACCCGAACCTGGATGGGCAGGCCCTCAAGGTGCACCTGCTGCTCCACCAGATCGTCGAAAAGCAGCTTTTCGAACACCAACCACCGGAGGCCAGCGCAGCCCTGGCGACGTTGCTAGAACAAGGGTGGGAACGCCACCAGGCCATCCACGCCCTCGCCCGGGCAGTGGCCCGGTTCGCCATCGGCCAGATGCGCGCTGCCCAGGCGCCCGACCTCGAAAAATACCGGAGCGAATTGACCGAACTGGTCAAGCATCCCCCCAAGAAAGCGCCAGACGCGTCGTCCTAGCCTCACCTCCGCCGCAGGGTGTGCCAGTGGCGCAGCAGGCGCACCGTCGCCCACACCCCCAT
This sequence comes from Myxococcales bacterium, assembly GCA_012798435.1. Taxonomy (GTDB): domain Bacteria; phylum Myxococcota; class B64-G9; order B64-G9; family B64-G9; genus JAAZNF01. Next base: position 57,423 of record JAAZNF010000084.1, on the reverse strand, counting down.
CGCCGCCCCCAACAAGATCATGCCTCCCACCAGCACATCGAACCACCACGGCACACCCCAGAACCCCCTGAGCCCACCCAGGATGAGGAAGGCCAGGCGCGCCGCGAAGGCCAGCACGATGAGCGCTCCGCCCAGGCCACACACGATCCAGGCTTCCCGTTTCTGCTCCGGGCTGAGCAAGCCCGAGAGATCGAACCGGATATCGGCGCTGGAGTCGTAATGCTCGTAGCGCAACACCGGCGCGGTGGCTGGTTCCAGAGAACCGCCGCAACTCGGGCACGCCGTGCGCCCGTGGGCCCAGTGAGATGCGGCGAAGACGGTCTGGCAGCGCCGGCAACGCTTGGGTTCGTCGGCCATGGTGCCTCCCGAGCCGATTGTGCCGCGCCGGCAGGCCGAGCGCAAACGGAAAATCCGTTGAGCGGCGGCGGCGGATGTGCTGTGCTTCGCCTCGATGGCCGACCCGCGCCCCGCCAATCCCGCCCGGCTGCTGATGTTCCAGCTCCTGCCCATCCTGGCATTCTTGTTGGTGGACGCGCTGGTCGAGGACCCGGCCTGGGCCATCGGCGCCGCGCTGCTTTTGGTGGGCGCCCAGGCGGCGCTGGACATCCGGCGTACCCGCCGGCTGGATCCACTGGTGCTGGTGGACGTGTTGTTGATCGGTGGCCTGGCGGCCGGCTCGCTCCTTACCGACGACGAGCGCTTCTTCAAGCTCAAGCCGGCCATCCTGGAGGGTCTGATGGTGCCGTACCTGGCCTTCCTGGCTCTGGCTCCGGCCCGCATCATCGAGGGGTACTTTCGCCGGGCCCTCGGAGGCCTGGAGTTCCCGGCCGCCGCCCTGCCCCTGTTGCGCCGGTTGCTCCTATGGATGGCCGCGCTCGTTCTGGTCCACGCCGGCCTGGTGGTGGTCGCGGCGCTTCATGCCTCACGCGCCGCCTGGGGTTGGATCTCCGGGCCTGGATTTTACGCCCTGCTGCTTCCCCTCGTGGTCTGGGTGCTCATCCAGCGCCGGCGGCTTCGGCGAGCCGCTCGGCCGACACGGCTCCGGGCCGGGTCACCTCCACCCGCCCGTCCTTGACGTCCACCACGGTGGACACCGGCGCCGCGGAAAGATCGCCCGCATCCACGAAGATCTCCACCTTGCCGAAGAAGTTCTTGCGCACCTGGGCCGGAGAGGAGGCCCCTCGCCGCGACTCGGGGTTGGCCGAGGAGCACAAGAGCGGCCTGCCGAACCGCCGTAGCAACCGCTGCACCTCCGGGTGCTCTGGTTGGCGCACTCCCACCTGGCCTGAACGACCGGTCAGGGAGCGCCGCAGGTTCAGCGGCAACTCGGGGTGCGGCGGGAACAGGATGGTCAGCGGCCCCGGCCAGAACTTTCGCACCAACCGTTCCCGCACCGGGCAGATCTCCGCGGCCACCCGGGACAGCAGGCGGGGATCCCCCACCAGGAGCAACGAGGGCGAACGGGTGGTGCGCCGCTTCGAGACCAGCAACCGCTCGACCGCCTTCTCGGAAAGCCCGTCGGCCAACAGCCGGTAGTTGCCCCCGACCGGAAAGCACACCAGGCCGCCGCGGAGGAGCGCCTCACAGATGGCCGCGAGCACCGCATCGTCCGCCGCCAGATCCTTGAAAGAAAAGATCTTCATCTCGCTCCTCCGAACGGCGACTTGAACCAGATCCTGCGGAATCTGTCAAATGGGCCCCGGCGGGTGGACATCCAGGGCCGGGCGGCTATACTCGGGCCATGGTGGACCGCCTGCCCTCGAGAACCCGCCTGTCCGGGGTCCTGGTGGCGATCGTCTTTCTCGGGTTGGCGCTGGTCGCCTGGGGCGTCGGGATCTGGCTCGCCCCGGCGGCCGACACCGCCTACCTCGCGCTCCAGCAGCGTTCGGATGACCTGCACCGGTGGAGCCTCTCGCTGTTGTCGGCCGCGGCGGCAGGCGTTCTGGTTGGGCTATCGGGCGCGCTTCTGCTGCGAAGACGCCGCTGGCTGGGGACATCCTTCCGCGTCCTGTTGCTGGCCTCGCCACTCCTCGCGGCCGGGACCCTGGCGACCGTGACCACCTTCGATGGCCTCATCGAACGTCGCGGCACCGAGGGCCAATGGATCCTTCACGAATCCCCACTGGCGGGGGCGGTGGGCCCGAACCTGGGCCGCTGGTCGGAGAGTGAACCAGGGGTGGCCAGCGACGCTCTACCGGACGGGGACTTCATCACGCTGGATCGGTTCACCCTGACGCGCAAAAGGCCCGACGGCACCTTCCGCTGGGTGCGTGAGCGTCCAGCGCAGTCTCCAGCGCACCTCCTGGTATCCGGCGACGAGGTGCTGGTGATCGGCCCTGGGCTCGACTACCCCGACGATCTGGTCGTGGCCGGCTTCGCCCTGGAGGACGGCCGGGAACGCTTCGCCTACCACTGGCTCGGCGATCGCCTGCTCCCACCGATCCTGGAGAGGGACGGCCTGTTGCTGTGCTCGGTGCGTCCCTCGTCCGCGACGGCGCGGCTCCTGCGCTGGCCGATCCCCGAGTCCGCCTGGATCCTTCCGCTGCCGGCCCCGCCAGACATCCCGCCGCGCCTCGAAGCCGAGGAAGCGCTGCTGGCGCTGCGCGGCGAGGTGTGGCGCCTGGAACGCACCACAGGCCGGGTACGCGGGCGACGCAACGCCTGCCGTCCGCCCACCGGCGAAGTGGCCTGCGACGGCGACCGCGTCGGCGCCTGGCACCCTGGAGGCGAGCCATGAGCGAGATGCGCCAGCAGGAGATGTTCGACGACGTATTGAGCAAGGCGCGCGAGCTGGTCCGCGCCGAGCGCAGCGCAGAGGCGCGCCGGCTCATGGAGCGAGCCTTGCAGAAAACGCCCGAGAACCGGCGGCTCATGGCGGCGCTGGCCGACCTCCACTACCGGGAGCAGCGCTTCCGCGAGGCGGCGGCGCTGGCCGGGGCCATCCTGCGCCGGGATCCCAACGACCCCCGCGCCCTGGTGCTGATGGGCAACGTGCTGTGCGAGCGCCGCAAACCGCGGGAGGCGTTGTCCTACTTCGAGCTGGCGCTCAAGGTGGCGGAGACCGACTACCTGTGGCTGCGTCTGGCCCGGTGTCATCTCGACCTGCGCGAACCGGCCCAGGCCCTGGCCGCGTTGGGTCGGGCCGAGACCCTGGGCGGCGTAAGCCGGGATTCCTTGCGCTTGCAGGCCGAGGCGGCGCGCCAGAGCGACGACAGCGCGCTGGAGAAGGAAGCCTTCCGGCGCGCTCTGGAGTTGTCACCATCCGATCCGCATGATTTCGCCGCGTTCTGGCTCCCGTTGCTCCAGGATCTGCCGCCGCGGCGAGCCCTGATCTTGTCCGAGCGACTCCGGGAGAGGCCCGCGCAGGAGACCAACCCGGAGCTCATCCGGCTGGAAGCGCACCTGCTGCGCCGGCTTCGAGAACCTGAGGCGGCGGCCGCCCGCGAGCGCCTCCTGCAGATGGTCGGAACGGAGGGAACCCGGCATGCGTGAGAGCCCCTCGGAACGCTTCAGCCGCCAGGAGCTTTTCGCCCCCATCGGGCCGGAGGGCCAGCGTCGCATCGCCGCGGCGCGGGTGGTGCTGATCGGATGCGGCGCGCTGGGCAGCACGTTGGCCAACGCCCTGGTGCGCGCGGGCGTTGGAGAGTTGGAAATCGTGGACGACGATCGGCTCGAGTGGTCCAACCTCCAGCGCCAGACCCTGTTCGAGGAGGAGCACGTACGCCAGGGCCGTTTCAAGGCCGAGGCCGCCCTGGACGTTCTCGGGCGCATCAACCCGACGGTACGCCTCGCGGCCCGCCTGGAGCGCTTGAATGCCGGCAACGTCGAGAACCTCATCGGCAAGCCCCAGGTGGTCCTGGACGCCACTGACAACTTCCGGACCCGCTACCTGATCAACGACTACTGTGTCCGCGAGGGATTGCCATGGATCTACGGCGGTTGCGCCGCGGCCTACGGTACCTCGCTCAGCGTGATCCCCGAGCGCACCCCCTGCTTGCGCTGCCTGTTCCCAGAACCTCCCGCCGGCGACACCGAACTGACCTGCCACCAGGTCGGCATCATCGGGCCCATCGCCCACCTGGTAGCGTCGATCCAGGGAGCGGAGGCCCTCAAGATCCTGAGCGGCCATCCCGAAGCGGTTCGGCCCCGCCTGGTCACGGTCGATCTGTGGAACGACCAGTTCCTGTCGCTTCCGCTCGCCGAGCGCGATCCCCAGTGTCCCTGTTGTGGACGGAGAGACTTCGTCTTCCTGGAGCCGGCATGAAGGCGGTCCAACTGTCCGATTCGCAGCAGCGGTTGCTGAACCTGGCGCAACGGCAGGGGTTCGTGACCCTGGACGACCTGGCGAAACAGCTCCCCAGTGATGGCACGGTGGAGGACACGCTGGCGCTCCTGGACACGCTGGAGCGACAGCACCTGCCTGTCCGCGCGCAGGCCCCCATCCCGGTGTCCTCGGCACCGGGCCTTCAGCAGACGCTGGGACGCGAAGAAGAGGCCGAGCTGGCCCGCCGGATCCAGCGGGGACGTCACCGCAGCCTGCGAGCGGCCGCCCGCGCGCCGGCCACCATTCGGCGCCTGCTGCGCGCTGCCGATCAGGTGCGTGCCGGGAGCTGCTCGCCGTGGAGCCTGCTGCATGACTTCGAGTCCTCCGAGCCGGAGCAGGATGAGGACAAGGCCGTGGAGAAGATCCGCGGGCTGGCCGAATTGTTGCGCACCCTGCAGGCGCGGCGCCGGGAGCTGTGGCCGGATCGCCGCACCCGGCTGCTCACCCGCGAACGGTTCGAGGACTTGGCCGGCATCGAGGAGGAGATCGCCCGCGAGTTGCAGCATCTCGACTTGCGGGACACATTCCTGGACCGGCTGTTGCGGCCGCTCCGGGCGGACGCGGCGCGACTCGAGGTGGCGCGCGAGCGGCTGCGTCACATCGAGCGCGAGGCCAAGCTCCCCCAGGGAGATCTGGGCGACTTCGCGGAGGCGCCCGAACGGATGGTGCGGCGGCGTCTGAAAGCCACCCGCAGCCCGGCGGGGATCCGGCGGGTCTGGCTGGCGCAGTTCAAGCGGGCGCGGCGGGACATCGGTTGCGCCAGCCGGCGCGCCGGCCTGCCACCCCGCGATCTCGCGGCCGTGGGCGCAGAGATCCGCGCGGGAGGCGAGGAGGCCACCGCGGCCCGCAACCGCCTGCTCACCGCCCACCAGAAACTGGTGATGACCATCGCCCGCCGCTACCCCGCGCGCGGCCTCGACTTCTTCGACCTGGTCCAGGAAGGCAACCTGGGCCTGGTCCGGGCCGCCGACCGCTTCGATCCCGAACGAGGCTTCCGGTTCGCCACCTACGCATCCTGGTGGGTGCGCCAGAGCATCGGGCGCCTGCTGGCGGAGCAGGGAGGGCCGGTCCGCATCCCCCCCCACGTGCAGGAGGCGCTGCACAAGCTCAACCGCCTGTCGCGCCGGGTGGTGCTACAGACCGGCCGTGAACCGGGCGTGGAGGATCTGGCCCGGCGCCTGAACAAGTCGCCGGAGCGTGTCCGGGAGATCCTGGGCGCCGGGATCCGCCCGGTCTCGGTGGACGCGCCGCAGGGAGACGATCCCGACGGCGCCAGTCTGCTCGACTTTTTACCGGACCCCCACGCCGGACCCGACGAGGAGGCCGATCACGCGGTGCGCCTGGAAGCGCTGAGCGGCGCGCTGTCGGCCCTCAATCCGCGCGAACGCGAGATCTTGTTGCGGCGCTTTCGCGACGGCCTGACGTTGCAGGAGGTGGGGGAACAATTCGGGCTCACTCGAGAACGGACCCGCCAGCTCCAGGAGCAGGCCATCCGCCGGCTCCGTCAGCGCATCCGCGCCGATCTGCTGCGGCGCCTGGTCCGCGATGGCCGTCGCGAGCCGAAAGGGAAGCAATGATGCCGGGGACGCCGGAGGCAGACCAGCGGCGCCGGGCGAGGTTGGGCGCTCTCCTGGCACTCGCGGTGACAGCGGTGTTCCTGAGCGGGATCGGCGGCGTCTTCCTCTTCGACGATCGCCTCGCCATCGTCCAGAACAAAGGGTTGCGCTCGCTGTGGCCCCCCGGTCCGGTGGCTTTCCCCAGCGTCGACTGCACCGCGGCCAACCGGCCGTTGCTGGCGTACAGTCTGGCCGTGAACTATGCCATCTCCGGGCTGGAACCCTGGAGCTACCACCTCGGCAACATCCTCATCCATGCGCTGTCGACCCTGCTGCTCTTCGGGCTGTTGCGCCGGACGCTGGGCCGCCCTCCCCTGGCCGCGGCCTTCGGTTCGCATGCCGAAGGGCTGGCCTTCGCCGTGGCGCTGCTTTTTGGGCTTCACCCGCTACAGACCGAGTCGGTCACCTACGTCATGGGCAGAGCCGAGTCCCTGATGGGCCTGTTCCTTCTCCTGGCGCTATACGCGGCCTCGCGCTCGCTCGAGCACCCGCGGCCCTGGCGCTGGCAGACGCTCTCGGTGATCGCCTGCCTGTTGGGGCTGGGCGCCAAGGAGGCGGCCGCGACGGCGCCATTGCTGATCGTGCTGTACGAACTGACCTTCGACGGTGCCCAACCTCGCCAGCTGTGGCGTCGCCGGCGCTGGTTCTACCTGGCCCTGGCCGCGACCTGGGTGCCCGCCGCCCTGCTGGTGCTTTGTCACCCCCACCGCACGTCCATCGGGTTTGCCTTGGGCGTCTCCCCGACCGACTACGCCCTCACCCAGGCCGGCGTGTTGTTGTACTACCTGCGGCGCGTGTTCTGGCCCTGGCCGCTCGTGCTTGATCTCGACTGGCCCCTGGCCCATGGCCCCGCCGACTTCATGCCAGCGGCCCTGGTGGTGCTGCCGTTGCTCCTCGCCACGCTGTGGGGCCTGACCCGCCGCTCGCCCCTGGGGTTTCTCGGGGCCTGGTTCTTCGTGATTCTCGCCCCCTCTTCGAGCTTCGTCCCCATCGTCACCGAGGTGGCCGCCGAGCACCGGATGTACCTGCCGCTGATCGCGCCCCTCACCGTGGTGCTGCTCTGCGCTTTCCGGTTCGGCTCGCTCCTTTCCCCCTGGATGAGCACGGCCATGATCCGGCGACTGGGCCTGGCGGCTCTCTTTCTCGGCGCCGCGCTGCTTGCGGTGCTCAGCGTCCGGCGCAATCTGGAGTACCGCGATGAGTTGCGCCTGTGGCAGAAAAACGCAGAGCACGCCCCGCACAGCGCCCGGGTGTTGCTCTCGCTAGGCTTCGCCCAGGAACGCGCCGGCAAACCAGGCGATGCGGAACAGACCTACCGCCGCGCGCTCCTTCTGGATCCTCGCTCGGCGTCGCTACGCAACAACCTGGCCCTCCTGTTGTGGGAGCGCGGGGAACGCGACGGCGCCGCGCGGCTGCTGCGAGAGGCGCTGGACATCGAGCCGGATCACTTCGAGAGCCTGAACTCCCTCGGTCTGCTCCTGGCCGAGATGGGCCAGCTCGACGCTGGCGTGGAGCACCTGGAGCGCTCGCTGACCTCACCGCTGCACTCCGTCCGCAGCTATACCCTGCTCAACCTGGGCCGCCTGCTGCTTCGCCGAGCGCGGGATACGGACCTCGAGCGCGCCGAGAGGGTCCTGCGGCAGGCCATCCGGGAGGAACCGGAGTTCGACGCCGGGGCTCGCTTCTGGCTGGCCCGAGCGCTGGAGGCACAAGGCCGATGGGGAGAGGCGCTACAGCAGTTGGAGGAGCTGGCGCTCCGCCTGCCCCGCGAGGGCACGCTGCACTTCACACGAGCCCGGCTACTGCTACGCCTTGGCAAGTCCGAAGAAGCGTTGCAGGCGTGGCGCCAGGGATTCGCCCTCACACCCCACCCGTTTGGCCTGTGGCGGGATCCGGGCTAGCCCTTTTCGCTCTCCAGCGAGCCCGCCATGCGCAGCGCCGGTTGTCCTCCCGAGTACCATCCGTGGGCCGGATCGACCACTCGGAACCCGAGCCGGGCGAAGAAAGCGAGGGCGGCGTGGTTGGTCCGGGCGCAGGTGAGCTGGAGCTCTCGGATCACCCGCTCACGGCCGAGATCTCGGGCCAGCTCACGAGCGCGCTGCATGAGCCGGGTGCCGACCCCCTGACGCCGGGCCTCGGGCACCACTGCCAACGCCAGGACATCTCCGACCCAGGAATCGGACCGCGTGTCCTTGCCTGACCACGGAATGAAGCCAATCATCACGAAGCCCAGCACGCGCTGCTCGTCACGGGCCAGGTAGGTCTGCACGCCTGGAGAGGCGAAGAAGCGCGGCAGGATGCGGGCGTAGTCACCGTACTGCGAGAATACCTCGGCCGCGATGCCGCGCACCGCGGAGACATCGGCCGGCTTCGCCGTTTCGACGTGGATCATGCACGCGCCTCCCAACTCCCGCGCTGGCGAGATCCGCTCACAGGCGCCGGACCAGCACCTCGGCCAGGAACAAGGCCAGGGCCAACCAGACGAACCTCGCCCAACGATCGTGCTGTGTGCGCCGGTCCAGCCGACCAGGCGCGAACATCACCCGCGCGTCGGGATCGACCTGGCCGCCGCCGGCGCGGGCTGCTTCTTCCAGGAGCTTCTGGTTGCCGGGGCCCGAAATGTACTCCTCGCCAAATGTGCGGCTCAGAAAGGCATAGGCGCTTTCCCGACCGCCGCGGCGGGCCGGGCGCTCGGCCTGGAAGGCGTAGGGCCCCCCACCGTCCTCCAGGGGCACTTCCCCGCGGAAGAAACCCGGCCCCCGCCGCTCCAGGGGCACCGGACGGGCCGCGCCGAGCATCCCCAGGCACACCACCCGCGGTTCGGCGCCCGGCGTCTCGATGTCCTCGCTGGTGCGCACCGTCACCACCGCGCGATCCCCTTCCCGGGCCACGCGCAGGCGCAGGTCACCGGGCGGGCTGCGCCGCAGGGTGTCCTCGGCCATCTGGGACCACAGCCGGCCGAACCCGTCCCAAGCGGTCCAGGCGCCGCTCCATGTGCCCTGGGCGTCGCTGGTAAAAAGCGCCACCCGACCCAGCCCGAATCGCCAGCGCGCCAGCAGCGGCTCCTTGCGATCGCTGGTGCGCAGGAGCACCTCGGCCGTGGGTCGCGCCTCGGACGCCAGCGAACCACCCAGCGCCGGGGCGCCCTCGAAGGCGATGCCGGCCAGCGCCTGCACCATCTTGGCCGGCTCCGCCCGCAGCGGCTGCTCCACCACGTTGCTCTGGGTGAAGTTCTCGGTCTCGGCGGTGAAGATGCGCGGCACGTTGCGGATGGAATCCGTGTGATAGAAGCGGCCACCGGTGGCCCCGCTGATGCGGCGCAGCTCGTCCTGATCCGCGTCCTGTCCCAGGGCCACCACCGAGACGGTGATGCGGTCCTTGGCCATGGCCTCCACGATGTAGCCGAACTGGTCGTACAGGGTGATGCTCTGGCCGTCGGAGAGCAGGATCACGTGCCGCAACTTCGCGGCCGAGCGCTTGAGCTCCCGGTGCGCCGCCTCCAGGCCCGGGAACATCGAGGTGCCGCCCCCCACCCGCTGCGCCATCAGCATCTTCTTGATGGTGTCGCGGTTGCGCGCCTCGGTGAGCGGGACCACCACCTCGGGGTAGTCGTCGAACATCACCAGGCTCACCTGGGCGGTATCGCGCAGCCGGTCCAGGGTGTCGGACACGGCCCGCAGCAGGATCACGAACTTCTCGCCGCGGGCCATGCTCGACGAACGGTCCATCACGAAGGCCAGCGCCGCCGGGATCTCCTCGCGCTTCTTCACTTGCCGGAAGGTGACCGGCAGCAGGGCTTCGATGGGCGCGTCCTCGGGACCGGCCAGCTCCGAGCTGGCGGGCCCGGTGGTCAAAAGCAGCCCGGCGCCGAGCTCCTCCACCACGGCGCGCAGGTTCTCCACCATGGTCTTGGAGAGCTTGGGCAGCGGGAGATCGTCCAGGATGATGAGATCGCTCTCGGCCAGCAGCGCACGGTCTTCTAACGCCTCGATCGTCTTGGCCGTCAAGCGCACCCGCAGGCCCTGGAGAACTTGGTGCAACGGGGTCTGCTCGGATCCGGTGCGCACCAGCAGCACCCGCGGGAAGCCCGAGACGAACACCCGGGCCGCGCCGGTGTTGTTCTGGGCGAAACGATCGCGTCGCGACAGCAGGCGCAGCGACACGGTGTGCCAACCCTCGGCGTCGAAGGTGAGCTTCAGTGGCAGCAGGTTCTGTCCCGCCCCGAGTGTCACCACGCGCCGCTCGACCTCCTCTCCGTCCCGGGTCCAGCGCACCTCCACGCTCCGCGCGGCGCTGGAGACCACCACGGCCTCCGCCTCCCAGGGATCCTGCAGCCGCACCTGCGCCGGGGCCCGGATCTCCTCCACTCGCGCGTCGTAGGCGGCGGCGGGCAGGATGGGCGCCGTCGAGAGCTCCAACCCCAGGTCCCGCGCGCGCAAGGCTTCGGCCACCAGGTCACCGTGTGTCTGCTCGCCGTCCGAAAAGATGAGCACGCGCCGGTCGTAACCGGGCGGGAACAAGCCGTACGTCAGGCGCAGCGCGGCGGCGATGTCGCTCCCGTTCCCCGGCACCGGCGCCCCGTTCAAGGATACCCGCCGCTCGCGGGGGCCCGCCAGGAGCGTCGGGAACCGCCCGAAACCCACCAAGAAAGTGGGCGCGGCGCCCCGGGCTTCCCACAGCTCTCGCACGCGCTCTTCCATGCGCGCTCTGGCAGGCGCATCCAGGCTATCGGAGAGATCGGCCAGCAAGGCCACCGCCGGGGCATTCTCGCGCTCGATCTGGACCGGGTGCGCCCAGGCGATGGCCAGCGCCGCCACCGCCACCGAGCGCAAGAACGAGATCAGCAGCCGCCGGTACCAGCGCAGGTCGCGTCCCATCCACAGGCCGACGATCCACAGCGCGGGGACCAGCAGCAGCAGCCACAAGCCAGAGGGGTTCAACAAGGTCAGCTGGTGCTGGCCCAGGGTGAACAGGATGGCATCGCCGAGGGGCTCGAACATGGCGTCCTCAGAACAGGATGCGGAAGCAGAAGAACAGCCAGTCGAACAGGAGCAACCACACCACCGCCAGCAGCACCCGCGGCCAGGGCGGCAGCGCATCGTGCGTCTCGGTGGGATCGAAACCCGCCACGATCTCTGGAGGCGCCGGCCCGTCCTCCCAAAGCAGCCGCGCCTCGCCCGGCGAGCGATCCCCGATCAGATCTGACTCCTTCGCCAGAAAGAAGTTGACGGGCAGGATTTCCTCGGCCCGGCCCTCCCCTACCCGGTAGAAACCCGGTCCGCGCGGCACGAAGCGCAGGCGCCCGCCGAGCGAGAACGGCAAGAAGACCTGCCCGCGTGGATCATGGATGCGGCGGGGCCCGGCGCCGGCGATCTCAACCAACTGACCGCTGACGTTCGGGCCGACCTGGGCCTCGTCGGCCTCGCCGAGGAACCAGCGCAGGGTGTTGTGCACCAACATGGGGAAGGCCACTCGCAGCGGCAGATCGCTACGCGCCAGGTCGAATCCCACCGCTAGCAGCTTCGTCCCGCCTCCCTCCCGCGCCAGGATCAACGGACCGGCGGCGTCGGTGAGCAGCTCTCGGTCCGTGGCGCTGGGTTGGATGCGGCGAGCGCCGGCCGCCTGCAGGTCCACCAGGTTCAGATCCCGGCTCACCGGGTGATCGCCCCGGAGCGGCTGCAAGGCGCGCAGCGGTTCTTCGGCTCCGACCTGGAACTCGCAGTCGGGGCCCGGCACCGGCGCGAAGTACAGGGCCGGAACCGGGCTGCGCGGACACACGCCGTCGAACACCGCGGCCTGGACGTCCTCGAAGGCCGCCGGCGAGAAAGCCTCCGGGCTCAAGCGGCGCACCTGGATCCCCGGGTACAGCTCGAGCACTTTCTCCAGAAAAAGGTTGCCCGAGGTGACCAGCAGAACCTTGTGGGGGCGCGCCTCGGGTACCAGCCCGTACGCTCGATCGTCGAGGGCGAACTCGTCGGCCGGACCCACCATGCCCGGGGCGGACAGCGTGGCCATCAGGCGCCGCTCGGCCAGCCCGCGCAGCACCCAGGCCCGGGAGAAGCGGCCACCCGCCGGCACGTTGATCTCCTCGCCACCGAGGAGGTTGTCGGGCGTGTGCAACGAAAGGCGCGCGGCGCGCGGCGCGCGACCCCGGTTGGCCACCTCCAGGTACACCTCGGCCCCGGGAGCACCCGACCGGAGTGGGCGGAGTTCTAGCGCAGTGATGGCCAGGTTTTCGGTGACCGTACCCACCGCCACCTGCCGGACCTCAATGCCATCTTCTTCGTCCGGGATGGCGTGGAATCGATCCGACAACACGACCACCCGTCGATGGGTACCCGTCGCGAGGTCGGCGGTGCGCAGGATGGAGCGGGCGAACCGCACCGCCTCCGGCACGTCATCGGAAAGCGGTACCGGTTCGAGGCCCGCGAGCAGTGTGCGCAGACGCCCCTTGTCGGAGGTAAACTCCGTTAGCGGCCGGGGCGCGTCCGCCAGTAGCAAGAGCATCATCCGATCCCGTGGCCCCAACGCCTCGATCACCTGCCGCGCCAAATCGATCACCCGTTCGAATCGGGTGCGGCTGCCTTCTCGGGCCTCCATGCTGGCCGAGGCATCCAGTACCATCACCTGGGCCACGGCGGGCCGAGCGCCCGCTGCCGGGAACCGCGGATCGCCCAGAGTCAGCGCGAAGAAGAGTGCGATCAGGATCTGCAGCAGCAGTGCGAGGAGCTTCCGGAAAGGCGTCCGCCGTCGGCCCACCACCCGCCGCCACAGCGGATCGGTGGCCATGACCGCCGTGCGCCGGCGGAACGACAGCAGGTAGGCCAGCAGCAACAGGATCACCGCCCCGGAGAAGATCAGGGTAAACTCGGTCACGCTCAGGCCGGTCAGATGCATGTCGCCCTATCCCAGCAGGTGCCCGGCCCGCAATTCGCGCAGGATGAGCTCCTCGAGCGGAGTGTCGCTGGATACCCGCACGTAGGCGCCGTGCCGCGACACCAGGTGCCGCCGGAGCCGCGCCGAGTGTTCCACGAACGCCTGCCGGTAGCGGGCCAGCAGGCGCCGGGTCAGGTGGACCGTGTGCGGCCGGCCGCCCTCGGGATCGGCCAGCCGCCACTCCCCGAGCAGGGAAGGATTGGCCTCGGCGGGTGTGATCACGTGCAACATCAACACTTCGAAGCCCGCACGGAACAGCACGTCCAGCGCCGGGGGCGTCCCCTCCAGATCCATCCCGTCGGAGAAGATCAGCACCATGCCCTCCAGGGCGCCGAAACGGCCCACGAAGTCCCGCGCGGTACGCCGCATGTCGGTCTTGCCGCCCGCGCGCAGGGAGGCCAGGGCGTGCAGGGCCTCCATCACCGCGCGCCGCCCGCGCAGCGCCCGCCGGCTCATGATCAAGCCTTCGGCGAAGCCGCACAGGTACACCCGGTCCATCTCGTACAGGCCGATGTAGGCCAGGGCCGCGGCCAGGCGGCGGGCACAATCCCATTTCTGTTTCTCGGTGGCCATGGAGGCGCTGCAGTCCACCAGGAAGAACAGGTTGTGGTCCTCCTCCTGTCGAAAAAGCTTGGTGTACAGGCGTTCACCGCGGGCGTAGAGATTCCAGTCCAGCAGCCGCAGATCATCGCCCGGCGCATAGGGGCGATGGTCGGCGAATTCGAGCCCGGTGCCGAGCCGGCGGGAGACGTGCAGGGCGTGCAACCTGCCGGAGAAGATGCGCCGCGAGGCCAGGTGCAGCCGCTCAAGCCGGGAGAGGAATTCGGCGTCGAAGGGTTCGGAGAAATCGCTGGCGGGGGCCTGGGACATGGATTCGCGAACCCTCAGGGCTTGGAGGAGCCTTCCTCGGCACTCGGGCGGATCGAGCGGAAGTAATCACGGATGAATTCCCGCATGTACCAGGGAACCCCCTCGCCGTTCAGATCCGCCTCGGCGCTGTGGGCGTATTCGCGAAACACGTCGTCGAACCCCACCCCGCTCTCCGACCGGGCTCCAGCCAAGTTGTGCCGGCCGCGATCCTGGATGAGCTGGATCACCGACTCTCCTTCTCCCAGGCGCCCCTGCAGGCGAAGGTATTCGCCGCCCTCGGCCCGCGGCAGGATGGCCGGCGCCGCCATGCTGTGGTCGGAAGCCCCGCTGCCCGCGCCGCTGCCGCCCACCTCGGTGCCAGCCCGCTGGCCGCCCTTTTGCGGGCCGGAGCCGGGCTGAGACGGCAGACGCGCCGCCAGCTCCCGCATCGCCTGTTCGCTGGGCTGGAGGATGGGCATGTCCGGGCGCTGGTCGGTGACGCCCTGGAGCGAGAAGCGCCCGTCCTTGGGCGGCGGGGCCGCGACGTTGAACACCTCGCGGGAGTCCGCCGCCTTGCTGCTGGCCTCCCAGTGTGCCTTTCCGGTGGCCTTGTCCGAGAGGTGCGCGGCGTAGCGCTTGAGGAACTCCGAGAAGGCCTTGTACTGCAACGGCGCCAGGGCCTGCTCGATGGAGTTGTCGGGCATCGAGCCCGAGCGGGGGCCGCGCCGGGCGCCCTCGGCGCCGCAGCTCTCGGCGTCGTTGATGAAGGCATAGTTGTTGATCTTCCCGGCCACGCTGTCCACATGCTCGGCCAGGTTCTGCATCTCGCGGGCGTCCAGCGGCGCGTCCAGCACCACCCCGTCCAGCTCGGCGAACACCTCGGCGTAGGCTTCCTCCGGGAAGGCGTCGAACTTCCCCACCGCCTGGTAGGTGGCGCGGCTGGCCACTCGCACGCCGTCTCGGGGCTCGCCGGAACGGGCCAGAGCCGCTGGATCGTTGCGCGCCGGTTCGCCGGTGTCCCGTCGACCGGTGCCGCGGCTCCCGTCCTCGCTGGGTGGCTGGGGCGGTATCGGCGCCGGCTCCTCGCGCGGCGCCAGCTCCAGGCGTCGGCGCACCGCCCGCTCAGACTCGGCGATGACGTCCGCCAGGCGCCGCAGGTTGCGCACCTCGGCCTCCTTTTGCAAGTTCTTCAGATCCGCAAGCAACTCTTGACCGCGCTCACGCCGCGCCTGCTCTCGATCCTTCCGGTCGCGGGCCTCGACCGATTGCCGATCGGCATGGGGCAGCAGGGCGATGAGCAACAGAGCCACGAATACGGTGAACACGCGCGGGGTGTTTCCCGGTCGGGTGGGGATGCAGGCGGAGGCGTGCGCCTCCAGAAAGGCGGCGGTCTCCTCCATATGGGCCTGCATGAAGGGGCTGCGGCGCGGCGTCTGGAGGAACTCGAGCGCGCTGGAAACACGGTCGAAGAAACCCAGCGAGCGATCCATCCGGGCGGCCACTGCCGAGAGCGAGGTCCCTCGCAACACGCCGATGGCGGCCACCACGATGGCGAGCAGCCCCACCCCGACGCCGGCCGCGAGCCACTCGCCGGACTCCTGCGGGCCGCCTCCCCACAGCGCGCCGAACAGCAGCATGCCGAAGGTCCACACCATCAGCGCCTGGAGCACGCCCTCTCCCATACGGGAGCGCCACAGGCGGCGGCGGCTGCGCCGCACCGTGGCGAGGAGCTTGGCTTCGATCTCGGCGTCGCTACGGGCCATCTGCTCTCCGCTGCCCCCGGCGGCAAGATTCTAGGCCCCGCAAGATGCGAAAATCAACCGCCAAGTTCAGAAGCGGCGGGTCCGCACATGGCAGGAGGGAGAGGCGCCTTGCTTCTCGAAATAGTCCTGGTGGTAATCCTCCGCCGGCCAGAAGGTCGCCGCAGGCTCCAGGCGCGTTGCCACTTTCAAGCCCTGCTGCTCGAGGATACGGATGAGCTTCTTCGCCACCGCTTCTTGCTCCGGCTCCACGAGGAAGATCGCTGAACGATACTGCTCGCCGACGTCGGGCCCTTGGCGGTCCACCTGGGTGGGATCGTGGATCTCGAAGAACAGGCGTGAAAGCGTCTCGAACGAGGTCTTGCGCCGGTCGAACAACACTTCCACCGCCTCCGCGTGCCCGGTGGTGTGGGAGCACACCTCGCGGTAACTCGGCCGCTCGGTATGCCCCCCGATGTAGCCCGAGGTGGCCAGCAGCACTCCCGGTTCGCGGGAGAAGTGATACTCCACGCCCCAGAAACAACCGCCGGCGAACACGGCCCGACCGACGTGCTCCTGCGGCACGAAGTCCAGAGAGAGCGAGTTCACGCAGTGCCGGGTGTCCTTCGGGGTGAGCTTCTCACCCGTGAAGACGTGCCCCAGGTGCCCACCGCAGCGGGCGCACACGATCTCGGTGCGCCGACCGTCCGGATCGGGGCGGCGCTCCACCGCGCCGCGGATCTCCTCGTCGAAGGCCGGCCAACCGCAGCCCGAGTTGAACTTGCTCTCGGAGCGGTAGAGGGCGACTCCGCAACGTTTGCACAGGTACAGTCCGCCCTCGAAATGCTGGTCGTATTTCCCCGAGAACGGCGGCTCGGTGCCGCGGTGCAGGATGATCCTCTCCTCCTCGGGCGTGAGGGGATTCGTGGTCATGGGTCTACCTCCTTTGTCGCCAGCCGCGGCCCAGGCAAGCACGGCCACCGCCGACACCAGAGAGACAAAAAACACGGCGCGGCGCATGGAACCTCGTCATTCTACCCCCAAGGCCAATGTAGTCACGTCTCAACTTCTGGCAAGCGAGTTGAAACACGGGCTCCCTGCTGGTAGCGTTCTGGCGCGACCAAGCCCATGAACTATGCCATCCGCATCGATCCGTCCCTGAACCCCTCCCCCGCCATGGTGGCGCTGATCTGGGCAGAAGGGCTTCCTTGTTGCGAGGGCGCCCCGGAGCTCCCGGCGTGGGCACGCGAGGCGGCCGAGCGGGTGCAGGCGGCGGGCGAGACGATTTGGCCGGCCGGGCTCAAAGAGCGGGTGCGCGCCATGCTGCGGCACGGCAAGTACCGGCCGGCGGGGCGCGGCAAGCCGGCCAGCGAGTTCTTGCTCCAGGCGGCCCTCGCCGGCGAGTTCCCCAACCTACCGCCGCCGGTGCTGGCCAACAACGTGGTGAGCCTCGAGTCGGGCTACCCCGGTAGCCTCTTCGACGCGGCGCGCACCGGCCCCGAGCTTCTGCTGCGGCGCGGACGCGTGGGCGAGAGCTACGTCTTCAATGCCTCCGGCCAGGCCATCGATTTGACCGACCTGTTGCTGGTGTGCCGGCGCGCGGGGCTTGCCTGGGTACCGTGCGGCAACCCGGTCAAGGATTCCCAGGAGACCAAGGTGCACCCCGGCACGAAGGATGTGTTGGCGGTGCTGTTCGCGCCCGCCGATGAGAGCCCCGAGCGTCTCGAACACCATGCCCAGCGCTTCGCCGAACTGCTCTCCGCCCGCTGCGGCGCCGCGCGGGTGGGGTATGCGCTGGTCCTTCAAGGAGGCACGCCATGACCACGGCCCATCCTTCGGTCCCCGACGCCTCGGATGCAGGAACCGGCATGTCGGCCGGGTCCGATCTGGCGATCGGCGAGCGGCTGCGGCTGGCGGTCTCGGCCATGGAGTACAACCAGTCCTTCGTGACCTTCGCCGACGGCAAGGCCAACGCACTACTGCTGGTGAACTCGATCTTCCTGGCCACCGCCGCCGGCCGGCTGGGTCAGTCGATCGCCGCCGCGCTGGTGGCCGCCTCCGCCGGGCTCGCCATCCTGTTGTCGCTGTCCGTTATCTACGCGCGCCTGCCGGGTCAGATGAAGCGCGATCGGGCCAAGATCTTCTTCTGGGGCCACGTCTGCCAGCGGCGCAGCAAGGCGGACTACGCCGCCGATCTCGCCTCGGTGGCGCCGCAGGAGATCCTGGAGAGCCTGGCGCGGCAGACCTTCGATCTGTGCCAGGTGGTGCAGCGCAAGTTCAAGGCCTACCAGGCGGCCCAGTTCATGACCTTCCTGTCGGCCGCCTCGTGGGTGCTCTATCTGATCGGCCCCCCGCTGGGGCTCTGGAACTGAAGCTCTTTCTGCGGCAGCGGCCGGATCAGATCGGCGCCGTCGGCCCGCGGGGTGTTCACCGCCGCGGAGACGGGATGGCCGGCCATCTCTGCCGACGGGAAGGGCTGGAGAAGGCGCAGCAACTCCGCGACCCGGTCCTCCGCTGAAAGCCACACCTGCCGCGCCCCTTCAGCGAGCAACACCGGCATGCGGTCATGTACGGGAGCGAGCACAGAATTGGGGGCGCAGGTCACGATGGCCACCGTCCCGACGTCCTCCCCTCCTCCGGCGACGGGGACGTACACACCTGCGAAGACGAAGGGACGCCGGTCACGCCGGTAGAAGTACCACGCCTGGCGGCGGTTCCCCTGTCGCTGCCACTCGTAGAAGCCGTCGGCCGGTACCAGGCAACGATGGCGGCGCAGCGGTTCCCGGAAGGTTGGCCGCTCGGCCAAAGATTCGGCCCGGGCGTTGATCAAGGGGCGCGCGCCGCTTTGGTCCTTGGTCTTCCAGGGAGGCGCGAGCCCCCAGCGCATGAGGACCAGTCGCCGTGGCTCTGCGGCGGTCACCACCGGCACCGGCTGCGAGGGCGCGATGTTGTAGCGCGCGCGGGCGTGGACCGTCACGTCGGCAAGACCCAACGCCGCCGCCAGCTCGTCGCCGACCGTGATCAGAGCGTAGCGGCCGCACATGGGCCCTCCCCGACCGGCGCACTCGTCCCCGGTGGCGGCCGAAAGCGCAAAAAGAGCAGGCGCCGGCTCAAGAACCGCAGCGGCCCATGCCGGTCCATCCAATCGGCGTAGGCCCGGTACACTGGATCCCGCCCCAGGTGACGCTCTTCGGTCCGCGCCCGCAGGAAATAGATCCCGTTCACCAGGAGCAGAAGCAGCGAGCGGCGCAGCGCATCCCCCACCCCGACGTTCGACAGAAATGGCATCGAGATCAACCACCAGGACAGGTTCTTCGACAGGTAGGCGGGGTGGCGTGTCAGTCGATATGGCCCGTTGGTGAGGATGCCGCGGTGGGTGAGGTTCGAGAAACGAAGCCCGAAAGTGAGCGTGCTCCAGGCGTAAACGAACAGGCACAGGCAGATGGCCCCACCCCACACCCAGCCGAGCGCGCCCTGCCCGACCCAGATTTCCCAGTTGTCGCCGTGGTAGGCGAAGTAGGGCCGCTCCAACCCGTCCCACAACGGCCGGTAACACACCAGGGTCACCAGCCAGCCCAGCAGGGTGGCATCGACCGAGCGCAGGTGGGTGTCGAGAACGCGGGTGGAGAACAAGTATCCCGCCACGGTGAAGAGCAGATCCACCCCCAGCGTGAGCAGGACGGCCGCGCGCACCACCTCGCCCGGGGTCCAGGCCGCGATCGCGAACCCCCGCAGGTCTTCGAGCACGCAACACAGGTAGACGAACATGATGGGCGTGAAGAACCCCTTCACCGCCCAGCCCAGCAGGTGGAGCCGCAGCGCTTCCTGGTCGACACGGCGGAACCGGCCCAGCAGCGCGAGGCCCGCCTGGAAGAAGCCATCCTCCGGTTGCCGCAGCCGCCCGTCGAGGAAGAAGATACCACCGGCGAGCAGCACCAGGAGCGGAAGCCCGACCAGCCGCAGCGCCATGGCCGCCGGGTGATAGAAGCCACCGTGGTACTCCGGGATGAGCCAGTACCACAGCGCAAGCAGCCCCAGTGTCCCCGCCAGTCCCAACAATTTCACCGCCACCCGACGTAAATCCGGCGGCCGCGCCTGGGCGAGGTCGAGCCCGGCGGAGGCGCGGCGATGTGTCTTGCAGCGTATGAGATCAAGCGCACCGATGGTCAAGAGCAGCACCGAAAGCAGAAGCAGCTCGAGGTGCAGGGTGGGTTGCCCAGAGTCCGAAAGCCAGGCGAACACGAGAGCGGCCGCAACCAGTCCCATCCAGTTGTGCAGGCTGCGCGTGGTGGACGGGGGCGGCGCGGGTGGATGAACGGGCGGCATGTCGACAAGACTCATCCGACACAGGCCAGGATGGCGCGGACCTTCTCGAGGAGCTGCTGCGGGAAGCGCTCGTCCTTGGCGACGAAACCACGGAAGTTTCGGCGGATGAGCTCTTCGGCCTCGGCGAGAGATTTCAGCTCCTCCAGCGACTCCTGCACCGAACGGGGGTCGCGGGCCGAGTACAGCAAGAAGGGCACCGTGCGCAGCTCGGGAAAGGCCAACCCCAGGCTGACACCGAGCTGACTGCCGGTCATGGCCATGCCGGTGTGGGTGCCGCTCTTGTCCTCGCGACTGCGCCCGAGGGACTCGTACAGCTCGATGTCCAGGATGAGCAGCGATAGCCCACGAAGGAAATCGGGCGCGGAGCGGACCTTCCGCTCCAGGTCCTCGGCGCCCGCGGCCACGCGCACCTCGAAGCCGGCCTCCGTCAGTAGCTGTGCGGTGGTGGTCCGGGAGAACCGATCGTCTTCAACCAAGAGCACTGTTGGTCGCGACATGTCCGTGCTGCTCCTCGACTCTCCTCCGATGGCATGCTTACCACGTCATGGCGAGCCCTCGCAACCGAGTGAACTCCGCCGGTGCGACTGGCAGCTGCCGCGCCTCTCGATCTATTCGCGTTCGCGGCGCCGCGCTTGTTTTTTCTTCTCTCCGGTCCGCCCGAGGAACCGGTACAGCGTGGCCCGGCCCACTCCCAGCAGGCGCGCCGCCCGCTTGCGGTTGCCCCCGCTCTGGCGCAGCGCCTCCTCCACCCGCGCGCGGGAGAGCCTCGACCGTCCAGCACTGGCGTCCGCGCGCTGCAGCATCATCAAGGGCAGGTGCTCGGGCAAGATCGGGCCCTGGGCCGCGCGGATAGACGCATACTGTAGCGCGTTGATGAGCTCCCGCACGTTGCCGGGCCACGGGTAGCCGAGCAGCGCCTCCAGCGCCCGGTCGGACAGACGCAGGGACTCCTTGCCGGACTCCTTGCGAATCTCGCCGAGGATCTGCTCGACCAGCATCGGCACATCCTCCCGGCGCTCCCGAAGAGGCGGCAAGTGGATGGGCACCACCGCCAGGCGGTAGAAGAGATCCTCGCGGAACTTCCCGTCACGCACCAGCGCGGCCAGATCGCGGTTGGTGGCGGCGATGACCCGCACGTCCGCGGTCCGCTCCTCCTCGCCCCCCACCGGCTCGAAGCGCTTCTCTTGGAGCACGCGCAATAGTTTCACCTGGAAGGCCGGGCTCAGATCCCCCACCTCGTCCAAAAACAGCGTGCCGCCGCTCGCCAGTTCGAAGCGCCCCTTCTTGTCGCGCACCGCCCCGGTGAAGGCGCCGCGCACGTGTCCGAACAGCTCGGATTCCAGGATGGTCTCCGGCAGCGCCCCGCAGTTGATGGGCACGAAGGGCCCGCCCTTGCGTCGGCTCTCCTGGTGGATGGCGCGCGCCACCAGCTCCTTGCCGGTGCCGCTCTCGCCGGTGATCAGCACCGGGTATTCGGAGGTGGTGACCTGGCGGATGGTCTGGAAGATCTCCCGCATGGCCGCGGAGCGCCCGACCATACCGTGGAAGCTGTACTTCTCCGAGAGGCGGAAGCGCAGCTCCATGACCTCGGTGACGTCGCGCATGATCGCCAACACCGCCGGCGGGCGGCCCGGCTCCCCGGGCAACGGGGCCATGGAGAGCCGCAACCGCCGGTCCTCACCCGAGCGAGCGCTGAAGGCCACCACGTCGTCCCGGCGCAGGGAGCCCTCCTCCCCGGCCTTGAACGGACACTGCGAGGAGCAGATGCCGTCCGGGGCGAAGATCTCGTGGCAGTTTCGCCCCAGCACCTCCTCGCGTGGATAGCCGGTGATGGCCTCGGCAGCACGGTTGAAGAGGAAGATGTGCCGCTCGTGGTCGTGAACGATGAGACCCTCCTCCAGCGCATCCAGGACGTGCATGAGCAGTCGCCGCTCCGAAAGCAAGGCCTCGACCATTCCCAGGTCCAGGAAGGCTCTCGCCATCTTGGTGTAGTCGCCAAAATCGCCCGCGCTCGAATCCCAGTGGAGCAGCACCGGGTTGCCGATCCAGAAGACCAGCGGTGTTTCTGCCGCCGTTTGGGGCCGGCTTTCGCGCGCAGCCTGGGCCAGCTCGCGTGCCTCCCGGCCCAGGGTGATCACCAGATCGAACGGCCGGTGGGGCAGTTCGTGCACGCGGGGCAGCACCGGCTCATCGGGAGGGTTCGCCGACCCCGCCTCCGCCGTCCCGGTCCGGCGGGTGACGGCAGCCACCGCCTCGATGGGCGCGCCACGCCCCGTAAAAACTCGCGCCACCATCCGGCTCGCCCCGCTCTCGGGGTCCGACACCAGAAGCACCCGGACCGAATCCATCCCGCCTCCCGATGCGACCCCCTCGGGGTCAAGCCGTTTGTATCGCCGCAGAGGCGCAAACACAAGGGGTGCCACCACGCGTGGCCCCGCGCAGCAACCCGGCATCGCCGCCCACTGGATTCCGCGTCGTCGCTCGGATAGCATGCGGGCGGGAGGTCGCCATGCTGACACCGGTGGAGTTCCGAGACGCCCACGTCCGCATCCTGGATCAGCGGCGCCTGCCGCAGGAGGAGGTCTGGTTGAAGATCGGCTCGGTGGAGGAGCTCTCGCGGGCCATCGAGACGCTCTCGGTGCGCGGAGCCCCGGCCATCGGCATCGCCGCCGCCTACGGTTGCGCCCTGGCGGCGAGGCAGGCGGGCGCCGTGGGGCCCGCGCGCGCGCTCGCCGCGGTGCGCGCCGCCGCCGAACGTCTGGCCCGGACCCGGCCGACCGCCGTCAACCTGTTTTGGGCGCTCGAACGCATGCGGAAGCGGGCCGAGCAGATCGCGGCCGCCGGCGGCGACCTGGCGATGGACCTTCTGCGCGAGGCGGAGCAGATCCACGCCGAGGACCGCGCCGCCTGCGAGGAGATCGGCCGCCGGGGGGCCGAGCTTCTACCCCAAGAGGGCGGCGTCCTCACCCACTGCAACGCCGGGGCGCTGGCCACCGGCGGGTTCGGCACCGCCCTGGGAGTGATCCGGGCGGCGGTGGCAGCCGGAAAGCGCATCCACGTCTACGCCGACGAGACCCGGCCGCTGCTCCAGGGCGCGCGGCTCACTGCCTGGGAGCTTTTGCAAGACGGCATCCCGGTCACGCTCATCTGCGACAACATGGCCGCGCACCTCATGCGCCTGGGCCGCATCCAGGCCTGCGTGGTGGGCGCCGACCGCATCGCCCGCAACGGAGACACGGCCAACAAGATCGGCACCTACGGTGTCGCGGTACTGGCCCGGCACCACAACATCCCCATCCTGGTAGCGGCGCCGTGGTCCACCGTGGACATGGCGCTCCCCGATGGCTCGCGAATCCCCATTGAGGAGCGGGATGGCCAGGAGGTCCGGTCGTTCCAGGGATCGATGTGCGCGCCGCCCGCCGTTCCGGTGGTCAACCCGGCCTTCGACGTGACCCCCGCCTCGCTCATCCAGGCCATCGTCACCGAGCGTGGCGTGGCCCGCGCTCCCGACCTGGCCGGGGATCTACAGCGGCTATCCGCGAAAAACCTTGACAATCCGGGCGGGATTTCATAGCTTCTGGCTCCCCGGCAAGGTCCGGGCAGTGCTGGAATGCAAGGAGCGGTTCCATGTATGCCGTGATTCGCACCGGAGGCAAGCAGTACCGGGTCGAGAAGGGCTCCCGTGTCAGGGTCGAGAAGCTCTCCGGCTCGGTAGGCGAGGAGATCAAACTGGACGACGTGCTGCTCATCGGCGGCACCTCCGACATCAAGGTAGGCACCCCGCGAGTGAGCGGCGCCTCGGTCACCGCCAGGATCCTGGAGCAGGACCGCGCGGCCAAGGTGCTGGTGTACAAGGTCAAGAAGCGCAAGAAGTACCGCAAGACCATCGGCCACCGCCAGCCGTTCACCTGCATCGAGATCACCGGCATCTCGACCGGGGCCTGAGAGGAGGATGCCATGGCACACAAGAAAGGACAGGGCGCGTGTCGCAACGGGCGTGACAGCCACGGCCAGCGGCGCGGCGTCAAGATCTACGCCGGCCAGAAGGTGCGCGCGGGCAACATCCTGATCCGGCAGCTGGGGACCCTCATCTACCCGGGCAAGAACGTCGGCATGGGCCGCGACTTCACATTGTTCGCCAAGTGCGACGGGGTGGTGCGCTACCGGCGCCAGGGACGCCACCGGCACCAGGCCTGGGTCGAGCCGGCACCGAGCGCCGCGAACTGATCCCGCGCCCGGATTTTCTGCCTGACCGGCCACGGACTTCCGTGGCCTTTTTTTTACGGACGGCGGCGGCCGAAATCGCCCGAGGCGGAGACGGGATCGAACATGAACTTCGTCGACGAGGCCATCATCGAGGTCCGCTCGGGCAAGGGCGGCGACGGTTGCGTCTCGTTCCGCCGCGAGAAATACGTTCCGCGCGGCGGACCGAACGGCGGCGACGGCGGCCGGGGTGGCAGCGTCATCTTGCGGGCCGATCCCGAGCTCACCACCTTGATAGACCACCGCTACAAACGACATTACCGGGCCAAGAACGGCCAGCCCGGCCGGGGCAGCGACTGCAACGGTGCCGCCGGCGAGGATCTGGTGGTGCGAGTCCCGCCGGGCACCCGGGTGGTCGACGACCAGAGCGGCGAGCCACTGGGTGACCTGGACGAGGCTGGCGCCGAGCTGGTGGTGGCACGCGGCGGTCGCGGTGGCCGGGGAAACATGCACTTCGCCACCCCCACCTGCCAGGCGCCGCGCAAGGCCGAGACCGGCGGTCCCGCCGAGGAGCGCCGCCTGCGCCTGGAGCTGCGGCTGCTGGCCGACGTGGGCGTGGTCGGGTTCCCCAACGCCGGCAAGTCCACGCTGGTGTCGCGGGTGTCGCGGGCCCGGCCCAAGATCGCCGACTACCCGTTCACCACCCTCGTCCCCACCCTCGGGGTGGTGTCTGTCGGCGAGGGCGATTCCTTCGTGATCGCCGACGTCCCCGGGTTGATCGAGGGCGCCCACCAGGGAGCCGGCCTCGGCGACAGGTTTTTGAAGCACGTGGAGCGCTGCGCGCTGTTGGTCCACCTGGTCACCTGGCACCCCGGCGATCCGCTCGAGCCGGAGTGCCTGCTGCGCCGCTTCGACGCCATCGAGCGCGAGATGGCTTTGTTCAGTCCGGAGCTCTCGCGCAAGCCACGGCTGGTGGCCATCTCCAAGTTGGACCTCGCCGAGGTGCGCGATCTGCTCCCCGGGGCCCGCAAGTTGTTCACCCGTCGAAAGAAGAGGTTGTTTGCCTTCTCGGCCGCCACCGGCGAGGGCCTGGACCGGCTGCTCGCCGAGGTGGCCCGGCGCCTCCAGCGCCTGCGAAAGCATCACGGCCGCCGCCCGCGAACCTGACTATCACAGGTCAGATCTGTATTTTCTTCTTTTGCGGCGGGACGCGACACCGAAAGGGTGGGTGTGGCCGAACCATGAAGGGACATGCGTCTGCACGCACGCCCCCAAAGAAAACCCGGCTCTACATAAAAGACCGTGCATTCGACCGCTGGACAAATGCGCCGGCTCACGCTCACGTTGCCGCTTGGCGGCTCGCGCCACTCTTCTCTACGGCAAAATGCCCGCCGTACGCAGAGGTTTCAACCGCGCACACCGCTCTCACCACAAACCATCCAGTTGAGATTCTGTCTTGATGGCTCAGCGGGTGCGGGTGACCTTGGACAGTCCACGGGGCGCGTCCAGGGGGCAACCGCGCGCAGCGGCCAGGTGTCGTGCCAGGAGTTGTCCCGGCAGCACGGTCAAGATCGGGCTCAACCACTCCGGTACGCGCTCCGGTAAAATCACGGGGACCCGCGCCAGACGCAGCGCCCGCCGCTCGTTGGAGATCACCACAAGCTCCGCACCGCGGCGGCGCAGCTCGCGGGCCAGGCCGAACGTATCGGCGAACACCCGACCCGCGGGCATGACCAGCAGCACCGGGAAGTCGCGCTCCACCATGGCGATGGGGCCATGTCGAAAATCGGCGCTGGAGTAGGGATCGGCGGTGAGGTAGGCGAGTTCCTTGAGCTTGAGCGCGATCTCGAAGGCCGTGGCGTAATTGTACCCCCGACCGATGACCGACAGTCGCTGCGCGTAGCGGTAACGGGCCGCGGCCGCATCGAGGCCCGCGCTGGCCGAGAGGACCCGCGCCGCCATCTGCGGGATCCGCGAAAGCTCCCGCCGCTCGGCGGCGGTCCCGTCCAGGGCCAGGCTGAGCATAGCCAGGGCCGCCAGCTCGGCGGTGTAGCTCTTGGTGGCGGCCACGCTGCGCTCGGGACCGGCGCAGAGCCGGATCACGTCGTCGGACTCGCGCTCGAGCGGACCCGCCTGGTTCACCAGCGCCACGCTGTAGGCGCCCTGGCGGCGGGCCTGACGCGTTACCGCGCACAGATCCTCCGAGGCGCCCGACTGCGAGATGGCCAGCACCGCGTATCCCGAGAGATCCGGCGGGCGGCGGTAGCGGGTGAACATGGAGGGCGCGGCCAGCGCCACCACCATGCGGTTGCGCACGCCGAGGAGGTACTTGGCGTACAGCGCTGCGTTGTCGGAGGAACCCCGCGCCACCAGCAGCAGCCCGCGCGGGGAGGCCGCTCGCAGGCGCCGGGCCACATCTGCCACCGCGCGCGACTGGGACGCGAGCAGCCGCTCCAGCACCGCAGGCTGCGATGCGATCTCCCGGTCGAGGTGGGTCATGGGCGGGGTGTGCTACCAGATGCTCTCGGGGACGTACACGATGTCGCCCGGGCGGAGGAAGAAGTTGCGCGTCTTGCCCTCTGCGATGGCCTCCACCGGGACGAAGAATTTCCTCTCCTCGCCGTTCTCCAGGCGGGTGACGTTGGTCTGGTTCTTGCTCGCCATCTTGGTGAAGCCGCCGGCCATGCTCACCGCCTGGATGATGGTCATGTTGTCCTCGTAGCGGAAGGTGCCGGGCTTGTTGACCTCGCCGAACACCGAGACCTTCTTGGAGTTGTACTCGCGGATGATGATGCTCACCTGGGGGTTGCGCAGGAACTTCTCGCCCAGCTTCTTCTGCAGCGTCTCGGCCAGGTCCGAGCTGGTCATGCCCTCCACCGCCAGTCTTCCGATGAGTGGGTAGTTGACGGTCCCGCCCGAGCCCACCGCGAAGATGCCGCTGAGCTCGGCCTCGTCGTACACCTTGATCTCCACCACATCGCCTGGCCCCAGGGTCGAGGCCGCCACCGCCACGCCCTCGGAAACCACGGGCGTCTCGGGGATCTTCTTCCACGAGCATGCCCCCAGCATCGACGAGAGCGCGAACCAAACCAAGAGCCGTTTCATGATCCCGCACCTCACCGCATCATCCTACTCGGGGTGCGCTCAGTAGTCTATCCCGACGTGGAGATCGATCATGTGCTTCTGGTAGCCGGCGGCGCTGCCGTTCAGCGGCTGGGTGTAGTCGGTGAACACGCCCTGGAAGCTGTAGCCCAGGCCGAAATTCAGCCACTCCAGTGCGTAATAGTCGGCCGCCACGCGCGCGGTCAAGAAGTAGTCCGTCCGATCGGACGGGCTGGCGGTCTGGATGGAGGTGCCGTAGGAGAGGAAGTCGAACCCGACGTCAGCCGAGAGGGCGAACTTCCCCGCGATCTGTTGCCGGAAGCGGCCGTAGATCCGGTCCTGGCCGAAGTACACGAACAACACCACCGGCTGGAAATTGCGGCTGTAGCCGAACTGCAGGAAGGTGGTCCCGGCGGTGTAGCTGAGTTCCGCCTGGCCGATGGCCGAGCGGTAACCGGACCCGGTGTAGCCGGTGCGCGACGGTAGCAACGAGTCCCCGTAGCCGGCCTTTACCACCAGCGAGAGGGTCGGTGTGATCTGACCGAGGAGCCCCACCGTGGCGCGGATGGCATTGACGTCCATGTTCTGGCTGCCGTCCTGGTAGGCGTTGGGGTACCGGCGCAGGTCGGCGTCGAAATCGATGGCCACGGCGGTCTTGGGTAAAAACTTCCACTTCCCCGAAAAGTACGCCCGGTGGGCGTAGCTCGAGAGGGCGGTGGCGTTCACCCCGCTGTCGTCGAACCAGTCGAGGAAGAAACCGTAGGCCAGGTCGAACATCATGGCCCCGCCGCCGGGTTTGAGCTGGAAGTGGACCTTGGCCTCGTTGTCGGTGCGGTTGAATTTGCCGGCGAAGGAGGTGTAGCGCGGGTCACCGGTGCGCGAGAAGACGTCCTCGAGGAAGAAGCTCACCGTCCCGTTGGGGTTGATCCCCAGTTTGAGATCGGCCTCGCCGGCCACGGCGGAGAGATCCCGCATCGCGGCCTTCTGCACGCCCAGGTAGCGATCGTACCCGACCTTGGCGTTCATATCGAAAGAAACCGACTCGGAGGGGAAGTTGAGCGCGAACCCGGGACGGATCTTGAGCACCAGATCCCCGGTGGCGTCCTCGGGGAAATACCCCGGGTTGGTGTCATAGACCAAGTCGAGGCTGAAAAGCAGGTGCAGCCGGCCCTCCCCGGCCTTGATACCCTTTCCCCTGGCGAAGCCCTGCTGGCCGGCGGCCAGAACCGCGATCGCGCACAGGACCATCCACGTCGTCTTCCAAGTTGCTCTCATATCTGCCAGTCTCGAATGTCGACCGGCCCCACCTTATCCGGATCGCATTATTTAGACAACAATTCCCTAACCCCGCCTTCCACTGGTCGAAGGCCTTTCCACTCACTGGTACGGGCTGGCAGCGGGCGGTCTCACCACCGGAGTATCCGGCAGCGGGATCATGGTCGGATCCTCTTGCGGGACCACATCCCGATCCACCTCGATCTCCACGTTGGTCTTGCCCACCGCGAACGCCAGCTCGCCGACGCACTGCTCGGCTTCGGTTTTGAGGATTTTGATCTTCTGGTGCGAGATGACCAGCTTGTGGAACTCGTGGGCGCTGGTGTCGCTCTCGCCTTTGGCCACGGCTTCCTGGAGGGCCATGTCCGCCTGCTCTGAAATTCTCATCAGTCCCTTGATGCTGGTGAGCTTCTCATTGACGCAGTTGACCTTGATGACGTCCTTCTCGTCACGAGCTTCCTTGAGGAGTTTCAGCACCGTGCCCAGGATCTGTTTCATCTCGGCGAGGTACTGGGCCGAGCGTTCGATCTTCTCCGCGTCCGGCAGCGCCGCCGCGCGTTCAAACTCGGAGGCGATGCCTCCTCCTTCTTGCCCTTCGGACTGAGGCTGGCCCCATGCCGGAGCCGCCAGCGCAAAGGCAAGAAGCAACGCCGTCGCCTTGTTCATCCACACACCTCCTGCTCCTTACAACCGTCCAAGAACATTGATGAAAACCAGACGACGCAGGTTGGATTATAAGACAGCACTTGGAGATGTCAACGCTTTTTTCGAAAGGGTGCAGTGACGAGGATCACAACCCTGGTCCTACCACGACGTCGAGGCTCTCTGCCGGTTGCGACTCCAGCTTGCCATCGCTGGCCACCACCGAACACTGCCAGATGTCCTTCTCCTTGAGCAAGCGCGCCGGCACGGTGTCGGTCTCGGACGCGAACGGCTGCACCACCCCGTCCTTGGTCCAGCGGAAGCGGTAGCTCACCGGGTCTCCATCCGGGTCCCGGCCTGGCTCCGTCACCACGCACCGCAGGGTATCGGCCTTCGACGGGGAGGCCGGTTGGATCTCGGCCTGCGGCGCCGAGGGGGCGGAGTTGCCGATCTCCGCCACGGTCGAGCCGTCGGGCCCGGCCGCCTCGCCATCCAGGGCGCGGGCCGTGCACACCCATCGCTCGGCGCGGTTTGTCTCGCTCTCTTTGAGCAGCGGGCCAGCAACTGTCCGGGCACCGGCTCCCCCCTGCCGTTCGAGTGTCCAGCGGAACTCGTGCCGCAGTTGGTCGCCATCGGCGTCCAGGGTAGGCGCTGCCAGGCTGCATCGCAGATCGTCTTGCGACCGCGGAGTAGAGGGCTCGATGGTCGGCCGGGGCGCGGCGGGCGGCGAGTTGGCCAGTTCGACCTCCGCCTCCACCGGCCCGCTGGGCAGTGCTCCATCAAAAGCCTCCACTCGAACCTTGACTCGCTGGTGTTTTCGCAACAGCCCGGCCGGGATCCGCACCCCGTCTCCTGCCGGGAGCGGCTGCCCGTCGACCGACCAGCGGACGTCCAGCGACACCGGATCGCCATCCGGGTCCGTCGGTTGCGCCTCCAGCTTGAAAGACAACGCGTCCGCCACCGTCGGGCGTGGCGGCTGAATAGAGACAGGCCCGAGTCGAGGCGGGCTGTTCTGCACAGTGACGGAAGTCTCGCAGGACGGGCCTGCGGCCTCGCCGTCATGGGGTACGCCGATCACCGTCCAGACCTGGCCTCTCTTCACCACGCCGCCGGCCACGGCCTCCGCCTGGGCACCGGGCTCGATGGCCACGCCGTCGCGGTACCAGCGGTATCGCATCGAAACCCTGTCGCCGTCCGCGTCGGCTACCGGCCCCGTCAGGCGAGCGAGGAGCGGGCTGCCATGGACCGGAGCGGGCGGTTCGATCTTCACCTCGCACGCGCCGGGAGGGGTGTTCTGAACCTCGAAACCCACCTCGACCGCCGGCGCTGCCGCGGATCCGTCGGACGAGACGAGGCGCGCCAGGTAGCGGCCGTGCTTTCTCGTGCGGGCCGCGGGCAGGCGCAGCAGGTCTCGACCTCGCTGGATCTCGCGACCGTCCTCCAGCCAGATGACGTCGAGGGTGAGCGCGTCGCCGTCGGCATCGCGCGCTGGCTCGATGAGCTGGACCACCAGGTCCTCGCCGGTGCCGGGCCGCGGGTTCTGGGGCTTCGCCCGTGGCGGCTGCGGCGGGGTGTTTCCGATCACGACCTCGGCCGTCGCCGGGGCCCCCTGGCGCTCGCCGTCCTGGGGCGAAACCTGCACCATCCAGGTTTCTCCCTTGCGGATCTCTGCTCCAGGCAGGATGGCCCCGCTACTCGCCTGTACCGCGCCACCCTTCTTCTGCCAGCGATAAGCATAGCCCACCGCATCGCCATCCACGTCCAACGAAGGCTTCTCGATCAGCACCCGCAGATCGTCCCCCCGGCGCGGTGCCACCGGATGGACACGGATCAGGGGAGCGGTGGGCGGCGTGTTCTGCACCTCGGCGCTGGCGTCGGTGGCTCCTCCATCCTCCTCGCCGTCGCTGGCGGTGACCGTGACCCGAACGCTCTGGCGCTTGCGGACGAAACCCGCCGGCAACACCGATGCGCCCTCAGGAACCATGAGGCGCTCGCCGGCCGCCTCCCAGGCGAACCGGTACCGGACCGGGTCCCCGTCGGGGTCCACGGCTTGCTGCTCGAAGACCACCGAGATCGACTGGGTCACGGTGGAGCGGGCGGGCTCCAGGCGCACGCGAGGCGCGCCGGGCGGGGTGTTGGAGACGATCCGGCTGTCCCGACCCGGCGGGCCGGCGGCCTCGCCGTCGTGCGGAGTCACGACCACCGTGAAACGTTGCCCCTTGCGAAGTTGCGCCGATGGCACCGTGGACTTGTCGAACCCCTTGAGCGGAGCGCGATCGCGCAGCCAGGTGATGCTGTAGCGGATGCGATCGCCATCCGGATCGGCGGATTCTTGCTCGATCTTCATGTTGAGATCGTCCGCGCGCCGCGCCACCTCGGGCAGGATCCGCACCCGTGGCGGGCCCGGTGGCGTGTTGCGGATCTCCACCTCGGGGCTCTCGAAGGCACGCGCGCCGTCCTGCGCCTGGAGGGTGAACTTGAAGCGCTCGTGTTTGCGGGTGGCCGCGGCAGGGACCTCCCGCGCCCCGTCCAACTCGGGCAGGTGCTTGCCGTTCTTCCACCACCGGATGACGGTGGCCGGCTCCGGGTCGCCGTCGAGATCGTGAAAGCGGTACTCGAGCCGTAACACATCGGTGGTGCTCGGCGACTCGGGGGTGATGCGCAACGCGCTGTAGCGGGGCGGGTTGGGCCGGGTCACGGCGCTGCGCCGGGCGTCCCGACCATCCATCGGCCAGACCGGTTCGGAGGCGAGCTTTCCCTTCTTGAGCAGCTTGACCGCGAAAACGCTCCCGCTGCGGGAGACGGCCACGACCTCCACCAGGCCATCGCCGTTGATGTCGCCGATGAGGGGCGTCACCCAGGACCCCTCGGGTAGCGGCAACGGAAAACCCGGGTAGGCCGATCCGTCGGCGCGCAACACCACCAATCCCTGGCGATCGCTTCCGAGAGCGATCTCCAGTTTTCCGTCCGCGTCCAGGTCGCCCAGGACCACGCCGCTACGGACACGCTGTCCAACGGCGACCGGAAACCCTCTGACCGGTTGGCCACTCCCCTTGAGCGCGTAGAGCTTTCCGTCCCCGGAGGCCGCCAGCACGTCGCTCACGCCATCCCCGTCCAGGTCCCCCAGCGCCACCGTCCCATACACCCGGTAGCCGGTGGTGAAAGGAAACCCCGCAAGCTCGCTGCCGTCGGCTCGCAGCGCGTACACCTTGTAGTCGCGCGACCCGAACACGATGTCGAAGCGACCGTCGTCGTCGAGATCACCCAGTACCGGCTGCGAGGAAAGAAGAAAACGCGCCTCGGTGGGGAACCCTGGCGCCTCCTGGTTGGGCTTGTGCCAGGCGTGGAGCCGGCCGGCCTCGTCACCGAACAGCAGCACCACCCCCTCGTTGACCGCGAAGCGGCCGACGGTGACCGGCGTGACCAGCGGTGACGAGAGGCGCGCCGGGAAGCCGGCGGCCTCCGTCCCTTGAAAGGTGCGCGCATGTAGCTGTCCGTCTTGCGTGCCAAACACGAGTTCGGCCTGGCCATCGCCGTCCACGTCACCGAGCGTCGGCGCCGCGCAGAGCGGCCGGGGGAGCTTCAGCGGGAACTGCGGCAGCGGCTTGCCGGAACCGTCCACGGCCCACAGGGCGCCGTCTTCGCTGCCGAAGAAAATCACTTCGCGGCTCTGGGTCCCGAAAGACCCGGCGCATAGCGGCGTCGCCACGCCGGCGCCCCGGGCCAGCTCCAGCGGGAAGCCGGGAAGCGGCGTACCGTCCGGGCGCAGCGCCGTGATGCGGTAGCTGGCCGCGGCCACGATCTCGGGCCGACCGTCGCCGTCGAAATCCACCAGCAAGGGCGGAGCGATCTCCGCGGCGCTCTCCAGCCGAACGGGGAAGTTGCGCAGCCCCGTCGCTCCGCGCGCCGTTCCGGCGCCGAGCGAGAGAGCCAGGACCAGCAGGCTGCCGAACGCTCTCGTCATCATTCGAACCCCCGTACCCCCAGGGCCAAGGGCCACGATTCTCATCGGATCGACCGGACGCGGCTTGAGGCTACATCTTGTTCGCCAGCTTCTCGTTTGTCTCCCGCAGCCGGCCGCTCAGCACGCGGGCGATGTTGATCACCAGCAGGGTGAAACCGTTGCGATATACCCGGTGGAAGCTGTGCAGATTCTCGGTGGTGAGGCACAGCATCACCGTGTCCTCGACGGCACGGATGGTCGCCGAGCGGTACTCCTTGTCGATGAGCGACATCTCGCCGAAGAAATCCGGAGCCTTCAAGGTGGCGATGACGTGGGCGGAGCCATCGGCGCGTTTGCGAACCACCTCCACCGACCCGCTGACGATCAGGTACAGGCTATCCCCCACTTCTCCCTGCTCGAAGACCACGCCACCGGCCGGAAAGCTCTTCTGCTGGGTGAGCTCGGCCAGCATCTCGATCTCTTCGGGGAGCAACCCTTCGAACAACCTGGACTTCTGCAGGACTTCGGCCTTGTTCATACCACCCACCTCGTATAAAACGCGCGATTCACGGTAGCAGAGGCTCCACCTGGAAGCAAGCCGCGCGAACCAGTGGCACCCTAGCGTTTTCTGCCGAGCGTAAAGAAGTCGTCCAGTCGCTGGTCCGCTTCTTCGGCCAGGCCGGTCCCCTGGACCAGCGGCTCGATGAATTGGACACCCCGCTGCCGTCCGACCTGGTAGATGGTGCGGGCACGCAGCTCGATGTTGTACCCGGCGGCATGATCGGAGATGGGCACGCAGAAGGCACGCTGGTTGTCGTCTCGGCGCGGCCAGTACAAGAATTCCTCGCCGACCAGACACCCCATGAGCTGGCGGGCTTGCCGGCGCAGCTCCTCCAGGGCGTGGGCGATCTCCTCGCGCCGTTTGGCGTTCTCCTCCAGCTCGCGGCGCAGGGCCTCGACGCGGGCCTTGTGCTCCTCGGCCTCGCGAAAGAGTTGCTCGGCACGTTGGCGCGAGCGCCGGCTGCGCAACCGCTTCTCCGCCACGGCCAGCGACAGGTCCAACGAGCGGGACCACATCTGCTCCACTTCCTCCCACAGGCGCAGCTTGCGGCTGTTCTCGCGTTCGTAGCTGGCGGCCGACTCGCGCCGCTCGTGCTCGGCCCGCTGCACCTCGGCCTGCTTGCGCCGCAACGCACGGGTGAGCTCCTCCCTTCGGGCCGCATCGTTCGCGCCGGCCAGCGACACCTCGAGGGTCTTCACCTCGGACTGCAGCGTGAGCAGCGAGTGCTCGCAGGCGCCCATACGCGAGAACAGGTCGGAGGCCATGATGCGTTGAGCCTCGAACTGCGCCACCGCCTCGTAGGAGCGATTCTCGATCTCCGCCGCCTCGCGTTCGATGCGCGCGGCGGTGTCCTCGTACTCGCCGGCCTGGTACAACGCGTCGGCGGCGTTCTTCTGTGTCTGCTCGGCGCGAAATTCCGTCAAGCGCACCTGCTGCTCCAGCTCCTCACAGCGGGCCTTCATGGCCTCAAGGCGCGAAAGCCCCTTGGACATGGCATCCCACCACTGGACGACCTCGCTGCGAGCCAGGATCGCCTGCACGTCCCGCAACCACATGGCTCTCATCGGATGTTCCTCGATCGGATCGGCAAGACAGGCCCTCCCGCGGTGTGTCTCACGAACCGGGCACCAAAATGATGGGGTAGGTCACGGTGGTCTCGGACCCTTCCGCCGGCGGGAAACGGATCACGCGCACGCTCTGGGCGATGCAGGCGGCCAGATCGGAGTCGCCGGTGGTGTTCTCCACCACCTCGGCCTCGATCACCGAGCCGCCCGCGGCGATCACGAAGCGCACCACCACCTTGCCCTTGAGCTCCGGGTTTCGCTTGAGTCGCTTTTCGTAGCAGGCCTTCACCCCGCCCATGCGCCGCCGCAGGGTGTCCATGATGTCCTTCTGGTTGCGTGAATCGGAGTCGAACTCCTGCAGGCTGGTGGCGGTGACCTTGGCCACCACCTGGGCCTCGACCTTGCGCTTGCCGCTGCCGTCGCCGACGCCCTTCTCCACGCCGCGGGTGCCCAGGTCCTCGATGGAGGCCGCGCTACCGGCGCCGTCGCCGCCACGGGTGCCACGCTGGCCGGCGGCCGTGGCCACGTCCAGACCACCGATGCCCTCGAAGGTGCCCTCACCGCTGCCGCCGATGGAGCCCTCGTTGAACACGTCGGCCACCGCTCCGCTGGCCATGCCCCCGGGGCCCTTGGCCCCCAGCAACTTGAGCAGGCCGCGCCCGGCGACCTTCTTTTCGACTTTCTCGCGGTGGATGGCGGCCCGGGCGGCGCGCGCCTCCTCGCTGTCGCCCGCGGGACCTTCCTCCGGCTGAGTCTCGACTTTCTTCTTGTCGTCCTTCTTGGGCTGGGGTTTTTCGTCTTCGGCCGGGCCGGCGCCTTCGTCCGGTTTGTTGTCCGACGGCTTGTCGGGCATGACCAGCTTGGCGAAACGGTCCGGGATGTCCTCGATGCCCATCTCCTTGGGCAACGGAGTGTTGTTGGCCCACACCACCACCACGATCATGGCCAGCAGGCAGGAGCCGAAGGTCGAGGAGTACGGCCAGTCCATGTTGTGCAGCCAGTACCCGCGGGCCACCGAGGGGAGCTGCGGCCGTATCGGTTCCGGCTGGGGGGTCACGAACTGGAACAGGATGATGCACTCCCCCACCGACACCCGCCCACGGGAGCTCTCGTTCAGCTTGAAGCTATAGCCTGAGCTGGTGCGCCGTACCAGGTTTTGCGCCTTGAGCGACTGGAGGTCGGCTGCCTGCTCGCCCACCGAAACCCGGCCCTCCATGGAGTCGGTGAAGGACAGATGGTACTCGCCGGACTGAAGCTCGAACAGGGCGATGCTCTTGGGGGCGGAGGCGCTGGGGAGCACGATGGTGTTACGGGTGCCACTGCCGACGGTCACGGTGGTCCGCTCGCGGATGAGTTTCTCCTCGATGATCTTGCCACCCTGGATGACGCCGATGCGCAGGATCGGACTCTTGTCTGACTTCACCATGATCCGCCTCCCGGCTCAACCCGCGTCAGGTACCCTGCTTGATCACCGCGAACTTGTACGAACCGAACTCCGCCTGCCCCGCGGTGTACAATACCTCGGTCAGCAGCCGGAAGGGAATGCGCCGGTCGGCGATCACCGTGAGCAGACCCTTGAACTGCTGGCTCTTGTTGTAATCGGCGAACATCTTTTGCTTGGAGTTCTCGGACTTGAGCGCCTCGTACAACGGCAGGATGTACATGGACGACGGGTTGTTGTCCTTCTTGAACTCGGGCGCCACCCGGCCGTCCTTCACGGCGGCCACCTTCTTGTCGTTGACCAGGATGACCCGAGAGGAGATGGCCACCTGGACCGCCTCCTGCGGCGAGAGCTGCGTGGTCGACTGGGGCAGCAAGGTGTCGGGCGAGGGGGTGATCTGTACCGGATCCGAGGCGTAGCTCTTGAGCAGGTACACCAGCACGATGGTCATCATGTCCATCATGGCCACGATGTTCAGCTCCACCGGTTCCACGTGCCGCCGGTGCTTTCGCTCCTCTGCCTTGAAAGCCTTGCGCTGCCGGAAGCGCTCCAGCTCCTCCGGCGAGAGGGTGATCGGCGGCGGCTCGGGAGCCTGCGGGGGAGCGCCGGGGGGAAGGTTGCCATCGACCATGTCTCGCCTCCGCTCGACCGCCCTAGGCGATCTCCGGGCTCAGGATCACGTCGTAGAACAGCGGGCGCTCGCCGTCCTCTCGGCTCGCGTCCATGACCTTGACCAGCACCTCGTACGGCACGTCCGGCTGTGCGTAGATGATGATCTTGGTCTCGTTGGGAAAGACGTTCTTCACCTTGATAAGTTCTCGGGTGAGCCGGGGGTAATCGTAGCAGCTGGGAGGGGGGGGCACCTTGCGCGACAGCGCCTCCTGGCACACCTTGTCGTTCTGCAGCAACGGGATGGTGGGCCCCTGGGAGGCGTCGGCGCTGGGCTGGCCCTCTCCGCCGATCACCCCTCCCACCCCGGCCACGAAGATCCCCTGGTAGGTGATGCCCACCGTCAGGTTGAGCTGCTTCTCTTTCTCCTGGTTCGGATCATCCTGCGTGGCGCCGCCGCCGGAGTCCTCCGCGTAGCGAGGCGCGTTCACGTTGATGGCGCCGATCTGCAGCAGTCCCGTCGAGGTGAACAGCATGAACATGATGATGTTGATCACGATGTCCAGGTAGGGCACCAGGTTGAGGTCCACCGCCTTCTGAGCCGACTTGGAGCGTAGCGAAGGTTTTCTAGCCATGGTTCACCTGCCCCGGGGGCACCCGGGTCTGGACACCGGTTGCCGCCAGCGGGTTCCCAGCGACATCAGGGCTGCTCGCCGACCCCGCTCACCGCGCCTTTTTGGCGCGAGATCAACAGGTTGACCAACTTCACCGAGTATTGATCGATCTCGTCGATGATCTTCTTGGTCATGTTGGTAAGGAACAGGTGACCGATCATGCACAGGATGGCGATGGAGAGACCGAAGGCCGTGTTGTACATGGCCTCCGAGATGCCCTGTGACAGCACCTTGGCCTTGAGCTCGGGGCTCACCGCGCCCACCGCGCGGAAGGCGGTGATGAGGCCGGTGATGGTGCCGAGCAGTCCGATCAGGGTGGCCAGGTTGGCGATCTGGGCCAGGTTGGGAGTGCGCTTCTGGAGAATGGGAACGATCTCCAGCGTGGCCTCCTCGACGGCGTTCTGAATCTCCACTTCGCCTCGATTCGCGCGAGTGAGACCAGCCTTGACCACCTTGGGCAAGGCCGCCGCCGGGGCCGCGTTACACAACTTGATGGCCCGCTCGATGTTGTTGGCCAGCACCAGCTTCTGTACCTGGGCCATGAAGGCCTCGGCGTTCACGTTATATCGGAAGAAGATGAAGATGATGCGCTCGATGATGGTGGCCACGCCCCAGCACAGCATCACGCAGTTGACATACAAAAACGGCCCGCCGGCCTGGAAGAACTCGGCGATCTGCCCCATGAAGCCCGAGTCCTCCCCACCTGCGGCCAGGGCGACGCCCGGCACTCCCATGGCTGCGAGCGTGATCCAAAGCGAAACCGGTGTCCGTTTCATCGTCGTTCCTCCGGTAGTGTACCGCACGAACAGCTCGAGCGCTCAGAAAGGCGCCTTTTTAGTCTCTTCCTCGATCCGCGGCGAGAGCTTGCGTTGCACGTTCAGGCTTTCAAAGTTCAAGTTGGAGCGGGGCAAGAGGTACCAAACCTCCGGTTTGTGCACCTTGCCTTCCACCCGTGTAGCCTCCTGGATCACCACCTGACGCAGCTCTTTTTTCTTCGCCGAGACCCCTCCCGGGAAGCACCAAACCACCAAAAGCAGCAAGACCCATGGCATTCTCATAACGCACCTTCTTATAAGAAAAAAAGCCAGCCCGGTCAAGCCGTCCGGCACAGGCCGAATCACTTCTCCTCGCCGCCGACCTTGTTGCCGGCGCCCGCTGGTTCGTCATCATCCTTGCCGCCGCCGAGTTTGCCTCCCGGCGCAGGTGCGGGTTTCTTCTTGGCTTCCGCCTCGGCCTTCTTGCGGGCTTCCTCCTCCGCCTTGGCCTTGGCCTTGGCCTCCGCCTCGGCCTTCTTGCGGGCTTCCTCCTCCGCCTTGGCCTTGGCCTTGGCCTCCGCCTCGGCCTTCTTGCGGGCTTCCTCCTCCGCCTTGGCCTTGGCCTCGGCCTCGGCTTTCACGCGGGCCTCTTCCTCGGCCTTGGCCTTGGCCTCGGCCTCGGCTTTCATCCGGGCCTCTTCCTCGGCTTTCTTGCGCGCCTCTTCCTCGGCCTTGCGTTTCTTTTCTTCTTCTTGCTGCTTCTTGCGCTGCTCGTCCTTGAGCGCACGCTCCCGTTTCTTGCCGGCCTCTTCCAAATATGCGGCGAGTTTCGGATGGCTGCCGCCAGCGGCCCGGAAACTCTCCAGCTCCTCCACCGCCATCTGGAAACGACGGGACTTCTCGTAGCCCGGCACCTCGTCGTCGAGGTACAAGAGGCCCAGGTTGAGGTGGGCCCGGATCTCGCGCTTGTCGAGCGTGAGCACCGTTCGGTAGGACTGCTCGGCCTCCGCGTACTGACGGTCGCCGCGCAGGGCGTTGCCCAGGTTGAGGTAGGCTTCCACGAAATCCGGCGCCAGAGCGATGGCCTTGCGGAACTCCTCCGCCGCCGCGGCGTAGTCGTGGGCGCGTAAAAACAGCACTCCCAGATTGTTGTGCGCCTCGATCAGGTTCGGGTCCAGCTCCACCGCCTTGCGGAAGGCGGCGATGGCGGACACCTGGTTGTCGCTCTCGAGATGGACGAACCCCAGCCGGTTGGCCACCACGGCGTTCGTGGGATCGATCTCCTGGGCCTTCTGCAAGATGCGTTCGGAGAGCTCGAACTTGCCCTGCGCGAAGTAGGCCTGGGCCAGCAGGATCATGGCGGTGACGTTCTTCTCGTCCACCATGAGCACGCCCTTGACCTGCTCGGCAGCCTCCGAGACCTTGCGCTGGGCGAGCAACACCACCGCCAACTGGTTGCGCAGCCCGGTGTCCTTGGGCGCGGCGCGGGCCGCGGCTGAAACCACGTTTTGCGCCTCCGCGTAGAGCTTCTGGCGCAGCAATAGGTTGGAGAGGTTCACTACCGAAGGGAGGTGGGTGGGGTGGATGGCCAGGGCCTTCTGGTAGGCGGCGCGGGCCTCGGCGAACCTCCGCTGGCGCTCCTCGAGCACGCCCAGGTTGTAGGCGCACTGGAAGCAGCGGCTGTTCTGCGACAGCGCTTGGTTGATGCGCTCCCGCGCCCCGGCCGGATCGCTATCGACCCGGGCGGCCGCCTCGGAGAGCAGGCGCGCGGCGTCCTCCGAGATGAGCTCGGAAGGCGGCGCGGCGGCCGGTGTCTCGGTGGGGCTCTCCGCCCCGCCGCCCACGGCCGGCGGCGGTGTCGCGGCGGCGACCTTCTCCCGGTCCTCTTCTCCCAGCGGCTTGACCTCCTCGGCCGCAGTTGGCGAGGTCTCGGGCTGTGGCTCCACCGGTTTCGGTTCCGGAGCGGACTTGCACCCCACCGCCAGGCAGACGGCGACCGCCAGAGAGAGGCCGAGGTGCCACAAATGCCGCGCCAAGTTTTTCACCGCCTGCTTCATCGGCTATTTCCCGGCAGGCTTGATGCCCGCCTCCACCTGCAACACCATCGGCTGGGGCGAGTACCGCTCCATGATCAGCGCCGAGTCCGCCTCCTTCTGCAGCGGGAAGTTCAACGGATCGAAGCGGTTCAGGCTCTCCAGCGTCTTCTGGATCCAGGAGTTGACCACCTTGAACTCCCGTGACTTGTCCATGCACTCCTTGTAGGCGGTCACCGCCTTCTTGATGGGCGCTTCGGCCTGCTCCTCGAGCTTGCCCTTGTACACGTCGCACTCCTCTTGGTTGAACCCCTTGGGGCAGGGCGCGTTGATGAGGGCGTCAGCGAAGTTCTCGTACAGGTAGCCCAGCCGGAAGTAGGCCGCCAGGGTCCACTGCACCCGCTTGAGCGCGAACACCGACTTGTACTTCTCCTCCATGGCCTTCAGAGACGTGGCCTTGGCGGTGAGGGTCTTTCCCAGCATGCGCTCGGGAACGTCGAAGGTGATGGCCTCGTAGCGTTTGAGCTCGTCCTCGGCGATGAGGAAGCGCGCCTTGGCGGCCGCCTCGGCACCTCTTCCCCCGGCGGGAAGCTTGCTCTTCACGAACAGGTCGTACACCTCCTGGTACCCCTGACGAGCGCGCCGCGCGTCACCCTGGGCCTGGTAGGCCTCGGCGATCTTCATGCGGGCCTCCACCAGTCGCTCGCGTTGCATAAGATCCCGGCTGAAGGCCTTTGAAAAACGCTCGAACAGGGCGATGGCCGCACGGTACTCCTTGGCCCGCTCCAGCATCACGCCGGCGCGGAAGAAGTTCTCGGCGGCGTCCGGCCGGTCCTTGAACTCCTGGGCGTAGCGCTCGTATGCGCGGGCGGCGCGCTCGTACTGCTGGTCGCCCTCCAGGTTGATCGCGGCGTTGTAGAGGGCGTCGGCGCGGAATTTGGAGTCCTTGTAGTTGTCCACGAGTTTCAAGTAGCTCTCGATGGCCCGGTCGAACTGGTAGCTGGCCTCGGCGCTGGTCGCCATCAAGAAGAGCGCCTGGTCGGCGAACTCGCTCTTCGGGTACTCCTTGATGATGCGTTCGTAGATCTTGCCGGCGGAGACCGGGCGGTTGGACCAGGTGAAACACAGCGCGGCGTTGTTCAGCGCCTTGTCGGAGTTCTTGCCCGTGGGATCGTCGTCCACCAGCCGCACGAACTCGGCGGCGGCCTCCTCGTAGTGCCGCGAGGCCTGCGCCGAATCCCCCTGGGCCTTGGCCTTGTTGCCGGCCTCCATCATCTCCCCTGCCCGCTTGAAGCGCGCGCCCAACTCGAAGGTTTTAAGGCTCTGCTTCATCTGCGGGTCGCGGGTCAGCGCGGCCAGCTTCTTGGACCACACCTCCACCTGGGCCCAGTCCTGGGTCATCAGGTAGCTCTCGATGATGAGGTTGGTGGCGCTGCTGGCCACCGCGTCGTTCTTGCTCTCGGACACGATGCGAGCGAACCGTTCGCGCGCCTCATCAAAATGCAGGTGCGAGTACAGCACCTTGGCCGCGGTGAAGGAGAGGTTCTCGCTCTGCTCGTCGGCGGGGAGCTTTTGCACGTAGACGTCGCAGGCGGCGATCAGACGCTGGTACAGCTCCGGGAGGGGCCGGGGCGACAGGTCCTCGGGGTGCTCCTTGCTGGTGGGGATGGTCAGCGCGGCCAGCTTGCCCGCCGCCTCTTCGGCCTTGATCAACTCCTGCAGGGCCTGGATCACCGAGTTGGCCGCCTCGGCCGTGTGCTCGCTGCCGGCGGGGTCGTCGCGCACCGCGGTGTAGGCTGCCGCAGCCTGCTCGAACTGCTGCGAGTAGTACAGGCACTCGGCCAGGTACCAGCGCAGGTTGTAGGCGTCCTTGGAGTCCGGGAACTGCTTGAGGTAGGCCTGGTAGGCGCCGGCCGCCTTGAGGTACTCCTGGCGTGCCTCCTCGGCGCGGTTGTCCTTCTTGAAGCGCTGGGCCAGGATGTGGTGCTTGTAGGCGGAGCTGGCCAGCGCGCGCTCGGCCAGACGGTCGGCGGTGAGCACCGCCTCCAGGTTGTCCTTGTTCGCCTCGCGCCAGGGGCTGCCCGGGCCGAAGCTGCGGGTCATCTCCTCTTCCACCAGCGAGGCGTCGTCGAACTTCTGCAGCCGGCTCAACGCATCGATGACGGTGGAGAGCAGCTCCGGGTTCTTGGGATCCAGCGGGTAGCGCCGGATGACCTCGCGGTAGGCGGCCACCGCCTTTTCGTATTTGGCCTCGAGGAAGTACACCTCACCGAGTTTCTTGAAGAACTCGCCGTCGTACTTGCGGCCCCCCGAGCGGGACAGGAAAGCGGCGGCGTTCTCCACGCCCCCGCCTTCCCAGCCGTCCTCGGCGAAGCAGATGGCCAGGTACTGCATGGCCTCCTTGCGCAGGTCGGAGCGGGACAGCTCGCCCTCGCCGCCCTCTCCCGCGGCCTGGTCGCTCCACACGATGAGCTGATCGAAGCGGGCCACCGCCTCGGCGAAACGGTCCACCCGGTAGTAGGTCCAGGCCAGCTTGTACAGCGCCTTGTCGTACATGGGGCTGTCCGGGTAGTCCAACACCCGGAGGTAAGCATCGATGGCCTTGTCCAGCTTGTCCGGGTCCCAGAAGTACGACTCGCCCAAGCGGGTCCAGGTTTCGGGCAGCAGCTTGCTCTTGGGGAACCGCTGCAAGAGCGCCATCCACGAGGCCTGCGCCTCGGCCTCCTCTCCTTGCTCCTTGAGGCAGTACCCGAGGAGGTACAGGGCGCCGTCGTTGAGCGGATAATCCGGGAACTCGTGCACCAGCCGCTGCAGCAGCGCGATGGAGCGCTCGTAGTGGGGGGCGGGCTCGGTGGGTTCGACCTTCAGCCGACCGGCCTGGAAGTCCGCCAGCTGCTGCTGGAAGGCGTCCTGGAGCTGGTTGTACTCCATCTCCGACTTCTCGTAGTGCAGCTCGGCCAGGCGCCACAGGGTGCGGGGGGTGTAGGTGGGCTCGGAAGGATACTTCTTCAGAAAGCGCTCGAACACCTCGATGGCCTCGAGCCTGAGCTCGTCCTTCTCCCGCTCCAGGTCGGCCAGCACCCGCTCGTAGGAATGGCCCACCCCGTCCTGCTTCTCGTTGTAGCGGCGCTCGATGACCCGTTGCACTTCCTCCTTGTATTCGCGCACCTGCTCCTCGAAGGCC
Source organism: Myxococcales bacterium (assembly GCA_012798435.1). Taxonomy (GTDB): domain Bacteria; phylum Myxococcota; class B64-G9; order B64-G9; family B64-G9; genus JAAZNF01. Next base: position 14,146 of record JAAZNF010000084.1, on the reverse strand, counting down.
TTCTCCAGCGCCAGCATCTCCTCGATCTCTCGCTCGCGCGGGGTGAGTTCGCGCGGCGCCGCCTCCGCCGCGGCTGGTTTCGTCTCCGGCGCGGCGGCGGGCTGCGGCGGTGCCGGCATGGCCGGGGTGGGCTCCGCCCCCTGGGCCTTCTTGGGCGGTTCGCTCGGCTGGGCCCGCACCGATGAAGGCGCCGGCAGCAGGCACAGCACCAGCCAGAGGCTACTGGACCTCTTCCAGCACACTCTTGTACTCCTTCTGCAACTGGCGGGCCTCGGCGTTCTTTTTCCGGGTGAGCTCGTTGATCAGGCGGTTCTTCTCCTGCATCCGCCCCCAGGCCACGTCCAGGATGCCCACGTCGGACTCTAGCACCAGATCGTAGAACTTCCGGCGCACCTCCTCCAGCGCTCGGTAGGCCACCTCGCCGGCCAGGTTCTGGCTTTCCGCCTCCAGTTTCTGCAGCGCCGCCTCGTACTCGGCCAGGTTGGCGGCCTCCTGCTGCGACTGGCGCTTGAGTTTCTCGATCTCCTGGTCCAGACGGGCGTTGAGCTCGCGGCGCACCCCGGCGGTGTCCTGGCTCACCTTCTCCAGGCGCTGGCGCAGCCCGTTGATACGGGTCACCTGAGCGCTACCCTCGGGCGCCAGGCGCGAGTGGATGCGCGAGGCCAGCTCGCGCTCGCGCTCCAGCGCCTTTTGATACCGCTCGCGCAGGGCCTCCTCGCCGGCCATCACGTCCCCGGAGATGCCGATGCGGGCCTTCTCGGTGGCCAGCAGGTTGGCCAGGTCCTCCATCTCCTTCTCCAGTTGGTTGGCGGTCGCCCAGCCGCGCCGGATCTCTTCGCGGAACTCTCGCACCCCCTCCTCCCGCCCGACCATGCGGCCCTCGTTCTGCTTGACCCATTCCTCCATGGCGGAGAGCTGGGCCTTCATGCCCTTGATGGTGATGGATGACTGGAACACCGACTGTTCGAGCACCTCGACCCGGGCCTTCACCCGGCTTTCGCGCCCGTCAAAGTCCTTTTTCGTGACCGGGAGGCGCTCGAGGTCGCTCTCCAGCCGCTCGCGCTCGCCGCGGGCCTCTTGGAGCTCCCGACGCTCCGTCGGCGAGACGTGCTCCTCGATCACCCGCTCCTCCAGCATGGCCAGGGTGCGCGCCACCACCACCCGGGCGTTCTCGATCTCCAGGCAACGCTTGGTGCCCTCGGCCAGCAGCGGGAACAGCGCCAGGCGGTCCTGCGGGCTGTTGGTGAGCTCGTCGAGCTTGGCGAGCAGCGCGCGCGACTCGCGCACGAAGCGCTTGCCGGTGTCGATCTCCTTGACGATGCCGACGGCCGAGTTCATCTCGTCCTGGCCGCTCATCCACTTGATCGCCACCGGCGGCAGGTAGCTGGACAGATCGAAGGAGTCGAGGTTCTTGCCCGCCACCTCGTTGAAGTAGCTGACCGGATCCGAATGGCGGGTGACGAGATCGTCGAGCTGCTGCTTCACCTGGTTGTAGGTCTGGCCCACCTTGAGGAAGGCCTGCGCCGCGTCCTCGAATCGTCCCATCTTCTCCAGGATGGCCCCTTGCAGCAGGTAGGCCCGCGGCAGCAGGGTGCTGTCGGGGGTGGACACCTCGAGGATCTCCACAGTGCGCGCGGCCTCCTGCAGCCACTTGGCGCGCGCCTCCGGGTCCTCGGCCCGGTCCGAACGCTGCAGGTAGGTCATGCAGATCTCGAACAGGGTGCGATCGAAGTTCTTGGAGGTGTGCGGCACCGCCTGGTAGGCATCCAGCGCCTGATCCTCCCGCCCCAGATCGTACAGGATGCGGCCGCGGGCCATGTGGGCGAGCTCGGTGACGTTCTTCTCGGCGTCGCTCTTGGGGGTGAGCCGCGACAGCGCAGTGAACTGCTCCAGCGCCTGCTCCAATTTATCCTGCCGGATGAGCAGCACCGCCAGCATGTAACGGGCCTGGAAGTAGTAGGCCTGCCCGGCCGGGATGGCGCCGAAGACCTGCAGCGCCTCCTCCAGCCGCCCGCGCTCGAACAGGGTCTTGCCGAAGAGGTACTGGGCTTCGCTGGAGACACTTCCGCCCTCCCGCTGGAGGGTCTGCATGCTCTCGTCCACCTGGTCGTAGTTGCGGATGTTGAGCGCGATCTGCATCATGCGAGTGAGCGAGCGGGTGCGGAAGGGCCGGCCGCGGGGGTGATCCATGACCTTCTGGTAGTAGGCGCGGGCGTCCACGAAGTTGCGGTTCATGAACAGCGACTCGGCCAGGTTGAACATGGCGTCGGCGTAGCCGGGCTGGTCGCGGAAGCGATCGTTCTCCACCAGCTCGAAGAAGATGATGGCCGCCCGGGCGTAGTCCTCGAGCAGCATGAGCGCCTGGCCGTCGTTCAGCCGCGACTCGAAGCGCTCGAGGTTGAAATCCCGGTCCTCGTACATGAGGTACTCGTGGCGGGTGAGGGCGGCCTTGTCCTCCAGCAGCTTCACCTGCCGCTCGGCACCGTCGATGTCCTCGGAAACGTCGCCTCGGACGGCCGGGATCGGCCACAGCAAGACAAGCGCCAGGGCCAGCGGGCAAAAACGCCCGAGCCGCTGCGCGATGGGGCGATACCGGCTCACACCTTTTCCCCGGCCTTCTCCTGAAGAGTCTTGGCCTTCTCCGGGGTGAGCTTCTCGACCTGGATGTCGTAGCGCACCGCGGGGCGTTCCTCGAGCTTGGTGGTGATGCCACCCTTCTCGAAGCCCACGATCTTAATGGTGATGACCTTGCCCTCCTCGGCGGTGAAGGTGTAGCTGGAGTTGATCTTGAACTTGTAGCCCTTCACGTACGAGAAGAAGCCGTAGCCCTGCCCCTGGTACACCATCTGCACCGCGATGTTGTGGTTGCCGGGGACGATGTTGCCCGAGAAGATCTCCTTCTCCGGCATTCCGTCGAGATCCCCATCCACATCCACCTTCTTGAACACCGGCTGGGTATCCAGGGCGTACTGCACCGAAAGCAGCTTGAACGAGCCGCCCATCTCGTTGCGGTGCACCAGCACCACCCGCGCGCCCACCCCGATGGACTCGCGCACCACCGTCTCCTGGAGTTGCAGGATGCGGGCCTTGGTGCGGAAGATCTTCTCCTTGAGCTCGTTGACCCTTTCTTCCAGGCCGCGCAGCTTGAGCTCGTAGGTGGCGTCCCCCGAGGCGGCCGCGGCGGGAGCGGCCTGGCCCGCAGGGGCCGGGGTCACCTCGCCCGAGGCGGGCTGCGGCGCCGGCTCGTCCTGACCATACGAAAGGAGTGGCGAAAGGAACAGGGCCATCCCAGCCGAAAACACCATCTTGCCGAGCGTCATGTTCTTCCTCCCCGCCGGAAGGTCGGCATCGGGCCAACCCTGCGGATCGGCCATGAACCGGAGTCGCTGAAAATAAAACCCATACCACCTCCAGGTGTCAACGGTTTTCTATTCCTCTCCCTTCTCCCTGAGTGTGATCGGCGTCACGGGATTCGCGCTCGCCCGCGCCGGCCGGATGGGCCCCGCGGCCGGTCGCGTGCGAACCGGCATCACCAGAATTGAAAGTGCTGCGAACGGCATGGGCGAACCCCGCTCTCCCCCATCACAAAAGAAGATCGGCACTCACCAGAAATGACCCGAGCGCACGGGAAGAACTTCCGCCTAGCGACCCTTGCGCAGCTCCTGCAGCACCAGCTTGGCGATGGCCTTGAGGGTGTCGAACACCCCCCAGCCGGTGGCGGCGATGGCCTGGAACTCCGGCACGTTGTCCGGGTTCAGCAGGCGGTGCAGCTCCTCGATGGGAGCGGCGTTGGGCAGGTCGCGCTTGTTGTACTGGATGACGTAGGGCACAGTCTTGAGGTCGTAGCCCTGCTCGGCCAGGTTGACACGCAGGTTCTCCATGCTCTCCAGGTTGGCCTCCATGCGCTCGACCTGGGAGTCGGCCACGAACACCACCCCGTCCACGCCCTTCAGGATGAGCTTGCGGCTGGCGTCGTAGAACACCTGTCCGGGAACGGTGTAGAGGTGGAAGCGGGTGCGGAAGCCTCGGATCTCGCCCAGCGACAACGGCAGAAAGTCGAAGAACAGGGTGCGCTCGGTCTCGGTGGCCAGCGAGATCATCTTGCCCTTGGCCTCGGGGTTGGTCTTGGCGTAGATGTACTGGAGGTTGGTGGTCTTTCCGCACAGACCAGGACCGTAGTAGACGATCTTGCAGTTGATCTCGCGGGACGAGTAATTGATGAAGGACATGGATAGCCCTCGGCTGCCTCAGTCGTTGAAGAGGTTGTCGATGTCCTCGTCGGTGATCTCGGCGAACGGGGAGCCAGCGCCCGGCTCCTCGATCTTGCGCATGAGGGCGTCGAAGATGGTGGAAAGCTCCACCGACGCCTTCTTCACCCGCAGGCGCACCAGGCCCTGCGACGAGCGATTGTCGAAGATCACCACCAGGATCACCCGGCCGCCAACGATCGACTTGTGGATGTGGTCGTGCTCTCCCTCCAGGAACAGGGAGGAGAACTCTTTCTCGCCGATCAACTTGGCCAGGCCCCCGATGGCCGCCACGTTGCCGGCGGTGAGAGAGGCCAGCGAGGTGGTGTCCATGTTCTCGGAGGCGCCGGCGCTGGCGATGAGCTGGCCGTTCTTGTCCACCAGGAAAACGACCTTGGCATTGGACTCACGGCACAAACGATCACACACGGCGGTGATCTGATTGAATTCCCGCTCGTACATGACCATCTGAGGACTGACCATGCAAGCCTCCGGGCGTCCCTGGGCGGCGGCGCGATCGGGCCGACCGCATCACGATGTCAACCGTCGAAGGCCGGACGCTCCGACAGTCGGTGAGGCAAACCGCGGGCCGGACTATATCGCCCACGAAAAAGACGTGTCAAGGAGTTTTCCGCGCGGGGTGCAGGCCGCCGGAACAGCCATCCTACCGCGACCGCCAGGCATGGCGTTTGGAGCAAAAAAACTGGTAGGGGAAAAGCTCAGAATCCAGGCAATGTTCCCTGCCAGCGATTCTTTCGTTTTCATCTATTCTTCGCTTCTGCATTATCCCCTCTATTATTAGCGCTTTTCTCGGGAATGTTTTCTCTCGGGGTACAAGAGGACAAGGCTCCTGGCTGCGATAAGTTACGCCTTGCAAGGGTTGCTTCGAACTTTTTTCGGGGGGGGTGACAACAAACGCCACTTGCGCGTTAAGCACAATAGATGATGGATATAACCGAGGAGACGATCATGACGCGCCTGCTCGCCATCGCCTTGCTGTTGCTCCCGGCCGGATTCGCCCCGGCCGCGCCGGAATCCCCGCCCGCATCGCCGCTCAAACTCGCGCTCCTGGTGGGGAGCAACCGGCCCGGGCCGGGCCAGGAGGAGCTGCGCTACGCCTTCGCCGACGCCCTGCGGGTCGCCGAGGTGCTCCAGGAACTCGGCGGCTTTGCGGCGAACGAGGTGCAAACGCTGCACAACCCCGACCGCGCCAAGCTGCTCGGGGCCCTTTCGGACGTGGCCCGGCGGCTTTCGCAGGAGCGGGCGCGGGGCAACCCGGCGGTGTTCGTGTTCTACTACTCCGGCCACGCCCGCGCCGGGAGCCTCAACCTGGGCCCGGAGGAGATCCCCCTCGACGAGCTGCGTCGCGAGCTTCTCGCCCTACCGGCCGAGGTGACCCTGGTGGTGCTCGACGCCTGCCAGTCGGGGGCGGTGTCGCGCCTGAAGGGGGCCTCGCCCGCGGCCGACTTCTCGTTCAACTCGGTCCAGGGCCTGGGCTCGAGCGGCGTGGCCATCATGGCCAGCAGCACCGGCAGCGAGCTCAGCCAGGAGTCGGAGGCGCTGGCATCGTCGTTCTTCACCCACCACCTCACGGTGGGGCTGCGCGGCGCGGCCGACGTGGACCGCGACGGGCGGGTCACGCTCTCCGAGGCCTACCGCTACGCCTACCACCGCACCCTGGCCCGGACCGCGGAAACCGCGCTGGGCCGCCAGCACGTCACGCTGGAGAACGACATCAAGGGCCGGGGCGAGCTGGTCCTCACCGAGCCCGAGCGCTCCGGCTCGCAGGTCCGTTTTCCCGAAAGCCTGGCCGGCGACATCCTGGTCGAGCGCCAGCCGGCCGGGGTGATCGTGGCCGAGATCTCCAAGGCGGCCGGCCAGGAGTTCGCGCTGGCCCTGCCGGCCGGCGACTTCAGCCTGCTGCTGCGCCGGGACGGAGGGCTTTTTCGCTGCGAGCTTTCCCTGCACCCCGACAGCACCCTGACGTTCGACGGCGCCGGCTGCCGGACCGTGCCCGTCGAGGAGGTCACGGCCAAGGGCGCGGCCGAGGAGGCGGTCAACGTCTTCGGCTTCGAGCTGGGGGCCGGGGTGCTGTTCGGCCGCTCGGACGGTTACAACCGGCGCCTGACCGACTTCGGTTTCGACGAGGGCATGTTCTTGTTCAGCCCGGTGGTGCAGGCCAGCCTCACCTGGACCGGCAACCGCTACCTCGGGCTGGGGCTGCGCTTTTCCCTGCTCGAACAGAACGTCTACCAGCGCGACGTCTCCAGCGGCAGCGACTCCCGGCAGCAGGAATTCTCCTGGGAGAGCTATGGCCTGATGCTGTTCGCGCGCGGGCAGCTCCCGCTGTTCTCGGGGTGGCTGGTGCCGTACCTGGAGGCGGGTGGGGGGCTCGCACTGGGCTTCACCCACTACCGCGACGAGGCGGCCGGGGTGGACGACGACGAATCCTACGCCGGCTTTCAGCTCGGCTGCGCCGCCGGGCTGCTCGTCATGCCCTGGCGTCACTTCGGCTTCTACGGCCAGGTGTCCTACAGCTACGCCCGGGCCATCGAGAACCGCCTGGGGGACGAGCACGACAGCGGCGGCCTCTTGTTCGCGCTCGGAATCCGCGGCGCGCTGTAACCGCCCCCGAAGAAAATGAGAGGAGAATGTTTATGAAAGCGAATCGCATATCGAGACAGAGCCCGTTGCCGCGCCCGCTCGCTGTCGCCACAGCCCTGATGGCCTGCGGGCTGGTCGCCGGCGGCTGGGGGAGCTGCGAGCCCTCGCTCAACCAGGATCCCAGCTTCGACCTGTGGTGCGGCGAGTCCCTGTGCGCCTGGCGCACCGACGCCGGGGCGGTCCGGCGCGTGCCCACCTGGCACGAGCGAGACTACGGGGTGGAGCTTGTGGGCGACCCGGCCGGCATCTCGCAGCTCATCGGCGAGCGGGTGCGCTGCTTTCGCTTCGAGACCCTGGCCGAGGTCGAGGGCGACGCCTCGGTGGTGCTCGGCATGGACTTCGAGGACGACGGCACCGAGGAGTACTTCGCCCCGGTGCCGGGCAACGACTGGGCCGCGGTGATGTACACGGTCCGGACGCCGACCTGGTATACCAAGGTCCGCTTCTCGCTGCGAAAGACCGGCCCGGGGCGGGCCCGCCTGGCCCACCTGCGCATCAGCGACCCCGGCGATTGCTCCGGCGCGCCGCTGCCCCTCGAAGGGCGGCCGCTGGGCGCCACCTGCGAGCGCGACGGCCAGTGTGCCTCCGGGGTGTGCGGCCCGAGCGGCTTTCCCTACCGCAACGCCGACGATCAGTACCTGACGTGCGGGGAGTGCCGGCAGGACGCGGACTGCTCCGGCGATACCTGCGGCCTTGTGCCCGACGAATTCGGCCTGCACGCCGCCTGCGTCCCGGAGGGTTCGCGCCACTTGGGCGAACGCTGCCTACAGGACCGCGAGTGCGCAAGCGGGGTGTGCTGTAGCGAGGTGTGCTCGAGCTGCTGCGATATAGTCGCCTGCCCGGACGGCCTCCTCTGCACCCTGGCCGAATGGCCCGCCGAACAAAATCGGCTGTGGCAGCCCCGGCCGTGGCAGTGCGCCCCCGGCCAGGGACGCGCCGAGAGCGGCGCCGCCTGCCTGCGCGACGAGGACTGCCAGAGCCGGCGCTGCGTAGGGTCCGGCGCGCTCACCCTGTGCTGGTACGACGGGCGCTCCTGCCAGAGCGACGGCGACTGCCCGCCCGACCACGCCAGCGGCGACTGCGTCGCGCTCGGTGTGTCCGACGGGCGCTGCCAGTAGCCGGAGGGGGCGTGGAGATCTACCACCGATACGCCCCGGCGCTGCTGCGGAAAGGGCAGCGCATCCTGGGCAACCGCCAGGACGCGGAGGACGTCGTGCACGGGATATTCGTCGAGCTCTTGTCGCGCGGCGTGACCGAGGCGGACCTGCCGTACCTGTACCGCGCGGTGACCAACCGCTGCGCGAGCCTGCTGCGCGACCGGGGAACCCGGGCGCGCCTGCGCGAGCGGTACGACGAGAGCCTGCGCGGCCCGGTGCGCACCCGCTGCGATGAGATGGTGATCGGACTGGATCTATTGGAGAAGCTCGCCGAGCGCCTGGGACAGCGAGATCTGGAGGTCCTGGTGTGCCGCTACTTCGACGATCTGACGCAGGAGGAGATCGCGCACACCCTCGCGCTCAGCCGCAAGACCGTGACCAAGCGCCTGGCCCGCATCCACGATACGGTGCGGGCGCTGGCCGCCACGAGCGGGGTGAGGCCATGAAACTCGAATGTATCGGCGAACCCGTGTCCTGGCTCCGCCTGGAGCGCTTCGCCCTCGGCGAACTGCCGGCCGAGGAGCGCTCTCGGGTCCGCGATCACCTGGAGCGTTGCCCCGCCTGTCAGGCCTGCCTGGAGAGCATCCGGGCCGAGCCCGCGCCCGTCCTGCGCCCGCTCCCCTCCCCCACCAGGGCGCCCGCGCGGCGCGGCTTCGTGTGGCTCGGGGCCGCGGCGGCGGTGCTGGCCTCGGTGCTGCTCGTCTTGCTGCTGTGGCCGGCCGCGCCGGGAGGCCACGGAATGCTACCATCACGCATCGCCGTGAAGGGCGGAGAGTTGGCCGTGGTCCTTGTGCGGGAACGCGCCGGGGCGACCCAGCAAAATCCCGAGACCTTCGCCCCCGGCGATCGCTTCAAGGCCCTGCTCACGTGCCCGCCGCCCGGCGAGCCCGCAGTCGAACTGGTGGTCCTCCAGGGAGGCGAGGTGTTCTTCCCTCTTCCGCTCCAGCGGATCGCCTGCGGCAACGAGGTGGCCCTGCCGGGGGCGTTTTCCCTCGACGACGACGATGAGGCCCTGGTGTGCCTGGTGGTCGGCGATCCCCCGTCGCGCCAATGCCTCGCCCGCGAGCCGCTACCTCCCGCTCGGACGGTGTGCGCCCGCCTCCGCCCCGCGGCCTCAGACTGAATCAACCCACGAAATACCCGACCGCCAACAAGAGGTCGGTGCCCAGCACCACGAGCACGTTGGCGGCGAGCCCCGGGACCATGGCCTTGACGTCGGAGCCGAAGAACAACGCCTGGCGCACCGCGATGGCCGCGATGGGCAGGGTGAGCAAGCTGATGGCCACCATCCCCGGGAAGAGCCCCGCGATCACCCCGGCGGCGATCCACAGGTACATGACGGCCAGGGCGGCGGTGTACAGGCGGGCCGCCTTGCCGTGGCCGAGCACGATGACCAGGTGCCGGCGCCCGGCGCTACGATCCGCCTCCGCGTCGGGAAACTCGTTGAGGAACAAGAGCAACGCGGTGAGGATCCCGGGCGGCACCGACAGCAACACCGCCTCGGAGGTGAACCGACCCGCCATGGCGAAGTAGGTCCCCAGCACCACGAAGCTCCCCAGGCAGATCCCCGCCGTGAGTTCCCCGAGCATGAAACGGGTCAGGTGGGTGGTGTAGAACACCGTGGCGAGCCCGCCGATGACGATGAGCACGAACAGCTCCGGCCCCGAGGTGAGCGCCAGGTAGACGCCGATAGCGAGGGCGGCGAGCAACGTCCCGACCGCCGCGAGGTACACCGCCCGGGGCGTGTTCAGGCCGGCCTGCAGGGTGCCGCTGCCGCCGGAGAACGGCGTGCGCTGGGTGCGAAAGTCGATGCCGGTGCGGTGGTCGGAGTGCTCGTTGAAGAGGTTCACGGCCACGTGCGCGAGCAGCGTGCCCAACATGCACAAGAGCAGGCGCGGCACGTCCAGCACCCCGTCGCGCCAGGCCAGGGCGCCGCCCACCAGGCACAACAGCACCGGAAGCACGAGGAATGGTGCGCGGATCTGGTTCAGCCACACCTTCAACCGAGACGGTTCCTGGCTCATGGACACCTCCCGAAAAAACCGGCCGCATTCTATTCAACCCGAGCGACCGGTCAAGCAGCCGCGCCTCCGGCCACCTGTTCGCGGCGCGCCAGATGAGTCCTCCACGCAGCGCAGGCGGCTTTGCGCCGAGCAGTTGGGAGGACTCATCGCCAGCAGCCGCGCCTCCGGCCACCCGTTCGCGGCGCGCAAACCCCTTTGACATCCCCGCGGCCGAAGGTACACTCCCCTCATGGAGCCGTTCCGCCCGCAACGAGCGCGCCGCGCGCAGGGAAAGAAGTTCAAGCCCGGCTGGCCGCTGCTGGTCGGTATCCTGCTGCTCGTCAACGGCTACCTGTTCTTCATCCGCGGGCTGCCCGGCGGCGAGAAATCCGGCGGAGAGAAGCTCGATGGTGGGACGCCGGTCCTGCCCCCGGCCGCGGCCATGCGGCCTGCGGAGCCGGCCGGCGCGTCCGTCCCGTTCGAGAGGTTCAAAAGCGCCCTGGGCGAGATGCGGGGCGTGGCCGGGATCCGCCTCCCGGCGAACGAACCGGCCCCGAAGGCTTCCCGCTCGACAGAGCGCTTCGACCTCGAGGCCGCCGCGGGCGTGGCCGGCCTGCGCGCGCTCGCCGACTGGTGCCACAAGCTCGAGGGCCGGCTGGAGCAGAACGAGAGCCTGTCGTTCGCCATGCAACGCGAGGGCGTGGAGCCAGCCATCCGCGACGCGGTGGTGGCCGGGCTGCGCTCCGTGCTGGACTTTCGCCGCTGCCGGGAGGGCGACGGTTTCACCCTGTGGAAGACCCCCCGCGGAAAGCTCTTGCGCTTCTCCTACCAGCCGGCCCGCCAGCCCGAGGTGACGTACCTCGTGGAGCGACGCGAGGGAAAACTTCTGGGCCGGCGCGAGGTGGAGCGCCTGGAGGTCTCGATCGAGCCCATCGCCATCCAGGTCGAGGGCTCCCTGTACCAGTCGCTCGAGGCGGCCGGCGAGCGGCCGGCGCTGGTGATGCTGATCGTGGACATCTTCGCCTGGGACATCGACTTCTACACCGACACCCGGCGCGGCGACTTCATCCGCCTGCTGGTGGAGAAACACCGCCTGGACGGGAAGTTCCTGCGCTACGGCCGAATCCTGGCCGCCGAGTATCGCGGCTTCGTGGGAGTACACCGGGCCTTTCACTTCACCGTGAGCGAGGGCCAGGACGGCTACTTCGACGAGGACGGCGGCTCGCTGCGCAAGGCATTCCTCAAGTCGCCGCTCAAGTTCGTGCGCATCACCTCGGGATATGGCCAGCGCGTGCACCCCATCCTGGGTTACTCGGCCATGCACGCCGGCATCGACTTCGGCGCGCCGGCGGGCACGCCGATCTGGGCCCCCGCGGACGGCACGGTGCTGTTCGCCGGCTACAAGGGGGCCAACGGCAACTTGATCATGCTGCGCCACGCCAACGGCTACGAGACCGCCTTCGCTCACCTGCAGGCCATCGCCCGCGAGGTGCGCCCCGGCGGGCGGGTGCGCCAGAAGCAGGTCATCGGCTGGGTGGGCAACACCGGCATGTCCACCGGCCCGCACCTGCACTACGCCATGCGCAAGAACGGCGCGCTCATCAATCCGCTGACGCAGAAGTTCCCGCCGGCCGATCCGGTCCCCCCCGCGCGCCTGGCCGAGTACCGCAAGACCATCGCGCCGATCCTCGAACGCCTCAAGTCCATCCCGCTGCCGCTCGACGCCGGCGCCGCCCGCGCGGCCGAGCCCGACAAGGCCTCGGGATGATCTTTTTTTTGCTGTGGCTGCTGCTGGGCGCGCCCCCGCAGGCCTCGCTCGAGCAGGACCTGGACCGGGTCGCCCGGGTGGAGGAGCTCATCGATTCGCTGGATCTCTCGCAGCAGGTGGGCCAGCTGCTCATCGTCGGCTTCGGCGGGACCGAGATGGGGCCCGAGATCGAGAAGATGCTGCGCGCGCTGCACCCCGGCGGGGTGCTGCTCTTCGACCGCAACGTGCGCAACAACCGCCAGCTGTGCGCCCTCATCCGCGGGGTGCGCGAGGCCATGGCGGACGAGGTGCAGCCCTTCGTGGCCATCGACCAGGAGGGCGGCAACGTGGTGCGGGTGCGGGAGAAGGTGCTGGTGGTGCCGGGGGCCATGAGCCTGGGGGCCACCCGCGACCCGGTGCTGGCCTACCTGGCCGGCCAGGGGAGCGCCATCGACCTCGGGCTCATCGGCATCGACATGAACCTGGCGCCGGTGCTGGACATCAACCGCGCCGCCGAGAACCCGGTGATCAACGTGCGCGCCTTCGGCGACCGGGCCGAGAACGTCTCCCGCCTGGGACTGCCTTTCCTGCTCGGGCAGCAGCACGGGGGCGCCATCACCGTGGCCAAGCACTTCCCCGGCCACGGCACCACCCGCTCGGACTCGCACTTCGACCTGCCGCGCATCGAGCTCTCGCTGGAGGAGTTGCGCACGGTCGAGCTCGCGCCCTTCCGCCTGGCGTTCGCCTCCCAGCTCGACGCGGTGATGCTGGCCCATGTGGAGGTGCCGGCGCTCGACCCGGATGGGCTGCCGGCCTCGCTGTCGCCGCGGGTGATCGACGGCTTGCTGCGCCGCGAGATGGGGTTCGAGGGCCTGGCGGTGACCGACGACCTCGAGATGCGCGCCATCACCGATCGGGGCGGGGTGGGCGCGGCGGCGGTGCAGGCCATCCGCGCCGGCGCCGACCAGGTCATGGTGCTGTGGACCCAGCGCAAGAAGGAGGAGGCCTTCCAGGCCCTGCTGGCCGCCGTTCAGGACGGCACCCTCCCTCGCGAGCGGCTGCGCCAGGCCCTGCGCCGCATCCTGTCGCTGAAGCTTCGCCGCGGCACCCTGGAAGCGCTCTCCCGGCCGGCCTGCACCGGGCTCTCGTCGTTGCCGAACCCCTTTCATCAGCGCCTGGCCATGGCGGCGGCCGCGCGCGGGCTGACCCTGGTCCGGAACGAAGGCCTGCTGCCGCTGTGCCCGGAGCGCAAGGTGGTGGCGGCGGCGCCCTACCCGGCGTTCCTTACGGCGCTCCAGAAGCGGCTGCCGCACAGCCGCACCCTGACCCTTACCCGCAACCCCTCGGCCGCCCAGCGCCAGCGGGAGCTGGAGGCCCTGCTGCAGCTTGCCGGCGACAGCGAGGTGGTGGTGATCGGCGTGGCCAACGCCTACCAGGCGCGGCTTGCGCAGGAGTTCTACCAGAAGAGCCAGCGCCCGCTGCTGGTGGTGTCCTTCGGCTCGCCCTACTGGCTGAAGAGCTTCCCCCGGGTGGCCGGCTACCTGTGCACCTACTCCTACCAGCTCGAGGCCCAGCAGGCCGCCGCCGAGGCCATCGCCGGCGAGCGCTCGCTCACCGGGCGGCTGCCGGTGACGCTGTCCGAGAATTACCCCAACGGCTTCGGTCTGATGCTCCAGGCTGGCGGCTGCCGCAAGAAGGCCGCGGCGCCGTAAACCGGGCCCATGAACGCCTCGCCGCGTTCTCCCACCCCGCGCCGGCTCGCCCTCTCCCGGCCATCATGAGGCCTTGCCGAGGACCTCTTGAACCTTGCAGGTGAGATCGGCAGCGGAGAAAGGCTTGTTGATGAACTGCGCCCCCCTTTCCAGAACCCCGTGTTGCATGATGGCGTCGTCGGTGAACCCGGACATGAACAGGACCTTGACCTGCGGCTTCACCTGCCGGAGCCGATCGGCCAGCTCGCGCCCGCTCATGCGCGGCATCACCACATCGGTAACCAGAAGGTGCACCGGGCCGGAATGGCGCGCCATCAGCGCCAACGCCTCCTCCCCGTCGGCGGCGACCAACACCTGGTATTTTGCGCTGCGCAGGATGCGCTCGGTCAGCCTGCGCACCGCCTCGTCGTCTTCTACCAGCAGCACGGTCTCGCCACCACCGGTGCTGACCACCGCCGTCTTCGGCCGGATCTCGTCAGGTGTCTCGTTCACCCGCGGAAGATAGATCTTGAAGGTGCTGCCGTGGCCCGGCTCGCTGTAGACCCAGATGTTGCCGCCGCTCTGCTTGACGATGCCGTACACCGTGGCCAGGCCCAGGCCGGTGCCCTTGCCCTTC
>JAAZNF010000083.1 GCA_012798435.1 Myxococcales bacterium | reverse complement strand
TTTCTGATGGTCCAGTGGCTCAAGGTTTCCGAGCTGGCGTTCGGCCGGGACGTGAACCTCGAGGAGATGGTGCGTCTGGGGACCCTGTTCTTGCCGCAGTTGGCGGCGCTCACGGTGCCCATCTCGGTCCTGACCGGAATTCTCTTGGGGTTCGGTGGGCTGAGCGCCGGCGGCGAGCTCACGGCGCTGTGCGCGGGTGGGGTGCCGCCGCGCCGCCTTTTGCCGGCGCCGGTGGCGCTGGGTCTCATGGCGGCCATGCTGTCCTGGGTGCTGGGGAGCCTGCTGGCGCCGTATTGCGCGAGTGAACTGGCTCGGGCGTTTTCCGATCTGGCGCGCCGCCAGGTGGTGTCGTCGCTGATCCCGGGGCGGTTCTTCGAGCAGATCCCCGGGGTGGTGCTGTACCCCGCGCGGGCGGGCCCCACGAAGGACTCCTTCGCGGGGTTCCTCGTGCACGATTGCCGCGATCGCCGCGCCTGCCGCACGGTGTTCTCCGAGCAGGCGCAGGTGAGCGCGCGAGACGATCGCAACGCCCTGCGACTGCTCCTTTTCGAGGGGGAGGTCCACCAGCGTGGCCCCGAGGGCGAGTACACCCAGGTCGGCTTCGCCCGCGGCCAGATCGACATCGATCTCGACTGGCTGGTGTCGGTGAAGGCCCGCTTCGTGGCGGAAGGAGAGCGGCTCCCCTCGGACGAGCTCGCCCTGCGCTCTCGGGACCCCGCACGATCGGAGCGCGAGCGCCGCGTGCTGGCCGTCGCCTGGCACCGGCGCTGGGCCATTCCCCTGGCCGCGCTCCTCTTCTCCATTTGGGGAACGGCGTTGGCGGCCGGGGGCAAGCTTCAGGGATGGCGGCGGACCCTGGTGGCCGCGCTGCTCTCTGTCGCGGGGTATTACTTGCTGCTGCGGATGGGCGACGCCCTGGCCCACGGAGGGCGCCTGTCTCCTGCCGCGGCGGCCTGGCTGCCGGACGCGCTCCTGGCCGTTCTCGTCGGAATGCGCTTGTGGCGGGTGGAGCGGAGTCGCTCATGACATCGCGGCTGATCGGTCTTCTGCATCTCCGGCTGCTCGGGGTATGCGTGCTGGTGCTCGCGGTCCTGGCCGTGCTGGTGGACTTCTTCGAACAAGCCCGTTATCTGGTGGGCGGCCGGGGCGAGCTCGTCGACATCTCCCTGCTCATCCTGTACCGGCTGCCCACCTGGCTCCACCTGTTGTTCCCGGTGGCCCTGCTCGCCTCGACCTGCCTGGTGTTCGCCTTGCTGAACCAGCACCAGGAGCTGCGGGCCCTGGCCGCCGCGGGCGTCGGCCCCGGGAGGATGGCGCGCCCGGTGCTGGCGGTGGCCGGGCTGTGCGCCGCCATCATGTTCGTCTGGCAGGAGCAGGTCATTCCCCCGGCGCTGGACCGGTTGGAGCCATTGATGATGAGCCGGTTCGGCCGCATCGACGCCTCGTGGGACTTCTTCCGGCGCCACCAGTGGTTCGCCGGGAAAGAGGGCCGGCTCTATTTCGCGGCCGGGGCCGCAGCGGAGGGGACGCGGCTTTCTCGGGTCACCGTATGGGAACTCTCCGAGCGGTTCTCGCCACGGCGCCGTGTCGACGCGGAGCACCTGGAACGGCTGGACGGCGGCGCTTGGCGAGCGCGGGGTGTAGAGGAGCGGCATTTCGGCGACGGCGAGATCTTGGCGATGGAGCAGCCGGTGCAGCGAACCTACGACTTCCCCGAGACGGCAGAGACATTTCGCGATCTGGCAGGACGCCCGGCGCAGAAGACCCTGCCGCGGCTCGGCGCCGACATCGAGGCCATGGACCGGCGCGGCCTCTCCTCCACAGAGTATCGCCTGGCCTGGCACATGCGCTGGTCCTACCCGCTCCTCGGGATGGCGTTGCTCTGGCTCTGGTTCCCGGCCCTGGTCGTGCCCTGGCGCCGGCGAACCGTCTCGCAAGCGCTGACCGAGTCCGCCTCCCTCGCGCTGGTGGGCTACCTGCTGCTGGCCCTGTGTCGCTCGGCGGTGGCGGGCGGGCGGCTCTCGCCAGGGCTCGGGGCCTGGCTGCCGCTTTCCATCGTGCTGCTTGCGGCCGGGGCCCACTGGGCCTGGCTGCTGTGGGGCATGAAACCGGGGTTGCGCCAATGAACGGTGCGGCGGGCGGAGTGCGAACTCTGGCCGGCTGGCGGCGCGCCTGTGCGCTGGCGCTGGCGGTTTCATTGCCCACCTCCCGCTTCGGAATGCAGGGCGCGGTGATCCTCGGTGGCGTCGTGCTCCTCCTGTCCTGGTGTTTCGAGCCGCCCCTGCCGAGGAACCCGCTAAGCCGGCCCGGCCTGCTGTTGCTCGCCGCGGCCCTGCTCTCGCTGCTGCTCGCCCCCGGCGGCGCCCATTCGCTCAAGAGCGCGAGCTCCTTCTGGGTGTGGCTGGCGGGCTGGGTGGCCTTCTCCGGCCTGGACACCGGGAAGGCCGGCCGGCGCGCGGTGCAGGCCCTGCTGGCGTGCTCCGCCACCGCCGCGGCCCTCGGGCTGTTCCAGGCGCTCGCCGGTTCCTTCCCTGGCGGGAGTTGGCTCCACCCTCAGGCCGGGCCGCTGCCACCGCCGGCGCCAGGGGCCCCCGGGCACTTCGCGGCCACCGGATGGTTCGACAGCCGGGTGAGCTTCGCGCTGGTGTTGCTGTTCCCTTGGTGTTGGTTTTTGGCCATCGGCCTCGAAGCGCGGCGGCCCGCCTTGCGTCTTGCGTTGTGGGCGGGCGCGGCGCTGACATGGGGCGCCATGCTGGCCAGCTTCACCCGGGCCGCGCCGCTGGCCGCGGCGGGCGCGGCGTTCTTGATGCTCTTGCGCTGGTGGAAGGGGCGGCGCTGGCGCCTGGCCTTGTGGCTCCTGCCGCTGCTGGGCGCTCTCGCGCTGTTTGCGGCGGTGCCGGGCCTGTGGGACCGGGCCCGCCAATCGTTCGAGCGCAACCGGGACTGGGGCCGCCTGGCCCTGTGGCACACGGCGCTCGATCTCGCATCCCGCCGGCCGCTGGTCGGCGTCGGTTATGGGAACTTCCAGCGCGAGGCCACCCCCCTCATCGAAGGGCGTATCGTCCAGATGGGGGAGCGGCGCTTTGGCGGAGTCATCGCCTGGGCCCACAACGATCTCTTGACCATGCTGGCCGAGTGCGGCCTGTTGGGGGCGTTCGCCTTCTGCTTCTTGTTCGTGGCCTTCTTCCGGGAGGCGGGCGGCGCCTACGCCCGCTTGAAGCCCGACGACCCCTGGCGGCGGGGGTTCGTGCGCGGCTCGTGCTACGCGGTGGGCGCGCTGCTTTTCACCAGCCTGTTCCACGACAACTTTTACCACGGGGAGATCTCTTTTGTGCTGTGGTTCACCATGGGGGCAGCACTCGCCCTGGGGCGAGTGGGGGAGGAGGAGCGGTGAGCCGGGCGCGCACGTCGTCTCTGCTGGCCTGGTGGGCGCTGGCCGCCGCCGCGGCGCTCTCGAGCCCGGCGCCGCGCCCGCTGACGCTTTGCGCTTCGGGCGCAGCGCTGCTGCTTTTCGTTCTGGCTCGTCGGGTGAATCCGCCGATTCTGGGCGAGCGTACGTGGCCCCTGCTGCCGCTCTCGCTGCTGCTCTTGTTCGCGGACGCCGCGGGCGATCTGGAATCCTGGGGCCGGCCGTTGTGGAGCGCCATGGTCGGGTGGAGCCTGGTCCTCTCGGCCTGGAGTGTCTACGAACACCGCCGGGCGGATCCCAAGGCGCCGCTCGCGGATACGGGCCGAGCCGCGATCGTGCTGCTGGTCGCTTCGTCGCTGTCGGTCCTCGCGGCCGTCGGGCTTCTCCGCCTCCGCTCGAGCGTTCCCATCCCTGCTGGAGACGTCGGCCTGCTG
>JAAZNF010000082.1 GCA_012798435.1 Myxococcales bacterium | reverse complement strand
GCCGAGGGCGCGAAGCGCTGCAGCGGCGACGTGCTCGAGGTGTGCAGCGGCGGCGCGTACGTCGTGCAGGAGGACTGCGCGGCCAGCGGCAAGACGTGCGAGGAGCCGGTCGGGGCCGAGCCTTTGTGCGTGGGCGCGGGGTGCGCCGAGGGCGCGAAGCGCTGCAGCGGCGACGTGCTCGAGGTGTGCAGCGGCGGCGCGTACGTCGTGCAGGAGGACTGCGCGGCCAGCGGCAAGACGTGCGAGGAGCCGGTCGGGGCCGAGCCTTTGTGCATGGGCGCGGGGTGCGCCGAGGGCGCAAAGCGCTGCAGCGGCGACGTGCTCGAGGTGTGCAGCGGCGGCGCGTACGTCGTGCAGGAGGACTGCGCGGCCAGCGGCAAGACGTGTGAGGAACCGGTCGGGGCCCAGCCTTTGTGCGTGGGGCCCGCCTGTACCCAGGGAGACAGGCGTTGCACTCAAAACCTCCTCGAGGAATGTCGCGATGGTGTCTTTGAGACGCTCTCCGACTGTGCCGCCTCCGGTGGTGTGTGCGGCGCCGGCCCCAAGACTGGCGCCGTGCGTTGCCTGGGCGTCATCTGGAAACACCGCGCCGTGACCATCCAGGATCCGGTGGTGAACGGCACCTCCCTCATGATGGCCATCGACAACCCCACCTTCGGCTTCGACCCGGCGAGCGGGACCTTCGTCACCTCCTTCGACCACGACATCAACGATCCCAGCAAGGCGTTCCTGTGGCAGTACCGACCCGCCACCGGCATCCACCAGAAGTTCGCGCTGTCCGGCGCGACGCTCCCCAGCACCACCAACTTCTGCGGCGGCGAGAACTGGTGCCAGTTCATCTCGTACGACCAGGCCAACGGACACTTCGTGGTGACCGGGCCGTCCGCGCCGGCCATCATGCGCGTCGCCGCCTCGGGCCTGGCCAGCCTCACCGCCACCAGCGGCACCCGCCCGCCCGACAACTGGATCGGCCACTCCCACGTTTTCGACTGGTCCGCGCGCAAGCTCTATCTCTATGGCGCGCTCGGGCCCAGCGGCTACTCCTCCGCGGTCTACGAACTCGACCTCGAATCCGGCGTCTGGACACGGCGGGTGAGCGGGCTGCCCCAGGTCGAGGCCAACTGCCTGGTGGTGACTGGCGCGACGCGGCTCTTGTACAGCTTCGGCGGCAACACCACCACCGACGGCGGCGAGACCCACCAGACGCTCTCGACGTACCGGGTGGTGGACCTGGACAGCGGCACCTCGCAGGCGCTGGATCTTCCCGCCGGGATCGGCGCGCGGGAGCAGATGTCTTGTGCCCTCGATGCCGGCCGGGGGCTGGTGTACCTGCTGGGCGGCGCGCTGGTGCGCGACTACTACAACGAGGTTGAGAACGACTACCACAACGATCTATGGGTCCTGCGCCTCGCCGACTCGACCTGGGCGCGCGTGCTCCCCGACGGGAGCCTGGGGAGTTTCACCGACCCCGACCAGTACGGCGACCGCCGCTACCAGGCCGATCCCGAGCTGCCCAACTTCGGGAAAAACCGGGGCTTGATGCAGATGGATACCGGCGGCGACACGTTGTGGGTCATGGGGGAGGTGCCCATGTTACACCATGGCCAGCCGTACTCGCTGTGGCTCGAAGGCGTGGAGGAGTACATCCTGCCGTAACGTGCACCGCGACACTTGCCAAGCCCCGCCGGCCTGTGATACGAAATCGCATTTCGACCCGGGTCTGGTCCGGGCGCACAACCGGATGCAAGGAGTGGGACGCATGGCGAGCAAGAAGAAAACCCCGAGCCCCAAGAAAACGACCACACACAAGCCTGCAAAGCCGAAAGGCGGCAAGAAGCTTTCGACCGCGAAAAAGCCGGCACCGGCCCCCAAGGAAGCGCCGGCGAAAAAGCCCGAACTCGCGCATGCCGAGATCGACAACGGGCTCAGCGCGAGCCAGATGAAGGAGCTGCGCCGGGTGCTGGAGCAGAAGCGCGACGAGCTGCGCCGTTCCATCAACCACCGGCGCGATCGCGACTCGGTCATCGATCCCAGCGAGATCATCGAGGAGCTGGAGCAGGCCTCCGCCGGCCAGCAACAGGACGTGCAGCTGCGTATCCTCGACAAGGAGGTCAAGCTGCTGCGCGAGATCGAGCGGGCGCTCAAGAAGTTCGACAACGGCGAGTACGGGCTGTGCGAGGCCACCGGCGAGCCCATCGGCTACGCCCGCCTGAACGCCCGGCCCTGGGCCCGTTACAGCGTGACCCACAAGGAAGAGCTGGAGCGCGCCCAGCGCGAGCAATCCGTCCTCCGCCCCAGCCGCTGACGCGCCGGTCGGCCTCGATCGCCGCGGAACCGAGCCGATGTTCTTTTGGGGGATGTCGTATTGATTGTGGGGATGATGCTGGGTTCTCACGACACCGTTCCGGTAGGCCATCGCCCGCGGGTCCGGGGCGTCTCTTTCCTCGCGCTCGTCTTGCTCCAGGCGGCGTCGCTCCAGGCAGCCGAGGAACGTTTCGAATCCGATCTCATCGCGCGCGCGTTGGAGGCGCTGGACCTCGTCCCCGATCCCGAGCCGGAAGGAAAGCTCATCGAGCGCATCCTGATCGTGCGCTTTCCCATCATCGAGCCGAGCGATCCCTGGCCGGACTTCCTCAACTTGTTTCACGTCACCACCCGCGAGCACATCGTGCGCCAGGAGCTCCTGTTCTCGGAGGGCGAACGGTACGATCCCCGCAAGGCTCAGGAGAGCGCTCGCAACCTGCGCGCCTTCCCGCTCACCTTCTCCACGGTGCGTATCGTCACCGCGCGCGGATCCGCGCCGGACGGCGTGGCGGTGGTGGTGATCACCAAGGACCTGTGGAGCATCCGGCTCAACTCGGCGCTCTCCGTGGGCGGCGGGGTGTTCAACTACCTCCAGCTCATGCCCACCGAGCAGAACTTCCTGGGCTACAACCAGCAACTCTCCCTGTACACCTTCACCGATCGCGACACGGTGGCGTACGGACCGGTGTACGTGGTGCCGCGCCTGCTCGGCTCTCGTCTGCGGCTACTGGGGGCCGCCGGCCTGCGCCAGAATTGGCACGGCGGCGAGATGGAGGGCGGCTTCGGCCAACTCGAGGTCTCGCGGCCGCTATTCTCGGTGGACGAGCGCTTCGGTTACAGCGCCTACGCGGCCTTCGATCTCGGCACCGAGCGGCTCTACCAGGGCACCGAGCTGCGCCGCGTGCTGCTTTCCCTTCCCGACGGCACTTGGATCCTGCCGGAGAAGTACCTCTACCAGAAGTGGCGCACCGGTTTGTCGGGCGTCTACTCTCTGGGCAAGCGCTACAAGACCGACCTGGAGTTCGGCTACGAGCTGCGCTCGTACGGGTACGGCGTCACGGACGATTTCCCGGATGCGCCCGAGGTGGAGGCCGCCTTTCGGCAGGCGGTGGTTCCGGCCGATGACCGCGCCGGATCACTCGTGGCCGAGATCCACTTCTACGAGGCCACCTTCCGCCGCTTCCAGAACATCCAGAGCTACGGGCTCTCCGAGGACTTCCGCTTCGGCCCGGAGGCGAGGCTCGCCCTGGCCTGGTCCAACCCCGCCTTCGGATTCGCCACCCAGGCCATACGGGCCCGGCTGGAGCTCGGCTGGATGTTTCTTTTGGGCAAGGACATCCTGTCGCTTCGCGCCGCGGCCGCGGTGCGCTACAGCCCGCAGCTCGCAAGCGACGGGATCGACTCGCTGTGGCGCGACCGCCTGCTGGAGGCCGAGATCGAGAACGTGAGCCCGCCCATCCTCGGGGGACGCTTGTTTGCGCGAGTGCACTACATCTACAGCCAGTTCAGCCGCGCCCGCACCCGCTATGCGCTCGGGGGGGACAACACCCTGCGCGGCTTCGTGTCGGGCTTTACCGCCGGGGAGCGCCTGTTCAACGTGAACCTGGAATACCGCTCCCGCCCCTGGGTCATCCGCACCCTCCACTGGGGATTCACCCTGTTCTACGACGGGGGCGACGCCTACGGCTTCGGCCCGGCCGACGATTTTTCCTACCACCAGAGCGTGGGTTTCGGCATCCGCGCCCTGTTCCCGCAGTTCGACCGCGGGGTCATGCGCCTCGACGTGGGCGTGCCGCTGGGCAAGGATTTCAACACCCAGGTGGTGAACTGGGTGTCGCTGGCCTTTCTTCAGGCCTTCTGACCCGAACGCGCGAACGTTCGCAGCGAGAATCTTCCCGACGGGGGTCGGTTCTGATACATTCCGGGCCATCGCCCCGTGCGGGAGGACGCCATGGCCGCCATCCACCTGGCCTGGATCGACTGGTTGATCATTGTCCTGTACTTCCTCTTCATCGTGGGCATCGGCCTGTATCTGCGCCGTTACACCCGCACCGGCGACGACTTCTTCCTGGCCGGGCGGCGCAACTCGAGCTGGGTGGCGGGGCTGGCCTTCCTCTCGGCCAACCTGGGGGCCCTGGAGATCCTGGGCTGGACCGGCGGCACCATGAAGTACGGCATGTTCGTGTCGCACTTCTACTGGGTGGGCGCCATCCCGGCCATGCTCTTTCTGGGCCTGTACATGATGCCCTTCTACTACAGCTCGCGCATCCACTCGGTGCCGGGGTACCTGAAACTCCGCTTCGACGAGCGCACCCGGTTGCTCAACGCCTTCTCCTTCGCGGTCATGACCCTGCTCATGTCGGGTATCAACCTGTACCTGATGGCGCTGGTGCTGCGCACCATCCTGGGCTGGGACTGGCACCTGAGCATCTGGCTGTCGGCCGCGGCGGTGGGGGCCTACATCGCCCTGGGCGGGCTGCTCTCCGCCATCTTCACCGAGATCGTGCAGTTCTTCCTCATCTGGGCCGGGCTATTTCTGGTGGCCGCGCTCGGCGCCATCGAGATGGGCGGGTTCGAAAAGGTGTTCTCGGGGCTGCCCGAGGCCATGAGCAGGCTGTGGGCCACCACCGGGGACGCCTCCCAGAACGCCATGGGCGTCACCTGGGCCGGCATCGTCATGGGCCTGGGCTGGGTGCTGTCCTTCGGCTACTGGACCACGGACTTCCTGGTGGTGCAGCGGGCCTTCTCCTCGAAGGACCTGCGCTCGGCGCGGCTCACGCCCATCACGGCGTCTTTCTTCAAGATGGCGCTGCCCTTCATCATCGTGGTGGCGGGCCTGGTGGCGTGGCGCCTCGCCCAGGTGGCGGGTGGGGACTTCCAGCTCCTGCCCCACCCGGTCACCGGCGAGCCGTGGAATGACACCGCCCTGCCGCTGCTCATCGCGCGCTACTACCCGGCGGGGCTGGTGGGGCTGGGCATCACCGCCCTGCTGGCGGGCTTCATGGCGGGCCAGGCCGGCAACGTCTCGGCCTTCAACACCGTGTGGACCTACGACATCTACCGGGTGCTCATAAAAAAGGACGCCTCGGACGCGCACCTTCTGCGGGTGGGACGCATCACCACCGTCGTGGGCATGCTGCTGTCGGTGGCCACGGCGTATCTGGCCATGCAGTTCAACACCATCATGGACTACATCCAGGCCATCTTCTCCTGGGTGAACGCCCCGCTGTTCGCCACCATGCTGCTGGGGATGTTCTGGAAGCGCGCCACCCCGGCGGGGGCCTTCTTCGGGCTCATCGCCGGGATGCTCACTTCCTTTTTCATCTTCCTTCTCTTCAAGCTGGGCGTGATGCCCGAAGGCCTGGGGCGCGCGCTCACCTTCACCGACAACCCGTCCGACATGTCGCGCAACCTGTGGCAGGCGGTGTGGGCCTGGGTGGTGTGCTTCGGGCTCACCGTCGGGATCTCCCTGTTCACGCGGCCGAAGCCCGAGAGCGAGCTTGCCGGCCTGGTCAAGGGGCTCACGCCGCCGGCCGCCGGGGAGCGAACGGCCCTCTACCGTCAGCCGTGGGTGTGGGCCGTGCTCTCCGCGCTGTGCCTGATCGCGCTCAACGTCGTCTTTTTCTGAGGAATGATGCCATGAGCGAACAGACACCGAATGCCGAGCCGCTGCCCATCTGGTTCTTCGTGGGCCTGATCCTGCTGGTGTACGGTCTGATCGTGCTGATCGGGGGCCTGCTGCCGCAGGATCGACCCACAGTGCTGATGGAGCTGCGCCCCGCCCTGTGGTGGGGCGGACTGATGATGCTTACGGGCGCGGCCTTCTTCGGTGGGAGCCTGGCGCTCCGGCGAAAAAGGGGTTGACAGAGCGAGCTGCCGAAAACCGGCGACCGGCTCGGCCGCTTTCGCATCCTGCGCTAGATCGGCTTCGGCCTGCGCAGCGCCGTCTTTCTGGTCGAGGACACCCTGCTCAAGACCCTGGTCTAGCTCAAGCTGCTCGACACAGCGGGCGCCACGCCGGAGGACATGGCGGCTCTGGGACGCCAGTGGAACGCCAGTGGGGCCTGTCCCCGTTGTTTCTGATGGTGATTCAATAGGTTGAGAGGTTAACGCCCAGGCCACTGGGTCAGGTGCACGTCGCCGGTGGTTCGCCCTTCATGGGTAGCTGCTTGGCCGAGTCGGTCACCGCGCCGATCTTCGAGGCGAAGCTGGTGTGACGGGCGATGTCGTCGTCGGTGACGAAGTGCACGTCCAGCAGGCCGTCGGACCGGTAGCCGGTACGCAGGTAGTTCATGTGGGCCAGGGCCTGGCTCCAGCCGTTCAGCCAGCAGGATAGCGCCTGGTGCTGCTCGGGCGTCCCGCGCACGTGGAGCAATAGGTCGATGTCGCTGCCCGGACCAGCCGTAGCGTTCTTGGTGCTCCCAAAGACGTAGAAGGCCAGCACCCCGAAGCGCGCACCGTCGCACTCGGAGGCCAGGCGCTCGGCCACCTGCATGCGCCAGCGCCAATGATCCTCCGCCGAACGGGCGACCTCGCGGCCCGCCTCCCGGCCACGCTCGTCCCGGCTCCCCGGCGTGGAGAGGTACGCCAGGGCCTCGTCGAGGTCGGCGTTCATGAGCAGGCGCAGGATGCGGCCCCCGGCGGATTGCGGCACGTCGATCACCCGCAGCACGTCGGCCAGCCAGGCGAAGTCCGGCAGCACCTCGGACAGGATGTTGCGCGCGGTCTTCAGGAAGTGCTCGTTGAAGATCACCCCCTCCTCGTCCGGGTACAGCGGCAGATAACGGATGCCGGACTCCACCAAGTCTTGGAAGAAGTGCGTACCGAAGGAGAGATCCGGGACGTAGTTGCCCTTCTTGCGCGCGATCTCGATCAGCACGGCGCAGTTGCTGATGTCGGCGTAGCCCACGCTCACGCCCAGCTTGATGTCGCCCTTGCTGCCCCAACGCCCCGGGCCCATCAGGACGAACTGGCGTTTGGGCAACACCTGGTTGAGGCGCCCCACCGCTCGCCCGACCGCCACCAGGTCGGCGTGGTCCTCGATCTCGCCGTACTTGAGCGGGTCGACGTACACCAGGTGGGTGATCTCCGGCACCGAGCCGTTGGAGACGTGGCGCCGCGCCGAGAACACCACGTCCTCGGCGCGAATGTCCTTGGGGATGGGCGCCGGTGCGGTCTCGCCGCTCTGGCTCTGGGGCCGGCATTGCAGCAGGAACAGATCCTTGCCGTCGTGGGCGAACTCCACGTCCACCGGCGTCTGCAGGCTCTCCTCCAGGGTCTGGAGCAGCCGGTGCATGCGGCCCACGAAGGGCGTGTCCTGGATCAGGCCCTCCATGGTGGCCACCATGCGATCGCGCGCGGGATCGACCATCAGGCCCACGGGCTTGGCCAGGTGGTCCTCTTGGAGGCGCGAGAAGATGTTCCGAAAAGCGGGGTAGTCGGCGCCACACGAACGCAACAGCTCCTCGATGGTGAGAGTGACGAAGACGTTCTTCTCGAGATCGATGACGTCGATGTGGCGGGGCGAGTAGCGCAGCACGTCGTCGAGCGCCACGTTGGTGCGCAGGCCCGGTTGCCCCGGGGCCACCAGCACCGGGTAGTCGTCGCTCACCCGGTCCACCGCCCGCGTGCCCAGCCCCGGCACCAGGCGCAGCAGCCCGTCCTCGCGTCGGATGCGCGGCGACCAGCGGAACTCGTTATGGGAGAAGGCCACCCCGGCGAAGGCCGGCAAGAAGTAGCGCCCCACCCGCGCGCCCACCACCTCCTGGAGCAGGATGCCCATCTCCTCGTTGAAGTCGAGCAGCCCCCGCTCGCGCCGGTACTCGATGGGATCGGGGCCGAAGGTCGAGGCGTAGATCTCGGCGATGGCGTTCATGAGCGCCGACAGGCGCTGCCGCTTGTCGCCCTGGTTGGCCAGAAACAGGCTCTTGTACTTTCCCGAGAAGGCCGTCCCCAGCCGGTCCTCCAGCAGCGAGGAGGAGCGCACGATGAGCGGCCGATCGCCGAACTCGTCCAGCGCCAGCGACAGCCCCTTCACCAGCTCCGGCGGGAAGCGCGCGTTCTGGAAGAGCTGCACCACGTGCGGGTACTCTTGCCGGATCTGATCGATCTCCTTGTACTTGTGCTCGATGATCTCCTCGAGATCGTTGTACTCGATGAAGGAGATGAGCCCGTCGGAGGCGATGTTCCAGGAGCGGGGGATGCGGATGTCGAACCCGACCCGGTCCGCGGCGCGGCGCAGGATCTGATAGGCCAAAAAAAGGCCGGCGCTCTTTCCGCCCAGCTTGCCGTGGCTGCCGGCGGGCAGGATGAGCCGGTCGAGCAGCTCCAGGAAATCGCGTGGCTCCACGTGGTTCTTGGCCACGGTGATGAACTCGAGCTGCTCGGTGAGGAAGCGCCGGATCAAAGACACGCGGATGCCGCTCATGATGGAGCGCGACACCTCGGCTCCCTCGGGAACGACCTGGTGAAAGCGCCGGATGGCCTCGGCGATCTGGTCCAGCGAGGACTGCTGGCTGGCCAGCACCTTGACCAGGACGGATGACTTGTCCTCGAAAATCCAGCGCTCCACCCGGCTCAGGATCTCCTCGTCGCTCAGGTAGTGCGAGGCGATCTCGAAGGGGCGATCGCTGAGGAAGAAGCCGAGGTCGAGCGAGCGCTTCTCCTGGGGGAAGTTCTCGTCACGCGGCGGCAGGCTGTCCGGCCCGGCGTCGGCCCCGGCGGCCTGGTGCTCGCGCTGGGCCTCGGTGATGCCGCTCCAGCACAGGTGGTTCATCATCTTGCGCGAGATGCGCAGGTACAGGTTGGGATCGGTCTTGCGCAGCAAGCGGATGGCCCCGCGCCACTCGCCGCGGCTCTTCTGGGCCAGCTCCTCCTCGGCGTGGCGGAACTCCTCGAAGATGGCCTTGAGCTTGATATGCTGCACGTAGTGCCCGAGGCGATCGGCGATGGTCTCGACCAGGCGCGCCTCTTCGGGAAGGAAGGCCCCGCCCTCCGCGGCGGTGGGCTCGGTGAGGTAGTACACGCACACCATGCCCACCTGGCGCTCCTGGGCCAGGATGGTCACGCACTGGCCCCAGGGGGTCTCGTGGCAGTCGGGCTCCTGGAAGGTCTTGCCCTCGACCACGATGCGCGCGCGGCAGTTCTGCGGGTATTGCCAGCCCTGGGGGATGACCCGCACCACCTGCTCCAGCGTTTCGTCGAAGGGCAGCTCCGGGTCGTTGAGGAGCTTCTCCACCGCGTACAGGCAGTTGAGCTCCTTGGTGCGCTCCTGCAGGGCGCGCAGGATCTTCTCGCTCTGGCCAATCGGCTCAGTCATGGCTGATCACTCCCCGGCCGCGGCGGCGGTCGACCTTGAGGTGCAGCGGCCGGTCGAGGCGCACCTGGCGCAAGAAGGTCGTCTCGGCGGCCGCCGGCTGCCGATCGAGCCAGGCGAAGTCCACCCGCCCGCCCGACTCCGGTTCCACCGCTAGATAATACACCCCGAAGCCCACCAGGTTGTGGAAGAAGTGCGAGCCCTGGGAGAGCTCCGGGCGCATGTTGTGGAGCGTGGCCTCCACGATGGCGCCCGCGCCCGAGATCTGCCCCCAGGCGGTGGGGATGCCCAGCCAGGGGTCGGCGGTGCCGAAGCGGCCGAAGCCGATGAGCAGGTAGGGACGCCGCTCGGAAAGCAGCGTCCCGTTGAGCTTGCCGATCTCGGCGGCGATCTCCACCGTGCGCGCGGGGTCGAACGAGCCGGGCTTTGCGTACAGCACGTCGCAAATGTCCTCCCGCGTGCCGTTCCCCAGCACCTTGCGCGAGGCGACCACGGCGGCGGGGCGCGAAAGCTCCTCTTCCTCGACCAGGACGTCCTCGGTGGAGGCCGCCATGGGGCGCACCTGGAGGAAACCCAGGCGCGCGGGCAGGCCCTGGCGCGCATCCAGGTTGAGCGCGAACTCGATCTCCACGTCGGCAGATAGCGCCTCGCGCGAGAGCCGCAGCAGGTCTCGCAAGAGCTCGTTGAGCGGGATCTGGTTGGTGGTGAGCACGGGAGAGAAGTTCACCACCCGCGGCCCGGAGCCGAACAACCCCGGGTAGAGCCGGTCCGAGTCCGAGTCGTAGCTCGAGGCCAGGAAACGAAGCGTCTCGTCGGATTCGGCGACATCCAGCGGGTGCTCGCGCAGGTACTCGGTCTCCCGGAGCGGGTCGTAGTCCGAAAGCGGCCCCATGTGCACGGCGAAGAAGCGGTTCTGGGTGGCGTCCATCAGATCGCCCAGGCTCTTGTAGGGTAGCGGCGCCTTGGGATAGGCCGGGCAGTAGGAGTAGCAGCGGCCGCCGTCCACGATGGTCTTGCCCAGCCCCAGCGCCAGGCTGACCACGCCGTCCTCGGGCACGGCGTGCCCGGTGGGGTAGGCGTTGAACGAGCGGCCCACCCCGGACACGGTGGGGTAGAAACGCTCGCCGTACTTCTCGCCCACGATCTCCTGGATGATCACCGCCATGCGCTCGCGCTCCCACTCCACCCGCGCCGCCTGCATGATGGAGCGCGCCTCGGCGAAGAAGGTGGAGGCCCACACCAGCTTCACCGCCTCGCCGAGCTTGCGGGCGCGGATGTCGATGTCGAACTGGTTGTTGGGGATCATCTTGGTGCAGTACACGCCAGCGAAGGGGTGTTCCAGCGCGTCCTCGAGCAGCGAAGAGGAGCGCACTGCGAGAGGCGAGTGCACCTTGGAGATGAGCGCGCGCAGGTCGCCGGCCAGGCCCGGCGGAAGATCGGCGCGCAGGAAGGCCCGCGCCAGTTCCTCGTCGGACGGGTTCTCGCGCACGAGCGGCCACAGGCGGTTCTGCTCCAGGAAGGCCTCGAACACGTCGGTGCAGATCACGCACAGGCGCGGCACGTTGACCTCGAAGCCCGGGTGCGCGGCGCGGTCCAGACGGGAGAGGATCTTCTCCCGGATGAGATACAGGCCCGAGGCCTTGCCGCCGATGGCGCCGCGGCCGATGCGGGTGAAGTCCTCGCGCCCCTCGAAGAACTGGCGGTCGAACGGGGGAATCGTCGAGGGGTCCATGCGCTGCTCTCCTATCTTCGGCGAGTGCCTAGCGTTTTATCCATCGCACGGTGAAAGTGAACCGGTTTTCTTGCTTTCGGGTCGTGTCCAGCTCCACGGAGCCTTGTACCCGGGTCAAGGTGAGCACGCCCTCGATCCCGCCCTGGATGCTCTTCAGGTACGGAGGGCTGGTGCCCATGACCGGCGGGATGTCGAAGAGCTCGATTCGGCTCTCGCCCGGCCCGATGCTCACGGCCTCGGCGCGCCCGCAGTCACGGTACACCACTTGCCAGAACTGGCGAGCCAGCTTCAACAAGTGGGCGGGGGACAGGCCGAACAGGCGCAGGGTGCCTCGCAGAAACGGCCCGGTCAGCGAACCCTCGGTGGAGCGAACCATGGCGTCGTGTGACAGTTTGCGTACGCCGCTCTCCCCCAGCACTTGATACACCCCCTCGGTAAAGACCACGTCGAGCTGGACCGGCAGCCACTCGATCTTGGCCGCGGCTTCGATCTGCTCGAATACATCCGGGGGGATCTGAGCCCGCACCGCGGCCTCCACCGCGGGACCGAAGGCGGCCGAGGCTCTCATGCTATCCTTCAGATAGGCGGCCTTGATGGCGGGCGTTGCGGCCGTCGAGGGGGGCTGCCTGAACATCTGCGGAGGGCCCCCGTGACTGGCGAGGTTCACACCCAGCCGCGGTCCTTGCAGGCCTGGGCCACCCGGTTGATGGCGATGACGTAGGCCGCGTCACGCATGTAGAGTTTCTTCTGGCGGGCCAGCTCGGACACGCCGTGGAAGGCCGAGGTCATCTTGACGTCCAGCTTGCCCAGCACCTCGTCCTTCTCCCAGAAGTAGTTCATGTTGCTCTGCACCTGCTCGAAGTACGAGCAGGTGACCCCGCCGGCGTTGGCGAGGAAGTCCGGCAGCACGAACACGTTGCGCTCTCTGAACACCTCGTCGGCCTCGGGGGTGGTGGGGCCGTTGGCGCCCTCGGCCACCACGCGCACCTTGCGCGAGATGCGCGGGGCGGTCTCGCCGGTGAGCTGGTTCTCGATGGCGGCGGGCATGAGGATGTCCACGTCCTGGGTGAGCCAGGCCTCGCCGGGGAGGACCTGGTAGCCGAGGTCCTTGGCCTTCTCCTTGTCGATGCCGCCGAAGCGATCGGTGATGCCCAGGAGCTCCTCGAGCTTGATGGCGGGCTCCTTCTTGAAGGTGTAGGAGGTCTGGTCCTTCTGGTCCCAGCAGGAGACGCAGATCACCCGGCCGCCCAGGCGCTGGTAGAGTTCGATGGCGAACTGCGCCACGTTGCCGAAGCCCTGCACCGAAGCCGAGGTGTTCTCGGGCTTCATGCCGAGCTCGCGCAGGGCCTCGCGGAGTACGAACACCAGCCCGTAGCCGGTGGCCTCCTTGCGCCCCAGCGAGCCGCCCAGGCCCACTGGCTTTCCGGTGATGAGGCCGGGGTAGTGCCCGCCGTGGATGGCCTCGTACTCGTCGAGGATCCACAGCATGTGCTGGGCGTTGGTCATGACGTCCGGCGCAGGCACGTCGGAGAGCGGCCCGACCACCTTGGCGATCTGGCGCACCCAGCCCCGGCAGATGCCCTCCTGCTCGCGGGCGGACAGGTTGTGGGGGTCGCAGATCACGCCGCCCTTGCCACCGCCCAGCGGGATGTCCACCACCGAACACTTCCAGGTCATCCACATGGCCAGCGCGCGCACCGTGTCCACCGTCTCCTGGGGGTGGAAGCGGATACCGCCCTTGCACGGGCCGCGGGCGTCGTTG
This sequence comes from Myxococcales bacterium, assembly GCA_012798435.1. GTDB lineage: Bacteria > Myxococcota > B64-G9 > B64-G9 > B64-G9 > JAAZNF01. The sequence continues at coordinate 17,311 of JAAZNF010000082.1, read as the reverse complement.
TGCTGCACGCGGAAGCCGCGGAAGACCTTCACCTTGCCGTCATCCATGCGTACCGGGATGTTGAAGGCGTACTCGCGCATCGGGTTGCGCAGGATCTCTCGGGTTCCGGTGTCGAGCTCGAGCAGGTCCGCCACCTTGTCGAACTGTTTCTGGGCCATCTCGAACGGGTTGAAGCCTTTTGCCTGGGACATATAATCCTCCTTTGTTTGCCCGGAACCTCTCTAAAAGATCCGGGGGTTAGAGCACTCTTCGAATACCCGCCGCGCCCGCTCCTGTCAAGATCCTGCCCTCCTTCTGAAGACATGGAAGACATGGGGACAGGCCCCGGTTTTTCCATGTTTTTCAAAGTGTTGCAAAGGGGCGAGGAGATGCGAGAAAGTGCTTTTATCTCAACACGTTGCAACGTGTTGTCTCTGGCCGGCGCAGGTTGCGCGGGAAGAACCAGATCTGCCTATCGGCCCGTCACGGAGTGCCTTCCGGATGACGATCGAGGAATTGTTTCGCATCCCGCTGTCCGGGCTGGAGTTTCAGGGCTTCGAGGGCCGCCGCCCTGGCTCGGGGGATGTCGCCGGACGCCTGGCGAGATTTCATGAGCTGGACCCATGCTGGAAACAGGCGTGGGTTCAGCGACAATGCGCGCTCGAGCTCGGCGATGGCCTCGCTCATCCGCCCGGCGCGCGCCAGGGCCTTCCCCAGGAAGTACCGGTAGTGCGAGTTAGCGCCATCGAGTTCGATGGCCCGCGAGAACCGCTCGATAGCCTGCGACTGTTCGTCCCGCCGCACATGGATCTGGCCCAAGTTGGCGTGCGCCGCCGCGAGCCCCGGCTCGGCCTGCACGGCCCTGCGGAAGGAATTCTCCGCGGCCAGCAGGTCCCCGCTCCGAGTGTATGACACGCCGAGGTTGTTCCAGGCCCGGGCGAAACGCGGCTCGATGCGCGTGGCGAGCTCGAAGGCCGAGCGTGCGTCCTTGCGAGCCAGGCCTCCCTCGGCGGCCCGCGTCCAGGCGATCTCGAACCCACGGTTGTTGTAGTAGTCGGCGATCGCCTCCAGGTCGGAGAGGATTTCGAACCGTTGGGAGAACCCATCCTCTCCAGCGAGGTTGACGGGCACCAGGTCGGGCCCGATCTGGACGCCGGGAAGGACGTGGCCCACCTCCACGAGCACGCTCCCGGTCGGCCCGAACTCGGGTTCGATCCGCGAGCCATCGAGGAAGCACGCCCGCAGTCCGGCGGAGCGCGCCATGGCCACGAACAGGCTAGCGTACGAGAGGCAGTTGCCCCTTTTCGACTCGAGCACATCGCGGGCGGTGCGGGTCCAGTCCTTCTGATACCCGTCGAGAAATCCCTCTCTTCGAAAGAACCGCACCAAGAGGTCGAGCTTTCCCTGGTCGCTGTGCGCGGGCGCGGTCACTCTCAGCGCGAGCGCGCGGATCTCGGTGTCGGCCTCGAAAGGCACGGTCAGGTGCGCCCGCTCGTCGGCGGAGAGGCGCTGTTCGAGTGCGCGCCGCACGTCCAGGGCGGTGCAGCCAGTGGATTCCTTTGCAAAAACCGCTGGCGTACCGGACAGGAGGAGAAGCACCAAGATGGTATTTCGAGAAGCCATCCTGAACCGATTCTACCACAAGACAACCTTGCGCGTTCGGCCCGCTGCCGGCGTCTTCCGGCTCGATTCGACGGCAACGGAAGCGAGGCGCTGGACATCGCTTCAGCTCGGGGCCTGTCCCCATTTATTATTTTTATTTTGCGAGGAGTTGCGTGATGTCCTGGCGCCAGCGCGAGGCGGCCTTGCCCAGGGCCCACTGGGTCATGACGATGGACGCTCCTTCGACACCGAGCGAACCCGCTTTCTTGCCGTCTTGCAGGACTTCGATTCCTTTTTTGGAAAGCAAGACGAGGAGCCGACCCGAGGGAGAGAACACCGCGTCCATCAGATCCGGGTGCTCCTTGGAAAGCTTCTCGAAGGGCACCTTCAGCGGCGTCTGCCCGGTCACCTTCGCCGGCGCATCGAGCGGGACCGAGAAGTATTCGTGGTTCCCGCGGCATGCCTCGTAGAGGTATCCCAGCGCCCCGCGCACCACCCACCGCCCCTGGATGCGGACCAGGCCGAAGGCCTCCGGCCCGGCGGCGCGAAGGCAGTCCTCCTCGCGCTTGGCCTTGCCACCGTGGGCTCCGTCGGCGGCCTTCTGAAAGGCAGTGAGCGCCGGCTTTCCCATCGCGGCTTCTATACTCAAGGCTTGCGGACGGATTTCGGAGGCAATGGAGAACGACTTGAGCCCCACGCTTCCATAAGGGTGCGCCGCGCCCTCACAATACCCGCCGGCGGACTCCTCCACGGCAGCGAAGTCCGGTCCCACGAAGAGCACGGTCTGAACAAGTTCGCTCTCGCACCCTTCTTCTTCTTCGAGCGGTGGTGGCTTCACCGGTGTCTTCTCTGGCCAGGCGAAGAACACGCGCTCGCGGGTGGACTTCTCTTTCCGGTCCAGCATGACGCCCTTCCAGAAGCCGTCGGCCCGGGGGATGGCCAGCCCGTCGCCCGCACGCCGGACGCCGTCCTTGTCGACCAGAACCGTGCACAGACTTCCGTCCGCGAGACGGAGCCCGAGGACCAGAAGTTCGTCGTCTGCCGGAGCGGCCCGGAGAGCCGACACCGCCACTAAAACCGTACAAGCAACGCCGATAGCCACGACTCGATAGAGCTTCACGGCTGCTTTTTCCTCCTTGATGAAACCGATATATACCGGAAAAGCGGTTCACGCAAAAGGCATGTATCTTTTTGATTAATAAAGAAAAACAACGGGGACAGGCCCCGGGGTTGTAGCAGGGCGCGCGCTTACCCGCGCTGACCATGTTGGCCACGCGGCTGGGCACGCCAGAGAACTGCTGACAGACATCTTTCATGGAAAACACAGGTGAAAACATGGGAAAACATGGGGCCTGTCCCCATTGTTTGTTGTTATTTTGCGAGGAGTTGCGGGATTTATCACTCGTGGCTGGTTGCGGCGACGATACCGGCAACTAATCTTCAGAATCAGTCTGATTCGTGCTAGAGGTCTTCCGATGTTGAAATATACCTCCCTAATCCTCTCGGGCGTGCTCATCTTGTTGGGCTCTTGCCAGCGAGAAGGGCAGGACGAGAAGGGGGCGACGGTTCCGACGCTTTCGAGTATGCCGCTTTCTTCGTACCTCTGGCAGGCGGCGCGCCTCGTGTTCCAACCCGCCCCGGAGCCCGGGGTCACCTTCGATCTTGCGATGACCGGTCGGCTTTGGATCGAAAACGAGGAGGATGGGCCGGTCGCCTGCAACGAAGCCGAGCTCGTCTTCCAGCCCAGAGGCCGGGATCTCGAACATGTCGATCTGTGGCCCGGGTTCCGCCACCTGGGGGTCGAGCCGCTGGCCGGCTTCGACGAGTGGGCGCTCGGGCTGGATCGCATCGACTCGGACCGGCCGCTCTCGATCACGCTGGGGGCGTGGCACACGCGACTCAAACCGGCGCAGCCGGTCCGGCCCGGTGAACGCTGGCGCGTGAGCATGCGCTTCTGCGACGCGGTGGACGAGCTTGCTCCCGGCATGCAGCTCGACGAGATCGTCGGGATGGCGGGGCTTGCGCCAGACAAGTTTCGCGCCACCGTGGGCCCCGAGATGGTGACGCTGTTCGAAGCCCTGGTGGCTCGCTTCACCGCCACCGCCACGAGCTCCAGCTTCGCCATGGACGGATTCTTCGTGCTGCTCCCGGTCTGGCCGGCGCCGTACTCGTGCCCCTCGCCCGAGGCCTTTCATCCGCTAGATTGCGTGGCTCGGCGCAACCTGCCGGTCGCCATCGACATCGAGGTGCCCGAGGGGTGGCAGGCCATCCTGCCGTCACCGGGCGTGCGGTCTTTGGATGGAAACTTGCGGGTGGACCGGCCGCCGCACCTGCTCGTCCTGGCCGAGCGCCTGGCGGAGCGAGCCATCAATGTTCCCGCGCTCGACGGCTTGCCTCGCGAGGTGAATCTGTGCGCGCCCGAAGCCTACCGCGAGGCGTTGCCGGAGCTCGAGCGCCGGGTGCGAGAGGCGCTGCCGGCGCTGGAGCGGCGCCTGGGCCCGCGCCCCGGCGGGGAGCTTGCGGTGTGCCTGAGCCCACTCCCGGTGGAGCTCGCCGGCCTGTCGGCGGGGCAGCTCGCGCTGGTCACGCTCTCCAGCTTCTCGCAGTCCCCTTCCGAGGATCTGCCCGAAGAGACCGCGGAGAAGCTGCGCCGCTGGGTGGAGGTGGACCCTTTTTTCTTCTCGGACCGCCAGTCGACGACCATCCACGAGCTCACCCACCACTACTGGCGCATGGAGCTTCCGGAGGCATGGGACCGCCTGCTCTCGGAGGGCGTGGCCATGTTCGTCTCCCGCGAGATCCAGCGCGAGCTCGATCCGTCGCCGGAAGTGCTCTTTTTCGCCGAGCGCGATCCCTGGATGGGCTGCGCGCAGATGGCGTTCGCCGACGAAAAGCTGCCGACGCTCGAGCAATACCTGCGCCTCGACGGCTGGGCCGACCTCCCCGCGGGGAACCTGGCGCCCTACCTTCTCGGCTTGCGGTTGATGGAGCGCGTCTTCGGGGCGGACGACGCGGTGGCCCGCTGGGCGGCGCTCTCGCGCCTGCACGCCTGGCCCGAGACGGCCTTCTCGTCGCCCGAGTCGATCTTCCTCATCGATCCGGCGAGCGGCGCGCGGTTTTTTGAGGCGGCGCGCGAGGCGGCGCCGGTCGATTGCAAGGACCGGGTCGATCTGGTGGCTTACGCGCGGCGGATGGGGCAGGGGTTCCTGCGCCTGGCGCTGGATGCGAAGGACCTGCCCAAGGGGGTCTCGCGAGAGCGCGTGCTGGGGCGTCTCAACCTATCGGACGACCTGTTGTCCGGCTTCTTGCACAAGTACCTCAAGAGCGGTGGCCCGGCCGAGATCCTCGACGATCTTGTCCTTGGCATCGCCGAGGTGCCGGCGTGCGAGGATGGTGACGAGGAGTGCCGGGCCGAAGAAGACGAGGCTCGCCGCTATGCCTTGAACGCCTGGTTGGCGTTGGATTCTCATGCGCGCGGAGAGAATCAGACGGAGACGCTCCCGCCGGCCCCGGGCGAGCTGGTCTCGCGCGCGAGAAAGCTCATCCAGGAGCCGGTGGTGGTCGACGACGGCGAACTGCGGACCGAGGCCGGACACCCGCCCGGAGAAGAACGGGTGGAGATCCTGGTTCGCCGCCTGATCTCCCGCTGGGCGGCGAACGCCACCCTGATCCTGGATGCGGCCGGCCGGCTCGATCCGTCCGGTGTCATCCACAATAAACTCCTGGGCACGATCAAACTGAAAGGCCTCGACCGGCTGTTTCAGGCCGGCGAGCTCGCGCCCGAGATCCCGTGACGCGAACCCTCGCCGTGCTCGCTCTTTCAGTATCCCATCCGGTCTCCAGGTGCATTTTCGCGGCCGAGCGCGGGGCCCGACCAGCCAGCGCGGGCGGCCGCGCCTCGAATGAGAGCGACAACGCGCATGATCTTCCATCGGGGTTTGGCCGCGCTCGCGCTTTCGGCATCCATGCCAGACCCGCAATGATCGCACTTGCGAGTCGCTGCGCTGGCTCTGATGGCCCCGGAGCCAGGCGCACATTCGGGAGAATCTCAGCCGGCCCGGACGGGGTTCACCAGCGCGCCCACGCCCTCGAGGAGCACCTCGACCGTGTCGCCGTCCTGAAGCGGCCCCACCCCGGCCGGGGTGCCGAGCGCGATGAGGTCGCCCGGCTCCAAGGTCATCACCCGCGACACGAAGGCGATGATCCGCGGCAGCGGGAAGATCATCTCACAGAGTCGGGCCGACTGGCGCAGCTCGCCGTTCACGCGGCACTCGAGCAGCAGCTCGTCCCACAGCGCCTCGGTGTCGATCCAGGGACCGCAGGGCGCGAAGGTATCGAAGCCCTTGGCCCGGCCGAAGACCCCGTCGCGCCGCTGCAACTCGCGCGCGGTGACGTCGTTGAAGGCGGTGAGGCCGAACACCACCGAGAGCGCCTCCTCCTCGCGAACCGCGCGGGCGCGCTTGCCGATCACCACCGCGGCCTCGGCCTCGTGCTCCACCGATCCTACGTGCGGGGGCAATCGGATGGGGGCGCGATGTCCGATCAGCGCCGAGGGCGCCTTGAGGAAGAGGCGCGGCTCGTCCGGCACTGCCTTCTTCATCTCGGCGGCGTGGGGGATGAAGTTGGTGGCGAGCGCCACGATCTTCTGCGGCACAACGGGGGGAAGCAACGCCGTCTGCGCCAGGGGGTGGACACGGGAGGTGGCGGCGTAACCGCCGAAGATGTCGCCCTCCAGCTCGATGATGGCGTCGCCCTCGAGGAGCCCCGGGAGCGCCGTGCCGTCCTCGTCGTGGAAACGCAAGAGGCGCATCACAAGCTCCCGAAGACGTCGGCCATGCCGTACAGGCCCGCTTCTTGTCCCACGACCCAGCGCACGGCGGCCAGGGCGCCCCGTGCGAAGTGCTCCCGCGAGCTTGCCCGGTGGGTGAGCACGAGCTGCTCACCGCCACCGAGGAACATCACCTGGTGCTCGCCCACCACGTCGCCGCCGCGGGCCGAACACAGGCCGATCTCGCCCGGGGCGCGCTTTTCCTGCCGAGCGTAGCGGATCTCTCCCCCGCGGGCCTCCTGGACCCCGGCGGCCAGCAGCCGGGCCGTGCCGGAGGGGGCGTCGGCCTTGTGGCGGTGGTGGATCTCGAAGATCTCGGTGTCGTATTCGGCGCCGAGCAATCGGGCGGCACGGCGGGTGAGCTCCGCCAGGACGTGCACCCCGCGGCTCATGTTCGCCGACCACACGATGGGGATGCGCCGGGCGGCTTCGCGCAGCGCGCGCTGGCCGGCCTCGTCGAAGCCGGTGGTCCCGCTCACCAGGGGCTTTTCCGCGGCGGCGCACAGGGCAGCATGCTCCAGCACGCCCGAAGGCAGGCTGAAGTCGAGCAGCACGTCGCAACCCTCGATGGCCGCTCGGGCCTCGGCCGTGAGCGCCACGCCCGGGGCGATTTCTCGGCCCAGCTCGGGGTGGCCCGGCCGTTCGAGCGCCGCGGCCAGCTGAAGGTCGGTCGCTTGCGAGAGCAGATCCGAGAGTGTCCGCCCCATGCGCCCGCGGGCGCCCGAGAGACAGACGCGGATCACGGCCGCGCCCCCAGGCCGAGCTCTGCCATGGCGGCGAACAGCTTCGGCTGCTTGTCCTGCGCGAGCCAGGTGAGCGGGGCGCGGATCTCCGGCTGGATCTTCCCCATGCGCCACAGGGCGGCCTTGACCGGGATGGGGTTCGACTCCAGAAACAGCGCCTCCATGAGCGGGAGCAGCCCGAGCTGGATCTCCCGCGCGCCGGCGAGGTCGTTCTTACGGAAACGCTCGTAGAGATCGGCCATGCGCCGCGGCACGACGTTGCTGGCCACCGAGATGCAGCCGCGGCCGCCCACTGCGAGGAACGGCAGGTAGGTGAAGTCGTCTCCCGAGAGCAGGGCCATCTCCCCGCACAGCCGCGCCATGGCCGCGTCCAGCCTGAGATCGGCGGAGGCCTCCTTGAGAGCGACCAGGCCACGGATGCCGGCGAGCTTGCCGACCGTGTCGGCCGCGAGCGACACGCCGGTGCGGCCGGGGACGTTGTAGGCGACGACCGGCAGGCCCACCTCGGCCACCGCCCGGTAGTGCTCGACCAGTCCCGCCTGCGTGGGTTTCACGTAGTACGGCGTCACCACCAGCACCGCGTCCGGTTTCGCCTCGCGAAGGGCTCGGGTGAGCTCGATGGTGGAGGCGGTGGAGTTCGTGCCGCTGCCGGCGACGACCGGGACGCGCTTTCGCGCCTGCTCCACCACGATCCTCGTCGCGAGCACCTTCTCTTGAGTCGAGAGCGCGGCCGCCTCGCCGGTGGAGCCGCACACCACCAATCCGTGAATACCCTCGCCGATCTGCCACTCGCACAGCTCGCGCAGGGCACGCTCGTCGAGGCGGCCATCGCGAAACGGCGTCACCAAGGCGGTCAGGGTTCCGGTGAACATGGCTCTTCCTTTCAGTCGTGCGCCCCAGCGTCCGGGGACCCGGCCGCGGCGGGTGGCGGCGGCCGCGGTGGGCCCTTGACCCCGCACCCGCCGGCCGCCAGGAACAAGCAGACCGCCGACATCACCAGTGCCGCCAGCAGGCGCCCGGTTGCTTGCCTGACGCGACCGCCCGCGCTGGCTCTTTCGACCCCGCGGTCGGTCGCGAGCGAACTATTCGCGCCGGTTGCGCGCATACGCAAGACACGAGCTAGAAGTACAATACCAGGCGGCCCATGATGCGGTGGGCCACGTCCGGGCTCTCGTCGGCGTCGCCCAGCATGCCGCCGGGCAGCTCGTCCGCGCCGAGATCCTTCATGCCGGCGAAGGGGATGAGCAGGCCGTAGCTCAGGCCGGCGTGGAAGTTGTCGTCGGAGAAGTAGAACAGATCCAGGTCGAACTCGAGCCCCAGGCCGTGGGACTTCCCGCGGGTGCTCGACTGGTACATGGCGGCGCTGTAGATCGCCGAGAGCTTGGCGCCCAGCCCTTCGGTGATGTTGTACTGCAGGCTGGGTTTGACGTACAGAGCGTCGGTGACGGTGCCGATGATCTGCCGCCACAGGATCATGTCCACCCGGTAGTCGGGGTTGAAGCGGAAGTTGTTGATGCTGTGGTCCTCGACCACCTCGCCGGTGTCGGGATCGGTGTGGGCGCCGTACTGGCGCTCCTCCAGGGGCCGCACGCCGAAGCCCGGCGAGTCGTCGCCCGAGGCCAGGCCCAGCTCCAGGCCCGCGATGAGCGAGTCGTTGAGGAAGCTATAGTCGGCTTGCAGCACCCCGCCGAACTGGAGGATGTCCACCTTGTCGCCCGCCATGGTGCGGATGAGGTGGCCCTCGGCGTCCACCGAGGGGCTCTGGGTGTCGTAGCCGATCTTGCCGATGATCATGCAGGCCTCGAGCTCGATGCGCAGCTTCTTCCACATGAAGCGCAACCAGACGTCGGGGATGTAGGCCTCGGCGTTGCGCAGGGCGTACTTGGTGAGCTTCTGGTTGGCGCCGGCCCAGGGGTCGATCAGGTTCTGGTTCTGGTAATCGATGGCGTCGTAGGACTGGTTGCGGAACACGAAGTACAGGCCGTAGTTCAGCACCCAGTCGTCGTTCTCCAGGGCGTGGCGGATGTCCTCGGGCTTGTCCCTTTTCGCCACCGCCAGGATCCAGGCGTTCACGTCGTCGAGCTGGTCGAAGTCGAAGGCCTGTCCGGAAAGCTCGTTGATGCGGTTGTAGAACGGGCCCTCGGAGGCGAACTCCACCATGGGCACGATGTAGTGGCCGGCGATCTTGGTGACGAACATGATGCGGTCGGCGCTCGAGCCATAGTCGCACTCGAAGCAGCGGTTGGTGAGGTCGAAGGCGTTCTTGCGCGTCACCTGCGGGCCGAAGTCCACGTGGCTGGGGCCGCCGTCGTTGGCCAGCAGCCCGAGCCCCCAGTGGGAGGGCACGCGCCCGAAGCGCAGCAGCCCCAGCGGGGTCATGACCTCGCCGTAGGCGCGTTTCACCAGGATGCTGTCCTTGAAGGAGTTGAAGCCGGCGATGGGCGGGTTCTGGCTCTGGGTGAAGGCCACCATGGGGTAGTAGCCGCTCTTGGGGAAGCCGTCGGGGGTGGAGCCCAGCACCAGGTTGTCCAGGATGTCGAGCTGGGCCATGATGCGCACGTCCTCGCTGATGTTGATGGTGGGCTCGATGCGCAGCCGCATGTTGGCGCCGGCGTTGGTCGCGCCCTTGCCGGTGGCCGTCCCCGGGAACTGGGGATAAGCGGCGCCGGTGTCGCGGCTGGTGCGCGCGGGCAGGCCCAGGGTGAGGCTGTTCATGAGATCGCCGCGCAGGCGGAGGTAGCCGTGCAGGTCGAGCAGGTTGAGCGGCGGCCGGGCGGCGCTCTCCAGCGTGGTCTCGGTGAACCCGGCCGGCGGCGGGGGAAGCTCCTCCGCCTTGGGCATGGGCGGGAGGCCCGCCTCCGCTTCTCCCGCGCCTTTCTCTGGATCGCCTGTCGGTTGGCCGGAGGCGCCGGGCTCCTCGCTGCCGGACGGAGTGGCGCTCCCCTCGTCCTGCGCCTGCGAGGGGAGAGCGAGCCACAACATGGAAAAGAACGCGAAAACGAGCGAAGCGCACTTGGGCATGACGCCTCCTTGTGGCCAGATAAACCGCCGGGATGCTTTCAGAATTCCGTGCATGCGGGTGGAGCGCTTCTATCACGCGAAGAAACGGGGTGTCAAACAGAAACGCCCGGACCGCGCCGAAACCAGATACGTAAAAATCGTGCATGGAGCGGGCAAAGATCCTAGCATCGGGACATGAGGCAGGGCGCCCGACCGCTCCTCGTCATCTGCCTGGGAACGCTGCTCTCCGCCATGGCGGGTTCCATCGTGTCACTGGCGCTCCCGGCCATGGGCCGCGATCTCGGCATCTCCATCGAGGACTCTCGCTGGGTGGTGCTCGCCTACTTGCTGGTCATCACCTCGCTATTGCCGATAGCGGGGCGCTTGGGGGACATGCTCGGGCACCGGCAGGTGTACCTCGCGGGCAACGTGGCCTTCGCCGCGGGCTCGGTGCTGTGCGGCCTGGTGCCGGATTTCCGGCTCATCATCGCCGCGCGGGTGCTCCAGGCGGCCGGGGCGGCCATGCTCATGGCCACGGGGCCGGCCATCGTCACCACGGCCTTCCCGCCCGAGCGGCGGGGACAGGCGCTGGGCCTGCTCTCCACCTCGACCTACGTGGGGCTCACCGCCGGGCCGCCACTGGGTGGGTTCATCATCGCCTGGCTCGACTGGCGCTACACGTTTTTCCTGGCGGCGCCGCTCGGAGCCCTGGTGCTGGCGACCGGCCTGGCCTGGCTGCCCCGCTCCGAACGGCAGAGGAGCCCGCTCGACGGCGAGGGCCTGTTGCTCCTCCTCATCGGGTTGCCGTGCGTGCTGTTTTCCTTGAGCGAGAGCCGGCGCTGGGGGTTCGCCTCGGCGCGCACGCTTGCGCTGCTCGGCATCGGTCTTTTGGTGCTGTGGGCCTTCTTTCGGACCGAGAAGAAGAAGGCGGCGCCGCTCCTCGACTTCGGGTTGTTCCGTTCGAGAGAGTTTTCCGGGGCGGCCATGGCGGCGGTGCTGAACTACATGGCGCTGTTCACCATCGGCATCCTGCTGCCGTTCTATCTCACCGAGGCCCGGGGGATCGACGAGCGGGCCGCGGGATGGCTACTCTCGGTGCAGTCGTTCACCATGGCCCTGGTGGCCGCGCCGGCGGGGGCGCTCTCCGATCGCGTCGGGAGCCGCCTGCTGGCCGCGACCGGCATGTCGCTGATGGCGGCGGGTCTGGCCGGGATCTCCTGTCTCGATGCCCGGAGCGGCCTTGTCTGGATCGGCGCCCTTCAGTTTGTGGTCGGGCTGGGGACCGGAATGTTCATCTCCCCCAACTCCTCCACCCTCATGGGGGCGGCGCCGCGCGCGCTCCAGGGCCAGGCGGGCGGGGTGATGGCACTGGCGAGGAACTTCGGCATGCTCCTCGGAGTGTCGAGCTCCACGGCCATCTTCCAGTCCCTGGGTGGGGCGACCGGGAGAAATTGGGGATCTTCCGACCTCGAGGCCATGCGGGCGGCGATGTGGTTCGGCGCAGGCGCCGCGGCGCTGGCGGCTGTCACCTCCTTGTTCAGGAAAGGCCCGTCGTCCAGGGGCGACCCGAAGAACGTCGTCTCGAAACAACATGTTGATTGACAAGGCGAAAAACAGGGGACAGCCCCCGCCCGCAGCGGGGCGCGGACCATCGACGAGAAGGAAAAAAGCCTTCATCATCATTGCGTTGTCGCTGGGGGTCGCAGCGGCGCTCCTGCTTTTGGAGATTTCGCTGCGGATAATCTTCGTGCGAGTGGAAAAGATCACCGGCGCGACAGAATGGTCCGATGCCGACAGCTTGCCGGACGAGTACCATCCAACGCTGGGGTGGGTCCTCAAGGCGGGATTCCGCTCGAGCCCGAACGACTCGATCCGCGTCACGACGAACGCGCAACGTTTCAGGAACGCGGTGGATTTTCCTGCGTGGCCCGCGGATGGACTCCGCCGCCTGGCGGTGTTGGGGGACTCGTTCGTCTTTGGCGAGGAGGTGGATGACGAGCACACGCTTCCCGGCTTTCTCCAGGCGCGGCTTACGAACGTCGAGGTGTTGAACCTGGGGGTGCGCGGGTACGGCGTGGGACAGATGGTGTTGTGGTTCGAGGAGGCGGCGCGTGGGCTCCACGTCGACGACGTGTTGCTCGTGATAACGCTACCATCCGACCCGTTCCGCGACCCGTACCCGTACTACTTTCGCAACAAGCCTTCGTTTTCGGTGGAGAAGGAGGCCTTGCAGATCGACAACGTGCCGGTTCCGGCCGCCTCCGCGCAGAGCTTTTTACTCCGTCACTCCTTTCTGGTGGCGTTCTTGTTCGGGCGAGTCCGCGAGGTCAGAAGTCCGGAACGGATCGAAGAGGTCCTGGCCACGACCGCGGCGCTCTGCGAGCGGCTACGGGAGACCTGTCGCGCGAAGGACGCCCGGTTGTGGGTGGCGCTGATCGGCGCCCCGTCCTGGATCCTTCAGGGAGAAAGGATTCTCTTCGAAAGCCAGCGGGTGCTGGGTGCGGACCTTGTGCGCAGAGGCTTCATGACATTGGATCTGGTCCCCTGGGAAGTAGCGACGCTGGAACAGGAGGGAGCGGCCCTGGTGCGACCGGGAGGACACTTCACGCCGCGTGGAAATTGTCTGCTCGCTGGAGAAATCGCCAGGCGCTTGCCTGGACTCGGCGATTCGTCAGAGCCAGGCGGCGACGCCGGATGCCCGCCTACTGCCCGCTAAGAGACAGCCGGGCGAAAAAAGCAACACATCGGGGAACACGATGAAAAACCAATGGAAAACATGGGGACAGGCCCCGGGGTTTTGGGGGGCGCAGGCGCGCAAGATGCGGTTTCGCCGTTGATTTCCTTGACATTGAACCTTGCCGTCCGTAGGCTCCCTGCCCGGCCGCGGAAGGCGGCGAACATCCAGCCGAAGAGCCCGCCATGGACTACAAGAAAACACTCAATCTTCCCAAGACCGACTTCCCCATGAAGGCCGGCCTGCCGGCGCTCGAGCGCCGCATCCTGGCCCGCTGGAAAGAAGAGAACATCTACCAGAAGATCCGCGAGCGCGGCCGGACGCAGAAGTCGCGCTTCATCCTCCACGACGGCCCTCCGTACGCCAACGGCCACGTGCACCTCGGCACCGCGCTCAACAAGATCCTCAAGGACTTCATCGTCAAGTCCCACACCATGATGGGGGACTTCTCACCCTACGTCCCCGGCTGGGACTGCCACGGCATGCCCATCGAGCACAACGTCCTCAAGGAGGCGGGCCCGAAGGCGGCCTCGCTCTCCAAGCTCGAGATCCGGCGGGCCTGCCGCGAGTTCGCGGCCAAGTTCCTCGACGTCCAGCGAGAGGAGTTCCAGCGCCTGGGCGTGTTCGGAGACTTCGGCGACCCGTACGTCACCATGAGCCCGCAGTACGAATCCGAGATCCTGGGCGCGCTGGCCGACCTCGTGCGCGGCGGTTACGTGTACCGCGGGCTGCGCCCCATCCACTGGTGCGCCACCTGCCAGACAGCCCTGGCCGAGGCCGAGCTCGAGTACCACGACCACACCTCCATGAGCATCTACGTGCGCTTTCCGATCCGCCCGGGCGATCCGGTGCTGCGTTCGCTCGGCGCGCCGCTCGACGGCGCCGCGGTGCTCATCTGGACCACCACCCCCTGGACTATCCCGGCCAACGTGGCCATCGCGCTGCACCCGGACCTCAACTACGTCTTCGCCCGCTTCGGCGCGCGCCTGCTGCTGGTGGCCGAGCCGCTGCTGCACGACGTGGGCCAGCGCCTGGGGGTGCCGGAGCCGGAGGTCGTGCTGAAGCTCAAGGGCGAGCGACTGCTGGGGATGAAGTGCGCCCACCCCATGTTCGACCGCGACTCGGTGATCATCCTGGCCGACTACGTCACCTGGGACACCGGCACCGGCTGCGTGCACACCGCGCCGGGGCACGGCGCCGAGGACTTCGAGTCGGGCAAGAAGTACAACCTGCCTACCCTCTCGCCGGTGGACGGCGCGGGGCGCTTCACCGCCGAGGTGCCGTCTTACCAGGGCCGCACCGTGTTCGAGTCCAACCGCCCCATCGCCGAGGAGCTGAGGAAGAACGGCTACCTGCTCGCCGAGGACGAGATCACCCACAGCTACCCCTTCTGCTGGCGCTGCAAGCAGCCGCTCATCTTCCGCACCACCGAGCAGTGGTTCCTGGGCGTGGATCACGAGAACCTGCGCAAACGTTGCCTCGACGAGATCGGCCGCACCCGCTGGATCCCTTCCTGGGGCAGCCAGAGGATCGGCAACATGGTCGAGGTGCGGCCCGACTGGTGCCTGTCCCGCCAGCGCGCCTGGGGCGTGCCCATCCCGGCGCTGCGTTGCCGCAAGTGCCAGAAGCCCTTCCTGGAGCTTGCGGTGGTCGAGCGCGTCCAGGCGCTCGCCGCCCAGCACGGCTCCGACGTGTGGTTCGAGCGAGAGCTCAAGGACCTGCTCCCGCCCGGCCTGCGCTGTCCGACGTGTGGCGGTAGCGAGTTCACTCGCGAGGAGGACATCCTCGACGTGTGGTTCGACTCCTCCTGCTCGCAGCGGGCGGTGCTGGAGCACCACCCCGACCTCTCCTGGCCCTGCGACCTGTACCTCGAGGCCACCGATCAGCACCGCGGCTGGTTCCAGGTGTCGCTGCTCACCGCGGCCGCCACCCGCGGTTCAGCCCCCTACCGGCAGGTGCTCACCCACGGCCTCATCCTGGACGAGTCCGCCAAGAAGATGTCGAAGTCGTTGGGCAACGTCATCGCTCCCCAGGAGGTCATCGAAGAGAGCGGGGCCGACGTGCTGAGGCTGCTCTTCGCCTCGGTCGATTACACCGCCGACATCTGCTTCACCAAGGACATGCTCGGCCCCATGGGCGAGGCCTACCGCAAGATCCGAAACACCCTGCGCTTCATGCTGGGCAACCTGTTCGACTTCGAGCCGGCGCGCCACACCGTGCCCGAGGAGAAATTGCAGCCCATCGATCGCTACATCTTGGCGCTCCTGCGCGAGAAGGCGCGCCGCATTCGCCAGGCGTACCTCGACTACGAGTTCCACACCGTGCAGCACACCCTGCTCGATTTCTGCACCGTCGATCTGTCGGCCTTCTACCTCGACGTGGTCAAGGATCGCCTGTACGTGCTGGCCCCGGCCGATCCGCGTCGCCGCTCCACCCAGACCGCGCTGTACCGGCTAGCGCACGACCTGGTCTGCCTGATGGCGCCCATCCTGTCGTTCACCGCCGAGGAGGCCTTCGGGTATCTCCCGGCCGAGCCGGACCGGCCCGCCACGGTCCACCTGGCGGCGCTCCCGGACGGGGAGGCGCGCCCCGGCGACGGCGAGGTGTTGGAGCGATTTGCGCGCCTGCGCCGCATCCGCGCCGACGCCAACCGCGCCCTGGAGGACGCCCGCCAGCGCGACGCGATCGGCTCGAGCGGCGACGGTGTGCTGCGGATCGCCTGTGACGCCGAGACGCGCCAGTTCCTTGAGAAGTTTTCCGATCTGACCGACATCTTCAAGGTGGCCGCTGTCGAATTCTGCGACACCCCGCCCCCGGGCGCCATCGCGGGCGTCGAGGTGAGCGGCCTTGCAGCGGCGGTCGAGGCCGCCCAGGCCCCCAAGTGCGCCCGCTGCTGGAACCGCCGCGCCGAGGTCGGCTCGCTCGAGCGAAAGGACGTGTGCCGGCGCTGCGCGGAGGTGCTGGAGGCCCTGGGAGGGCACGCCTCGTGAGATTTCTGCGGGGAAAGTATCTGCTGCTCGCGATCGTCGCCACGACGATCGTCATCCTGGACCAGATCACCAAGGTGCTGGCCATCGCCTACCTAAAGCCGTTGGCCGTGGAGATGAACCCCGCCGACCGCGCGGTGTCGGTCATCGACGGGTTCTTCCGGCTGGTGTACGCCGAGAACACCGGGGCGGCCTTCAGCCTGCTCTCGGGGCTGCCGGCCGGGGCCCGGGTGCCGCTTTTTACCCTGGTGACGTTGCTGGCGCTCGGCTTCATGTTCTGGCTCTACCGCAAGCTCACCGAGAACCAGCTTCTTATGGCCCTCTCGCTCTCGTTGCTGTTCGGCGGGGCGCTCGGCAACCTGATCGACCGCGTGCGGCTGGGCTACGTGGTGGACTTCGTCCAGTGGTACGTGACCTTCAGCGAGCGCTGGGACCTCAAGCTCATCGTCATCGAGCCCGGCGAGAAACGCTGGCCCACCTTCAACGTGGCGGACGCGGCCATCACCGTGGGCATCGTCCTGCTGCTCGTGTGCATGCTGTTCGAGCGCAAGGCGGAGCAGAAGGCCCCGGGCCAGAGCGGCGACGAGCCGCCGGCCGACAAGTCCTGAGCGGGCGAGCGCATGCGGCCGTTCCTCTTCCAGCTGGGCGACACCGGCATCCCGACCTACTGGGTGCTGGCCGTGATCGGCTTTTCTGCGGCGATCTATTTCGTATGGAAGGAGGCCCGCCGCGAGGGCCTCGACCCCAACCCGATTCTGGACCTCTGCCTGGTCCTCATCGTGTGCGCCGTCGTGGGCGCGCGCCTGATGCACGTGCTGGCCGAGGAGGATCCGCTGGTGCCGGGGCGCAGCATCCTGTACTTCTACCTCGAGCACCCCGCCGACGTCTTCAAGGTGTGGAACGGGCTCGCCTTCTACGGTGGTTTCCTGTTGTGCCTGCCGGCGGCCTGGCTCTACCTGCGGCTGCGAAGACTCCCGCAGGGGAGGGTGTTCGATCTTTTCGGCGTGGCGCTGCCGCTCGGGCTCTTCTTCGGGCGACTGGGGTGTTTCTTCGCCGGCTGCTGTCACGGCAAGCCCACCGACCTCCCCTGGGGCATGACGTTTACCGACCTGCACTCGCTGGCCCGGCCGCTGGGCGAGCCGCTGCACCCCACCCAGCTGTACGAGGCGCTTTTCTGCCTTACGCTCTTCTTCCTGCTGTGGTTCCACAAGCGCGCGCTGCGAAGGTTCGAGGGGCAGGTGTTCCTGTCGTTTGCGGCGCTGTACTCGGCGGGGCGCTTCTTGCTCGAGTTCTTGCGCGCCGACAACCGCGGCATGTTCTTCGGTGGCTTGCTGTCCTCCTCGCAGATCGTGGCTATCGGGGTCTTCGCGGTGGCGGTGATCTGGTTGTTGTGGGCCGAGCGGCGGCGTAAGATAGAGTAAAGAAAGGCCCTGCCGTG
>JAAZNF010000081.1 GCA_012798435.1 Myxococcales bacterium | reverse complement strand
GGCCCGGGCATCCCACCGGAGATACAGGGCCGCATGTTCGAGCCGCTGTTCACCACCAAGGCCGCCGGCGAGGGCACCGGGCTCGGCCTCAGTATCTCCAAGGAGATCGTGGAGCGGTACGGCGGGCTCATCGAGGTCGCGAGCCAGGCGGGCCAGGGAGCGACCTTCACCGTGAAGTTCCCCGCGCTCGACGACTCTGCCGACAGCGAAATCGGCTCTCATTGACAATGCCGCGTGGGAGGTGCGGAAAAGCTTTCGAAGCGGCAACTCCTGTTCGTTGCCGGCGCGGTTCGATGATGTCGAGCTCCTCTCGGCACCCACGGAACCCACCGGGCGTTTTCCGGGACGACCCGGCACGCATTTTTTTGCTCTCCCGCTGCACTTGTGGTGACATCAGACGAGGAGGATGGCCGTTGAACCCCCAACTTCTCGTCGGCATGGTCTCGACGCTGCGCGAGATCGATCCGCGCTACCTCAAGCCGCCGGAGCGGGCCGACCTCAAGGTGCGCTACTTCCGGGGCCAGGCCATCGAGCTGCACGTGTGGCAGACGCTGGACGGAACGCTCGACCACTTTCAACTGGTGGTGGGCGGGCAGGCGCTGATCTGGAGCCAACGGCGCGGTTTTCTCCTGGGCGTGGCGGAGCAGGATCCCCGCGGCCCCGGCAGCACCGGCATGTTGCCCGCGGCCGAGATCATCTTCGCCACCACTGAGGTCAAGGGCATGGGCCAGGTGCTGGCGGCGGTGGTGGAGCACGGCCCGCTGGACGAGGATCTGCGCCGGCGCATGCGGACGGTGTTGTCGCTGCTGCCCGATCGCTCCCCCCACTGAGGCGCGAATGCCCAAGCTCACGGTGACGGCGCCGGAGGGCGCCGGGGAGCGCCCCTTCGCCTACGACAACCGCTTCGCCCTGGAGAGCACCAGCGGCCCGGATCGGCTGGTGATCGGCGTCTCGCAAGGGCCGGTGGGCCTGATGCTGGAGCTGGCCGAGCGCGCCGAGGGGCCGTTCCACATCCTGTACGTGCTGCTCGAGTCGCGCACCGGGCACGAGGCGGCCCGTTACCAGGCGCCCTTCCCGCTCATGCTGCACGAGGTGCGCGAGTTCTTCCTCGCCTACGAGCGTTTCCTGGAGGGGGATGGCCGCCACCACGCCTGGATCTTCACCGAGGCCGATCACACCATGCTGATCTACGAACAGCACGACATCCTGTTCGCCTACGGGCCGCTGCCGCGCTTCCTTGCAGTGCTGGAGCGGCGGGGCCTGAAACGCGGCCCAGTGCGGGTCCCCGCCGCCCACCAGCACCTGATCCGGCCGGAGTTCGATCGCGACGAGTCCCAGATCCTTCGCCACTGGGACTGGGTGCAGGCTCCGCTCGCGCCCGGGGACCGGTACTGAGCGGTGTCGAGAGGCGGGTTTCTCCACCGCCTCAAGGCACGTCGAACGTCAGAAAGCTCATGCTGAAGGTGGCCCGGCCCTCGGTGAGCGAGCGCAGCTCGGTGGAGTAGCCGAACATGCGGGTGAGCGGCACGCGCGCCTTCACGATGGCGCGGTTCTGGCGTTTCTCGAGATCCTCCACCCGGCCGCTGCGGGCGTTGATGTCGCCGATCACCGTGCCGGTGAACTCCTCAGGCGTGACCACCTCCAGCGACATGATGGGTTGCAGGGTGAGCGTGCGGGTCTTCTCGCACAGGCGGCGGAAGGCCTGGCCGGCCGCGATGTGCACCGCCATGGCGTCGGTCTGCCCCTCGCGCCACTGCACGTCCAGCAGGGCCACCTTGAGATCGACCATGGGGTAGCCGGTGGCCGGGCCGTTCACCAGGGCCTCGCGCACACCCTGCTCGGCGGCTCGCAGCCATTCGGGGTTGAGGGCCGGTGCCTCCGGCGTGGGCACGATCTCGTTGGCGTACACCACCCCCGCCCCGCGCGGGAGCGGCTCGCCGCGCAAGGTGATGCCGGCGTACAGCGCCTTGCCCTTGCCGTCCACCTCGAAGCTGCGCTCGAACACCTCCGAGGCCGAGCCGGCCTGGGCCAGCGTCTCGCGGTACACCACCTGCGGCTTGCCCACGTTCACCGGCAGGTTGTACTCGCGACGCAGGATGTCGATCTTGATGTCCAGGTGCAGCTCGCCCATGCCCGAGAGCAGCGTCTGGCCGGTCTCGGGGTCCTGGGACACACTGAAGGTCGGGTCTTCCTCCACCATGCGTGAGAGGATGTCGGTGAGCTTCTCCTGGTCCTGGCTGGTCTTGGGCTCCACCGCGATGGAGATCACCGGGGTGAGGAAGCGCATGCTCTCGAACACCACCGGGTGGGCCACGGTGCACAGGGTGTCGCCGGTGGTGGCGAGCTTCAGGCCGACCACCCCCACGATGTCGCCGGCGCTGGCGCGCTGCAGCCGCTCCTTCTTGTCGGCGTGGAGCTTGAGCAGCCGCGCGATCTTCTCGTGGGCCCCCTTGGAGGAGTTGTACACCGCGTCACCGGTCGCGATCTGGCCCGAGTAGATGCGCAGGTAGGTGTGCTTGCGCCCCTCCCAAAGCTGTACCTTGAAGGCCACCCCGCAGAAGGGCGCGTCCTTGCGCCGTTCGACGGTCAGCGGCTCGTTCGTCTTGGGGTTGAAGCCGGCCACCGGCGGAAGCTCCGCAGGCGCCGGCAAGAAGTCGCACACCGCGTCGAGGAGCGGCTGGATACCCTTGTTGCGCAGCGCCGAGCCGCACAGCACCGGCACCAGCGTGTTCTTCAGCGTGGCGCGGCGCACCGCGGCGAGCAGATCCTCCGGCGACGGCTCGCGCTCGGCCAGGAAAATCTCGGCCATGGCGTCGTCGTGGTCGGCCAGCGTCTCGATCATGCGTAGGCGCGCGGCCCGGGCCTCCCCCTCGAGGTCGCCGGTGATGGGTGCGGCCTCGAAGGTGGCGCCCAAGTCGTCGCTGTGCCAGCGCACGGCCTGCATGCGGACGAGGTCGACCACACCCTCGAACCGGTCCTCCTGCCCCAGCGGAAGCTGGATGGGCAGCGGCACGCAGCCGAGCTTCTCGCGCATCTGAGTGAGGCAGGCGGCGAAGTCCGCGCCCGGACGGTCCATCTTGTTGATGAAGGCCAGGCGTGGGATGCGGTAGCGATCAGCCTGGTGCCACACCGTCTCGCTCTGGGGCTCGACCCCGCCCACCGCGCAGAACACCACCACCGCCCCGTCCAGCACCCGCAGGCTGCGCTCCACCTCCACGGTGAAGTCTACGTGGCCCGGGGTGTCGATGAGGTGGATCTCGTGGTGGCGCCAGGGCAGGGTAGTCACCGCGGCGGTGATGGTGATGCCGCGCTCCTGCTCCTGGGGCATCCAGTCCATCTGGGCCTGGCCGTCGTGCACCTCGCCCATGCGGTGGATCACCCCGGTGTAGTACAGGAAACGCTCGCTCACCGTGGTCTTGCCGGCGTCGATGTGGGCGATGATGCCGATGTTGCGGATGCGCATCTCGGCGCTGCTGGTCTTTGCGGACACCGCTCCTCCTCATACCCCCGCCGGGCCCGCGGGCCGGTGGATAATACCCCATCGAAGCCTTCAGTCAATCAAGATGAGCGAGCGCGCCGGCTGGGTCGGCAGCGCCGATGGCCATCTCGGCACCAGTTTTCGCTTGCACCTACGCCTCGCGCCGGGCAGATAGGCAACAGGCCCGGGGGGATCCGGGAGGACGCATGCGCAAATACTTTCTGTTCTCTGTAGTGGCAGGGTCATGGCTCGCTCAGCTCGGCGCCTGTGGCGGCGGCTCGGGCGCCGACGTGAAGTCGGCTTTCGACCGCTTCACGCCCACCACCCGCTTCTCCTACTTCGGCGCCATCCCCTTCTCGAACAACGGCACGGCCATGCTGGGCGTCATCGGCGAGAAGGAGATCGGCGGCGAGACCTACCAGCGCTACAAGATCGGCCTGGACGTGACCGACCCGGCCGCGCTCGCCAACCCCGCCACCCAGGGCCCGGAGTTCTGGATGCGCGAGAAGGCGAAGGGCCGCTTCGAGGTAGCCGGGGCCAGCGCCACCACCGACAACGTGGTGGCCACCTTCAACGCGCCGGTGGAGTTCGACGCCAACTGGAAGACCGGCGAGACGCAGAGCATGGCCATCGCCGGCACCTCCACCTCCGCCTCGGAGCCCCAGCCCAAGACCTTCCGGATCAGCGGCCAGGGCGCCGTCACCGAGGACGGCGTCAGCGTGACCACCGCCAAGGGGGTCTTCTCCGGCTGTCGGCACTTCGAGGGGACCTTCACCATCGAGGACGGCACCATCCCCGGCATTCCCGTCGGCAGTGCCTACCCGGTCGAGGCCTGGTACCACCCCACCCTGGGCATCGTGTCGGTGAAGCTCCCCGTGGTCAGCATGGACGTGGGCCTGGGCGGCGAGGAAGACTTCGGCAGCGCCACCTCGGGCGAGAACACCATCCGCAAGGTGGGCTTTCTGAGCGGAGCCACGAACCGCTTCGAGCTCTCCACCGCCGACCGGGCCGGCGAGTGGGACGCCGACAAGGACAGCCACGCCAAGATGTTGCTCGAGCTGCGCTGGGCCACCGAGGAGGACGCGCGCAACCACCCGGCCCCCGATCCGCTGCTGGTGCGGGTGACCTTCGGCACCTTCGGCGGCATGTTCTACTTCCCGCACCAACTGGTGGAGTCGCCGTTGTCCATCTTCCACCCGGAGGAGAACGGCCAGGGGTACAAGTACTGGTACGCCTACGTGGACGAGGGGGCCAAGAACCAGCCCGAGAACGGCATCACCTACGACATCATCGTAGAGAAGGACCCCTCGCTCCCGCCGCTGCGGGCGAGCGCGCGCATCCGCTACCGCATCTGGACGCCCTAGCCGATCCGCCGGCTACAGCTCCTTGGCCGAGGCCAGCACCTTCTCGGTCATCTGCTCCCGGACCTTGATCAGGCTGCCCCGGGTTGCGCCCGAGCGATCGCTGTAGAGGCCCACGTCCGGGCGATCGATGGGGGCCTCGATCACATCGCCATCAGTCACGTTGTAAACGGTGACCTTGGGATAGATCGCGGAGGGGGGGTCGGTCTCCTGCTGCGCCAGCGCGCCGAGAGGGGCCAGGACCATGGCCAGCGCAAGACCAAACGAGAACGCCGCAAGCAATCCGCGCATGACGGCCTCCTTTCTCGCCAACATCGATTGTAGCAGAAGATCGTCCCGGCGCGGGGGCTAGGCGAACTCGATGACCCCCCGATCCAGCACCGCGTCGCGGGTCCTCGCGTTCTCGGTGCGAAACACCGCGCGTCCCGGCGCGACCTTCCAGATCAGGGTGCGGATGGGCTCGCCCGGATACAGCGCCTTGGTGAAGCGCACCTTGAGCCGGCGCACCCGCTCTGGCTGGCCGGGGACGAGGTGCCGCACCAGCGCCCGGCAGGCGAACCCCTGCGTGCACAGGCCGTGCATGATGGGCCGCTCGAAGCCGCAGGCGCGGGCGAAGTCGGGATCGGCGTGCAGCGCGAACACGTCGCCCGAGAGGCGGTACAGGAGCGGTTGATCCGGCCCCGGGCAGGCCTCCTCCACCGCGTCCGGCGCCCGCTCGGGGAACTCGAAGGACGCCGGAGGCGGGGGCGGCCCGCCGAAACCGCCATCGAGCCGCGCCACCAGGGTGAACACGTTCTCGAAGAGCACCTGCCCGTTCGAGTGGGTGGTCTCGGCGCGCGACACCACGATGGCGCCCTTGCCCGGGCCGCGGTCGAAGATGTCGCAGATGCGGCCCCGGGTGGTGAGCCGGCCCTCGACCGGGATGGGCGCGTGAAAGATCGTCTCCTGCTCGCCGTGCAGGATGCCCGCCAGGTTGACCTCGGCTAGCAGGGCGGAGCTCGCGAAGAACTCGAACACCGCCGCCGCGGCGAACGAGGGCACGACCTTCAGCCGCTCCTCGTAACAGTACTCGAGGTCCGAGAAGCCCGCGCCCACGCCGAGGGCGTACAGGGCCAGGTCCTTCCAGGTGTAGTCCTTGGTCAGCGGCCCGATCGGCTTGCCGATGGCGCCAGGTTCCATGCGCGCACCTCTCCACTTCTCAAGGGTTGGGGGGAGTGAACCGGCCGTCGCCGTCGACGTCCACCCGGATGGCGTTGGCGAGCCCCACCGGCCGGCAGCCGGGGAACGCCGGGTTCAGATCGTCTTGCGGGTCCGATACCGCCACCGCCGCGTACCAGGTATCGGCCACGGGAGCGAACGGGAGATCCTCCTCCAGCCGCAGCGCCGGATGAGCCGCATCGAACACGCCCGCCTCCGGCAGCAGCCGGCTGGCCACCACCTGCCCGTTCGCGAGGATCTCTACCCGCCGCGCCGGCACCCAGGAGGCGGCCTGCACCCGCAGGTGAAGCGACAGCCCGCCCGCGCGGGTGAGGAGGTCCCCGGGCCGAGATTGATCGATGGCGATCTCCACCAGAATGCCACCATCCACCAGGGCATGCCCCGCCTTGAGCGCCTCGAAGATCTCCTGCGTCTGCGCCTCGCGTAGCGCCTTCCCCACCATGACCAGCGTCCGGCCGAACCCCGGCGGGTCGTCGCGGGTGTGCGAGTCGGAGACGCCCACCGCGGTGCGGAAGAACCCCTGGTTGTTGAGCGCCACCCACAGGGGCAGGTTGTGCTCGAGCATGCGGTCCACCGCCCGGCTGTTGAGCGCCTCGAGCGTGTCGAAGGCCGGGTCCCACTTCTCGGGCGGGAGGTCGGCCAGGCGCGGCACCGTCCCGGGGGGATCGAACCCCAGGTGGCTGAAGTACCCTTTGTCGCCAATGGGATGCGCCACGTTGATGACGGCGGCGCCGAGCTCGCGCGCGCGGGCGAAGAGATCCGGGAACTCCAGGGTCTTCTCGAACACCCCGTCGCGGTAGGTGGCGTACGGGATCATCCAGAAGGCCCAGCCGGTGGCGTGGGTGGGAACCCCGAAGGCGGTGAAGTGGGCGTAGGTGGGCGACACCTCGATACCGGTGAGCACGCGGATGCGGCCGGAGAGATCCGCCCCCGCCTGCCGCGCCATGCCGTCGAGGAAGGCGCGGCTGTCCACCTGGCAGTCGTGGTCGGTGTGTACCAGCACCTGGACCCCGGCGGCGATGTTGCCCGCGATCTTGTCGGTGAGCGGAAAGTGCGTCTCCACCGAGCGGCCCGAGTGGCCATGGGGATCCATAGCCAGGTACCCTGCGGTATTTCGTTCCCGTACAAGGCGCGCCCGGATGGTGCGCTCCTCTCCCGCGCCCAGGGTGAGGCTCTCGCGGTGCAGGGAGTAGTCGAAACCGTGGCTCGCGGTCAGGGTGTACGGGCCGGCCGGCAGGCGCACCACCGCGGCAGCGTTCCAGGCGAAGGTGAGGTACTGCGAGAGGGTGGGCCGAGAAGCCGGCGCGTCGAGCCCTTCCTGAAAGCTCAAAGCACATGGCAGCGGCGACATCTCCTCTCCCGACACAGGATCCACCTCGACGCAATGGACCACCAGGCGGGCGGGCAGGTCCAGCTCCACGTCGAGCGTGGCACTCTCGCCGGCGGACACGGTCACCGGCCCGGCGATCTTGGCGGGCAGCGCCCCCGCGCGCGCCTCGATGGTGTATTCCCCGGGCGGCAGGCGGAAGCGGTAGCTGCCGTCATCGCCGGCGAAGGCCTGGCTGACGGCGTCCTTGCCCGCGGGCAAGCCGCCACCGTGGGCCACCACGATGGCGCCAGGCTCCGGGCCGGCCCCGGCGCGGACAACCCCCTGCAAGGTGCCGAGCGGGCCCTGCCCCCGGAAAACTCGCAGCTTCTCCAGGCAGGCGTCGATGCCGCCCCCGCCCACGAAGACCCGCCGCTCGACGCGCAGGGGCTCGCCGGCTCCCTCGGGCTCCGCGGTCCCGGTCTTTTCCATGAATGGGCTGATGCCCTCGATGCCGATGTCCACGTGCAGCGGGCCTTCGGCGCTGGCGTACAGCACGCAACCGCTCTCGGTGGCCACGCCGTAGAAATCGAAGTCGCCGGAGAAGCCCTGCTCGCCAACGACCCCGAGCCCCGGCAAGAAGCGCAGACCCCGGTCGCCCATGAGCGCGAGATCCCCGACCGACACGCCCTGAGGCGAGCCGGAAGCGGAGGACACCTCCAGCCGCACAAGCAGAGAGTCGCTGTCGGGCGCGAGCTCGTATTCTTGCCGGATGACGAGCGGCTTCGGGGTTAGCGTTCCGCCCACGGCCGAGTCCAGCAACAGAAAGCCGTGGTGACGGCCGGTGATGCGTAGGCGAGCCGGCTGACCATCCCGCCCGTCCGCGAGGATCTCGGCCGATTGAGGCTCGATGGTCATGAGATCCAGGATGGGCATGAGCTGCTCGAAGGCCTCGTCTCCGGCCTCGCCCTCCGGACGCACCCTGTCCGCGTCGATCAGGTTGCCGCCGAACGAGGCGAACTCCCGCGCATCTTCGAGACCCTCGACGATGAACGCCGCCCGGTCGTTGTAGAGCTTGAAGTCTCCCAGCCACCCGTGGGCCTCGTATCCCGACAGGAGCTCGCTCTCCTTTTGGATGATCCCAGCGCGCACCTCGCCCGGAGAGAGCCGCTCGTCGAGCGGCAAGGGCGACTCCGTCGAGCCCGGGCCGCCGTCGCACCCCATCATGACCACCAGGAAAAGAAGACCGGTTCGCCGCATGCCGCACCTCGCACGGCACATGCTACCATAACACGGCCTGCGCAGCACTTCGCAAACGCGACCCTGTTGCAGAAAAACGCATCCCGATCTAGTATCGGCCGAAAAACCTATCATCGGGTGCGTTGCCCCGAAGGAGGATCCGATGGCTCGTATTATTTCTGTTTCCTGTGGTTTTCTCTTTCTCGCCGCGCTCCTCTCGGCCTGCGGCACCAGCAGCCCGGCCGGCAAAAGCTGCATCACCGATAGCGACTGCGCCGCCAACGAGCAGTGCTTCCAGCAGACCTGCCGCAGCACCGCCTGCACCCAGGACGCCGAGTGCGCGCCCGGCAAGGAGTGCAAGGACGGCAAGTGCCAGGACATCACGGGTTGCACAAGCGACGCCGACTGCAACGGAGCCCATTGCGACACGGTTAGCGGCGAGTGCGTGGCCTGCCTTTCGGACAGCGATTGCCAGACCAACTGGAAGTGCGTCGGCGGCGACTGCCTCCCCGGCTGCACCCAGGACTCCGACTGCCCGGCGCTCCTGCCCAAGTGCCTGACGACCGAGGGGATGTGCGTGGAGTGTCTCGGCGACGGCGACTGCGGGGCCAACGAGCGTTGCCTCGACAACTCCTGCCAGCCCAAACCCGGCTGCTCCTCCAACACCGACTGCGTCGGCACCGCAACACCGGTGTGCGACCTCACCTCGGGCCAGTGCGTGGAGTGCCTCTCCAACAGCGATTGCCCGCAGGGCGAGGTGTGCAACAACAAGGTGTGCGAGTCGGCACCCGCGTGCGATGACAACACCGACTGCGCTGGTACACCGTATCCGGTGTGCGATCTTTCGGACGGCCAGTGCGTGGAGTGTTTGGCCAGCACCGACTGTCCCCAGGGCTACGTGTGCAACAACAAGGTGTGCGAGGAGGCCCCCGCCTGCGACGACAACGCCGACTGCGCCGGCACCCCCACCCCCTTCTGCGATCTCGCCAGCGGCGAGTGCGTGGCCTGCCTCCTCGACACCGATTGCCCGCGGGCGACGGTGTGCGAGGACGGCGCCTGCGTGTCCGGCTGCCACAGCGACCGCGACTGCCCGCCCAACCTGCGCTGCACCTCGGTATCCGGCGAGTTGGGGGAGTGCGTCCAGTGCATCGCAAACACCGACTGCCGCGACAACTGGGTGTGCGGCACCGACAACCTGTGCCACCCCGCCTGCTCGAGTGACAACGACTGTCAACCACCCACCGTATGTGACACCGCCGCCGGGTACTGCGTGCGCTGCCTGGACGACAGCGACTGCCCCATCGGCTACCACTGCATCGATCAGGACTGCGTGTTCCAGTGCGCCAACGACGACGACTGCCAGCCGGGTCAGATCTGCGAGAACGGCCTGTGCATGACCGGCTGCCGCGAAGACC
Source organism: Myxococcales bacterium (assembly GCA_012798435.1). Lineage (GTDB taxonomy): Bacteria > Myxococcota > B64-G9 > B64-G9 > B64-G9 > JAAZNF01. The sequence continues at coordinate 10,816 of JAAZNF010000081.1, read as the reverse complement.
TGGACTGCCTCCAGGTCGGAACGATCTGCGAAAACAACCAGTGCATCCCCGGCTGCCGGGACGGCGCGGATTGCGATCCCGGGTTCTACTGCGACGCCACCACCCACCAGTGCCTGCCCGGCTGCGAAACCAACGAAGACTGTCCCAGCGGCAGCATCTGCCAGGACCACGTCTGCATCCAGGGCTGCACTCAGGATTCCGACTGTCCCATGGGCCAGATCTGCGAAAATCAACTCTGTGTCCCCGGCTGCCGCGACGACCGCGACTGCCCCCAGGGATCGTTCTGCGAAAACGGCCAGTGCGTGACCGGCTGCCAGAGCGACGCCGACTGTCCCATGAACCGCCATTGCCTGGTCTCCGAGCACATCTGCGTCCAGTGCCTGGACAACACCCATTGCTTCCTCACCCAGGTGTGCGACCCGGCCACCCACACCTGCGTGGATGGGTGTGCCGACAACAGTGACTGCGATCGGGGCGAGGTGTGCGACACCACCAGCGATCCGGCGGTGTGCGTGCAGTGCTACAGCGGCGACGACAGCGTGTGCCGCCAGCTCGGCATGGTGTGCGACACCCAGAACCGGGTGTGCGTCGAGTGCCTGCAGGACAGCGACTGCATCTCCTCGGGGAACATCCCGCAACACTGCCTGCCGGGCGAGAATGTGTGCGTGGACTGCTACAGCGACGACCACTGCCCGCGGGGGTACACCTGTGATCTCATCTCGTACACCTGCTTCCCGTCCACCGGCCGGGCCCTGTGCGAACCCTGCACCGAGGACAGCCAGTGCGGTCGCGAAGGTGACCTGTGCGTGTCCTTCACCTCCAGCGACGGCCAGGTGGTGGACCGCGGTTGCGGCCGGGCCTGCTCGGCCCAGAACCCCTGCCCCGCCGGCTACCAGTGCGCCCGCTACGGCGATAGCACCCAGTGCCTCCCCTTCAACTCCGAGACCCTGCCCACCTGCGCCGGCATGCGCGCCATCGGAACCGCCTGCGCCGGCATCGGCGCCAACTGCGGCGTGGAGGACGTCCAGGACGGCACCTGCGTGCCCGATTACATCACCCAGCCGTACTGCTCTGTGCGCTGCAGCGGCGCGTCCACTCAACCCCAGTGCCCGGAGGGGTACCGCTGCCGGGGCGGCGGCACCATGGCGGTGTGCATCCCGCAGTAACCGGATCGACCATTGAAAGGATTCGACATGAAGATCTGCCACGCCACAATCCTCTGGTTCACCTTGGGCCTCGCCGCTGTCGCCTGTAGCAGCGGAGGCTCCACCGTCCCGGATTGCCTGGTGGACGGCGATTGCGCCGCCACCCAGCAGTGTCGCGACGGGAAGTGCGCCGCGCTCACTTGCACCCAGGACAGCGACTGCCGCGGCGGCATGCGCTGTCAGAGCGGGACCTGCGCCGCCATCGCGGGCTGCACCTCCGCCACCGACTGCAACGGCTGGCAGTGCCAGACGGCCACCGGAAAATGCGTGCAGTGCCTCTCCGACGGGGATTGCGACGGCGGCCTGCGCTGCGTGGCTTCCGTTTGCCGGCCGGGTTGCAGCAGTAACGCCGACTGCCTGGCGGCCGCCCCGGTGTGCGACTCAGTGAGCGGCGTCTGTGTCGAGTGCGTGAAGGCCAGCGACTGCCAGACGGGCGAGAAGTGCCAGGCCAACCAGTGCGTGCCCGACGTCACCGGCTGCCAGAGCGACAACGACTGCGCCGCCCCCACGCCGCGCTGTCTGGTCGCCAGCCACCAGTGCGTGCAGTGCCTGGATGTCAACGACTGTCCCAACGCCACCGACTACACTTGCACCGGCAACAACTGCCAGCCGGTGGGCACCGGCTGCCAGGACGACAACGACTGTCTGATCCCCGAGTTCCCCCACTGCAACACCTCCACGGGACAATGCGTCGGCTGTTTGGACAACGGGCACTGCACCCCCCCCCAGGTCTGCACCGCGGACCACATGTGCGGCTATGTAATCTGTGGCGGCGTGTCATGCACCGCGGAGAAACCGGTATGCGACCCGGCCACCACCACCTGCGTGGCCTGCCTCGGCAACGAGGACTGCCCGGCCGGCCAGGGCGGCGTTCCGCGCTACTGCGACACCACCGCGAACCAGTGCGTCGACTGTCTGGAGGACACTCACTGCCCCGCTAGCCAGCACTGCTGGCTGGTGCAGCACGTGTGCGTGGAGTGCTACCGCAACGGCCACTGCGCCTCCAGCGAGCTGTGCGACACCAATAGCCACACCTGCGCCGAAGGTTGGATCGACTGCATGTCCCCGCCAGCGCTGGACAAGTGTCCCGTGGGCTCGTTCTATTTCGACTTCGGCATGGCCGTCGAGTTGGCCGCGGGCTGCGTGCGCATCTGCACCGATCCCACCGACTGCAACCCGGGCTATACCTGCAAGGCCATCAGCGCCATCCGGCGCAGCCTGTGCATCCCGGTGTACAACAAAGACGCCAACTGCGAGGCCATGCGCGACATCGGCAGCCACTGCCGGGGAGGAACCATCGACACCTGCGGCCTCACCACCAACCCGAACGATGCCCTCTGCGTGGCGCCGCAATTGGACGGGATCTGCACCATACCCTGCAATGGGGCCGCGGATTGCCCCGTGTTCGACGCCAACCGCCTGAAGTGCATCGCGAATCCGAACGGCATCGGCAACATCTGCGGCATCTAGTGCCGCACCCCGCTCGCCCCGCCGCATGACCGTCCTCGATCCCTCGGCTCCAGAAGAAGAGCAGCGGCGCCTGGCTGCCGTCCTGGCCCGGCGCCCGCTACTCGCCTTCGACCTCGAGACCGAGGGGCTCGATCCGCGCCAGCACCGCCCAGTGCTGCTCACCATCGGCGACGACCGCGACCTGCTCCAGATCGACCTGCGGCCGGGCCTGCCCGAGTGGCTACGGCCGTTGCTGTGCGGCCCGCCGCCCAAGGCCGCCCACCACGCGGTCTTCGACACGGCCATGCTGCGCGCGCTGGGCGTGCGCGCGGAAGTCGTGCTCGACACCCTGCTCATCGAGCAAGTGCTGCGCGGCGGGCGCGACGAGGGCGCCCTGTCGCTGTCGGCGTTGGCCGAGCGCTACCTGGGCCTTCCCCTGGACAAGTCGCTCCAGCAGAGCTTCGCCGGGGTGAGCGGCGCCTTCTCCGCCGCCCAGCTCGAGTACGCCCGCCGCGACGTGCTGGCCGTGTTCCACATCCTGCTGGAGCAGACGCCGCGCTGCCAGAACGATTCCCTCTCCGACACCTCGCGTCTGGAGTGCGAGGCGGTGCCGGCCTTCGCCGACCTCGGCTACGACGGCATCCATCTGGATCGTCAGGCCTGGGGCGAGATCGTGCGGGAGGCCCGCGACGGGCAGGAACAGCTTCGCGCCGAGATCCGCAAACACCTCGCCGAGCTCGTGCCGCAGGACCTGTTCGGAGTTCCCGTCATGAACCTGGAGAGCGACGCCGAGTGGCGCGAGGTGTTCTCGAAGCTCCTGGGCCGTCCCGTGCGCGAGCTCCACAAGGCCGCGTTGCAGAAGATCAACCATCCCCTGGCCGGTCTGCTGATCCGCTACCGCGAGCAGTCGAAAATCGCCTCGACCTACGGCGAGAACCTGCTCGAGTTCGTGCACCCGCGCAGCGGGCGCATCCACGCGCACTTCGTCCAGATCGGCGCCCCGACCGGGCGGGTGGCCTGCCGCGATCCCAACCTGCAGGCCATCCCGCGCGGCAGCCGCTTCCGGCGCTGCTTCCGCGCGCCGCCGGGGCGGCGCATGGTCACCGCCGACTACAGCGGCTGCGAGCTACGCATCCTGGCCGAGGTGAGCCGCGATCCCGCCTTCGTACAGACCTTCCAGCGCGGCGGCGATCTGCACGCCATCGTGGCGACCGAGATCTTCGGCCTGCCGGTCTCCAAGGAGAAGAACGCCCACCTGCGGGAGCGGGCCAAGGCCATCAACTTCGGCCTGGCCTACGGCATGGGCGCTGGCGGCCTGGCCCAGGTGACGGGCATGCCGCTGGAGGAGGCCGAGCAGCTCCTGGGGCGCTACTTCGCTGCCTTTCCGCGGGTCAGGGCCTACCTGGAGGAGGCCGCCCGTACCGCCATCGAGCGCGGCTACGCCCGCACCATCGGCGGACGGCGCCTGTACCTCTCGCTCGGCGACGCCGCCGAGGAGGAGGAGGCCGCGGCCGCGGTCCGGGTGGCCAAGAACATGCCCATCCAGGGAACCAACGCCGACATGCTAAAGGTGGCCATGGCCGGCATCCGCCGCCGGCTGCTTTTGGAAGGCCTGGACGCCATGATGGTGAACTGCGTCCACGACGAGATCCTGCTCGAGGCGGCCGAGGCCGACGCCTGGGCGACGGCCGAGCTGGTGCGGGAGGAGATGGTGCGCGCCGGAGAGCGCTTCATCCGGGCGGTGCCGGTCGAGGTCGAGGTGAGCGTCGCCGAGAGCTGGACCAAGTGAGCGTCAGGTGGGGTCGGATTCGATGAATGCGGAGTGCAGCCGGCGCACCGCCTCCTCCACTCGCGCCTCCGGCACGAGGAAGGTGATGCGAAACGAAGAGGTGTGCAGGCCGCAGGACTCGCACCCCGCCTCGCGCAACAGCTCGATGGATCGGCGCAGGATGGTGAAGCCCTGGGTGATGCCGGCGCCGATGAGCGACACCGCACCCAGGTCGCCCCGCACCGCCACCCGCTCTCCGAACCGCTCGCGCAACTTGCCCTGGAGCGCCGCGGGATCCTCCAGGAACTCGCGCGACACCACCAGCGCGGCCCCCGGCCCCGAACCGAAGCGGTGCATCGAGAGCTGCTTGCCTGGCAGGGACTGCTCCTCCAAAAACTGCAGTAGCTCACCGTCCGTGATGGCGCCCGGGTCGGCGGAGGAGATCACCCGCACGGATTTCTCGTGGGCGATGCCCACCACTCGGCCGGGGGCCTTGGGCGGAAACTTGCGCACGATGGTCTCGCTGCCGGTGCCGTCGGTGCGGCGCACGAAGATGGCGATGCCGGACTGCTTGGCGAACTCCACCGCCGCGGCGTTGAGCACCTTGGCCCCGTGCTCGGCCATCTCCTGCATCTCGGCGTAGCCCAGGTCGGGGATGTGCCGCACCGCGGAGACCAGCTTGGGGTCGGCGCTGTACACACCGTCCACGTCGCCGTAGATCTCGCACACACCGTCCAGGGCCGCCGCCAGGGCCACCGCGGTGGTGTCGGAGCCGCCCCGCCCCAGGGTGGTGATCTCGCGCCGGTAGGACATGCCCTGGAAGCCGGCCACGATGACGATGCGCCCACGGGCCAGCTCGTCCTGGATGCGCACCGGGCGCACCTCGATGATGCGGGCGTCCGAGTGGCGATCGTTGGTGATGATGCCGCTCTGCGAGCCGGTGAGCGACACCGCATCCAGGCCGCGCTTTTGCACGGCCATGGAGAGCAGCGCCATGGAGATGCGCTCGCCCACCGAGATCAGCATGTCGAGTTCCCGCCGCGGTGGATCGGGGTGGATGCGGCGCGCGAGCGCGAGAAGCTGGTCGGTGGTCTTGCCCATGGCCGAGACCACCACCACCACGTCCTTTCCCTCGCGTCGGGTGGCCACCACCCGCTCGGCCACCGCGCAGATCTTGTCTTCGTCCGCCACCGACGAGCCGCCGAACTTCATGACCACGATGTTCATGAGTGAGCTGTCTACCAGAGCTCGGTTGCACCTCGCAACCGAAATCACATGTTCATCGCTTGACCCGGCCGGGTCGGCGCGCCTAGCCTGAGATCATGGCCGCGCCGATGAGTTTCGCCGCCGCCCGCGCCGAGATGGAGCGGCGCTACGGGATCCTGGCCAACCACGTCCCCGAGCTCATCGACATGCGCTTCGGGCGGCGGCGCGCCATCCAGCTCTCGCTCGCGGATGAAGAGTACCGCGAGCACCGCCCGGCGCTGCTCGACTTCTGCCGGCGCGCCGGATTCGAGCTGCGCTCCAGAAAATCTCGCGGCGCCCGGAAGATGCTGCTGCTACGCGAAGGAAAGAAGAGAGCGTTCGACGTGGGGAACGAGGAACAGATGGGTCGCCGGTTCGGCTATCCCACCTGCTGCGCCCGGAACTTCCTCTCGCTGGCGCAAGATCCCTTCATCAACGAGCAAGACCGGCGGCTCGTCGCGATCGAGGCGCTGCCGTTCGAGCTCAACCCGTATCTTCGCACCAGCCCCTTCCACCTCTTCAAGCACTTCCCCTGCCGGCCGGACTGCGCCGCCTCGCTGCGGACGGCCCGGCGGTTGCTCGCCCTCGTGCGCGCGCACCAGCCGCGGCTGGCGCATGACATCGAGCGCTTCAACCGCTGGCCGGCCCTGGTCACCGGCGTCTGTGGGCTGGGGTTCGTGTTTGACGGGGAACTCCTTGGCGAGCGCCTGCGCTACCGCGAGGCGGTGTCGAGCGGAGAGGCGGAGTCGTTGTTGCCGCTGTCCCGGCAAAACCACCCCGAGGACGCCGCGGTCTTTTCTCGGCTCGCCGCGCTGCTGTCGAGCTGCGACGAGGTCGCCCTGGACGAACAGGGGCTGTCGGGTTGGCGGCGGGGCCAGCCGGTCGGGCGGGTGCGCCGGCCCGCGCACCTCACCTGGCGCTGGCTGCGCTTCGCGTGAGCACCCGGCACAGGCTCAGTGCCAGAAGCCCACGCCCAGGCACAGGTTGCTGTAGCGGCTGGCGATGTCGGCGGCGAACGACAGTTTCCAGTCCCACACCAGTTGGAACAGCCGGACGTCCGCGCCCGCCGTGAAGTGCAGCCGGCCCCAACTATCGCTGCGGCGGGCGGGTTCGAGGTAGGATCCCGCGCGTAGCTGCAAGCGGTTGGCGATGACCTCCGACTCCGCCCCCAGCCGCACGCCGAAGGAGGGCCGCTCCCCGGCGCGTTGGCGCAGCTGGAGCAAAAATCCCTGGACCGTCACCGCGTCCTCGCTCGGCCCGATGAGCAAGAGATCGAGCGCCAGGCGGAGGAAGCGCCGCTCCTCTTCGGCGGGAGAGAAATTCCAGCGCCAGGAGGAGCCGAGGGTCACCTCCCAGGGTCGGAGCACTTTTCTCGGCATGTGCCGGCCGGCCACTGCCTCGTCGCCGCCCACGGTGCGCGAGAGCGCCGCCGGGTAGGCGAAGGAAGCGCCGAAGGAGAACCCGCTCTCGGGGACGCACAACAGCAAGCCCAGCCGCAAGAAGTTGCTCTGGAAGCCGACCAGCTTCTCGAAATCGTCCAGCCCCGTGCCCACCCGGCGTTTCACGTCCAGGAAGGCCCCGGCGTAGCCGGCGCCCAGGTACAGCGCCCCGGAGACGATCTCGTACGAGACGCCGAGATCCACCTCGAGCAGGGTAAACTGGAACGCCTCCGGGGTGCCGCCCGCGCCGGAGGCGGACAGGTCGTAGTTCCGCCCGCGGAAATAGACCCCGGCGCCGAGCCGACCGAACTGGAGGCCCAGCCCGCCGAGGATGAAGGTGAACGACCCCTCGGACAGGCCCGGCAGGCCGCTGTTGTCGAGGTCCATGTCCGAGCCCACGCCGGGGATGAGCCAGTCCAGGGCGATGTCGTAGTCGAACCAGTCGGTGCTGTAGCTCGTCCGGCGCGAGAGCGAAGCGGGGTTCATCGGAAAGGCCGCCACTCCCTCCGCCACCGCGGCGAAGGCGCCCCCCATGCCGATGATGCGCGAGGAGCCGCTCACGGTGGACTCGCTGTAATCGAGGTTGAAGTCGGAGGCGGTGATCGGCGGATAGTCCTGCGCCAAGGCCCGAGGAGCCGAGAAGCACGCCAGGCATGCCGAACCGATCAGTAGCAGATCATGGACCGTTCCCAGAATTCGAGACATGAACCGTTTCTACCACGGGTTCGAGGCGCAAGACAGGATCTGTTGACGTGCGGGACCGTTCGCGCGACAACCGAGCCGGTCGGGCAATCTCGGAGGCGACATGAGCGCAGACTGGATCACGGACTTTCCTGCGGCCATCACGGTGTGCGATCAGAACGGCACCATCCTGTCCATGAACCGCAAGTCGGCCGAGGTCTTTTCCAAGGAAGGCGGCGCGACGTTGGTGGGCAAGAACGTGCTCGACTGCCACCCCGAGCCGGCGCGGGCCAAGCTGAGGGCCCTGCTCGCGGGCGGCGGTCCCAACGCCTACACCATCGAGAAGGCCGGTAAGAAGAAGCTCATCTACCAGTGCCCCTGGTTCCAGGACGGCGCGCCCGCCGGCCTGGTGGAGCTCTCCTTCGAGATCCCCTTCGACATGCCGCACTTTGTGCGAAAGGGATGAACAACCCCGGCCTCCGGCCACCCGTTCGCGGCGCGCCAGGCGAGTCCTCTATGTAGCAAAGCCGGCTCTGCGGCGAGCAACGAAGAGGCCTCGCCGTTAAGCAGCCGCGCCTCCGGCCACCCGTTCGCGGCGCGCCAGGCGAGTCCTCTATGTAGCGGAGCCGGCTCTGCGGCGAGCAACTAAGAGGACTCGCCGGTAGGCAGCCGCGCCTCTGGCCACCCGTACGCAGCGCGCAACGCGAACGCTATGGCTCGGGGATGATGCCCGGGGGCAGAGACGGCTTTTCGCCGGTGGGCGGGGGATCTTTCGGTGATGGCGGCGGCGAACCTTGTGTGTCGCCGGCGTGATCGAGATAGGTCTCGCCCTCGTCGCGCACGCTGCCCGGCGCGGCGAACACCAGCCCCAGCCGGCGCGCCTCGGCCACGTACGAGCCCGAGGAGAGCCGCAGCTCGCCCTGGGGCGTGACCACGATGGCCGACTCGCCCAGCACCGGGCACTTGTCCTCGCACTGCCCGCAGCCGTTGCAGCGGCTGGGATCGACCACCGGCAGCCCGACGTGGTGCTCGGCGTCGCGCCGGAAGAAGATGGCGTTGTAGGGGCACTGCTCGTCGCAGATCTGGCAGCGCCGGTCCTGGGCCCAGGCCAGGCAGCGATCGCGCACGACGACGGCGGTGCCGATCTTGGCGTGCTGCTTCTCGACGAGCGGGAGCGGCCGGATGGCCCCGGTGGGGCAGACGTGACCACACACGGCGCAGGTCTGCTCGCAGGCCGCGTGGCGCAGGTCGAGGTGCGGCGCCCACAGGCCCTCCAGGCCGGCGCGGTGCCAGTCGGCCTGCAGGGTGTTGGTGAGGCAGGCGCGCAGACACTCGCCGCAGCGCACGCAGCGCGAGAGGAACTCCGGCTCCGGCAGCGCCCCGGGTGGGCGGATGAGCCTTCCCTCGCGGTAGGGCAGCGGCAGGAAGGACTTCGAGGGGTGGAGCAGATCCGCGCGCGAGAGCACCGCCGAGCCCGCCCCGCCGGCCACGGCCGCCACGAAGCCGCGGCGCCGCAAGCGCGGCCCGGGTTGATCGAGCGCGGCGTCGCGCCGCACGAAGGAGAAGCGCACCGACTTCTCCGGGCAGACCTTCACGCAGCGCAGGCACACGATGCACTCGGCCCGGTCGGTGATCTTCCCGCCTTCGTGGATGGCGCCAGTGGGGCACTCGCGGACGCAGCGGTTGCAGCCGGTGCAGCTCTCGGCCACCCGCCGCCGGTACGGCGCGAAGTGTCCGGCCAGGCCCAGCAAGCCACCCAGCGGACACAGGTGACGGCACCAGAAACGCGTCTGCATGCGCGACAGGAGTAACAGCACCACCAGCAGCAGGGAGAACAGCAGCGCTCCGGCGAAGGCCGGCAGGATCAGCTCGAGGTAGGCGAGCTCCACCCAGCCCACGGCCGCGCCCAGCGGCCGCAGCACGGAGAGCGCCACGTCGCCGAGCACCAGCGCGGCCGGGTAGAACACGGTGGCGGCAAAGCGCGTGGCCATGACCAGCGGATCCATGAGCCCGAGCCAGGAGAAACCGCAGGCGGCCGCCCCGGCGGCGATGAGCAGCAGGGCATACTTCGTCGGCCGGGCCCGGCGGTACTTCTCGCGGTTGTCCTTGGGATTCAAGCGCTTTCCCAGGTAGCGGTCCGAAAGATCGAAGAGCGCCCCCAGCGGACAGACGTGGCTGCAGAAAACCCGCCCCATGACCGCGGCCAGCAGCAAGAAGAGAAGCGACACCAGCAAAAGCGGCACGACCACCCGCCCAGCCAACATGGTGAGCAACGCCAGGAACGGATCCGAGAACAGGAAGAAATCCACCGGCCACAGCGCCCGGCCGCCGAAGGAGGCGAGCCACAGCAGCGAGAGGAAGAGCGTTGCCGAGAACACCTGCAGGCCGCGGCGCAGGCTGACCTTAAAGGTGAGCCAGGCGGCGAGCAGCGTGCCCAGAACGAAAAATACGAAGGCCGGGTGCAAGCCAGCGTCCGATCCGGTTCCCATGAGTGGGCAGGCTAGATCAACTCGAGGCGCCGATCAAACTTGTGGCCGGCAACGACTGCCCGGGGCCCGTTCTCCTGCGATCGCTTCCTTGCTTGTCGATCGGGCCGCTGTTACAATGACCGCTGCACTCGGAACGAAGGTCGAAACGTGAGCCCACCGAAATCCTCACAGATGGTCCCCGGCTTCAACCACAACATCAACCACAAGGGGAAGATCTACCACATCCAGACCGAGGACAGCGGCGTCAACAACCCCCACGTCATCACCCACCTGTTCGTGGGCGGAAACATCCTGGCCACCAAGAAGACCTCGTACGCGGACATCGTAAACGCCGAGAACCTGCAGGACGTGGTGCGCGAGCTCATGCAGGAGCAGCACAAGGCCATGCTGCGCAACCTGATCAACGGCGTGTACGATGGCCTGGACGAGGGCGGCGCCGCTGCCACCCCGCCCCCGATGGCCGCCGCCGGGGGGGCCTTCGCCGCGGCGCCCCTGCCGGTGGTGCCGGCCCCGCCTCACGCCGCGCCTGCGCCCGCGCCT
>JAAZNF010000080.1 GCA_012798435.1 Myxococcales bacterium | reverse complement strand
GGGCGAGTGGGGGGATCTGTCATTGGCGGAATGAAAGCGCAGGAGTAAAAGAGGCAGGCGGCCAGATCCGGGTCAGTACGAGTTCATCCGCGGCAAGAAGTTAAAAGACCAGACAAGAACCGAAGAAGAAAAAGCAGCGAAAGGCCGGCCGGCTTTCGGCTAAACGGCGGCGTTCAACCACCACCGCCGGATTCCCCAGTAAAAACAAAACCCAGGGGGCTGTCCCCGATGCCCGATGGGTTTCACAAAACAAAAGGGCTGGCCCTTCAGTCGTGGAGGCGAAGGGAAAGCTCGGCCATGAAGATGGGGCTCCTGGCGTCCCGGTCGATGCCATTCAGGAAGGCCGCGCCGGCCGCGCCTGGCCAAAGCAAGCCGCCTGAGGCCAGAAGTTCGACGTTCTCGCCCCACTTGAAGGCAAGCTGAATGTCGCCCTCGATGCCAACCAGCGCCCCGTCGAGCGCGTTTTCGGGCTTGAGCACCGTCGCGACGCCCAGGATGGCCGCGGGCGCGAGCCAGTCCGAGGCCACCCAGTCCACCTTGACGTCGGCCACGAAGTACCCCGCTCGGTTGCGGTAGAAACCGCCCTCGAACACCGACATGCGCTCATCCACGTTGTCGTACCAGTCCCGAATCTCGTCCTCGGTGAGCATGAGCGTCGCGCTCATCGATTTTGCCGAGGAGAGGAACGCGTGGTCGGTCCGGTTGTGCGCGTAGGCGTCGTCCGGGCTGAGCGCGAGCGCGTTGAGCCAAACCCCCCAGCGCTCCGATCTCCACTCCAGGTGCCCCTGCGCCGCCCAGGCGACCGTGCGCGACCAGCCGCCCCCGAGGACGTCGTTCTGGTTCTCTCCCGCTTGCAGCATCGCATCCAGCGAGCCCCAGAACGCCTCCTCGCCGATCTTCAGCCGCAGGGTCGGGCACACCCGCCAGCGCGCGTGATCCACCCGGCTCGCGTCGTACAGGTAGTAGAGCCCGCCGGTCAGCGCCGTCCCGTCCCAGCGCCGCTCGTACTGCGCCGCCGCCACCCAGGTGTCGTGCGCGAAGTTGTTATCGCGGACGTCGATGCCCTCGAAGGTCTGGTCCGGCACCTGCCCCACAAGCAACAACAGCCGCTCCCGCCCCTCCTCGCCAAGCGCCCAGCTCGATTGCGCCGTCCCGATCCAGTGGTTGAGGAATAGCCCGGTGGGATCCTGCGTCCGGACGTAGCCCGCCTTGATCCCCGTGGGCCCGATTTCTCCCTCGGCGAAGACTTCACGGTGCTTGAGCACGAACACCGCCGGATCCTGCGGGTCCTGCACGTCGGGGTTCTGCTTGCTCCAGAAGTTGAGCCCGAGCTCCGCCTCGTAGACGATGCGTAGATTGTCCGTGATGCGCCACAGCGCTCGTGGGCGGAAGAGGGTGGCAAAGGCTCCGACGGTCTGACCGTTCTCGTCGTAACGCGGCGCCGATCGATCGAAGTCGGAGTCAGAACGGAACAAGAAAAGGTTCTGCAGATCGACCTTGAGCTCGAGGTCCGAAGCTCTCACCAACGGGGACAGCGCCAGCGCGCAAAACACGGCAAGAACCATGGCGTGCTCTTGGAAGACCCCTATTATCGCGATCCCGCCCGCGCTGGCTCTTTCGGCCCCGCGGTCGGGCGCGCCAGATTTGGATCCGCGAGCGAGATGACCCTTGTCAGAAGACACGGCGTGATGATGGTTCATGGCGTCTCCCTCCCTCAACGAGCCTCGAGAGAGCGCGCGCCCTGGAAGAAGTACTTCCACCCCCGCGCCGGCTCGCCGGGAAGCGGCGCCCGGATCCGCAGCCAATGTTCGATCCCTGGCTCGTCGCGCGAAGGCCAGTGGAACAGCGTGGCGCTCTTTGGATCATAGGCGCACTCGCCGTCGGACACCCACACGTAGAACCCGTCCGGATAGACGCCCGGCGGCACCACGATCTCCGAGGGCGCGCGGCTCTCCTGGCTCGCGTATCGCACCTCGAACTCGCCCACCGGGTTCACGCGCCCCTTTTCCGGGTCGAAGTAGTGCAGCGGCGAGAAGTAGTGCGTGGACACCGGCTTTCCCGCCAGCGCCCGCGCGTGGGGCCGCGACCAGGCGGCCTCGGCGCGCGGCACGCCCCGCAACCCCCCGGAGACGTGCCAGTCGAGGATGGAGAAGTCCTCGTGGTTCCAGCCGTCGCCGCGGGCCGGGTCGTTGTCCGGCGTGTAGCACCACATGATGCGGCTCTGGAACATCCCCTCGAAGGCCTCGAAGTAGTTGTCCAGGATGTGGGCCGACACCGCGTACCCTTGCGCCTCCGAGGCCTCCGCCCCGCCGTTGAAGTTGAAGTAGGTGCCGAACTCCCCGAACACCACAGGTACCTTGCCCAGCGCGTAGTCGGCAAGGGAACGCGCCCCCTCCAGCGGGGACCGGTAGTCGCGGTAGCGCACCTCCTCGGGGGCGAACTGGCGCGGCGACATGTTGAAGCCGAAGAAGGGGTAGATGTCGGCGTACCAGTGCGGAGCGAAGGCGAGGCGCTCAATCCCCGCCGGCCGCGTCATGGGCTGCTCCCACATCCCCGCCAGCCCGCCGTTGGCGCCACCGAGGCCGGAGAGCAGCATCTCGACGCCCAGCGCGTTCTCGATGAAGATGGTGGCGTCCGGGTCCTTCTCCAGGATGGCCCGCCCCACCCGCTCGTAGAAGGGCCTGAGGTATTTGTCCGAGAAGCCGAAGTTCATGGTGAGGGCGGTGAGCACGTCCATGCCGTACACCCCGAACTCGCGCAGCGTCTCCTCGCTGGTGTCCGGCGGCAGCAGGCGCAGGTCCAGCACGGCGCGGAACACCAGCTCGCCGGTCTCCGGCCCGAGCAAGCTCACCAGCACGTCGTGGGCCCCGCTGGCCGCCCCGGCCTGCATCAGCCCACCCAGTGCCGCCAGCACGATGAAGTTGCCCGACGGCTCGTTCATGATGTCGTAGCCGAGCACGTTCGGCAGGTCGGCCACCTTCTCCGCCACGCGCGCCCAGGAGGCGGCGTAGGCGTCCTGCAGGTAGTCCCTCACGCTCTGCCCCTCGATGGTGAGGTCGGGGAACAGCGCGTCGCCAGCGAAGAAGCAGCCGAAGGCGCGCGCCACGTCCAGACTGAGCGTCATGGCCAGGCCCCAGTTGGTGAAGGGCAGCACGTCGCAGGTCTCGTGGGCCGGGAACTTCCCCGGCAGGCCCGTCACGAAGGCCCCGATCCAGTCGGGCACCGGACCGCCCCCGCCCCCGGACAGCTTGTCGAAGAGGGCGATGAGGTTGTCTACCGCCGGCTGATCCAGCCCGGACAGGATGCGCGGGATGCCCCAGCGCGGCGAATTCATGTCCTTCTCCGGCAGGCACGCCTGGACCGCCCAGCGCGGCGCGCCGTCTCCCTGAACGGTGTCGTTGTACTCGCTGGTGTCGGGATCGGGCACCAGCGCCTGGAGCATGTAGCCGATCTCGCCAGGCTTGCCGTACTTCGGCTTGTTGTTGTAGCGCGCCACGAGGTGCCGGCTGAACATGTCCTGGTGCATGTCGAGCAGCACCATGATGCCGTGGCGGCCGGCGGCCTGGACAATCTCGCGGATGTAGTCGAGGTAGGCCTCGTCGTACACGCCGCGGCCGGTGGGCTCGATGGCCTCCCAGATGAGCAGCAGCCGGATAGCGTCGAAGCCGAGAGAGCGGATCTGCGAAAAGCGCGCCTCGGCCTCCTCCAGCGGGAAGGGCCGGCCCACGTAGCTGGGCACGCCGTCCTGCCCGATGGTGTAGGGGAGCTTGGTGCTCCCGGCCACGTTCACGCCGTGGAAAAAGAGATAACGCCCATGGCCATCCCGCAAGTAGTCCCGCTCGGGCACCAGCCGCTCCAGCGGTGGGGCCTTCGAGAACGGCGCGCTTCCGTCCAAGCATCCCGCCAGGGCCAAGAGCGAAAGCGAAAGCGAGAGCCAGCACAGACGCTTCATGGCAGCGACCTCCTTCGGGGATTGTCCCCTTACTTACCCGCAACAGGCCCCCGGGTTCAAGGCGTGAACCGAAAAGCCCTTGCCGCCGTGCCAGGGCGATCGTAAAGTCATCGGGGACTATTTCCCTGGAGGGTTCCATGACACCACGTACCGGGTTCTTTGGGTTCTGGGGGCTTCTCGCGCTCGCCCTCTTCGCCTTCCCGCCCGCACAAGGCCGCGCCGACGATACCCCCGCCACGCCGGAGAAGAAGAAGCCGGCGGAAGAGGAAAACCCGCCGCCCCCGGACGTCCCGCCTCCCGCCAACTGGAAGCCCGCCGGCGTGGTGAACACACCTCCCGCCCCGGTCGAGGGCACCAGGGACGAGGCGGCGACTGGCGACCCGAACGCTCCGGCCGCGCCTCCGCCCGAGGGGTGGAAGAAGGCCGGCGAGATCATCGAACCGCCCGTCGAGATCGGCCCCGATGGCAAGACGGTGTACGCGAAGCCGATGTTTATACGCGGCGACTTCACGCTCAACTTCCATGGCCGGGTGCAGCTCCTCGGCGGCGTGGTCGGCGCCGACTCCATCATCGAAAACGGCGATCTCATGAACCGCGACGGCTTCCGCCTGGTGCGCGCCCGGATGGGCCTGGAGGGCCACGTCCTGAAGAACGTGGAGTACGAGCTCGAGGCCGAGCTCATCGACAAGGAGAGCGGCGGCAACGCGCTGTCCGAGGCGCACCTCACCTACCGCCCGGTGCCGTACGCCTACGTCCGTGCTGGCGCCGGCAAGCCGCCCTTCTCACGCCTCTTGCTCGCCTCCTCGGGGAGCTTGCAGTTCATGGACCGGCCCCTGTGGGTCACCATGGAGCGCGCCACCGACACCCTGATGCTCGATCTCGACCGGCAGGTCGGCATCACCGTCGGCGGCCGCCTCGGACCCTTCGGCGTGGACGTGGGCGCTTACAACGGCCTGCCCAACTTCAGCGTGGGCAACCTCTCGGACGGCCTGCTGTACGTGGTGCGCCTCACCGGCAACCTGGGCGAGATCGGGCGGACCGAGGCCGATCACGAGCGCGGGTGCTTGCGGCTCATGGCCGGCCTCAACGGCTACGTCAACGACGCCCCGGCCTCACAGATCCGCGGTGCGGGCGCCGACGTGTCGCTCAAGTGGAAGGGCCTGAGCTTCTACGCCGAGGCCCTGTGGGCGAAGAGCGTGCCCCAGGCGGCGCCCTCGCTCCCCGGCGGCAGCACCGGCGAGACCGAGCGCTGGGGCATGGTGGCCCAGGCCGGCTACCTCATGCCCGTCTCCTCGATCGAGCTGGAGGCGGCGGTGCGCTTCGCCATCCTCGACGACAACGTCCACCTGGACAACGAGGGCGACGTGTGGACCCTCAACGCGGGGCTCAACGCCTACTTCTACGGCGAGGCCTTCAAGCTGATGCTGAACTACATCCACCGCCAGGAGCGCTACGGTGTCGAGCTCGACAACGACGCTGTGCTCGGCCTCGTCCAGGTCAAGTTCTGAGCGCGGCATGTCGGCCGATGAATGGACGTGGCTCGTCTGAGAAAGCGGGTCGGACCATGAAGAGAGCTTTCTTGTGGATGCTTCCGGTGCTTGCTGCCGCGGGCTGCCGCACCGAGGAGCCATTCGCCCGTGCCTTCGTGATCGAGCACCCCTACCAGGCCATCGGCGGGCCGGCGGCGCTGGCCACCCCCGGCGACTTTTTGCTCGAGAACAACCGCATCCGGCTGGCCTTCCCGGCGCGCGGCAACAGCGTGGGCCCGGGCGTCTTCGGCGGGAGCTTGCTGGACGCGGACCGGCACCGTCCGGACGCGGCGCACCGTGACGGACGGGGACTCGACCAGTTCGCAGAATTGTTCCCGGTGGTCAACCTGGCCGTGCCCGCCATCTGCCTGGCCGGCGACCCGCGCAAGCACCCGGACTTCTGCAAGGCTTCTCCAAACGCCCCCGAGCCCAGTGTGCGGGTGCTGTGCGCCGGCGGCGACGCGCCCTGCATCCTGGACGTGACCGATCCCGACAACGCCGACTACGCCGATCCCGCCGAGCCCTCCCGTCCCGGGCCGCAGGCACCCTCGGAGCGGGCGGCCATCATCCGGGTCACCGGCCCCGCCGGGAACTACCTCGAGGCGCTGTCCCTGGTGGCGGTGGGCGGGGTCAAGATGCGCTTCGTGGTGCGCAACGACTACATCCTGGAGCCCGACGCGGACCACGTGCGCATCCGCACCCTGGTCACCGAGAGCGACCTCTTCGGCAACCCGGCCTACCCGGCCGGCGGCACGCGGGCGCTGCCATCCTTCACCGGGCCGACGGCGGTGTTCGGAGTCCTCCTGGGAAGCGCCCTGTTCCCCACCGAGCTCCCCGACATGCAGCCGGGGATCGCCGGCGGGGACTTCTTGTTCTTCGGCGAGCGGCTCAAGATCTTCGCCGCGGGCATCGGCTTCGACATCTACAAACACATCCGCAACACCTTCGCGCTCGGCAAGGACCCGCTCAACCAGCCCCTGGCGGCGCCCTTCCTGGCGGGCGTGGGCGACGGCGTGTCCTACGCCATCGCCTCGGCCGACCCGGGCGGGGTGTACCTGCTGCCGCTGTACTCGGGCGCGGTCACCGCCGGCTTCAGCCACGGGGCCCACTGCCACCGCGGCGCCTGCAACGGCACACCCGCGCAGTGCGCCCATGTGGTGGACTGCAGCGGCGTGCGCAGCTTCTACTTCGAGCGGCTGTTCGCGGTCGGCGAGGGCGACGTGGCCTCGGCCGCGGCGCCGATCTTCCGCGCCTGGAAGACGCCACTGGGAAGGTTGCGCGGGCACGTGCTGGACGGGCGTTCCGGCCAGCCGGTGACGCGGGCCGAGGTGTACCTGTTCCCCGTGCCCGCCACCATGGAAGACTGCCGCCCAGGCGGGGGCGCCACGAGCTGGACCGGCGGGCCCGAACGTTTCCTGTCCGAATGTCTGGAGAAGCGCTTCTACATGGGCGCGGTGAGCCACCTGCGCACCGACCGGCGCGCCACCGATCTCCCCGAGGGCGGCTTCTCGGGCGAGCTGCCGGCGGGCCGCTACTACCTCATGGCCAAGAAGCAGAACTGGCCGGCCAGCGCCGTCAGCGAAATCGAGATCGTGCCGGACGGGGAGCTGGAGGTCGCCATCGGCCTGCCGCCCCCGGCCCGGGTTCGCTACCAGGTCCTCGACGAGGCCAACCGCATGCTGCCGGTGAAGATCACCGTCGGTCAGTGCCTGCCCGAGTGCGCCGGGAGCCTGGGCGAGGCCTGCACGGACGACGCCGGCTGCGCCTCGGGAAAGTGCGTGCCGGCCGGGACGGGAAAGCGTTGCCTGCATGACAACTGCCCCGCCGGCGAGGTTTGCGACCTCGAGGCCAAGCTGTGCCAGCCGCAAAACCCGTGCGCGAGCGACGGCGATTGCCCCGCCGGACGGCGCTGCGAGCAAGGGGCCTGCCGCTGTCCCGAGAGCATGGCCAAGAGCGCGCTGGGCGAGCCCAGCTACCCGCCCGGCCTGGGGCGCTATCTGTACGCCGTCGACGGCGCGGGCACGTTCGAGATCGAGCCGGGCGATTACGACGTGTGGTTCTCGCGCGGGCTCGAGTACAGCCTGGATCGAAAGCGGGTGAGCGTGGCCTCCGGCATGGCCGCCAGCGTCGCGGCGCGACTGGTGCGGCAGGTGGACACCCGCGGCTGGATCAGCGGCGACTTCCACGTCCACGGGCAGAACTCTTACGACGCGGTGGTGAAACACCGCGATCGGGTGATGGCCTTCGCCGGCGAGGGGGTGGAGATCCTGTCCACCTCGGACCACGACTTCATCACCGATCTCTCGCCCTACGTGAAGGAGATGGGCCTGCGCAACTGGCTCACCACCCAGGTCGGCCTCGAGCTCACCACGGTCGAGCTGGGGCACTTCTTGGCCTTCCCGCTCGCCTATCGTGAGTGGCAGGACGGACAACCCGTGCCGCAGAACGCCGCCATCGACTGGACCGGCAAGGTGCCCGCCGAGCTGATAAAGGAGATGCGCGCCCTGTCGCTGCTCGACCCCGCCGAGGCGGTGATCGTGGTGGCGCACCCGCGCGACAGCTTCTTCGGCTACTTCGAGCAGTACGGCCTGGACCCCTACGATCCCAACAAGGTGCTGGGCAGCATGTTCGAGTGGATGCCGGGTTTGGTGGAGAACCCCCTGGCCGCGCCAGAGCACTTCTCGGGCGGTTTCGACGCCCTCGAGCTCTTCAACTCCAAACGCTTCGAGCTCATCCGCACGCCCAGCGTGCGCGAGATCCGCGACTACAACCTGCGGCGCGCGCAGATCCAGCGGAAGGCCGACACGGGCAGCTCGCCGGAGGACATCGAGCGCGAGCTGATGGAGGCCGACCGCGGCTTCATCAAGGCCATCCTGGAGCGCACGCCCGCGGAGCAGCAGGCGCTGTGGAACGCCGATGGCAGCACCGGCTGCGAGACCGCCGACTACTGCACCTCCGACACGGATTGCGATACATCCGATGGCTTCGCCTGCCGGACCGACATTTCCGCCTGCATGAAGCGCTGCACCCGGGACACGGACTGCGCCGGCACGCCCTGCCTGGACGGGTTCTGTTCGTTCTCCGACGGTGATCTGCCGTGCACAAAGCACGTGGGCGAGATCGACGAGTGGTTCCGCCTGCTCGACTACGGCGTGGTGCGGACCGGCATGGGCAACTCGGACACCCACCAGCTCTTCACCCAGACCGAGGCCGGCTGCTCGCGCAACTGGGTGCGCCTGGGCAACGACGACCCGCTGGCGGCCCACCCGCGCGCCGTGGCCCGCGCCATCAAGGAGGGCAAGGTCGTCGCCAGCTACGGCCCGTTCATCGAGCTGTGGGTGGACGACTCCGCCATCGGCGAGACGCTTCAGGTCCCGGCGGGAACCGACCGCCTGCGCCTGCGGGTGCGCGTGCAGTCGCCCGACTGGTTCGACATCGACCGCGTCGAGATCTACCGCTCGGGCGAGCTGATCCACGTCTTCACCGCGGCGGGCGACGGGCTGGATCCGGCGAGCGGGGTGGACGTGAGCGGCCTGGCCGTCCCCAATCCGCGGGTGATCAACCTGGACGCCTACCTCGACGAGCCGGTCCCGGCGCGGGACGCCTGGTACGTGGCGGTGGCCATGGGGCTCTCCGGCCGCGATCTGTCGCCGGTGTTCTCGGAACACCCCTACCTCAAGCTGGAGGTCGGTGACATCCTGTCGCGCTCCTTCTCCAGCATCCCGGTGCCGTTCGATCTCAGCGGCGCGCTCATCCCGCGGGTGTTCCGCGTGCTGCCCTACGGCGTGACCAACCCGGTGTTCGTGGACGTGGACGGTGGCGGTTACCAGGCGCCGCACCCCGCGCCGGCGTGGGCCACCGACGCGGCCCGGGCGTTCGTGCGCTACCCGTCGCCGCTCGCGCAAGGCGCGTCGCAAGGCGATGCGATCCGCGCCCTGCGTCATTTCCTCACCCTGTTCGAGCGCGCCCGGGCGCGCTAGCCGGACCGAAAAGGAGCCGTATTCCCATGAGCCGCATCAGCCTGTGTCTTGTCTTTCTGCTGAGTGGAGTCGCCGCGGCCGATACCGTCGACGAGTGGGAGATCCCGGCGCCGCTGCTGGGTGACCTGGCGAAGCCGTGCCCCGATGGGACCCGCGCGGACGGAAAGGGATTCTGCCTCCCGGCCCCCAAGCCGTCGGCGCCCAAGCCAACGTCAGAACCCGCCGCCGCCTCCGCGCCGGCACCCGCGGCTGGCCAACCGGCGGCGGCCCCGGTCGCTGCCCCGGCCACCTCCGGCACCTCGGCCACGCCACAGGCCCTCGAGACGAAACCCCTCCCCGCCCCCGCCACCACTCCGGCTCCTGGTGACCAGGCCAGCGCCACCGCGCCCGCGCCGGCGGCTGAAAAAACGCCGGACGCCACGGCCGCTGACAAGGACGCCGCTGCCGGCACGGCGAAGGAGAAGGAGCCGAAGAAGGAACCGCCCCCGCCGTTCATCAAAGGCGAGCTCTCCAACTTCGTCGGCTCGGCCAAGCTGGTCACCAAGAACGACCGCGTCGGCGTAGGCCTGGGCTGGCGCCTCATCGACGGCATCCACTACTTCACCATCAATCCGGAGGTCGACTTCCGCTTCGGCGAGCTGGCCTTCGGCCTGGGCGGGCCGCTCTCCATCGAGCTGTTCGACACCCACACCAAGCCCGGGGTGACGGATCTGGTTGGCTTCGACAACGCCGGCAGCCTCCGCAAGCAGGACTGGAACGAGGCCAGCGAGTTCGCCCGCATCGTGCGCTACCTCACCTACGGGCGCAAGGAGGACCGCTTCTACTTCAGCCTCAGCCAGCACACCGCCAGCAGCCTGGGCCACGGCGCGCTGCTGCGCCGCTACAGCGTGAACATCGACCCCGACTCGACGCGCCTGGCCGCCCAGCTCGACGCTTACACCGACTACTTCGGCTTCGAGTTCATGACCAACTCGGTGACCAGCTGGGACGTGGTGGGCACGCTGGCCTTCATCAAACCCCTGTCCTTCTTCATGGAGCACCCGGTGGCGCGCTCGCTCAGCATCGGCTTCTCCTACGTCGCCGACCGGCACGCGCCGGTGCTGCTGGCCCACGAGGAGTCCTCCCCGGGCGTGGCCAACCCGTGGCGCGTGGCCATGGAAGGGAGCCGCCCGGTGGTGTCCAGCACCGCCTTCCTGCACGGCATGGGCGTGGACCTCGAGGTGAAGGTGCTCAAGACCGACACGGTGGATCTCAAGCCCTACGCCGACTTCTCCTGGATGATGCCCGGCGACCCCGACGGCGTGTTCAACTTGGCCGCCCCGGAGGGAGGCAACGGTTTCACCCTGGGCCTGCTCGGCCGCTTCAACGTCGGCCGCGACCCGGTGCACGCGTTCCGCACCGTGGCCGAGTTCCGCTCCTTCTCGGCCACCTATCTGCCCGGCTACTTCGACACCTTCTACGAGATCCAGAAGTTCATGCTGGGCGCGGACTTTCGGGCCGGCACTCCGCCCACGAAGTTCCAGCAGGTGTTCATCGACCGGCGCGGGCAGGACCGCCGGCTGGGCTTCTACCTGGAGTTCAACTACGCCATCCTGTCCAAGCTGGGGATCACTCTGGCCCTGGAGGGGAGCAACGCGGACCGCGGCAGCCACTTCCTGGCGCACCTCGAGGTGCCGGCACTCGAATGGCTACAGTTCTTCGCCACCTACCACCAGACCGCGCTCCTGGACATGAGCGACATCTTCTCGGGCAGCGCCGGCGACAAGGTCCTGTTCTCGGCGCTGCGGCTGAAATTGCTGCCCTTCCTGTTCGTCAACTTCCGCTACTTCCACACCTTCCAACTCGCCGAGGGGTACGCCGACTACTCCGGGGACGGCATCGAGGAGCACTATCGGCACTACTATCCGGCCAACGTGTTCCAGGGAGACGTCGAGATCGGCTACGAGTTCTAGCGCGGCTGACCGCGCTTGCTCTGGCGGCATCGCGGTCAGCCACACGATGTCACGAAAAGCACCTGGTGGTCTCGATGGCAGGGTGCCGCGACCGGGCGCCCCAAAAACAGCTGTCGCAATCCATGATTCGAACGCACAGAGAATCTAGCTTCGCTCTTCCAGACGCACCGGCGCGGCGTGCACCAGGACATCGCGCCGCCGCGCGGGCGAAGCGGCGTTTCGCAAAAACACCTCCAGGCGACGGTTCTGATTGCCGTGCCCGTCGTAGAACAGACTCACCACCGGGATGCCCAGCTCGCGCGAGAGGCGGCGGAAGACGGCGGTGGTGATGGTCCCGGGCATGCAGCCGAAGGGGGCGCAGTTGACGACGAGGCGCGCGCCCTGCTCGGCGAAGCAGACCGTCCGCCCCAGGGTGAGGATGGACTCCCCCTCGAACTGCGGGGGCAGCACGCGCCGGCCCACCTCGATGACGTGGAAGATGTCCGGCTCACGCCGATCCGAGAGGTACTCGCCGGCCGCCGCCAGCATGCGGTGCTCCTGCCGGAACAGGTAGCGGTTCTTCACGTCGGCCAGGATCTTCTTGAGCGGGTTGCGGCTGCGGTCCCAGAACGAGATCTCCTGCGTGGCGGCGGTGTACAGGATCCATTCGCCCATCGGCGCCAGCCAGGCCTCGCCGCCGAAGCGCTCGATGGCACCGATGACATCCTCGTTGGCGAATGGATCGC
Source organism: Myxococcales bacterium (assembly GCA_012798435.1). Lineage (GTDB taxonomy): Bacteria > Myxococcota > B64-G9 > B64-G9 > B64-G9 > JAAZNF01. The sequence goes on along the minus strand of JAAZNF010000080.1, from coordinate 46,810 downwards.
AGCGCACGTAGATCTCTCCTACGATCCCCACCAGGGGTTTCTTCTCTCGGCGGCGTGGCACCACGGCAAAGCGCTCGATGGCGCGCCGGGTCGCCTCGAACACGTCGTCGCCGGCCTCCAGCACCCGCACCAGGCGCTCGCGCTCCTCGGCCAATATCCGATCGCACATCCCCGGCTCGAGTTCGTAGGGACGGGTCTTGAGCAGCGCCTTGAAGATCAGATCGGCGGCCAGCAGGGCCAGCCACATGTGACGGCGCAATCCTTCGGGCAGGCCCTGGTAGCTGTTGAAGCTCGAGGGGGCGAGGATGGCCGCGTCCTCGAAACCTTCCCGGTCCAGGATCTGGCGGTGCAGGGTGCAGTACTGGCCGAAGCGGCACGGCCCCTCCGCGGTGGGCATGAACAGTGCCTGGCGGCGGCCGCGGTCGCGGGCGGCCGCCTTCATGAAGGCGCCGATGGTCAGCGCGGTGGGCAAGCACTCCGAGCCGCGGGTGAGCGAGCGGCCCAGCTCGAAGGTCTCGGCGTCCTCCACCGGCATCGGCTGGGCGTCGAATCCCGCACGGCGGAAGGAGGCGGCGAAGAACGGCGCCCCCAGCGGGTGCATGGGCGGGATCCAGATGCGCCGGTCCAAGAAAGAACTCGGCTCGGGCCGGAAGGGGCGCGCCACCGCCGCGCGCGTCCCGGCTCGGCGCAAGACGTCGAAAAAGGCCTCGATGCGCGTGAGGTAGCCGGCGTCGGCTCCGTGCTCGTCAAGCTCCAGGGTCAGGAAGGGCTTCGCGCCCATGGTCTTCTCGGCGTAGGAGAGCAGGAAGCTGTCCGGGCCGCAGTTGAAGTTGGTGAGCATCACCGCGTCGAGCTGGTCCTCCCGCGCGATGCGATGCAGCGCGGCTAGGATCTTCTGGCCATAGTTCCAGTACAGGTTGCGGTACTCGGGGAGGAGCTCGCGGGTCGAGTGCGAAAGCATGGCCAGCGGCAGCACGGTGCGGCCATGCTCGGCGATCTTCTGTGGCAGGTGCAGGTTGATGCCCCCGTCGTGGTTGTTGTACGGGCGGCCAAGGAGCACGATGAGCTTCTCGCCATTTTGCTTCGCCTCCGCCAGGATGCGCTCTCCCTCCTCGCGACAGCGCCGCTCGAAATCGGCCTGCGCCTCCAGCGCCTCCCTCCAGGCGGCGGCGATCTGGCGCGGGCTCCGCCCGAGCGGACCGGCCAGGCAGTCACACAGCAGACGCTCCTGCCGCGCCGGCCGCAGCCGCAGATCGACCACCGGCGAGAGCAACCGGGAACCATCGAGGCGGTTCTCGGCCAGGGCGGTGCGCGCGTACGCCGGCAGGGCCTGGACGTAGGGACAGAACTTGGAGGCGGTGCACGAGTCATCCGGATGCGCGCTCACCATGTGCGGGACGAGGACCCAGTCCACGCCCTCTCTCCCCAGCAGCGAATGGATGTGCCCCAGGGCGACCTTGGCCGGGAAGCAGAACTCCGCCCCGGCCATGCGGCTCCCGCTCTCGCGTTGTGCCGTGCCGGTCTCCTCCGACACCTGCACTGAAAAACCCAGCCGGTTGAAGAACCGTCGCCACAGGGGCAGGTAGGAGAGCATCGACAACGCCCGCGGAATACCGACGACCGGCGCACCCTCGGGGACCGGGACGCCCGAACCCCCTTCGCGCCAGAGGCGCTGGTACAAGCGCAGGGCACGCTCGGCGGGATTCACCCGCACGCGCTGCTCCTCGGGATCGCGCCCGCACATGTAGCCCCAGGAGGGCCGCTCGTCGCACCCCTCGATCTCGGCGCGGGTGATGCGGCAGTGGTTCTGGCACAGGGCGCAGAGTTCGGAGGAGAGTGCGATGCGACGGCGTTCGAGATCGAGGCCGCGGAAGCTCGACGGCGCCTTTGTCTGCTCGGCCATGGTCTGCCGGGTGAGGAGGGCCACGCCGTAGGCGCCCATGACGTGGCAGTAGGGCGACACCACGATCGGCACATTCAGGAGCCGCTCGAAGGCCGCGACCAGCGCCGGGTTGCGCGCGGTAGCACCCTGGAAGAAGATCCGCTTGCGGCTCACCGGGCGGTTGCCCACCACCTTGTTGAGGTAATTCTTCACCACCGAGACCATGACTCCGGCCAGGGCGTCCTCGGGCGAGACTCCCTGCTGGATCAGGCGGGCGATGTCCTGCTCCATGAAGACGGTGCAACGATCGGTCGTCCGCCGCGGGCGCCGGCCCAGCACCGCGCGGCCGACCTCCGACACTGCATAGCCGAGCTTCTGCGCCTGCTCCTCCACGAAGGAACCGGTGCCGGCGGCGCACACGTAGTTCATGGCCGAGTCGCGGATGCAGCCCTGGTGGACGCGCATGTACTTGCTGTCCTGCCCGCCGATCTCGAAGATGGTCTCCACCTCGGGGTCGACGCGCACCGCGCCGGCGACGTGGGCCGAGATCTCGTTGATGACGGCGTCGGCGCCGATGACCTGGCCGACCAGCTTCCGGCCCGAGCCAGTGGTTCCGACGCCGAGGATGGTCAGGCGTCCTCCCTTTCGTCCAGCGAGCGCTCGCAGTGCTGAGAACAGTTTCTTCGTGGCGCCGATGGGGTCGCCGCCGGTCTTGCGGTAGATGTCGACGGCCACCCGGTCGTCTGCGGTGACCAGGGCCAGCTTGGTGCTGGTGGAACCGACGTCGATGCCCATCCAGGCGGTCAACTCTCCACCCGCGGGCCAGGCGGCGACGCGCACCTCGTTCTGCTCATCGTCCACATACGTTTCTGCCACATCGAACGACGGATACACCGAGCGTTCCAACGAAAGCGGCCAGTCGTAGCGGTCGGGTTCGCATTCCGGCGCGGCGACGCCAACGCGTTTGGGTCGGTCGGCGCACTCGGCACAGAGCAACGCCGCGCCAAAGGCTGCCACCAGGTGGGGCTGAGCAGGTACCTGGAGGAGACCAGGCCCGGCCTCTTCGAGCCAGCGCAACACTTCCCGGTTGCGGGCCACGCCGCCGATCAATGCTGTGGGTTGGTCGAGCGGCCGGCCGCACAGCAGCGTGGAGAGCAACGTCCGGCTCATGCCGCGGCACAGCCCCGACCACATGGCGGCCTTGGAGTGGCCTTCTTGCTGGCGGTGGATGAGATCGCTCTTTGCGAACACCGAGCAGCGAGTGGCGATGGTGGGGGGATTGTCCACCTTTGAAAAGGCGGCCATGTCGTCGTAACCGATGCCCAGTCGCGCCGCCTGCTCGTCGAGAAAGGCCCCCGTCCCAGCGGCGCAGAGCGAGTTGGCGGTATAGTTTTCAAAGCGCCCGTCCGCGTCGAGCTGGATCAGCGTGGCCGAGGCGCCGCCGGCATCGATGATGTTTCGTACCCTCAGGCCGGCATGTCGCACGCCCTCCATCTGGCAGCGGGCGAGGTCGAGCGGAACCAGCCCCAGGGTGTCCGCGAGCGCCTCCGCAGATGAGCCGCACAACCCGATCTTTTCCGAGGACTTCACATCGAGAGCCCGCAGCGCTTCTTCGACCGCTCGGCCTGGATTTCCCCGGTGGGGCTCGTAGAACGCCGCTTTTAGCGAGCCGTACCTGTCCAGCCGTACTGCCTTTACAAACACCGCTCCAACATCGATCCCGATCTTGTCGTCCATTTTCTCCACTTCCTCCGGAAGCCAGAAAGTGACATGGCAGTCTAGTTATAATCTAACCGAAGTCAACCCAAAATCGTAGGGCCTGTCCCCAACATTTGTTATTTTATTTCAAAAGGTTACAAGCCTGGCGGCTGTAACGCACTGTTTTTATTCAGTTCAGATCGGACCAGAGCGTTTGAAAGCTATCGCCCCTGCGAGATTGATGATAATCCCTATAATAATCAATGCCTTTGTGGTTTTCGTCACGGGGACGCGTCCGACGGACAGCAACATGACGACGTATGGCATCACGTCCAGGGCAAACCTGTACCCGAACTGCACGTAACCGGAATTCTGGTAGAAAAGCGCGGGCAAGATGCCCGGGATCAACGTGGCCCACAAGATCGGGTAGAGCCAGTTCTTTTCCTTGGGCCAGAAGAGCCGTGCAACCAGCGGGCTGGTGATGAAGATGCTCATGCCGTCCGGATCGTACCCCACGAAAGGTGGCTTCGAAGAGAAGGTAGGCAACTTTACAAGAAGCGCTTTCAGGTTCCATTCCAGGTAGTGATACCCGTAGAGTCCGTGCTCCCGGATGCGATTACCCGCGGGGCCACTCAGGAACCGGTGCCCGAACTCGAACACGTCGTGGAACCGCACGTAGTTCATCGCCATCTGAAGGCCCCCGATCACGGCGCAGGGCAAGGCGAACCAGGCGGCCCGACGAGCGATTTCCTTCCAGCTACCCGCCGCGAAAGAACCGTCCGCGCCCCTGGGAAAAAACAGTTGCAGCCCGAAGTACCCCACCGTGAACGCCAGGTTCACCCGAGCATCGAACGCCAACACCAAAAAAAGTCCCGCCCAGAATGGATGCCGGGCCCGGGTGGCGCACAGGATATAGAGGAGCGTGAAGGTGAGCGCCACGATCTGGGCGGTGAACCACACCTCGCCGATGACCGCGGCCGAGAAGTGGACCGTGCCGAATCCGAAGAAGGCGGTGAGCCACAGGTTGTCCTTTCTCGTAAGCGGGCTGAGACCCTCTCGCGAGAGCATCTGCAGCACAAGAAACATGAGCACTACGTTGAGCGCGGCGAAGGGCAGCGTGAACAGGACGTCGTTGAACCCTATCCCGAACACGGCCACGAACGGCATCATGAGAACCGCGGGGAGCGGCGGAAAACTCACGTAGGTCTTGCCCTCGAACCGGATCCAGTCGTTGTCGTTGGGCGGCGGCAGGCGATTGTCGAGCTGCCCGTGCAGGAAGGCGTCGGCCAGGTACACGAAATGCGGCGCCTGCGACTGGCGCAGCAACCGATCGGCCGAAACCAGGGCAAAGACCGCGAGCGATCCAAAAAAAATGAGCAATATAAGCCGGTTGCGCCGGAAAAAGCTCTCCTCCACCGGAGGGGCGGGCATCGACTCTTGCTCTTCCATGCCGCGTCTTCTCCCATGTCGAAGCCGTTCAGTCAAGAGCACCCAGAAGCCGTAGATCCCTTCGGCGCGGTTGACAGGATGCACACCTCCCTCTAGGCTCGCCGACATGAAGGCCTACATCATCGAACGGCAGAACCGCATCGCGCCCTTCGGCGACCCGGTCGCCGATTCCATGATCGGCAACCGCACGCTGCGGGATCACCAGGCGGCGGTGCTGGAGCGGCTGGGGTTTCAGGTAAAGCGCATCCGGTCTCCGGACGAGATCGACGAGCACGAGTTCTTGCTCACCTACGACGACGTGTTCTTCACCCGGCGAGCCCTGGCGGAGATGGCGACGCGCTTTCGTTCCGAGCGGCGCTCGCTGCGGCTGGGCCTGCCTGCGGACTCTTTGCTGGTGCGCTCCACCCAGGCCTTGCAGGATCTCGACGAGGGCCGTGCGGGCGACACAGATCTCGTCCTGTACCGGCTTTTCTTCCTGTCCTGCCCCGAGCCGCCGTGCTCGGAGGAGGCCCTGGCCGAAGCGCAGCAGAAGGCGCAGCCGGCGCGCGCGCAGTTCAAGGAGATTGCGGTCGAGGTCCCCAACCCGCGCCACATCATGGGGAGCCGTGCCTACCGCCACCCGCTCACCTCCAGCGTGGTCATGCACGTTCGTCACTGGGTCCACATCCTGTGGGCCAACCAACTCAGTGTCCAGATCCAGTGGGTGGAAGACATCGTGGATCACAAGGTCTTCACCGGCCTTCGGCTCCTGCGCGCGGGCCTGGCGGGCCTCTTCTCGGGCCGCCTCAGCAAGAGAGGCTTTCGTCAAGCGGCCATGGGCAGCTTCAACCGCATCGGACGCGGCTGCGACATACACCCTACCGCCCGCCTCGAGCTCGCCCGCGTCGGCGACAACGTGCGCATCGGGGCTTTCGCCCTGGTTCGCGGAAGCATCATCGGCGCGGACACGGTCATCGAGGATCGCGTCAACCTTCAATACTCCGTGATCGGCGAAGGCTGCCACATGAGTCGCAACGCCAGTATGACGCTGTGCGCTGGTTACCCCGGCGGGAACCTCTCCATCCGCGGAGTGCAGGCCTGCCTGTTCGGCCGCGACTGCGCCATGACATCGGGAGGCATGGTCATCGACGCCCGCTTCCGCGGTGACATCCAGGTGATGACTCCAGAGGGGCCGAAGTCGGCGGGGACGAATTTCCTCGGCGCCTGTTTCGGGCACGGGAGCTACCTGGGCCTCGACGCGGTGGTGAACGCCGGGCGCGAGGTCCCGAACGGAGCGGTGCTGGTGCGCGATCCCCAAAGTATTTTTAGCCGTATCTCGCCAGATCTGCCGCCGGGTGTCCCGGCCTGGGCCAAGGATGGTGCGGCCACAACCGGCGAATGACAGAGTCACCACTCTGATAAGAGGCTTCAACTTATACGGCGCTGCCGGGTGAGGCATTTCTTGCCGGCATCGTGTTGATCTTACGCCATTTTTTTGAGGGACAGGCCCCGTTCCGCACCGTGCCGCACCCTAAAAAACCAAGAAAAACCGCAAAAATAACGAGGGGCCAAGTGCGGGGCCTGTCCCTCAAAAAAATGTGGGGCCTGTCCCCAATGTTATTGCAATAAAATCAGTGTGATAGCGTGTGCTGGGCCACTCGCTATCGCACGCCTAAACGCACCGGTGGTTGATAGTGTTGCAGGTGCCGGTAGAACAGTCGCCGTCGTTGTCGCAACCGCAGATGTTGTTGCTGCGGCACTTCAAACCATAGGTGGTGGCATCGCAGTGGCTCGCATTGAGGCATCCGCAGTTGCTGCTCACGCAAGCATGGCCCGCTTGATTTGTTGCGCAGCTCACTCCGCACCCCCCACAGTTGGCCGAGTCGCTCGTGGTGTCGACGCAGCTCGGTGGGCAGCAAAAATCCGCCGCGGTGCCGGCGCAGTTTGGCCCGGAGGAGCTTCCGCAGTGGCAAACGCCGCTGTAGCAGGTCTCGTTCGTGTCACACTGAGCGTTGTCGAATGTGCAGTTCCAGGTCGTCCCCGAGCCGGAGCACACGTCACACTCTGCCGTGCACAGGCTGTTGTTCGCCGCGCAGTTGTACGTCGTTCCCGAGCCGCTGCACTGCGGGCAGTCGCCGCTGCAGGCGCTGCTGTTCGCCCCGCAGTTGAACGCCGTCCCCGAACCCGTGCACTGCACGCAGTTGCCCGAGCAGTCGCCGGGATTGGCCGCGCAGTTCCAGGTCGTCCCCGAGCCGGAGCACACGTCGCAGTTGCCCGTGCAGGCGCTGTTGTTCGCCGAGCAGTTGTAGGTGGTCCCGCTGCCGGTGCACTGCGGGCAGTTGCCCGAGCAGTCGGAGGATCTCGCCGAACAATTGTACGCCGTCCCCGAACCCGTGCACTGCACGCAGTTGCCCGAGCAGTCGCCGGGATTGGCCGCGCAGTTCCAGGTCGTCCCCGAGCCGGAGCACACGTCGCAGTTGCCCGTGCAGGCGCTGCTATTCCCCGAACAGTTGTAGGTGGTCCCCGAGCCGGTGCACTGGGCGCAGTTGCCCGAGCAGTCGGAGGATCTCGCCGAACAATTGTACGCCGTCCCCGAGCCGGTGCACTGCACGCAGTTGCCCGAGCAGTCGCTCGGGGTAGCCTGGCAGTTGAAAGTATTACCGGAGCCGCTACAGGTGTCGCAGTTGCCCGTGCACAGCGTGTCGCTCGCCGCGCAGTTGAAGGACGTTCCGGACCCGCTGCACACGTCGCAGTTGCCCGTACACAGCGCGTCGCTCGCCGCGCAGTTGAAGGACGTCCCCGAACCGCTGCACACGTCGCAGTTGCCCGTGCAGGCCGAGTCGTTCGCCGCGCAGTTGAACGACGTCCCGGACCCGTTGCACACGTCGCAATTGCCCGTGCAAGCCGAGTCGTTCGCCGCGCAGTTGAAGGACGTCCCCGACCCGTTGCAAACGTCGCAGTTGCCCGTGCACAGGGCGTTGTCCGCCGCGCAGTTGAACGTCGTCCCCGAGCCGTTACACACGTCGCAGTTGCCGGAGCAGACGGTGTTGTTCGCCGTGCAGTTGAACGCCGTGCCGGAGCCCGTGCATTGCACACAATTGCCGGCGCAGTCGCCGGGATTGGCCTGGCAATTGTACGTCGTGCCCGAGCCGGAGCACACGTCGCAGTTGCCCGTGCAGGCGGCGTTGTTCGCCGCGCAGTTGAAGGACGTTCCGGACCCGCTGCACACGTCGCAGTTGCCCGTGCACAGCGCGTCGCTCGCCGCGCAGTTGAAGGACGTCCCCGAACCGCTGCACACGTCGCAATTGCCGGTGCACAGCGCGTCGCTCGCCGCGCAGTTGAAGGACGTTCCGGACCCGTTGCACACGTCGCAGTTGCCCGTGCACAGGGCGCTGTTCGCCGCGCAGTTGAAGGTCGTGCCCGAGCCGTTGCACGCGTCGCAGTTGCCGGTGCAGCTGCTGTCGTTGGCCACACAACTATAGTTGGTCCCCGAGCCGTTGCAGCGGCTGCAGTTCCCCTGGCACATGGCGGAGTACTGCCCGCACACCCCGTTGGTGCAGCCAGTGCAGTTGCCCGTCCCGCACGCGGTCCCGTCCGGCTTGTTGGGGAAGTAGCAGCCCGACATGGCGTCGCACTCGTTGTTGGTGCACTCGTTGCTGTCATCGCAGGAATCGCCGCAGGACAGGCAGTTGCTCACCGTCCCGAGCTGGGTCTCGCAGCCGTTGGTGGTGGCCTGGCCCAGATCGCCGTTGCAGTCGGCCCAGCCGGTTTCGCACTGGCACTGGCCGCCCACGCACAGCCCGTGGCTGCCGCATACGCGCCCGCAGCTCGCGCAGTTCAGCGGATCGTTGGAGAGGTTCTTCTCGCACCCGTTGCGGTTGTCGGTCTGGCCGATGCCCGGTACCGGGTTGAGATCGTTGTTGCAGTCGGCGAAGGGATTGCGGCAGGTGTAGTCGCAGCGGCCCGGGGCGGTGCAGGCGGTCACCACCACGCGCTCCGGCGACTGCGGTGGGAGCGGGCACAGCAGGGTAATCTCTCCCTGTCGCTCGTCGGTGGCGCCATCGCAGTTGTTGTCCTGGCCGTCGCAACGCTCGGTGGCCGAAGTGATGTGGCAGGGATACTCGCAGCCGTCGTTGGCGGGGCTGCCGCCAGAGACGTTCCGGTTCTGGTTGAGGTCGTGGTGGTCCTCGACGCACAGGTAGTTGCACACGCCCCCGGTGCAGCCGGAGAAGAGGGTCCACGGCTGGATGGGACAGTCGGCGACCAGGAAGCCGTCGGTCTGCCCGTCGCAGTCGTTGTCCTTGTTGTCGCAGCGCTCGTTGGGTTCTGGCTGGATGCAACCGGGCTGCGCCAAGTAGCTGCCGTCGATGCAGCGGAAGACCCCGCGCACGCACTCGCCCTCGTCGGGGTTGGCGATCTCCGGGCAGGTCTTCTCGGCCCCGTTCGGGCACTGGCACACGGGCCGGTTGTCCGGCAGGAATCCCGCGTTGTCCGGCGCGCCGTCGCAGTTGTTGTCGAGGTCGTCGCAGTAGGCGGCGGTTTCCTGCGCGGCGGCGAGGTAGCAGTCCTGCGGGTTGCGGCTGCAGCACTCCGGCTGGGCGGCGCCCTGGCACAGCGTGTTGTTCGCGCTGGCCAGGTAATCGTCGGTCGCGCAGTCGACCCACACGCAGGCCTGCGAGTCGCAGCGTTGCAACGCTCCCGCGCAGACGCCCATCTGGTTGCTACAAAACTTCGGCTGGGTGTCGTCGATCACCCCGTTGCAGTCGTTGTCCAGGCAGTCGCACAGATCGTACTCGCTCGGAGTCTCGTCGCGCTGGCCGTTCGGCGGGTTGTCGTCCGTGGAGGGCTCCCCCGCGTCCCGCTGTCCGTTGGCGTCGAGGTCGAGGAAGTCCTCGCCCGCGTCGAACTGGCCGTTGCCGTTCAGGTCGGTGTACGTCTCGAACCCGAGCGGCAGCACTTGGCCGGCGCAGGAACTCCAGCGGCCCGACACGCAGTTGCTCATCCCGTCGCGGCACGGGAGACGCTGGCGGTCCGGCGGCCCGGTCCAGCACGTCTTCACGTCGCCGTCGAAGCAGCCGCCGCAGCCGGTGTCCTGGCCCGCCACGGCGCCCCGCTGACCCGGGTCGCGGTCGTCGGTGACGCCGTCGCAGTCGTCGTCGATACCGTTGTGGCACAACGGCTGTCCCGCTCCGTCGAGGCAGGAGAATCCGCCGTCGTAGCAAAACTCGGGCTTGGGGAGGACGGCCCCGACGCAGGTGCCCCAGCTCCCATTGCTGCACGTCTGCGTGCCCTTCTGGCACGGTCCGCCGCGCGGTTCGGCGGCCCAGTGCGGCCAGCACTCGCGGCTCTCGCCCGCGGTGCAGGGACAGTCCTCGTCCACGCTGCCGTCCTCGTCGCAGTCATTGTCCAGATTGTCGAAGCACACTTCTCGAGCGCAAGGGTTGACGTTGGCATCGTTGTCGTCGCAATCGGCCGGGGTGAAGTAACCATCGCTGTCGGCATCGGTGCCGAGGTGAGTCATGGTGAGGCCGATCAGGTCGTCGACCACCTTGCCCTTCTCGAACTGGTAGGTGCGCACCCCACTGGCAACTTCTGGATCATTGGCGCACCCCGCCGCTCCCTTGCGGTATCCGCGGGCCACCACCGTCACGGACTCGTCGATGTCGCGGCTGGCCAGGACCAGCACCCAGAACTGGAGGCTGGGATCGGTGGCCCCCGCCGGCAACGCCATGTCCTGCGGGAGATCGCGATCGATCGAGGCCACCGGCGTGGTGGCGTTGCCCGGCTCGAAGACCTGGACCCGGACCCAGCGGACCTTGATGGGGTTCCCCTCCAGGTCATCTCCCGTCAAAATGCGGACCCACACTCCGGTATGGCTGTCTCCACCGCAGGTGGCCACGAGGAAGAACAGCATTCCCACTGCCGCCCGCCACAGCGAACGCGCCGCGAATTTTGGCTTCATGGTCAGACTCCAGATCCCAAGACCATTCCTATCCGCTTGATTCTGCGCGCAAACTAGCACGCGGCAGAGAAGCGGGTCAATACGACAACCGGACCGATTGGATTGACCGCCACGCGCGTGGCGTGGTACTCAGGCCCCCATGACGTCCTGGAAGGCCCGAGAAGAAATCTGCGAGGCCGGGCGGCGGCTGTGGCAGCGTGGCCTTCTGGCCGGCGGCGATGGCAACATCTCCATCCGCATCGGCGACGACCGAATTCTTTGTACACCATCCGGAGATTGCAAGGGATTTCTCCGACCGGAGAGCCTGGTGACCATCGATCTGGAAGGCCGGGTGATCGACGGCGGGCGACCATCGAGCGAGATCAAGATGCACCTCGAGGTGTACCGCTCGCGCCAGGATGTGGGGGCGGTGGTCCACGCGCATCCGCCGTATGCCACCGCATTCTCGGTAGCGGGGATCCCGCTGGATCGCTGCATCCTCCCCGAGGCCATCCTCACCATGGGGGCCGTCCCCATCGCCCCCTACGGCACGCCGTCCACGGACGAGGTGCCGGCCTCGATCCGGGCCTGGGTGGACCGCTGCGACGCCTTGCTGCTCGAGAACCACGGCGCGGTGACCTTCGGCGACAACCTGGCCCTGGCGCTGAACCGCATGGAGAACCTCGAGCACACCGCCGCCATCGTCCACCACGCGCTCCAACTCGGCCAGGTTCGCGTTCTCACTCCGGCCGAGGCAGAGAAGCTGCGCGCGGTGCGCGAGCGCCTGGGGCTGTCCGGCCGGGCGCTTCCCTGCGAAAGCGCGGGGATGTGCTTGCGCACCACACCGGACGGGCAAGACGCGCGCGCCGAGACGAAGGTCGTCGATGCAGCGGTGCAGGCGGTCCTGGAGTTCCTGTCGCACAAAGACCGCCGCTGAACGACGGCGGGCTAGAGGCGGGTCCGCTTCTCGGTCAGATGGATGCCGAGGGTGGCCAGCTCGTCCAGCACCGGGCGGTAGATCTCCTCCATCACCGGCACCACCACCCCTCGCTCCCGAATGGCGCCCTCGAGGATGAGCCGGGTGGCGATGGCTGCGGGGAGCGACACCGTGCGCGCCATGGAGCTGTCTCCCCCAGGAATGCCAAAGTCTACGAGCTGAGCCACGATCTGCGCGCGGGCTTTTTTCTTGGGGTATTCGAACGTGAAGATGTGCTTCATGAGCAGCATGTCGCGCTCGCCCGGCTCGAACTTGAGCGAGGCCTGCATGCGCTCGGCCAGCACGTCCAGGGGGGAGCCGCTCTCCATGGGAATGGGAGAAAGCGAGAACAACCCGATGGACTTCATGGCGGCCAGCGGCGTCTCGTTGGACGGGAGCCGCAGGCGGGCCGGGATGGTCTCCCACAGCGGCGCGTCGAAGAGCTTCTCCATGAAGGCCCGGTAGCTCAGGCCCCGGAGCGGGTACTTGGGGTCGTCCTCGAACAGCCCCAGGCGGATCAGGTTGGTGTAGAGCTTGCAGTGCCCCGGGTTGCGCAGGGTGCCGCGGAAGACGGTCTTGACCTTCTTGGAAAAGCCATAGGTCTGGATGTAGGAGACCGAGTCGCGGTTCGGGTATCCTTCGAAGGTCCCCACGCCGGGGATGTCCACCAGCTCGGGCTGGGCGAAGAGCTTGGCCGCGGGGATGGTGACGATCTTGCCGTTCTTCAGGTAGCGGGCGCTGTTCTTGGCCGCGGTGAGGACTCCCCGCGGCGCCCAGGAGAACTTGTACCCGAACAGGTTGTCGTTGGCCTCGGGCGCCGGCAGGCCGCCGCACCAGGACACGAAGCCGGTGAGCACGCCGCCCTTCTTCTCCTCGCCCCGGATGACCTCCATGGCCGACATGTGGTCGATGCCCGGGTCCACGCCGATCTCGTTGAGCAGCAGCAGGTCCTTCTTTCGCGCCTCCTCATCGAACTCCCGCATGACGGGGCTCACGTAGGAGGTCGTCACCATGTGCTTGCCGAAGTCGAGGCAGGCTCGGGCCACCACCGGGTGGCGCGGTGCCGGCAGCAGGCTCACCGCGATGTCGGCGAGGCGCACCTGCTCCCGCAGGGCCTGGTTGTCATCCGCGTTGCACTCGACCGCTCGACCGTTCTCGAAGCCGCTCACCAGGGGCTCGGCCCGGGAGGGCGTGCGCGTCGCCACCGTGACCTGAAAACCCCGCTTGAGTAGATAGTGCACCAGCGGCCGCGACACCAGGCCGGCGCCGAATACGACCACTCGTTTCATTTCTCATCTCCTTGGCAAGGGTTGAGGTGCTCCGCCAGGTACGCGTAGTCCGGCGTCAGCTTTCCCTGGTGGACGATGACCGCCCGCTTGATGGGCGGCGGTAGATTCAGCTCGGTGAACGGCGCGCTCAAATCCGCGCGGGCCATGGCCTCGGCGAAGGGCAGGAGCGCGTCGCCAAAGGCGCGCGACGACTCCACCGGCAGCTCGCAGGGGAGATTGTCCACCGCCAGCACCACCGGGCCACGGCCGCGCACGCCGGGGACTTCCCGGTCCTCGTCCACCAACCAGGTGAACACCGGGTCGCCGGAGTCGGTGGTCCGCACCGTCACCTCGATCGCTCCCTCCACGTCGCAGCTGATGTCGCCGATCACCTTGAGCCGTGGCTCCTCCTGGCAAAGGTACAATCCGCGCAGGAAATCTCGCGTGATGAGCCGGGGATACTTCGCGGTCCAGTAGATGCAGTTCACCACAACGTCCAGGTCGGGGACGTAGCGATAGAACGCCGGGCGGAAGCGCTCCGGGTGGTGATAGTATTCCTGCAAATCGAAGGCCCGGCCCTTCTCGCGAGGTTGCGCGAGATGCCGCTCCTCGAAGACGACCTTGACCAGCCGCCGGCTCTCCGCGGGCTTGCGGCGCATGGCCTTTTCCAGGCCCTGCGGGCTCACCTGCAAATGCGGCAGGCGATCGAACACCTCCTGGGCGCCGCGGGAGACGTTTCCGTAGCCGGTGAAGCCGAAGGACATGGGACACAGCGCCTTCGGCAGGCCCTTTTTGCGGATCTCCTCGCCCGCGGCCTCGACCGCATCGAGGGCGCGTTCGAGGTCGGGATACTGGTGAGCCTTCTTGATGCGCGCAAAGGGGTTGGGGATCTTTTTCGCCTTCAGGCGTTGCCCCAGCGCCCACAACGTGTCGATCATCCCGGCCAGCCCGGCGTGCCGGCCAAAGAAAATCAGCCTGCGGCCGGCCTCGTCGGTGACCTTCTCGTAGTCGATCAGCGTGCAGCCGAGATCGAGAAGCCGGCGCAGCATGGGCATGTTGTGCGCCTGGCCCTTGATGACGTGGGCGAAGAACACGTAGGCGCCGCCGACCCGAAAGAGCCTCTCGGGGATCTCCTTGACCGCGAGGACGAGGTTGCAGCCGGAGAGGTCCTCGTCGATGCGGGCACCGACGGCCCGGTACTGATCATCGGGAAAGGCACGGATCTGCGATGGCTGGAGCGTGACCTCGATCCCTCGCTCGACGAGCTGTGCCACCTGCTCGGGGATTAAAGGAACGCGACGTTCCCAGCGATTCTTGTCTTCGCGACGTATGCCGATTTTCATGATCTCGCCTCCGGGAAATCCGGCCTGACGTTTATGCCAAACGAAAATGCCTTTGTCAATTTCCCTTGCCGAATAATGCTTTTTGTTTCACGCAATTACCGCCGCAACCACTGGGGACAGGCCCCGGAATATTTTTTTCTTGCGCGTGACTCTTGCTTGAGTTACTATGCGCCAATCCACAGGAGGACCAGGATGAATTTCATGAAGAAAATCGCTCCACTGTTCGTTATCTCGCTTGTGCTCGGCGCCTGCGCCACAGGCACCGATGACGGAGCCGTCATGAGCAAGGCGCCGGCCATCGGGAAGGCGGACAGCACGGACGAGGCCGATCGCTCCTGCCGCGTCATCCTACGGACGATCGGACGCAACCCGGGCGGGGAAGACTACGAAACCGATTGCAGCGGTGGCGAGTGCATGTACGTCTGGCGTGGAAGCATCGGCGTGGCCGACTCGGTTCCGGCGGGGTACACCGTCCGGGTCATGTACCACCTGACCTCGAATCCCCAGTGGTGGGAGGTCGTGGCCGATCCAGCACAGGACGGCCCCGGCTACAAGAACTACTCTTTCGCCATCAGCGAGCACCTCTTCGGCCCCTCCACTCCCGACCGGGACCAACTGTCCATCGAGCTCATCGCGGTCCTGGTGCGTGCGGACGGCAGCCGGCTCTTCGACCACAACCAGTACCAGGGCGACTTCGAAAACACCGTTCTCTCCGCGGCGAACTCCTACTTCGGCTCCTGCCGCGGCTTCTGCCTGCCCGAGGTTGGCCGCATCGACTTCTTCGAAAGTTACTCCCACTACGCCACGGGGCCCCGGCGCCAGGGGGCCTACCTGGAAGTCAACTTCGACCTGGATCGCCTGCCCGAGTGCCGCAACACCCACAACGGCTACCCCGCCTGGGACACTCGCGCCAACCTGCTATTCCACCCCGGCGAGCAGCTCTTTTCCGGAAGCGTGCGGCAGTTCGTGACAGACAACGGCCGGCCCACCAACCAGGCGACGGAGGTCCCTTTCTGGGTACAGATCCCGAACGACGCCACGGAGGTCGAGATCTGGTTCGAGAACTTCTCGGGGGCCGGCTCCACTTGCCACACCTGGGACTCGAACTACGGCCAGAACTACCGCTTCGAGATCTGGCCCCCGGCCGACAGCCCGCGCTGCCGGGACGTCGAAAAGGAGACCGGCGCTCACACCGAGGACTACCGCATGGCCCACAACGAGTCGTACTGCCTGCCCTACGACGTGGCCGACCAGCTCGATGCCGACAACTGCGAGTTCTTCGTCGATGGTTTCGGTGACGGGTTCGTGGGACACTACGGCATCCCCTTCCGCTGGCTGCTGGCCTACCTCAAGGTCCTCCCCGCGGCCGGCGAGGTCCAGAATGCCGGGCTCTTCGTGCGCTACCATGACAACATCTCGGGACGCGACGAGCAGCGCTTCCTGATCGGCATCGAGGAGGCTCCGGGGGTGTTCCGCGCGGGCTTTGCCTACCAGCAGGCCGGCGTTCAGATGATGGAGGCGCGCGACAAATCCGTCACCGCCTATGCCTTCTTCATCGACGTGCGCCGCGGCGATCGCGTGGTGCGCCTGTGGCACAGCCGCCACGGAGCCAACTACACCCTCCCCGACGCATTCGACCTGCCCACCTACAACGAATCCATCCCCTACGGCCACCTGCTGTGGGCCGACGCCGCGGCTCTGGTCCTCGAATCGCGTCGGGCGTGCCAGTGACGCCCGGGTCCCCCACGCGACAACGCCTTGGAGATCGAGCCGTCGTCGATCTGCTGGGTGAATTGGGTTTCTGCGGAAGCGACGCCCGGATCTACCTCGCCCTGCTGGAGCAGCATCCCGCCACCGGCTACGAGCTCGCACGGCGCGCGGGCGTGCCGCGCTCCGCCATCTACCATGCCCTGCACCGCCTGCTCTCGGACGGGCTCATCCAGGAATCGGATCGCAAACCCGCCCGCTACCGGCCGCTCCCTCCCGAGCGCCTGCTGAGCCGGCTGGAATCCGACGGGAAGCGGCGATTGGAGGAGCTGCGGGAGGCGTTCACCAGCATCGCCCAAAAACAGCAAGAGCGCCTGACCGTTCACTTGCGCGGATACCGTTCCATGCTGGAAGAGGCCACACGCCTCATCCTCTCCTGCCGGGAGAGCCTGTTCGCCTCGCTGTGGCATCGCGAGGCACTGGCGCTGGCCGAGCCGCTCTCCCACGTCTCATCGTCGAGAGAGGTGGTGCTGTTCTCGTTCACGGAGCTTCCACGATCCCCGGGGCGCATCCTGAGCTACGGGATCGATGAAGCAGAGCTCGAGCGCCACTGGCCGCACAAGATCATCCTGGTGGCCGATCGGACCGTGGCGCTCCTGGGCGGCGCCGAACCCACGCAGAGCAACACGGCGCTCTTCACCGAGGAGCCTGTCCTGGTGGAGACCGCCATCTCGAACCTGGTGCTGGATCTCACCCTGTACGGACAACGCTTCCACACCGACGTGCGCCCGCTCGTCGAATCGCTGACCCGCTACCTGGCCCCGATCGAGGAGCTCGCCCGCAAGGCCGGCACCCTCCCCGAATAGACTCCGCGAAGGTCCATAGCGTCAGCCGCGGAACAGTACCCGCTCGCGGCGGGACCACCAGGCGGCCGCCCATAGCATGAGCGCAGCGTACACGGCGGTCGAGGCCAGGATCAACCCGATGTGGCCGAGGTGCCGGTCCATGTTGCCGGTAAAGACTTCCTTGAGCGCCAGGGTCACGTTGACCACGGGCACGGCGCAGATTCCCCAGTCCAGCTTCACGCCGGGAAGAAACGACACGAAGGCCGGCAGGATGAGCAGCGTCTGCAAAGGGCTGATGGCGCTCTGCGCCTCCTTGAAGCTTCGAGAGAACAACGACAGCATGAGCAGCCCCGCGGCGAAGATGCAGCAGGTCGGCACCACCAGTAGCAACGACAGGGCCGCTTCTCCCAGAGAAAAGGAAAAGCTGTCCGCGCCCGCCTGGGACAACATGGCGAACATCCCCAGGCGCAAGGAGACCGCCAGGCTGAGCGCCGTGAGCAGGGCGGAAATCATGGCGGCCAGCGTCACCACCAGGAACTTCCCCAACACCAGATCCAGCCGCTCTACCGGTGCCACCAACAGCGTCTCGAGTGTCCCGCGCTCCTTCTCTCCCGCCCCCAGGTCGATGGCGGGGTACACCGCGCCCAAGAAGGCGAACAAGATGATGAGGTAGGGGAGGAGCTGCGACATCAGTTTGACGAGCAGGCCCGCGCCCGGGAGCCGCTCCGGGCGCACCACCAGCGGCCGGTTGAAGGTGTCCGGCAGCCCCCGGGCCTGGAGCCGCCGCTCGACGATCTCGGCTCCCAGCTGCCGCAGCAGGCGGACCATGCCGTTCTTGGCCAGCTCGGAGCGATCCGAGGATTCCAGATAGTAGAGCCGCACCTTGGCCGACCCCTCGCCGTCGA
The DNA here is from genome assembly GCA_012798435.1 of Myxococcales bacterium. Lineage (GTDB taxonomy): Bacteria > Myxococcota > B64-G9 > B64-G9 > B64-G9 > JAAZNF01. Next base: position 28,817 of record JAAZNF010000080.1, on the reverse strand, counting down.
TCTGGCCCTGGGCGTCTTTGGAAAAATCCATCGCCGCGGCGATCCGCTCCGTCCGCACCGCCTCCGCCAGGCGCTCCTCGCGTTTGGCCGGGTCGGCGAACTCCCGCTCGGTATCGGCGATCACGTCCAGGTTGGGAGGAAAGGCGAGGTTCGCGATGGCGCCGCCGGTGAGTTCGATATCCCCTCCCCCGCTGGAGATGGCGATCTCCTTTTCCAGCTCCTCCCACCGGACGCCGCGTTCTGAAAGCAGCTGCGCCATGTCGCGGGGACTCGCATCCCTCAACCGCTCCAGCTCCTCTCGGCCTATCCGGTGCCGCGCGAGGTACTCGGCCAATCTCTTCGCGCCGTGCGTCGCCTCCCCGCGGCGCCGAAGTTCCTGCCATAGATCGGGCGCCGCCTCGGGATTCAGCACCAGCATCACCAGCTTTTCTTGAGAGAGCTTCTGGGCGAAGTGGACCGTGATCTCTGTCGTAAGCCACATCAAGGCGGGGATGGCCAGGATGGGGAGCACCAACAAGAACATCAGCGCGCGCCGGTCTCGTAACACGTCGCGCAGCTCTTTTCCGAACACCGTGGCGATCGCTCGGGGGCTCATGACGCCTCCCCCAGCATGGCCACGAAGGCCTCCTCGATCCTCCCACCGCCGGCCCGCGCGCGCATTTCAGAGAGAGTCGAGCAGGACAGGAGACGACCTCGATGGATGATGGCCACCCGGTCGCACAGCGCCTCCACCTCGTCCATGCGGTGGGTGGAGAACAACACGCACTTGCCGCGCGAACGGCAGTCCTTCACCAACTCCACGATGGCGCGGGAGGCCAACACGTCCAGACCCGCGGTGGCCTCGTCCAGGATGAGCAAGGGCGGGTCGTGCAGGATGGCGCGCACGATGGAGACCTTCTGCCGGTTGCCCGTGGAGAGACTGTCGCACCGGACGTCCGCGAAGGCTTCGAGCTGCAAGCGGCCAAAGAGCTCTTCGGTCCGCTGAGAAATCTGCCGGTCGTCCATTCCGTGGAGCCGGCCGAAGTAGGCGACCATCTCCCGAGCGGTCAGTCGACCGTAGACGCCGGTGGCTGCGGAAAGAAATCCGATACACCGCCGAACCTCTCCCGCCTCCCGCAGCAGCGAGTGCCCACACACCCGCGCCTCGCCTGCGCTGGGCCGCAGCATGGTGGAGAGGAGGCGCAGCGTGGTGGTCTTGCCCGCCCCGTTGACCCCCAGCAGACCGAAGACCTCCCCTCCGAGCGCAGAGAAGGTCACCCCGTCCACCGCCCGCACCTTTTGCCCCCGCCGGGATGGGAAATCTTTGCACAACCCCTCGGCGATGACCAGTGGTGGGCCGCTCATTCTCGAAGCTCCGTAGGCTCGAGTGGGAGGTTGTCGAGATAGACGAACGTCCCGACGCCGTGGGCGACGAGCTGGCCTTGCGAATCCCGGCACTCCATCCGCGCCACGCCCTGGCGCTTTCCGACTTTGAGGAGTTCACCGGTCGCTCGCAGATCGGTGCGCAGGGCGGGGCGCAACAGATGGACCGTGAGTTCGGTGGTCGCCACCCAACCGTCGCCGGGATGGGCCGCGGCGCAGGTGAACCAGCCGGCGTTGTCCAGGAGCGTGGCGATGACGCCGCCGTGGGTGCCTCCGCGCGAGTGGTCCAGCCGCGGGTTGTAGGGGAGTTCCAGCACCGCGTGGTCCTGCTCGTCGAAGGAGAGCTTGATGCCCAACAGCGCCCCCAGCCGCGAGCTGCCATTGAACATCTGCAATAGCCGCTGTTCCTTGTCCCTGGACACACCGTTTCCGTACGACAAGCACCGCACCTTGTCAACGAGGCCACGAACGCCGCTTGACACCATGTCCTGCTTCTGGTTCAATGCCTCCCCGAACGGTGGTGAAAATGGGCTCGTCCCCGTCTACATCCGGCTCCCTGGCGAATTCCTCCGATACAGGAGAGTCCGAACCCCCGCTGGATGGTGGTGAGCCCCCGCCCGCTTCCCTCTCCTCAGAATCGAATGGATCATCGGGGGCGTGCTCGCTACAGGCTGTGGCGGTCGAACTGCCGCCGATTCCCGATCCCAACCAACTGTGCTTCGGATTCGTGTGCACCCTGCCGGAGGCGGCCAACCTCAAGCCGTCCTTGCAGCCGCCGGACGCAATGCCGGCCGCTCCGGACCGCCGCCCCCTGACGTTCGATCGATCCCGCCCGAGACCCGCCGGCTTGCCCGCCGAGCTTCGGGCGCAAAAAACAGAGGTCCTCATGAACTCGAGTTCCCCTGCCCCTGTCCCAGAGTCGTCCGACGCTACCGAACCGCCGAGTATCATCCCCGCGGCTTCCCCCGCGTCATCCCGGCCCCTGGAGGTGTTGAACAGCACCGTCGAGCCGCAGCGACGCAGCCCGTTGCCGGCGAGCTTCCTGGACGGGGCGAGCGCCTTCTTCACGGGAATCCCCGCCGAGCTTGACGGCCAGCGGCGTGTCGCATCCGACCCGTCCCGGAACATCGAAGATCGTCTGGAGGCCTACGAGGACATCATCGACTCCGAGGTGGGGGACACGACTCTTGCGCGAGCCCGAAACATCGAGCGCGAGGTGGGTCTGCGGCAGATCTATCTCAAGTTCGAGGGCGCCAACCCTACCGGCACTCAGAAGGATCGCATCGCCTTCGCCCAGTGCCAGGACGCGTTGCGGCGGGGTTTCGACGCCATCACCGCCGCCACCTGCGGCAACTATGGCGCGGCCGTCGCGCTGGCGGCCTCGGCCGCGGGGCTGGGCTGCGTCATCTTCATCCCGGAAAGTTACCACACGCGCCGCACGCAGGAGCTCACTCGCTACGGTGCGCGCATCGTCCGCGTCCCCGGGGATTACGAGTCCGCGGTCTTGGCCTCCCGCCGGCTCGCCGAGGAGCAGGAGATCTATGACGCCAACCCCGGAGGGGCCAACACCCAGATCCAGCTTCGGGCATACGGCGGGATCGCGTACGAAATTTACGACGAGCTGCGGGACGCGCCGGCGGTCGTGGCGGTGCCGGTCTCCAATGGCACGACCCTGGGCGGGATCTATCGCGGCTTTCTGAGCCTGTACCGTCGCGGCAAGACCTCCCGCATGCCGCGCATGGTGGCCGGATCCTCCTACGGCAAGAACCCCATCATCCAGGCGGTCATGAAGTCCTCTGATCGCTGTGACGATCTTCGGCCGGAGCGGATCCACGAGACGCCTGTAAACGAGCCGCTGATCAACTGGCACGCCATCGATGGGGACATCGCTCTCGAGGCCATCCGACATACCGGCGGATTCGCCAGTTACGCTTCGGACAAGAACATGATCTCTTTTGCGCGTTTCATCCTGGAGCGCGAGGCGCTCAACGTCCTGCCCGCCTCCACCGCGGGCCTCTCCGTCCTGCTGGAACGCCACAGGCGCGAGCCGTTCCCTGGCGATCGTTATGTGGTGGTTCTCACCGGAAAGCGTTCCTGACACAGAGAGGGGCTTCCCATGCCCAACCGTTGGCCCGAAGGCAACGCCTTGGTGTATTGCCAGGGCTCTTTCTCCACTCCAAACGGAAAGACCGCCCACGGCCTGGTGCGCTTTACGCGGCGCTACCGCGTCCTGGCCGTGATCGACCGCTCTTGCGCCGGACATGACGCGGGGCTGCTTCTGGACGGACGCGCGTCGGGGATCCCGATTGTGCCGACCGTGAAGCAGGCCTTGCTTCGCGACTTTGAGCGGCGGCCGACACATCTGGTGATCGGGCTCGCGCCCGATGGCGGCCGCTTGCCGGAGCGGGCCCGCAAGGAGATCCGCGAGGCGCTGCGCGCACGCCTCCACGTCGACTCCGGCTTGCACGACTTCTTGTCACAGGATCCAGAGTTCGCATCCCTGGCCCGCCGCCACCACGTGCGCATCCGCGACGTGCGCATGCCGCCGCCACGCAGCGATTTGCATTTCTTCAGCGGGGACATCGAGAAGGTCGGATCGCTGCGCATCGCCTTGCTGGGCACAGACTCCGCGGTGGGAAAGCGCACGACGGCCTGGCGTGTGGTCGACGACCTGAACCGGCGCGGCATATCGGCCGAGATGATCGGGACCGGGCAGACGGCATGGTTACAGGGCGCCCGCTACGGGATCATCCTGGACTCGTTGGTCAATGACTTCGTGTCCGGCGAGCTCGAGCACGCCGTGGTCAAGGCCTGGCGAGAGCAGCGACCCAAGGTGATGGTGATCGAAGGACAAGGAAGCCTGATGAACCCCGCGTATCCGGGGGGCTTCGAGATCCTCGCCGCCACCCGTCCCCACCTGGTGATCATGCAGCACGCGCCGTCCCGGAGAGACTACGATGGGTTCCCAGGATATCGCTTGCACCCGTTGGCCCGGCAGATCGCCGCGGTCGAGCTGCTCTCCCAAAAACCCGTGATCGCCGTGACCGTGAATCACGAGGGATTGACGCCGGACCAGACCCGGGCCGCCTGCCGCTCGATTCAGCGGCAAACCGGCCTCCCCGCCGTGGATGTCCTTCTCGATGGACCTGAAAAGATAACGGATATCGTTGTTCGCCGCCTGCGTTCTCTCCCGCGGCGCCAATGAGTTACGCTACTCGTCTTCCTCGTCTTCGGGGTATTCCTCGTCTTCGAACTCGTCATCATCTCCGAGATCATCCTCGAACTCCGACTCGACATCATCGTCGAAGTCCTCCTCGTCGAGTTCATCATCGAAATCATCGTCGACTTCTTCCCCATCATCATCGCTCTCTTCCGCATCGCGCGGCTTCCTTGGCGCCAGCAACCAGTCGGAAGCCTGTACCACGCGCTCCTCTTCATCGAGTGGGGGGGCGTATTTCCGAATCTCTGAATCTCTCATGGCCGATCCTCCCGATTGAATACAGCACACCTCGCGTCAAAGGCGACGCCTTGTATCTCAAAACAGCCGTGCGATCAAGAAAAACTGTATCGCCGCAGACCCCAATAGAGCATCAGCACGCCGACCGAAAGCAGCGCTCCCTGCCAGACGACAGCTTCGAAGTCGCGCAATACAAGGCTTCCCAACAGAAACATCATGCAATAGATGGCCAGCACGCCTCCGAGCCAGGCGATCCATAAACGGTGGCCGAACCCGCCACCCGAAAAAGGCCAGAACCCGCCGGGCCGCACTCGACGGTAAAAGGCCTCCAATTTTTCACGGCTCACCGGTTTCGAAAGGAGAGTGGCGGTCAACATCACGACCATGGAGCCGAAGACCACGATGACCGCCTTGAGGTATAAAGGCGTCTGTGCCTTGGCCACGATGTCGTATACGAAAATACCGGCGGTGATCGCGAACGACGTGGCCATGGCGAAGATCTCCGACCAGGCATTGATCCGCCACCAGAACCAACGCAGGATGAGCACCAGACCCAGGCCCGCACCCATGGCCCACACCAGCTCCCAGGCCGCCGTGATGCGCTCGATGAACAGCGCGATCAATCCTCCCAGGAGCAAGTTCGCCACCGACAAGACGCGAGAAAGGCGCACCAGCTTCTTCTCGTCAGCGTCCGGGCACATGAATCTCCGGTACACGTCGTGAACCATGTATGACGCACCCCAGTTGATATGGGTGACCATGGTCGACATGTAGGCCGCCAGAAAAACCGCCACGAAAACCCCGCGCCATCCCGAAGGAAGCAGGGCGGCCATCAGCGCCGGGTACGCCTGACGATCAGAGATCGTCTCCGGGTGCGCCGTCAGTTTCGGCAGTAGCACGAGCGACGCCAGCGCCACGACGATCCACGGCCACATGCGAAGCACATAATGCGCCAGCGCAAACCAGGAAGTCCCGATCAGCGCGTGCTTCTCGTCCTTGGCCGCAAGCATGCGTTGGATGATGTACCCACCCCCATCGGCGCCGTGGTTGGCCCACCACATGATCCCCACATACACCAGGAAGGTGAGCCAGACTTCGCTGCCGGCGCTCATCGATGGCAGCATCCGCAACCGTTCGGTGAATCCGTTGGCGTTCAAGTTTTCAACCAGGCTCTCCATCCCGCCGGCACGCGCTGAGGCGATGATCGCGAAGGCCACCGATCCGACCATGGCGACCAAAAACTGGAAGATGTCGGTGGCCACGACACCCCACAGCCCCGACAATAGAGAGTATACGCCGGCGACCGTGAGTGATATCACGACCGACCAAGCGATGGGGATGTCGAGGAAAGCCGAAAACACCGTGGACATGGCCGCCGTGACCCATCCCATCACGATGAAGTTGTAGACCGTCGAGAAGTAAATCGCCTTGAAGCCCCTCAGGAAGGCCGCGGCGCGACCATCGTATCGCAGCTCGATGAGCTCGTTGTCCGTCAGAACCCCCGCTCTTCGCCAGAGCCTGGAAAACACCAGGGCCGAGAGAACGTGACCAATGGCCAGCGTCCACCAGAACCAGTTTGCCCATATTCCGTCTTTTCTCACGTATTCCGTGACGGCAAGCGGTGTGTCTGCCGCGAATGTTGTTGCCACCATGGACGTCCCCAGCGCCCACCACGGCAGACTGCGACCCGAGAGGAAGAACTCCGAGGTGTTCTTGCCCGCGCGTCTTGTAAACAAAACACCTATCCACAACGATGCCAACAGGAAAACAGAGACGATCGACCAGTCCAGAACTGTCAAATATTCCTCTCCATTTTGATCGTACAACGGCCTGTTTCTACATGATAGATTCTGATCGGTATTTCGATTTCCTCGTACAACGATGAATCCGTCGTTGTCAAAAGTATCTGTCCCCCGATCCTCGACAGCTCATTGTACAGTTCCCTGCGGTTTTTACTGTCGAGCTCTGATGAGACGTCGTCGAGCAATAGCACTGGCGTGTTTTCCGCTTTCCTCGTCTCCTCGATCAATGACAACAACATCGATATCGCCAGCAAACGTTTTTGTCCCTGAGACGCAAATTCCCTCGCGGGATGTCCGTCGATCATTATCACGAAGTCGTCTCTATGTGGGCCAATCGTGGTAAAGCCCCTCTGGAAATCTATCGACCTCTTGTCAAAAAGCAGCCTACGGTATTCGTCTTCGTCTCCCGCGACATCTTTTTCGCTATAAATTCCGCTCTTGTATTTTATATCAACAATTGCGCCTTTATTTTCTAAGAAATTTTTTCTACGTATCGATGTTCTCAATATGTTTACAAGCGACCTCCTCATTTTTGTCAATTCTATTCCCGAGACAGCCATGACACTTTCATATGATTTCAGCAAATCGTCTTCTGGCACGCCTTGCGTTTTGATGATCCGATTCCTGGAAAGCAACGCCTTGTAATATGCCCTGTGATTTTCGAAAAAATGTCTGAAAAGAGTTATACATCCTTTATCGAGAAACCTTCTTCTCACCAATGACCCGCCCTTTATGATGTCGATATCATCGGGTGAGAACGAACTCACCGGAAAGCAACCCAAAACTTCCGCAATGTCCTTTACTTGTTTTCCGCTCCTGATGATTCTTCTTCCGAGACCATCGATTCGAATCAAAAGCTCGTCCTCTACTCCACTTCTGGTGAATTTTCCGAAAATGTCTGAGTTCTTCTCACCAAATCGAATGACTTCTCGTAACCTTCTCGTTCGAAATGAATGGAGGTTGCCAAGAATAGAAATCGCCTCAAGAACGCTTGTTTTACCCTGAGCGTTGTTCCCCGTCAGGACATTGATTCCGTCGAAAAATTCTACTTTTTCATCAGCTAGGTTTCTGAAATTCCTGGTGCGAATCTCAGTGATAAACACTTTATATTCTCATCGGCATGACGACACATGTATAAGTCTTGTCATCGAATGGCTTCAGCATCCCTGGTGACAAATCGTCCTCGATTGAGAAATCGACCTTCTCGGTCTCGATAGATGACAAGGCATCCATGAGATACCTGGCGTTGAAGCCAACAGAGAACTCCTTACCGTTGTAATCGATTGATATGTCTTCTCGAGCTTCACCGAGGTCTGGGTTGTTGGTCGTGACTTGCATCTTTCCCTTGTTCAGATTCAGCTTTATCGACAAGGTTCGATCCGTTCTGTCCTGGGCCAGAATGCTGACTCTCCGGAGACTCTCAAAGAATGATTTTCTGTCAAGAACGATCTTTGTCTTGAGATCTTTTGGAATGACGTGGTTGTATTCAGGGAATGTGCCTTCGAGCAAGCGCATGACGATGGTCAGTGAATCCATGTGAAAGATCAATGAATTCTTGTCGATACCAATCTTGCACTTTACCTGATCGGACTCCAGGAGTCGCTGCATCTCAATGAGGCCCTTCTTGGGGATGATGATACCTTTCGTAAAGATCTTTTGTAGAATTTTGTCTTTTGTATCGACATCCATCATCGCGAGCCTGTGTCCATCCGTGGCAACCATTCTCAGAGCGGAATCGCCCACAGATTCGAGGTATGCGCCATTCAAGACGTATCTTGTTTCGTCGTTTGAGATTGAATAGATAGTTTTTGAAATCAATTTCTTCAGGCTGGAGCAATCAATCTCTGCAAGTTCCGACAGATTGACCTCGGGGATGTTCTGGAAATCTTCCGCAGGCATCCCCATGATCTTGTACTCGATGCTCCCTGATCTTACCTCCGCCCAATTGTTATCGAGCTTTTTGATTTTCAGCTGTCCCTTGGGCATGTATCGGACGATTTCATACAGGTGTTTTGCGCTTACAGTCACTCGACCTTCGGTTTTAACTTCAGCTTTGTACTCGCCGATCATGCTGATTTCGAGGTCTGTGGCGGAGATGGTGATCTTCTGATCAGGCGTTGCGACGAAAAGGACGTTGGATAGAATCGGCATACCGGATTTCTTCTCGACGATACCCTGAGCTCTGTATAGGCCCTTGGAAAGCTCTTCGGTAGAAATCGTGAATTCCATAAATACCTCCCAAAAAAGGAGAGTGGATTAAGAGAAAGAATTCCTTATATAAAATAAAAAATAATAGAAGTAGTCATGAAAAAATAAGTTGAAAACGATAAAAATGAAAATAATTCAAATAAATAAAAGAAAGTGACACGAAAAGAAAACAGGTAAGAATGTTGTTGAAAAAATGGTAAAAAATATTTTTCACAGAAAAGATACATCTTTTTTCACTGGGAAACAACATTTGCATATTAGAAACCAAGTTGCCTCTTGATGGATTCGATTGAATCCCTTATGGAATTGTCCTGATTTATGAGGTTTTCGATGTTCCTCGTCGCGGCGATGACAGAAGAATGATCCTTGTTGAAACGGAGGCCGATGTCGGGGAAGCTGAAGTTGAGGACTTTTCTACAGATGAACATGGCGATCTGTCGAGGTCGAGAGACGGAACGGTGCCTCCTGTCGCCAGTCAAGTCACTGATTTTGATGTTGAAATAATTTGCGACCACCTTTTGGACATCAGAGATGGAGATGGATGGTTGGCCACCGAGCGTGTCCTTCAGGATCTCCCTGGCGAAATCGAGAGTGATAGGCTTTCCGTACATGGAAGAAAAAGCGCCGAGACGCTTCAGAGAACCCTCGATCTCACGGATGCTGGATTTCGCGGAGGACGCGATGAACATGGCAACGTCGTCCGGTATATCCAGGTTTTCAACGTCCGCTTTCTTTTGAATGATGGCGATCCTCGTTTCGATGTCCGGCGGTTGGATGTCGGCGATGATTCCCCATTGAAAGCGGGTCTTGAGGCGGTCCTCGAGGCCGGGGATCTCGTGAGGATAGCGATCCGACGTGATGACGATTTGTCTGCGAGATTCGTAGAGAGTGTTGAATGTGTGAAAAAACTCTTCCTGGGTTCGATCCTTGTCGGCGATGAACTGTATGTCGTCGACCAGAAGGATATCGCAGCGGTCGCGATATTTTTCACGAAACTTATCGGTCTTCATGAAGCGGATGGTGTTGATGAATTCGTTGGTGAAGGTCTCGGTCGTGACGTAGATGACGCGACGGGAGGAGTTCAGCTCGAGAACCCGATGACCCACGGCGTTCAAGAGGTGCGTCTTGCCGAGTCCGGCCCCGCCATAGATGAAAAGGGGGTTATAGGAGGTCCCGGGATTTTCGGCGACGCTCATGCAGGACGCGAAGGCGAACTGGTTGGAATTGCCAACGACAAATTGGTCGAATGTGTACCTCGGGTTCAAACCGACGTCGCGGACCGTATCAGATAGGCTACGAGACACGTCGACGGGTTTTTTCGACGCGTCGTCTTGCTTGGACTCGAGAGCCAATATCTCTTCCTTGTCGAGAGGGACTTCCCGAGGTTCGTCAGTGATGCGCAGGACCACCTGGACCTGAGCCGTCGAAAGAGAAGAAAACTCTTCTTGCAGGATGTCTTTGAAACCGTGATCCTTGATCCAGTCCCGAGTGAAACGATCGGGGACGCCGATGATGGCGGTGTCGCCGGAGAAATCCAAGAGTTTGAGAGGGCGGATCCAGGTCGAGAAGTTTTTCTGGTTCAGCCTCTTCTCGATGGAAGAGAGAATCTTGTTCCAGACGTCCTGTGCCTCGTCAGTGATCATGGAATCTTCGTCACCAGTTGTTTTTCCACAACACAAAGAACATCAAAAAAGTCTTATAGTTACAAGAAAATATCAACAGTTTTTCTACACCGCTTCTGAAAGAAATGAAGATCTTCGAAGGTTGAGCGTGTACCAGAAAAAAAATCCTTTTGCAAGAGAAAAAACGAACCGCGGCTCCGATGTATCTTGCTTGACACGGATACCATACTATGGTTCATTGTGCCTCCTATTTTCAGGGTGACACAACCCAGGAGGCACAAAAATGAAGAGGACATATCAGCCAAGCCGAATCAAGCGCATTCGGACTCATGGCTTCCGGGCCAGGATGAAGACGGCGGGAGGCAAGAAGGTGTTGAAGAGTCGGCGGCAGAAGGGACGGAAGCGACTGGCGGTAAAGTTATCGAGCCCCAAGTGACTTCTGGTGAGAAGTTCAAAAAGACAGATCGTCTACTGAAGCGCCCCGAGTTCTTGAAGGTACAGACTCGAGGCCGGAAACACTCCAGTAAAAGCTTCATCGTCGTGCTCTACAGGAACAACCATGGAAGATCCAGGCTGGGCGTCGCGGTGAGCCGAAAATTCGGCAAGAGCGTGCAGAGAAATCGTTTCAAGCGCCTCATCCGCGAGGTTTTCAGGAAGAACCGGGACAAGTGGCCCGAAGGACACGACATCGTGGTGATTCCCAAGGTCGTCGATCACGCGGTCTCCTACGAAGAACTCGCGAAAGAGTTTGAAAAGATCCAGTGGAAGACACGATGAAGACGTTGATCACGTTCATGATCAGGCTGTATCAGTTGATCCTGTCACCTGTCTTCGGGCGTTGTTGCCGTTTCGAGCCGACGTGCTCGGAATACGCGATCGAGAGCGTCCGCAAGCACGGAAGCCTGCGCGGGAGTTGGTTGGCGATCCGTCGCATCCTGCGTTGCCACCCGTTCTCGAAGTGCGGTTGCGACCCGGTTCCCTGAAAGGCCAATCGATGGACAAGAGAACAATTCTGGCCGTTCTGCTGTGCATCCTAGTCTGGATCGTGTGGCAGGCGCTGTTCGTCGAGCCGCAGAAACCGCTCCAGCGACCCGATGGCGGGTCGGATGGGGCCCTGGTCGCTTCCGAGACGCCCAAGGTCGACCCGGAGCCGGCACCGCAGCAGAAGGAGCCGGCCGAGAGACGGGCCGAAGAGCAGGTCACGTTGAAGAACGAGGTCGTGGAGATCGTGCTCTCGAGCCGGGGCGCGAGCGCGAGGCAGGTGCGGCTCCTGGATTTCTTCGAGAGGAGGAGCGACGGCAAGCTGGACAAGGAAGAACGGGCGAACCTGGTGACCGGGGACGGCGAGCTCGCCTGGCCGTTTCGGATCCGATTCTTCGATGAAAAGACCACCTTCAAGTGGCCTCGCTTCACCGATTGGGAGATCGAGTCCAAGGAAGAAGGTCGGGTCACCTTCGTCTACAGGAGCCCCGAGGAGAGCCGTATTCCGCTGGTTCGAAAGACGTTCTCCCTGCCCGCGCAGGGGTACCTCCTGGAACTGGAGGTGGAGATCGCCAACCACCTGCAGGAGAGCATCGAAGAGCAGTTGATATTCGAGATCCCGAGCGCTTACCAGGCCGTCGAGGTCTCCGGGTGCATGGGGTGTGCCGGAGCGCCCATGGTCCCGCGGGCGCCGACGTGCCTCGCCAACGGCGAGGTCATCTCGGTGGAGCCAAAGCCGGGCTCGGTGACGAGCCGCGAGCCCGCCATCGGCTGGGCCGGCATCAACGAGCAGTACTTCCTCCTGGCGGCGATCCCGAGAGGCGTGGAAAAGGCGGCTTGCCAGCTCGAGGCTCGCCAGGACAAGTTGATGGCGGCGACGCTCATGGTTCCATCGGTGACATTGGCACCCGGAGGAACCGCGCGCCACGCCATCCACATATTCTGCGGCCCCAAGCAGCTCGATCTCTTGAAAAGCGTGTCCGGCGGCACCGGCGGCGACACGCTGTCCGCGGGCCTGGAGCGGTCCGTGGACTTCGGTTGGCTGGCGTTTCTGTGCTTGCCCATGTTGTGGCTGCTCAAGGCGTTCTACTCCGTCGTGGGGAACTACGGCGTGGCCATCATCTTCCTCACCCTGGTCGTGCGCCTACTCATGCAGCCGCTCACCAACAAACAGATGAAATCCATGAAGGCCATGGCCTCGTTGAAACCCTTCATGGACGAGATCAAGAAAAAGTACGGCAACGATCGGGCTCGCTACAACGAAGAGATCATGAAGCTCTACAAGGTTCATGGCGTGAGCCCGCTCACGGGGTGCCTGCCCATGCTCCTGCAGATGCCGATCTGGATCGCCCTGTACCGGACGCTGTACTCCTCGGTGGAGTTGTACCAGTCGGCGTTCATCCCCGGGTGGATCGATGATCTCTCCTACCGCGATCCCCTCTTCATCTTGCCGATTGCCATGGGCGTCGGGATGTTCCTGCAACAGAAGTTCACGCCGACGACGGCCGATCCCGCGCAGGCCAAGATGATGCTGTACATGATGCCGGCGTTGTTCACCTTTCTCATGCTCTATCTGCCGGCGGGCCTGGTTCTCTACATCTTCGTGAGCTCGCTGCTTTCCATCGCGAACCAGATCTGGTTCAATCGGAGGACCGCGAAGATCGCCGCGGCCCCGGGGAATCCGGCCTGAGGAATGACGGAGGGAGAGAGATGCTGAGAGAGTTTTTCGGATCGAGCATCGAAGACGCCGTGGAGAAGGCCGCCTGGAAGCTGAAGGTAAGAACCCAGGACATAAGCTACTCGCAAATCCCCGGCACCTTTTCCCGCCTGGGGAAACCATCGATGGTGGGGATCCTGGTCGACTGCGAGAAGATCCCGAAAGGACCCGAGGCGTGTGAGGCAAAATCAGATGTCGAGCTGGAGAACGTCCAGGAGATCGAGGATCCCCAGGAAAAGGCCAGCCGCTTCCTCCTGGGTGTTTTCTCCAGGATGGGCCTTTCGGCCAACGTGCGCAAGACGGTCAAGGGGGAGAACCTGGTGCTCTCGGTGGAGTTTCCCGATGGGCAGATCGACATCCGTCGCGCCGAGGCGCGCGAGTTGCGGGGCGCGCTCCAGTTCCTGGTCAATCGAGTCCTCTACGGTCAGAGCGGAGAGGAAACCCGAGTGATCGTGGACTTCGGGGGCAAGCTCGAGGAGCGCACGGAGCAGATGAAGGATCTGGCTCGCGAGCTCGCCGAGAAGGTGAGCCACCTCCAGAAACCATTGAACATCTACATGATGGACTCGCAGGATCGCCGGCTGGTCCACCTCTCGTTCGCCGAGGAGACACGCGTAAAAGCCAGCGGCCGGGGGGAGGAGCGCTTCCGTATCCTCACCATCGAGCCGGCGGGGCCAACCGATGAAAAAGAAGAGAACCGCTGAGGAGCGGCTTCGGGCCGCTGCCATCGTCAAGCTCAAATACGAGCTCGACACGGGCAGGCTCGACGAGGCTTTCCGATCCATATACCAGGGCGTGCTCGCCGATCTCGGGTTGAAGGAGCCGGAAGTCGATCGGTTCATTTCAGAGAATCGAGATGCGCTCTTGAAAATCTGCCGAAACGACGGCTAGATCCCGGGCATGGAGTCTATCGGCCCGGGAACTGCGGAAACCATCGTCGCCAGGGCGTCGGGCGAGGGGCGAGCCGGCGTGGGGGTGGTCCGCATCAGCGGACCGTTGGCGGGGCCGATCCTCCGGCGCATCTTCCATGCCTCGCCTCATCCAACCCGCCAGCCACGGCGCCTGCTGGCGGGACAGGTGCGAGAGCCCGGCGGGGAGGTGCTCGATCAGTCGCTGGCCGTGTTCATGCCGGGGCCGCGCTCCTTCACCGGCGAGGACGTCGCCGAGATCCATTGCCACGGAAGCCCGGCGTTGATCCGGGAGATCGTGAAGCTCACCTGCTCCCTCGGGGCCAGGACGGCGCGAGCCGGGGAGTTCATCCACCGGGCCTTCGACAACGGCAAGATCGACCTGCAGCGGGTCGAGGCGGTGCTGGCCCTGACCGAGGCGCGCTCGCCGCTGGACGTTCGAGCCGCGGCGCGATCTCTAGGGACGGAGCTTTCCGACATGATCGCAGGGCTCCGCTCGGCGCTCGCGGAGCAGGTCGCCCTGCTCAACGCGATCATCGAGTTCCCCGATGAGCCGGAGGTTGCGGCTACCCGACCGAATCTGGAAGGCCTCGTCCGCACGGTGGAGGGCATCCGTGCGCGGCTCCGTCGGGTCGCGACCCAGGGATGGCGGATCGTGGTCGCGGGACGGACCAACGTGGGGAAGTCGAGCCTGGTGAATGCGCTGGCGCACCAGAGGGTCTCGATCGTCACAGACCAGGCCGGGACCACGCGGGACGCCGTAGGAGTGGATGTCGAGCTGGAAGGAGCGATCGTCCGGCTGATCGACACCGCGGGCGTTGGCGGAGGGGAGGGGAGCGAAGCCGATCGCATGGCGCAGCAGGTGAGCCGGGAGCAAATCGAGAATGCGGACCTCCTGCTGTGGGTCGGCGACGAACGTGGCGGTACCCTCGACCGGCCGCCGGATATCACGGACCGGGTGCTGGTGGTGCAGAACAAGGCGGATCTTCTGGACCGAGAGCGTCGAGAGCGGCTGGAAGAGCAACTCGCCTCTTGCGGGAGGATCCTGGTTTCGGCCAAGAGCGGCTATGGGCTTTCGCGGCTCGAGTCAGAGATCAAGCGCGTCATGAGAGATGAGTTCGGCCCCGACGATGGAATCGCTGCGAGCGATCGAGTGGTTTTCGGCCTGGAGCGGGTGTGCGACGCCCTTCGAGAAGCCGTGCGCAACCTGGACGCGCTCCCCGAGCTTGCGCTGTCGGACCTCGCCACCGCCGGTGAAGAGGTCGACGCTCTGCTCGGCAAGAGACAGGACCAGGACGTGCTCGCAGGGATATTCGACAGGTTTTGTATAGGCAAATGACGGTTCCACGTGGAACAGGGTTCGACGCGGTGGTGATCGGCGCGGGCCACGCCGGCTGCGAGGCGGCCCTGGCGCTGTGCCGCCGCGGGCACACCTGCGCGCTGCTGAACCAGGATCTGCGCCGCATCGCCTGGATGTCCTGCAACCCGGCCATCGGGGGCCTGGGCAAGAGCCACATCGTGCGCGAGATCGACGCCCTGGGCGGCGAGATGGGCCGCGCCGCGGACGCCACCGCCATTCACTACAGGCGCCTGAACGAGAGCAAGGGTCCCGCAGTGCGGGCCCGCCGGGTCCAGTGCGACATGGTCCTCTATCACCACTACATGCGCCGGGTGCTGGAGCGAGAGAAAAACCTGTGTCTCATCGAGGCCGAGGCCACAGGGCTGCGAGTCGAGGGGGACCGCGTGGTCGGGGTCGAGCTGTCCTCGCAGGAGGTCCTCCGGTGCGCCGTGGCGGTGATCACCACCGGCACGTTTCTTCGCGGAATGCTCTTCGTCGGGGAAGAGAGCGGGCGTGGGGGCCGCCTGGGAGAACCGCCAGCGCAGGATCTGGCGCAGGGCCTCGCCGGCCTCGGCTTCGAGCTGGGGCGGCTCAAGACCGGCACCCCGGCGCGGCTTCGCGCAAGCTCCATCGACTTTTCCCGTCTCGAGCCCCAGCCTTCCGATCCTGCGCAGCGACCGTTTTCACACGAGAACGAGCGATTCCCGTTGCCCCAGGCCGTCTGTCACTTGACGCACACCACGCAGCGCACGCACGACGTCATCCGGGCCGCGCTCCACCGCTCGCCGCTGTACACCGGTCGGATTCATGGCATCGGGCCGCGCTATTGCCCCTCCATCGAGGACAAGGTGGTGCGCTTTGCGAGCAGACATGCGCATCAGGTGATCCTGGAACCGACCGGCCTCGATGGAAAAACCATCTACCCCAACGGTATCTCCACGAGCCTTCCCAGGGACGTGCAGTCGGAGTTCATCCACACCATTCCCGGCCTCGAGAGCGCAGAGATGGAGTCCTATGGCTACGCAGTGGAGTACGACTACGTGAACCCGACCCAGCTTCTCCCGTCCCTGGAGACTCGGCGGGTGAAGAACCTCTTTCTCGCCGGCCAGATCAACGGCACTTCCGGGTACGAGGAGGCGGCGGGCCAGGGCCTCATGGCGGGTCTCAACGCCAGCGCCAGGCTCCGGGGCGAGGCTCCGTTCGTGCTCGCTCGAGAGCAGGCCTACATCGGGGTGATGATCGACGACCTGGTGACTCGGGGGACCCGGGAGCCGTACCGCATGTTCACCGCGCGGGCGGAGCACCGCCTGCTGCTCCGAGAGGACAACGCCTGGGCGAGGTGCGCTGAGTTGGCCCGGCGGGCTGCGCTTCTCGACGACGAGATCGTGGAACGGCGGCAGGCGACCGAGCGCGAACTCGCTGCTCTCGTCCAGCGGCTCGATGAGACGACCACCCGGCTCGAGGGGGGAGAGCGCATGACGCTGGCCAGGTTGTTGTCCCGGCCCGAGATCGGCATCCGAGATGTGGAGGCGCTTTTCTTGCGAGATTACTCCGCCGAGGCCCTCGAACGCGCCGAGGTCGAGGTGAAGTACCGCGGATACATCCAACGCGAGATCGCCAGGGCCAAGGAGCTTTCGTCGCTCGCCCAGAGAGCCATCCCCGCTGGCATCGATTTCGGCTCGATCCCGGGTCTGTCCCGAGAGCTGTCGGAGAAGTTATCTTCAAATAAACCAAGTACTTTTGCGGAGGCATCGCGCATAGACGGCATGACTCCGGCAGCGTTGTTGAGGCTTTCCGTTTTCATCGACAAAATGCATGTTCCACGTGGAACATAGCCTGGCGAGACGAGCAACAGCCTCCCACGAGCGCCCTCTCTGACTACTTCGGCCGTGAGGTCGGCCACGCCAGACGAGATGGAGGTGCAAGATGGAGCCGCACACCGACACGTTCCAAAAATGCCTCAGCGACGGGGCCGAGGCGCTGGGTCTTTCTCTTGCAGGGGATCAGATAGAGCGGTTCTCGAGACACCGTGAGCTCATCCTCCGTTGGGGCGAGAAGATGAACCTCACCACCATCAAGGATCCCGAGGGGATGGCCGAGAAGCTCTTTTTGGACTCGGCCATGCTGTCGTTGGCGATCGCCAGGGGGGCCTCGGTCTGCGACGTCGGCTCCGGTGCCGGATTCCCCGGCCTGGTGCTCCTCTCAATCGATCCGACGCTGCGCCTCACCATGCTCGAGGCCCGCCGCAAGAAGGTGAGCTTTCTGGAAAGTGCGCTGCGTATGCTTTCGCTCTCGGCCGAGGTGCGCTGGGAGCGGCTGGGCTGGACCGAGCGGCCGCTGCCTACCTTCGACGAGGTCGTGTCACGAGCGACGTTCCCACCGGAGGAATGGCTGCGGCTGGGCGCGCCCCTGGTGAAACCCGCGGGGCGGATCTGGGTGATGCTGGGGCCATCGGAAGAGGCCGAGGAAGGGAAGAACGATTTTTCCCCGCCGGCGGGGTTCTCCCTGGCGCAGCGGATCGAGTATCGTCTGCCGCGCACCGACTCCCGGCGCAGGCTGGTCTCCTTCCAGCGGTCGCCATCCTAAATTCTTGTCCTTTTCACCGGGGTTGTGGTAGAAGCACACCCCGCATGTCTAAGAACGCCACCAAGAGAAGCGCGAAGATCGTGGCCATCGCCAACCAGAAAGGCGGCGTCGGCAAGACCACCACGGCCATCAACCTCGCGGCCGCCGTCGCCGTGGCGGAAAAGGACGTCTTGCTCGTCGATATCGACCCCCAGGCCAACGCCACCACCGGCCTCGGCATCGAAAAGGATGCGGAGCAGAAGAACCTCTACCACGTCCTCCTGGGAGAAGTGCCGCTCGACAGCGTGCTACGAAAGACCGAGCTTTCGCATCTTATGGTCGCGCCGTCGGACAACAACCTCTTCGGTGCCGAGGTGGAGCTGGTCTCGGTGCCCGAGCGCGAGCGGAGGTTGCGCGAGGCACTGCAGCCGCTGCGAGCGCGATTCGACTACATCTTCATCGACTGTCCGCCGTCTTTGGGGCTGCTCACCATCAACGCGCTCACGGCCGCCGATCGGGTGATCGTGCCGCTCCAGTGCGAGTACTACGCGCTGGAAGGCCTCACCTCCCTGCTCAACACCGTGCGCATGATCAAGGACTCGCTCAACCCCGAGCTTGCCGTGGACGGGATCCTGCTCACCATGTTCGATCGGCGAAACGCCATCGCCCACCGCGTGTCGGAGGAGGTCCGGCAGTACTTCACCGACCAGGTGTTCGAGACGGTGATCCCGCGGAACGTGCGCCTCTCTGAGGCGCCGAGTTTCGGAAAGCCCATCATGCTCTACGACATCAAGTCCACTGGGAGCGAGAGCTACATGGCTCTGGCGCGAGAGATATTGTCAGCGTAACTACCTGAATATCAAGGATATTTCATGGAGAAAGGCGGAAGAAAAGTCCTCGGAAAAGGCCTGCGGGCGCTCATCCCGCAAGGAACCGAAAGCTCGCCCAAGGAGGGCGGCGTCATCCTGTGTCCGGTGGAGAAGCTTCGGCCCAACGAGGACCAGCCGCGGCAGGCGTTCGACGAGGCCAAGCTCCGCGAGCTCGCCGAGAGCATCCGCGCGAACGGCGTGATGCAACCCATCTTGGTGCGCAGGCTCGATGGCGGCGGGTACCAGATCATCGCCGGGGAGCGTCGCTGGCGGGCGGCGCGCATGGCGGGACTCGCCGCGGTTCCGGCGATGGTCAAGGAAGCCTCCGGGACCCGGATGCTGGAGCTCGCGCTCATCGAGAACCTTCAACGGGAGGACCTCAACCCCCTGGAAGAGGCGGAGGCCTACCGGCAGCTGGTCGAGGAGCACGGGCTGACCCAGGAGGAACTTTCCGCGCGCGTCGGGAAGCAGCGCTCCACGGTGGCGAACACCCTGCGCCTTCTCAAGCTCCCGGAGGAAGTGCGGCGCATGCTGCTCACCGGCGAGCTGAGCATGGGTCACGCCCGGGCGTTGCTCTCGCTGGGTTCCGCCGCCGAGCAGCTCGCGCTGGCGCGGCGCATCGTCTCCGGCAAACTCTCGGTACGCTCGACCGAGGACACGGTGCGTTCCCGCCCCGGCGCCGCCGCCGCCAAGAAATCGAGCAAGACCCGGCGCTACGGGCCTGCCGAGCAACGCCTGGTGGAGGAGCTGCAACGCCGCCTGGCTACCAAGGTCGAGATCTCGTCGCGCCGGCGCGGCGGGAAGATCGTGATCCACTACTTTGGCCTGGAAGAGCTGGACCGGGTCGTCAACGTCATTTTAGGAAATTGAGGGTAAACCCATGGCCGTCCTGCGCAAGGAGAACACCATGCCGCTGAAGACCGACGAGATGACCACCATCCTCGGGCGGGGATCCGAATTCGAGGGAAAACTGCATTTCGAGGGCACGCTGCAGATCGAGGGCGTGTACTCGGGCGAGATCAACTCCGATTCCACCCTCATCGTGGGCGACGGGGCCAAGGTCTCCGCCGAGATCAACGTGGGCACGGTGGTGATCAACGGAGAGGTGCGGGGCAACATTCGCGCGGCCCAGGGTGTGGAGATCCGCGGCGGCGGCAAGATGTACGGCAACATCGAGACCCCCACGCTGCAGATCGAAAAAGGCGTGATCTTCGAGGGCAACTGCAAGATGCAGAACCTCTCGCCCAAGGGCGGTCCGGCCTTCCCGGAAAAAACGCCGAAGGCCCCGGAACCGCCCAAGAAGTAACGCAGGGGAGACACCGCCATCCGCGAACCCTTCGGAAACACCACCGGGCTCAAGGTCAGTCAGCTCCACCGCATCCAGAAACTCTACGAGCGCAGGCTCCGCCCCTGGCAGCTCGTCTCGCCGGAGCTGGCCCGATCCCTGTGCGAGCTGTCGCGGGAGTGCGGCCGCCAGCTGGGCCTGCTCGCCGACCGGCGGGGATACGTCCAGTGGGTGCTGGTCGGCAATCCCCACCGGCTCTTTTTGCCCGACCTGGGGCGCATGCGCGGGGGGCGGGCGCGGTTCCGCGGCCTGCGGCTGTTACACACGCACCTTCGGCAGGAGCCGCTGACTCGGGATGATCTGGCCGATCTGACCCTGTTGCGGCTCGACTACGTGGCGGCGATCACCGTCAAAGAAGACGGCCTGCCGGGGCGGATCCACGGCTCGCACCTCTTGCCGGGAGTGGAGGGGCCGGAGCCGTACCGGCTCGAGGAGTTCGATGGCCCCTACGAAACCGGGGGAGACTTTTTGGCGCGCATCGTCGCGCTGGAGGAAGAGTTCTCGCGCAAGGTGAGCGTCCAGCGGGTCGAGGGCGATCGCGGCAAGGCGGTGTGCGTGGTGTGCGCCGGAAGGTCGCAGGAGGCCGAGGAGGGGCTCCTGGAGCTGCGAGAGCTGTGCCGCACCGCGGGCGTGGCGGTGGTGGGGACGGAGTCGCAGGTGCGGCCGCGGCCCGATCCGCGCTGGCTGGTAGGGAGGGGGAAGCTCGAGGAGATCGTCACCGGGGCCATGCAGCGCGGCGCCGACCTTTTGGTCATGGGCAGCGACCTCACCCCGGCGCAGGCCAAGTCCATCGCCAACTTCACCGATCTCAAGGTCATCGATCGGACCCAGCTCATCCTGGACATCTTCGCCCGGCGGGCCCACTCGCGCGATGGGAAACTCCAGGTCGAGCTGGCGCAGCTCCGCTACCGCCTGCCGCGCCTGGTCCACGAGGACACCGGGCTTTCGCGCCTGGCCGGCGGCATCGGGGGACAGGGCCCCGGCGAGACCAAGCTGGAGATCGACCGGCGCCGCTCGCGCGAGCGGATCCGACGGCTGGAGAAGGAGATCGAGCGGCTCTCCGCCCGCCGGGGCGTGCGCCGGGGTTTGCGGGAGCGTTCGAACCTCCCCGTGGTGGCCATCGTGGGCTACACCAACGCCGGCAAGTCCACCCTGCACAACGCGCTGACCCGGAGCCAGGTTCTGGTCGAGGACAAACTGTTCGCCACCCTCGATCCCACCAGCCGACGGCTGCGGTTTCCTCGCGAGCGCGAGGTGATCCTCATCGACACCGTGGGTTTCATCCGAAATCTGCCACCCGAGCTGGCGCGGGCGTTCCGAGCGACGCTGGAGGAACTCCAGTACGCGGATCTGCTATTGCACCTGCTGGACGGCTCGGATTCTCGCATGGAGGAACAGCGGGAGGCGGTGGAAAAGATACTGGTCGATCTTGACCTTCAGACCGTTCCCCGGATCGTCCTGCTCAACAAGATCGATCGCATCCCGCCCGCCCAGGTGTCAGCCCTGGCCCAGCGCCTGGGAGCGGTGCCGATCTCGGCGGCCCAAAAAATCGGATTCGATGAGTTGTTGCGCCAGGCCGAAATGCTTCTCTTTGCGAGGCACGATTCTCGAATGTCTTCGAGACAGGAACCAGGCAAGACCATCGATCCTTCCGGAGCGTGAAGACCGGGGCCTGTCCCCATTGTTTATGCAGGTGTTTCAGGGGGTTATCGAGCTGGCGCGGGCGCGATTTGGAGCCGCCGCTAGACGCTCCGGGTCACCAGGTACTGGATCTCCACCTGGCCGATGAAGAACATCATCCCGTCGCGTAGCACCAGCGAGCGTACCGGCTTTCCACGGAAGCGGATGCCGTTGGTGCTGGAGAGATCCGTGAGCAGGTGGCGGCCGTTCTGCAAACAGACGTGGGCGTGCCGGCGGGAAACCGTGGGGTGGTCGATGACGATATCGGCTTCGCGGGGATCCCGTCCGATGACTCGGTCGGTGGCTCGCAGGCGGATCTCGCGGGATGCGCCGGGAACGCCGAGCACCAAGACACCCTCGCGAACCTGGCGAAAACCACGCTCGGTGCCGTCATCGAACGGCATGGGGGCCAGGCCCACCCGGGTGGGGGCGTGATAGAGCTCGAGGTGTTCTTCCAGCGCGGAGGCTCCCTCTCCGGCCAGGTCCAGGAACTTCACCCGGTTGCCCCGCCCGCTCTCATCGACGCCGATCACCTCTCCCGTCACCCGGATGGGCTGGCGCGCGCCGGCGGGCCGGATGGTCATGCTCACCACCGAGCCCAGCCGGAACGGGATGGGCGCGTGGAACCCGATGCCGCCCATGCTGATGTTGGCGGTGCGGCGATAGGTTCGCTGGCCGCTGGTCTCCACCTCGACAAGGATCTCGGCCGGCACGCGCTGGGTGTGCCGGCGTTCTCCGCGGCGGCGATCCGGCCCGCGGCGTTCCCGGCGCACCGACTGTTCCTTCTGCCTTCGGGGACGATTGCGTCGCTCGCTCATGGCATCCATCGATCCGCGCAGATACGCGGATCACTCCTCCTCGAACAGGTCGACCAGCGATTGATCCAGGCTGGCCCGGCGGGCGCGGTTCTTGGACCACTCCCGCAGGGCCTTGATCTTCTCCTCGTACGTCGCGAACAGGGGCACGATCTCGTCGAGCTCCTTCTGGATGTCCCGAGTGGAAAGCTCGCGGCCTTCGGAGAAGGCCCGGTACATCCCCGCCACGACCCCCTGCTCGAGCTCGGCGCCGGAGAAATGCTCGGTCTGGCGGGCCAGCGCGTCCAGATCGAAGGCCTTCGGATCCCGCCCGCGCCGCTTGATGTGGATGTGCAGGATGGCCTTGCGCTCGTGAGCGTCGGGGAGATCCACGAAGAACGTCTCGTCGAAGCGGCCCTTGCGCAAAAGCTCCGGTGGCAGGTTTTCCACCTCGTTGGCGGTGGCCACCACGAACACCGGCACCTTCTTCTCTTGCAGCCAGGTGATGAAGCCACCGAACACCCGGGAGACGTTCTCGCCGGCACTCGAAGAGGCCTGGGCGAAGCCCTTTTCGATCTCGTCCACCCACAGCACCACCGGTGAGAGGGACTCGGCCACCAGAATGGCACGGCGCAGCGAGGTCTCGGGGCTGGCCATGCCGAACACCGCGCCCAGATCCAGACGCAGGAGCGGAAGATGCCAGCTTCCGGCCACCGCCTTGGCGGTGAGGCTCTTGCCGCAGCCTTGCACGCCGATGAGCAGCAGGCCCTTCGGCGGCGGCAGGCCATAGCGGGCCGCTTCTTCGCCGAAGGCCCGCCGGCGCTGCTTGAGCCAGCGCTTGACTTCCTCCAACCCCCCGACCGTGGACAAGGACTCCGAAAGCTCGATGAACTCCAGCACCTCGCTCTTGCGCAGGATCTGCTTCTTCTCCTCCAAAATGAGCGAGATGTCCGAGAGCTTGAAGCCGCCGCCCTTGCGCAGCGCCTTGGTGAAGACCCGGCGCGCCTCGTTCTCGGTGAGGCCGCGGGCCGCCAACACCACCGCGTCGACGAAGTCCTCGGGGAAGACCACCTGTTCTTCGGCGCACACCGCGCGGAAGAGCTCGTCCACCGCCTGCCGATCGGGCAGGGGCACGTCCACGATGGTGACGTCTTTTTCGAGCTCGGGCGGGAGGACGAGCACTGGCGAGAGGAAGATGAGCGTGTGACCGGCGCGAGACAGGACGGGTGAAAGCTCCCGCAACTTCCGCACCACGCCGCCGTCCGCAAGAAAAGGGTGCGCGTCGACAAGGACGGTGACGCCGCGACCCGCCCGCTTCAGGCTCTCCAACAGCGCGGGGAGATCGGCTCCCGGCTTGTTGGCTCCACCTCCGGTCCGGCTCCAGGTGGAGAGCGCCCGGTCTTTGGCGGCGGTCCGGATCAAGCGCAGGGCGCGCTCCTCCTCGTAGGTGAGCAGGTAGAGCAGGGGGTAGCCAGAATCGAAGAGCAGCGAAAGTTCGGCGATCAGCGCGTCCGACATGCGATCCCCCGCGGGGTCATTCGGAGGTTACCCGGATGACCTCTTCGAAGGTGGTGATTCCCTGGGCCAGCTTCTTGATGGCCACTTCCCGCAAGGTCATCATGCCGTCCAGCCGCGCCACCTTCATGATCTCCTTGCTATCGCCGCGCGTATTGATGAGCCGGACGATCTTGTCGTTCACCGGCATGACCTCGTACACCGCGCTGCGGCCGAGGTAGCCCGTGCCGCGGCAGGCGGGACAGCCCTCGCCGTAGTACACCGGGAGCTTCTTTTGGCTCCCCTCGGGCATCTTCATGCGCAGAGCGCTCACCTGATCGGGGGTGAGGTAATCCTTCTTCTTGCACTGCTGGCAGATGATGCGCACCAGGCGCTGGGCCACCACTCCCACCAGCACCGAGGACAGCAGAAAAGGCTCGACCTCGAGGTCCAACATGCGCGAGATGGCGGTGGGGGAGTCGTTGGTGTGCAGCGTGGCGAACACCAGGTGGCCGGTCAGCGCGCTCTGCACCGCGTTGGCCGCGGTCTCGGCGTCGCGTACTTCCCCCACCATGATGATGTCCGGATCCTGGCGCAGGATGGTTCGCAGCGCCGAGGCGAAGGTAATCCCCACCGTGGGGTTCACCGCCACCTGGTTGAAGTCGTCCACCACCATCTCGATGGGATCCTCGATGGTGACGATGTTGACGTCCGGCCCGGAGAGGTACTTGAGCGCCGAGTACAGGGTGGTGGTCTTGCCGCTGCCGGTGGGGCCTGTGACCAGGACCAACCCGTTGGGCCGTGCGATGAACTCCGAGAACTGGTTGAACTCCTTGGGATAGAACCCGAGGGCGGACAGATCCTGCATGAGCAACGTCGGGTCGAAGATGCGGATGACGATCTTCTCGCCGAAGGCGGTGGGCAGGGTGGACACGCGCAGCTCGGTCTCCTGCTCGCCCGTGCCGGTCTTGATGCGGCCGTCCTGCGGGCGGCGCTTCTCGGCGATGTCCATGCGGGAGAGCATCTTGATGCGGGAGACCACCGCCGCGTGGACCACCTTGGGCAGGGTGGTGACGTTGTGCAGCACGCCGTCGATACGTACCCGCACCAGGCTGTGTTCGCGGTGCGGCTCGATGTGGATGTCCGAGGCGCGCTGATCGAAGGCGTAGTGGAGCATGTACTCCACCGCGTTCACCACGTGCTTGTCGGTGGCCTCCAGCTCGTCCACCGCCTTGAGCTTGACCAGTTGCTCCAGGTTGCCGATGTCCACCCCGCCGCCCATGGTCTGGGCGGCGGCGCTCACGGACTGGCGGAAGCCGTACACCTCGGTGATGAGCCGCTGGATGTCGCACTTGGCCGAGACGCGGGGATCGATCTCGTAGCCGGTGATCCGGCGCAGGTTCTCCAACAGTTCCGCGTCGAGCGGGTCGGAGATGGCCACGGTGAGCCGGTTGCCGGAAAGGCCGATCACCAAGACGTTGTGCCGCCGGGCGAAAGGCCGGGAGAGCACCGAGGCGATGAGCTTCATGTCCAGCTTGAGCGGGTCGATCTTGAGGTAGGGCAGCCCGCTCTCTTCGGCGAGAACCTTGGCGATGCGGTCCTCGGTGAGGACGGCGTTCTTCTCGCCCTGAACCGGGAGCTTGAAGGAAGCCAGGACCTCTGAGGGATAGACATCGTAGCGTTGGCGGCCGCCCTGGCGGAAACCGGCCTCGCGGATCAGGCGCTGGCGCTGGGCGCCCTCTTTGATCTGGATCTCGAGGACTTGCTCCTCGGAGAGCAGGCCCCTTTTGACCATCAGGCTGCAAAGGGATGCAAAGTCAAGGGATTGGGCAGCCATGCCGTGTGTGTGTAACACAGGATTGAACACCGTGTAAAGCTGGCATAGCGTGTAGCGCGACATTGAAGGAGCCTCAGCATGAAAAGTTCGGTCCGTATCGTTCTTGTGATGGCGTGTGCCTCGTGGATCGGATGTAGCTCGGGGCCGGGGGCGACGGTTCGGCCGGCGGCGACATCTCCAACTCAGGCGGCAGGTGGTCTTGCGCCGCCCGCGCCGAAAATCGCACCCGACCCTGTCCCCGCCCGCCCGGTTTCACTCGCGGGATTCGAGGACCGGGGGACTTTCCTTGTCTACAAGAACGAGGAGCGGATCGCCTCCGCCCGCTTTGAATGGAAGAGTTCGGGAGAGTTTACCAGCCACAGCGCCCTGTCATTGGCGGGTCAGGTGGTGGAGACCACTCTCACGATCGAAACGGACCCCGAGGGCCTGTTTCGGAGGATCGTTCTCTCGACGCCGCTCGGGCCGGCCACGCTGGAGCGTGATGGAGAGCGGGCCACGGCGGCCTTTCGCTCTCAGAAGACGGAGATCGCGCTCAAGCCCGGGACCCTCCTCTTCGAGAATTTTTCTCCGGCGCTCATGTCGCTCGGAGTTCGGTCCTACAACCGGAAGAAAGGTGGGGCGCAGACTTTCCCCGCGTTGGTCGTTCCGGGAGCCATGCTCGAGGCCACGATCGGATTCCAGGATGAGGTCGAGAGGGCTCCAGGTGGCAAGCCGGGCACCTTCCGGCGGTATATCTTCTCCATTGCCGGGGTGGATATCCGCCTGTGGGCGGACGAGCGGGATCGAATCGTTCTGGCCGAAGTGCCCGCGCAGTACGCACGCTTCGTGCGTGAGGGCTACGACGGGCTCGGCGTCGAGCCAAGCACCGCGACCGTATCGCAGCCAGAATTTTCTGTAATGGTAGAACGCGATTGGATGATCCCGATGCGGGATGGAGTGCGGTTGGCCACCGACCTCTATCGTCCTGAAACCAGGGAGCCTGTCCCTCTCATCCTCATCCGCACGCCCTACCAGAAGACCATGCTCGAACTCACCGCGCGCTTCTATGCGCGCCGGGGATACGCCGTGGCCGTGCAAGACTGCCGGGGGCGTTTCAAGTCCGAGGGTGTCTGGGAGCCCTTCGTAAACGAGGCTCTCGATGGCTACGACACGATAGAATTCCTGGCGGGACAGCCGTTCTGTTCCGGCAAGGTGGGAATGATCGGCGGCTCGTACCTCGGTTGGGTCCAGTGGTGGGCGGCCCGAGAGAAACCACCGCATCTTGTCACCATCATCCCCAACGTCTCCCCGCCGGATCCGTTGTACAACATTCCTTACGAGTACGGGGTTTTCTTTTTGCTCGGAGCCATCTGGTGGGCGGAGGTGGTGGAGTCGGAAGCCACAGCAGATCTCTCGGGCGCGGTGCTGACCCGCATCGGGGAACGAAAGTACACGAGGCTCCTGCAAAAACTCCCCGTGATAGATCTCGACAAGGAGGTCTTTGGGCATGAAAACGCGTTCTGGCGCAAGTGGATCAAGCATCCCACCCAAGACGAATACTGGGACCGTGCCAGTTTCCTGGACAAGTTGTGTTCGGTGAAGATGCCGGTCTTTCATCAATCGGGTTGGTTCGACGGGGACGGGATCGGGACCAAGCTCAACTACCTCGCAATGCGCAACTGTGGGCACCCATTCCAGAAACTCATCCTTGGTCCGTGGGGACATACGGACACCGCGACCCGGAGCATCGGTGACCGGGATTTTGGCCCGCACGCGATCATCGACTTGCAGACGGAGTACTTGCGCTGGTTCGATCGTTGGCTCAAAGGGGTCGAGAACGGGATAGACAAGGAGCCGCTGGTGCGGCTGTTCGTCATGGGCGACAACCGCTGGCTGGAAGGGGAGAGATATCCACTGCCGGGGGCAAAGATGACGCCGTTCTACTTTTCGAGTGAAAAGGGAGCGGCGGGCCTGGGTGGGGACGGGCTCCTTTCAATCGAGCCGCCAAGGAAAAAAAGCTCCTACGACTCGTTTGTTTACGATCCTGGAGATCCCACACCAACCCCTTACTTCTACGAAGAAAACATAGGGGACAGCCCCATGCCGGAGGAGCAGAGCAAGGTAGCTCGAAAGGAACATGCTCGGACTATCCTTTCGTCTCGGAAAGACATTTTAGTGTATCGTACGCCACCGCTCGAGAGACCACTTACATTCGCGGGTCCTATCGAGGCTACCTTGGTTGCATCGACTTCGGCTCCAGACACTGATTGGTTCGTGAGACTTGTGGAAGTCGATGATAAAGGCACGCCTTTTTTACTATCAGAGGGAAAGATCCGTGCCCGCTACCGAAAATCTTTGCGAAATCCGGAGTTGCTCAAGCCAGACGAAGTCTTTGCATACCGGATCGATCTTTGGCACACGGCGATCACGATACCGAAGGGGTACCGCCTGCAAGTAGAAGTGGCCTCGGCGTCGTTCCCTTTCTTTTCACGTAACTTGAACACGGGGACGGATTGCGAGACCGAAGTCAATTCCGTGAAAGCCCATCAAAAAGTCTTCCACGGGTCGGGGAAGCCTTCGTTCATCTTGCTTCCAGTTCTTCAATAAATGGGCGCACGGGTCGACGGAGGCTTGTTGGGGACAGGCCCCTGGGTTGCGCTGTCCGGATTTTTATCCTGCATGTCGAAATCCGGACGGCGAGGCGGGGGTTGGTATTACAAGTCTTTGTTTGTTCTACTCTTTTTTTCTGGCATCGTTCTTGCTTTTACTCTCGGGCATGGCCAGACCTTCTCGACAACAAGTCCTCGGCTCAGGCCCCGCCGTCGTCCACCTCATCCACAGGTTCACAAACGGCGAGT
>JAAZNF010000079.1 GCA_012798435.1 Myxococcales bacterium | reverse complement strand
CAAGAACAGAAATACCGGTGCACGCTAGATTGTTCTGAATGTTTTCCAGCGGCAACCCGAAAACAATCACAAGAAAAATGCTCTTTTCTCGCGTTCAATTCTTTGCACAAACCGGGGGGCAACCCGGGGTGGGTGGAACTGAACTGTGGCAACCCGGGGTGGGTGGAACTGAACTGTGGAACTGTGGTGGAACTGAACTGTGAACTGGGGCTGCGACTTCATCATGAAATCATCACGCGGTTTCATCGCCAAGAGCAAAAGAAATCGGTGCTCCATTTGAATGCAGGGGCTTGCGTCCCTCACTCACTCCGGCGGATACTGCCGTGGCTGTGCACCAAGTTCACAAGTCCGCCAGGAGGAAACATGGCTCAGCGCATGCCGGCATCGTTCGCATGGATGGTTTGTCTCGTGGTTGTGCTGCTCGCGGGCAATCGGCTCCATGCCGAGGACGTGCTGGTGCTCGACGACACGTTGCGTGGCTCCACCCTGGGGACGGTCAGCGGGGGCGAGTTCTCCACCGAGGGCTGGCGGGTGACCTCCACCTCCGACGCCATCTACTGGCACGTGCCTACGCTGCGCCAGGGGGCGGTGGAGTTCTCCGTCCGCGGCCTGCGCCCCAACGAAGACCGTGCCGGCTTCGAGGACAAGTCCGAGCTGTTCCACATGTACGACTGGACCTTCGATAACGCTGACACCAACTACGGCGGCTACCGCAACAACCCTTTCAAGCACTTCATCCGCAAGACCGGCGCCGCCGACACTCGCCCGGGGAAGACCGACTCGCTCGAGCTGGTGTGGCAGATCGGCTCGAACTACATGGAGCCCGACACCAGCGTGCTGGCCTGGGACCCCACTGTGACGTACCGTTTCCGCGAGGAGTGGGGCCCCGACGGGGCGGGCAACTGCCTCATCCGTACCTTCCGCGACGGCGTGCTCATCATGGAGATGTCCGAACCTGGGGAGTGGGCCCCGGTGGGGCACTCCATCCGCATCGGGGTGGCCCGGCTGGCGGTCGACTCGGGCGCGCCCGTCGACGCCGTGTTCTCGGACCTGCGCGTGTGGGACCGGGGCGATCCGAACCCGGGCCTCGAGCCCGCCGATCCCGACGATCCGCCGCGCGGCGCGACGCGGGTGGTAGCCAACTCGCTGGTGGACGACAACGGGGCCTTCCTGGGATTGGGAGCTACCTACATGAGCGCGCTGTGGCAGGCGAAGTTCAACCGCGAGCTCTTGCAGCGCGACCTGGCCTTCCTCTCGGCGCGCGGCTTCAACTACATCCGAGTGCTGGGGCAGGTCGGCGGCTGCAGCTACTGGGGCGGGCTAGAGATCGTCCCGGTAGCGATGTCCGATGGCTGCGGCGGAGAGCTCGCCGTGTGGCCTGACTACTGGGAGCAGCTCGACGCCCTGCTCGAGCTGGCCTTCGCCGCCGGGCTGCGGGTGGAGATGACCATCTTCGGCTCGGCCGACCTGGTGGCCGGCGGCAGCGCTGGAAGGCTCGCCTTCGTCGATCAGATGGTGCGGCACCTGGCCGGGCACGAGCACCAGGTGATCCTCATCGAGGTGGCGAACGAGGGCTGGCAGACCGGCTTCCCCGGCGACGACGGCTTGGCCGAGATGCGCGCGCTGGCGCAATACCTGGCCGACCGCACCAACATCCCGGTGGCCATCACCTCGAACCACGGAGTGAACAGCGCCGACGAGGTGTACGCCGGCACCCCGGCCGACATCGCCACCTGGCACTTCTCGCGCGACGTGGGGGTCGACGACGGCTGGGGGCCGGTCTACGACTGCTGGTTCCTGGAGACGCTCCCCGGCGTCCCCCCCGGGAGCAGCAACGAGCCCGTCGGTCCCGGGTCCTCGGTGGCCTCGGAAGAGCGACCCATCCGGCTGGCCATGGCCGCGGCCTTCGCCTGGGTGGCCAAGCTCCCCATGTACGTCTACCACACCTCGGCCGGAGTGCGGCACCAGGTGGCCTTCGAAGACATGGCCGGGGTGGGCGACTTCGCCCACTTGCGCTGGATCCTGCCCGGCGACGTGGCCAGCTGGGCGCGCAATGACGGTCGGGAAGCGGCGGCGCCGTTCACCGCCTTCGCCGGGGGCCAGGCCGATCGCTTCTGGCCCGAGGTTGGATCGAGCGACGGCTGCGTACGCAACATCGGCGCGCGCAAGGGGACCTTGTTCGTGACCCTGCCCATGGGCATCCGGCCGGACGGGCTGACCCTGGAGGCGCGCGAGCCGCTGCGCTTTCGGGCCTACCACCCGCTCACCGGCGCGGTCGTGGGAGAGTACGACCTCCTGGCCGGCCAGCGCTTCACGCTTCCCCAGGGCCCCGAGGCGTACATCCTGACCAACGCCGACACATCTCCCCAGCCCGGTGGCAACGACGCGGCCTTCGTCTCCCAGGATCTCCCCTCGCGGATGCGCCCCGGCGAGCAACGCGAGGTGGTGGTGCGCATGCGCAACACCGGTCAGAACCCCTGGAGCGCCGCCACAGACTACCGGCTCGGCGCCCAGGCGCCGCAGGACAACAACACCTGGGACGGGGGCCGGGCGGACCTCCCGCCGGAGCTTACGGTGGCACCGGGCCAGGAGGTCGAATTCCGCTTCACCATCACCGCGCCGGCGACGCCTGGAGTCTACGCCTTCCAGCGGCGCATGCTGCGCGAGCACGTGGAGTGGTTCGGCGAGTACACCCCGATCACCGACATCACGGTGGCGGCGGATCAGGCCGACGGAGCGGAGGACGGCGGTCTCGATGGCGGCAACGACGCCGGCGGTGAAGCAAGCGGCCCGGACGCCGGGCCGGACGGCGGGAGCGAGACGGACGGTTCCATCGTCGATGGTTCGGGCTGCGGCTGCGGCACGGCGCCGGCCGGCGCGCTCGGACTTCTGCTACTGCTGCCGGCACTCCTCGCCTCTCGGCGGCGCGCCAGAAGCTAACCCCCTCCCCTCCACCGCGCCGCCCGCTCCCCCAACCGCCGGGCGGCCTCACGAACCTCGCCCGCGGCGCGCGCCGCACCGGGCCCCTCCAGGCCGCCGAAACCGCGCAGCTCGGCCAGCTCCCGGCGCAGGGCGAAGAACCATTCCTTGAGGATGAGCTCGAGCGCCGAGAAGGTGTCCGCCCGCCGGGAGCCGCCCGCGGCCAGCACGAACCCCGCGCCGAGCACGGGCGAAGTGCGCTCCGCGCGCCGGGCGTGGTAGCGCGCCTGGGCGCGGTCGATGAGGGCCTTGAGCGACGCGGGCGGCCCGTAGAAGAACACCGGCGTGGCCAGCACCACCACGGGACAGCGGTCCAGCGCCTCGAAGAAGCGCTGCGCCCCGTCGGTGGGGATTGGGCAAGGCTGGCGCTCACGGCAGTGATCGCACTCGTGGCAGGGAGAGATCTCCAGCTCGCGCACGTACAGCCGCTCGACCTCTGCTCCACTCGCGCCGGCGGCCTCGAGCGCCTGGTCCAGCAAGAAGTCACTGTTCCCGCCCGCGCGGGGACTGCCGCCGATTCCCAGGATGCGCACGCGACCTCCGGCCCCCAGCGCCCGCGACCCACAGGGTCAGGGCGTAACGTCGACCTCGGAGGGGAAGTGCTGCTCTCCCCACTGGTAGCCGAACGTCGTGCCGCTGTCGCTGAAGCCCGCGAAGATGGTGATGATCTCCCCGTCGCGGATCCAGTTGGCCAGCACCTCGCCGCGCAGGTTCTCGACGTTCCCGCCGACGTCGAAGGTGGCCCGCCCGTCGTAGGTCAACCGCTCGAGCGTGGTGACGATGACAAACTGGTTTTGCTCGAGCCGCGGCAGCGGTAGGTGGTTGCGGCCCCAGTCGGCGGTCTCCCAGCCCGTGGCGGGCACGGTCCCGGCGGGCTGGAAATAGAAGCCGGTGAGCGGGTACTGGCCCTGGTTGAAGAGCTTGGCCCGAAGCGGCTTGTCTTGGCCGCAAGCGGCCAACATGAACGAGGCGAGCAGGGCCACCCAGAAAATGTTCGCACCACGACGCATGCGGCACCTCCGGGCCGATGCTATCCGATATTTTCCCTTCCTGCAAAACTGCTCACGAAAGGAATCAGATCTCACGGGAGCCTCGTGCGTCATTTGACCCGGACGACGAAGCCCGGCTACAGTCGCCTCAACCCATCCGAGGAGGTCGAAATGACCAGAGTACTTGCGCTTACGAGTCTTTGCATCCTGGCGGCCGCCTGCGCCACGGTGCCTTCCGTGGGGCCGGGTGGGAGCGCGGTGATCGGCAACCAGGTGCTGCCGGTGAAGCGCGTGGTGCTGTTCCAGAACGGCGTTGCCTACATGGAGCGGCGCGGCAAGTTCACCGGCGACGAACTGCACCTCAAGGTGCGCCCCAGCCAGATCAAGGACATCCTGAAGTCCATCACTGTGGTCGACCACCAGGGCGGCTATGCCACCTCGCTGGCGCTGCCGGTGGACCTCAGCTCGGAGAAGGCGCTGGCGGAGCTGCCGCGGCTAGCGCTGGGCCAGGGGGCGCTGGGAGAGATCCTCAACGTCATCCGCGGCGCCTGGGTGCGCATCCAACACACCCAGGGCACCGTCGAGGGCCGCATGGTGGGCGTGGAGGGCACATCCGAGGGGCAGCAGGTGTCCATCCTGGACGAGAGCGGCGTCATCCGCAGCATCCCGCGCAAGGACGTGAAGTCGGTGCGCATCCTGGATCAGACGCTGGCCCAGGGCCTGGAGAAGGGCCTGGACATCTCGCTCGGCCAGGAGTCGTGGCAGTCGATCGACCTCGGCATCTACCTCAACAAGGGCGCCTCCTCCGAGCGCGATCTTTTGGTGGCCTACGTGGTCGAGATGCCCACCTGGAAACCCAGCTACCGGCTGGTGCTGGACAAGGAGGGCGAGCCGCTGCTCCAGGGCTGGGCCATCGTGGACAACGTCTCCGGCGCAGACTGGAACGACGTCTCGCTCACCCTCACCACCGGCAGCCCGGTGTCGTTCCTCTACGACCTCTACACCCCGCGCTTCGTGCAGCGGCCCGACCTCACCCCCTACCAGATGCTGGGCCTGGCGCCGCCGGTGGCCGAGTCGACCGTCGCCGCCGCGCCGCCGCCCCCTCCCGCCATGGAGGCGCGCCTGATGAGTCAGGCGCCGGCAGCAACAGCGCCGGGACTCGGCGGCATGGCCGGACGCAGCCGGGCGGCGCGCGACTATGCCAAGAAAGCGAGGGCCGACTACGACGAGAGCGGCTACGCCGGCGAGGAGCTCGAGGACGCCACCCAAGAGCCGGCGGTCACCACCGAGGGCATGCTGGGCTCGGTGCGGGTGCAGGCCCAGGCGCAGAAGGTGGGCTCGCTGTACCGCTACGATCTGGCCGATCCCATGACGGTGCCGAACCGTTCGAGCACCATGATCGCGCTCATCAACCAGAAGGTGCCCGGCCGGGCGGTGTACTTCTACAACCCCGGCTCGGGTGTGGCCGAGGCGCAGCGGCACCCCTTCCGGGCGGTGAGCCTGGAGAACGCCACTCAGGCGGTGCTGGAGCCCGGTCCCATCGCCATCGTGCGCGGCGGCACCTTCGTGGGCGAGGGTCTCATCGACCGCATCGAGAAAGGCGCCCGCTCCTACATCGCCTACGCCCTGGACACCGCGGTCAACGTCACCCACCAGAACCGCTCCGAGACCGAGCTGGCCAACCTGGTCAAGATCTCGCGCGGCGTCATCCAGACCAAGAGCTTCTCCATTCAGCGGCAGATCTTCGAGGTCCAGGCCAACAAGGAGGACGGCGAGGCCATCCCGCTCCTGGTGGGCGTGCCCAAACGCCAGGGCTGGGAGCAGGAGGTCATCGGTGGCAAGCTGGACTCGGAGACCGCCACCACGCGCTACCTGTCCATCGAGGTGAAGCCGGGCGAGAAGGTCACACTGGAGGCCAAGGACAAGTACCCGAGCTTCACCAGCACCACCATCACCGATCCGCGCGCCCAGCAGGCGCTGCTGCTGTACATCAACGGAAAGTCCGCCAACCCGGCCGTGGTCGAGCAGCTCCGGCCGCTCATGCAGAAGGTGCGAGAGCTCTCCGACGTGCAGACCCAGGTGAACACCGAGGAGCAGAAGCGCTCGGATCTCAGCCAGCGCGCCCGGGACATCCGCGCCAACCTCGAGCTCCTCAAGAAGTCCCAGAACGAGCAGCTCAAGGCCGAGCAGTGGAACCGGCTCAACGGCGTCGAGGCCCAGCTTTCCAAGATCACCGAGAACTTGGTGCGGCTGCGCGAGAAGTCCGCCGATCTCACCGTCGAGCTCTCGACGCTGATCGAAAAGCTCGAAGTGACCTTCTGATTCCCCCGTTCGCCGGGCAGACACCCAAATCACCCCGCCTCAAGACCGCCATCGTCCATCACAACCCGCTGATTAATATAAATTTCGGAGACATTTCCGGGGATTTCCGGGGTGGATGGCACCGGTCTTGGGGGTCTTGCCGGTCTTGGGGCACCGGTCTCGGGGTCTTGGTGCACCCCTCCTTGACCTCCACGAGCTTCAGAACAATCAAGCGGCCGGCGATGGGGACTGTCCGGCCCCATCGTCCGGCGGTCTGGCGGGATCGGCGCTCGATGTTCCTTCCCGCTGGCGGCGCTCGACCACCGCGATCAGCGCGTCGCACACCTGCGGATCGATCTGGCTGCCGCGCAGTTTCTTGAGGATTTCGATGGCAGCCATCGGACTCACCGCCGTCTGGTAGGGCCGCTCCGAGGTCACCGCGTCGAAGGTGTCGGCGGCGTTGATGATGCGCGCCCCGATGGGGATGACGTCGCCGCGAAGGCCGTCCGGGTAGCCCGCGCCGTCCACCCGCTCGTGGTGGTTGCGTACCAGCGGCCGCACCGGCTGCAAGAAGTCGATGGGGGCGATGATGCGCTCGCCCAGCACCGGGTGCTGGCGGATGGTCTCTCGCTCGGATTCGGTGAGCTCCTCCTGCTTTCCCAGGATCTGCTCCGAGATGCCGATCTTGCCGATGTCGTGCAGGATGCCGCCGTAGCGCAGGATGCGCAGCTCGCGCTCCGGCAGCTTCATCTCCCGCCCCACCGCCAAGGCCAGCTCGGTGACCCGGTCGGAGTGGCCGCGGGTATACGGGTCCTTGGCGTCGATGGAGTTGGCCAGGGCGCGGATGGTCTCCAGGTAGCCGCGCTCGAGGCTGGCCAGAAGCTCCTTGTTCTCGCCGTCGAAGAACTGGAGCTGGCGTGACATGTAGTTGAAGGTGTGGGCCAGCTCGCCGATCTCGTTGCGGGTCTTCACGTCGATGGTGAAGCCGAAGTTCCCACGCGCCACCGCCAGCGCCCCGGAGACGCAGCGCGAAATGGGTCGGGTGATGCCGAAGGCGAACAATGTGCCCAGGCCGATCGAGAGCGCCAGGCTCACCAGGACCACGATCACCACCTGCCAGGTCATGCGGCGGGTGGCCCGGTAGGCGGCGTCCAGCGGCTGCAACGACAGAGCCAGCCAGGGGGGCTCCTGCAGCGGCGAGTAGGCCAGCAAAAACTCGGTCCCGTCGGCCAGCCGCACCGGCATGGCCCCCGTCACTCGCGGCAGCACCGGCTGCCCCTGGGGTGAGACGGCCGCAAGGCGCAATACCGCGCCCAGGTTGGTGCCGGCGTCATCCTCCGTCCCGGCGGCTCCCGCCAGGATGGGGTTGCCCAAGAGATCGGCCAGGATCACCCGCTCCTCCGGGCCTCCCAGAATGCGGGCCAGCTCGCTCTGCAACGGGATCAGCGAAACCTCCAGCCCGAGGAAGACAGCGTCCTTGGCACCCAGCCGCAAGCGCATGGCCACCGCGGGCTCGTCGCGTGGGGGGATGGCCAGCTCGGGGCGCGCGGCGCGCTGGATGCGATACGGAGCCGAGAACTGGACCGCTTCCTCGGCTTCGGCCAGCGAGGTGAGCGTCGACTGGTGGTGCGCCAGTTCGGAGGGCAGGATGCTGCCCGAGTCGAACGCTACCAGGCCTGGCAGGGGCACGCCCGCGGCGTCGTACAAGGCGGCGACGTTCACCTCCCGTCGATTCTGGAGCAGGAAGGAGAGCATCTCCTGGCGTTCGCGCGTGCTGAGCGAGGCGACGTTCAAGGTCTCGGTGAGCATGCTCACGCCGTCGCGGATGCGAGCGAAGAAACCACCGACCTGGGCGGAGATGCGCTCGACCCGCTGCTGCTGCGCCTCCCAGGTCAGGGTCTTGAGCGCCTCCACGTTGGAGCTGATCAGGATGGCGCCGGTGATGATGACCGGTGCCATGGTCAGCGCTACCAGCATCAGGGTGATGGTGCGGAACAGGGGCATCCGGCCTCACGAAGACGGCGGTAGCCGCTCCAGGATGGCCTGAAGCAGCCGGGCCATCTTGCGCGGCTTGAAAGGTTTGGCGATGTAGCGGTCGGGGCCCAGGCCCTCCGGTCCCATCTGGCTGCGCGAGATGGCGGACATCAGCACCACCGGTACCCGATCTCCGCCGGGCAAGGCGCGCAGATCGCGGGTCACCTGCAAGCCGTCGATGCGCGGCATGAGGAAGTCGGTGACCACCAGATCGAACTTCTCGCGCAGCAGGAATGTGAGCGCCTGCTGCCCGTCGCTGGCCTCCACCACCTCGACCCCCATCCCTTCCAGGATGTCGCGCACCATCTTGCGGATGGGAGCATCATCATCGCACACCAGGGCTCGGCGGGGCATGCTCAGATCCCCTTCCCGTCAGGGGCGCTCTCCACCCGCACCCCTTCCCCGGATTTCACCTGGAGCTGGAAGCGGCGCGCCGGTGAGGCCGGCCCCACCATGCCCTGGCCGTCCACCGAGCGCAGGAAGAAGTAGTACGTCCCGTCCGGCAGCGTGGACGGGAACAGGTAGAACACCGCCTCGCAGGAGAGCTGCCGCACCGGTTTCAGCCCGGCGCTGTCGCGGGCGATCAGCAGCACGTAGCGGGCGGCGCCCTCCACAGGTTGCCAGCGGAAATGCACCGTGGGCGTGACCAGCACCGCCCCCTCCGGCGGCAGCACCGGCTGCGGGAACGGCAGCAGCGCCCGGGGCGGCTCGGGCTCCTTGCCGGCCTCGATCTTGACCGCCTGGCCGGGGCCGACCGCCAGGCTCTTCTTGCCGGCGGTGACCTTCACCTCCTCGCCCCGGTGGACCTCCACCCGGGTGGTTCCCGCGGCGTCCACCGAAACCGCCAGCAGGCTTTTCCTCGGCCGGCGCTCCAGGCTCTCCTGGCGCGCCTGCCGCGCCAGGGCCCAGGCCTCGTCGGCTTGTCGCTGGCAAGCGGCGTAATCGGCACGCAGCCTGGCGGAGCGCGAGGCCGCCAGCGCCTCCCGGGCGCGATCCAGGCGTTCGCGCGCAAACTCCTCCGCCCCGTCATCGACCGCCTGTTGCACCGCCTGGGAGGCGACTCGCCATGCCGACAGCGCCGCTTGGCGCTCGGTCCCGGGCAGGCGCAGCGCCGTACCGGGCGCCGGGTCGCCGCCGTCCATACGGTTCAGGGCCCGGATCTCCTCGGCCGCCTCGCGGTCGCCCAGCAGACGCTCGGCCAGATCTTCGAGCGTCTGCCCGGCCGGCAGGGTGGTCGATCCGGGCGCCGTCTGTGCCCGCGCCGGCGCGGCACCGAGAACCAACAGGCCGGACAGCATGACGGGCCCGAACCTCATTGGAACGCCACCTCCCGGTGATTGAGGCTGGCCTCGGCGGTCGGGGTGCGGATGCGGAACTCGCCGGCGGGCTTCAACGGCAGGAGCTCCGCCTCGACTCGCCCTTCTTCCACGGTGAAGGTGGAGCGCCGGGCCTGGCTGCGCACCTCGAGGCGCAGGTCGGTGATGCGCACCAGGCTCTCCGGCCCCACCCGCAGCGTGCCGCCTTCTTCGAACTCGAGGGTGGCGAAGGCGTCGCGTTGAGTGCGCAGGCTGTCGTCCACCTGCAACGCCATCCCGGTGATGGCTGGGTGCCATTCCTCGGAGCGGGCGCGCCGCACGGTCACGCGGCCCTGGGCGGCGATCAGGCGGGCCGACACTTGGATCTCCTCGAACTCGGCGTCGCCGGAGGAGGCATCGGAGGGGGCCTTCGGGCCGCACCCCGAACCGCATCCCGCGCAGAGCGCCGAGAGGAACGCCAACCCATAGAGCATGGTGCGCGCGCCCATCGCACCCGATGTTAGGCGAGCCACCCCTCGTTGGCAAGGCGGAAAAAAAGCATTGAACCCGGCCACCCGTAGGGATATGAACGTGGTCCGTGCATTGTCAGGTGGTCATCCCCGCGCGCCTCGGCTCCCAGCGCCTGCCGGGGAAGGCGCTGCTCTCGCTGGCGGGGAAACCCCTGCTGCAGCACACCTTCGAACGCGCCCGGCAGGCCGCCATCGGTCCAGACCCCATCGTGGCCACCGACGATGCGCGCATCGCCGAGGCCGCGCGGGCCTTCGGCGCCCCGGTGGCCTGGACCTCCGCCGCCCACCGCTGCGGCAGCGAGCGCGTGGCCGAGGTGGCCGCCGCTCTCGATGCATCCGTGATCATCAATCTGCAGGGAGACGAGGCGCTGGTGGACCCCGCAGCGCTGCGTCAACTCCTCGACTTCATGGTGGCGGGTTATCCTATGGCCACCGTGGCGGTTCCCCTCTCCGACACCACGCGGTTTGCGGACCCCGGCTGGGTCAAGGTGGTGTGCGATCAGAGCGCTCGGGCCCTGTACTTCTCCCGCTCGCCCATCCCGTTCGCCTCCGCGCGGGCCGCGGCAGGTGCTCTGGTCCACCTGGGGATCTACGCTTTTCGCAGGGAGACGCTGCTCGACATCTACCGGCGCCCACCGACCCCGCTCGAGCTCTCCGAGGGGCTCGAGCAGCTGCGGGCGCTGGAGCATGGCGTTCCCATCCGGGTGCTGCGGCTCGCCGCGGGCGAGCCCGGCATCAACACGGCCGAGGATCTCGCCCGGGCACAGGCCCGCTTCGCCGTCAAGAGCTAAAAGGAGCTTCCATGGCACACAAGCAGACCAAGTTCATCTTCGTGACCGGAGGGGTGGTGTCGGGCCTGGGGAAGGGGGTGTCGGCGGCCAGCATCGGCGCGCTGATGGAGAACCGCGGCCTGAAGATCGCCATGCTCAAGATGGATCCCTACATCAACGTGGATCCCGGCACCATGAGCCCCTACCAGCACGGCGAGGTGTTCGTCACCGACGACGGGGCCGAGACCGATCTCGACCTGGGGCACTACGAGCGTTTCACCTCGGCGCCCATCGGGCACTGGAGCAATTTCACCAGCGGCCAGGTGTACGACGCGGTGATCAGCAAGGAGCGCCGGGGCGAGTACCTGGGCAAGACGGTGCAGGTCATCCCCCACGTCACCGACGAGATCAAGTCGCGCATCCTCAAGGCCGCCGAGGGCGTGGACCTGCTCATCGTGGAGGTGGGCGGCACCGTCGGCGACATCGAGAGCCTGCCGTTTCTGGAGAGCATCCGCCAGCTGCGCTCGGACGTGGGCGCCGCCCACACCCTGTACCTGCACCTCACCATGGTGCCCTACGTCGGCTCCACCGGCGAGCTCAAGACCAAACCCACCCAGCACTCGGTCAAGGAGCTGCGGGCCATCGGTATCCAGCCGGACATCATCCTGTGCCGCAGCACCCAGGCCATCGGCCAGGAGCTCAAGGACAAGATCGCGCTGTTCTGCTCCACCAGCCCGGCCACGGTGTTCGAGTGCCGCGACGTGGACACCATCTACGCAGTGCCGCTCTCGCTCAACGAGCAGGGGCTCGATGACAAGATCGCCGAGCTCCTCAACATCTGGTCCCGCGGCGCCGCCCTCGATCGCTGGAAAAAGGTGGTGGACACGCTGCGCAACCCGAAGCGCCAGTGCACCATCGGGGTGGTGGGCAAGTACGTGCACCTGGTGGACTCCTATCGCAGCCTGCACGAGGCCCTGCTGCACGGCGGGCTGGCGAACGGCGGCAGCGTGCAGCTCGAGTACCTCAACGCCGAGGAGATCGCCGACCACGATCCCAAGCAGCTTTCGCGCCTGGACGGCATCCTGGTGCCTGGTGGTTTCGGTGAGCGCGGCACCGAGGGCAAGATCCTGGCCGTGCAGTTCGCCCGCGAGCACGGCGTCCCCTTCTTCGGCATCTGCCTGGGAATGCAGATGATGGTGGTGGAGTTCGCCCGCCACGTGGCCGGCCTGCAGGGCGCCAACTCCACCGAGTTCGACCCTCACACCCCTTACCCGGTGATCGACCTCATGGAGAGCCAGCGCGCCGTCAAGGACAAGGGCGGCACCATGCGCCTGGGCGCCTACCCCTGCCGGCTCCAGGCCGGCAGCCGCGCCCGCCAGGTATACCAGCGGGACGAGATCTCCGAGCGGCACCGGCACCGCTTCGAGGTCAACAACGCCTTTCGCGAGCCGCTCTCGCAGAAGGGACTGGTCTTCTCGGGCTTGTCTCCGGACGGCCACCTGGTGGAGATGGCGGAGCTGCCCGGACACCCCTTCTTTCTCGGCTGCCAGTTCCACCCCGAGTTCAAGAGCAAGCCGCTCTCGCCGCACCCGCTGTTCGCCTCGTTCGTCCAGGCCGCCATGGCGCGGCGTGAACGGAGCGGCGCATGAGCGGGCTGGTGCGCATCGGGCCGGTATCCGCCGGCCCGGGTCAACCGCTGCTGATCATCGCCGGCCCCTGCGTGCTGGAGGATGAACGCAGCGCCCTCGACCTCGCCCGCGCGCTGGCCCAGCGCGTCCAGGCCTACCCGGTGGGCCTGGTCTTCAAGGCCTCCTTCGACAAGGCCAACCGCACCTCGCTCCAGAGCTTCCGCGGGCCGGGCCTGGTGGAGGGGCTCCGCATCCTGGCCGAGGTGCGGCGACAGACGAACCTGCCCGTGCTCACCGACATCCACGATCCCGCCCAGGCGGCGCCGGCGGCCGAGGTGGTGGACGCGCTGCAGATCCCGGCGTTCTTGTGCCGCCAGACGGATCTGCTGCTGGCCGCCGGCCGGACCGGCAAGCCGGTCAACCTCAAGAAGGGGCAGTTCCTGGCGCCGGCCGACATGCGCTTCGCCGCCGACAAGGTGCGCGCGGCGGGGGGTGCACCACTGGTGACCGAGCGGGGGACCACCTTCGGCTATGGCGATCTGGTGGTGGACATGCGCTCGCTGGTGTGGCTGCGCGAGGCGAACGCGCCAGTGATCTTCGACGCCACACACAGCGTGCAGCGGCCGGGGAGCGGCCAGGGCTGCACCGGCGGCCTGCGGGAGTTCGTGCGCCCGCTGGCCCGGGCAGCGGCGGCGGTGGGCCTGGACGGGCTGTACCTGGAGGTCCATCCCGACCCCGACCGCGCCCGCTGCGACGGCGCCAACTCGCTCGATCTCGACAGTTTCGAGCATCTTCTCTTCGAGGTCACGGCGGTGCGGCGCGCCCTGGAGGCGATGCCGTCCGGACCGGCGACATGCGGCGGCTCAAGAACACCCTGATCTACGCCCTGGCGCGCCTGGTCCTGGCTTTTACGCGCCTCTTGCCCTGGCGGCTCGCCCTGGGATTCGGCGCCGCGCTGGGGCGGCTCGGGTACCTGCTGGCGCGCGGCGCGCGGCACGACACGTTGGCCCACCTGGCGCTCGCCTTCCCCGAACTCGCGGACGACGAGCGGCGGCGGCTGGCCCGCCGGGTGTTCGCGCACCTGGGCCGCGCCGCGGCCGAGTGGGCCTGCGTGCGCCGCCTGCCGGACATCACTCGTTATGTACGCCTTGTGCCGGAGAGCCTCGGCCTGCTGCGCTCGCTGCTCGCTCGGGGCCGGGGCGTCATCTTCGTCACCGCCCACGCCGGCAACTGGGAACTCATGGCCCTGGCGCTGGCCCGCGCGGGCCTGCCGGTGTTCACCATCGGGAAGAAGAGCTACGACCCCCGCTTCACCCGGCTCATCGACGAGACCCGGCGGCTCGGCCCGGTGCATACGCTGTGGCGCGGCGAGCCCGAGCTATCTACCCGCATGCGGGAGGTGCTGGCGGCCGGAAACATCCTGGGCCTGCTCATCGACCAGGACACGCGGGTGCCCGGCGTCTTCGTGCCCTTCTTCGGGCGGCCGGCGCACACGCCGGTGGCGGCGGCGGCGCTGGCCCGCGAGACGGGCGCGCCGCTGGTGACGGGGTTCAACTTCCGCGTCCCGGAGGGTGGCTACCGGGTGGTCGTCGAAGAATTCCCGACCTCCTCCGAGCCCGAGCCCCGGCAGGCCATCGCCACCGACACCGCGGCGCTGACGCTCCGAATCGAGCGGCACATCCGCGAGCACCCGACCGAGTGGGTGTGGATGCACCGGCGCTGGAAAACACGGCCAGAGCCGAACGAATCGCGCCCGGGTAGAGCGTGAGGCCGTTTGACTGCGCCGTGGCAGGCTCGGATAATGAGGCGAACCCCTGGGACGGGAGAAATCCATGAGCATGCGACGCTCGCTGGTATGTGGCCTGCCCTGCCTCTTGCTGTGCGCCTGCGGAGGAGGGAGCGGAGGGTTTACCGACCGCGACGGGGATGGCTGGACGCCGGCCGCCGACTGCGATGACGACAACCCGGCAGTGCACCCGCTGGCCCGCGAGATCCCGTACGACGGCATCGATCAGAACTGCAACAAGGATCCGGCCTCCGGCAAGGACGCTGACGACACGGACGTCGACGGGGACGGCTACGACGCGGTGGCGGCCTCCGGCACCGACTGCAACGACGGCGATGCCTCCGTCCATCCGGGCGCTCGGGAGATCCCGTACGACGGCATCGACCAGAACTGCAACAAGAACTCCACCACGGGCCGGGATCCCGACGACAGCGACGCCGACGGCGACAGCCACGACAGCGCCCGCGTAGCCGGCGACGACTGCTGCGACGACGGAACGGAGGCCGCCCTGGGTTGCGCCACGGACACCGCCGCGCTCATGTACCCTGGCGCCACCGAGATCTCCGGCGACGGGATCGATCAGGATTGCGACGGCACCGACATCTCCGCCACCGGCGAGGACCAGGATGGCGATGGATACCTGAGCGATCAGACCCCCGGCGGGATCGACTGCGACGACACCGATCCGCTGGTCCACCCGGGCGCGGCCGAACGCTGCAACTCCCGGGACGACGACTGTGACACCCTCACCGACGAGGGCCTGGTGGATGCCGACGGCGACGGCGTGCCGGCCTGTCTGGACTGTGACGACTACGATCCGCGGCGGGCCCCGGGCAACCCGGAGACACCGTATGACGGCATAGACCAGGATTGCAGCGGCAAGGATCTCACCGACGCGGACGAGGATGGGTACGAAGCGACGCAGGTTCCCTTCGGCACCGACTGCAACGACACCGACCCCGAGGTCCACCCCGACGCACGCGAGGTGTGCAACCACCGTGACGACGACTGCGACGGAGAGATGGACGACGGTTTCACGAGCACGTTCAGCGACAACGACGGGGACACCTTCCTGGCCTGTTTTGACTGCAACGACGAGAACCCCGAGGTCTTTCCCGGCCATGGGGAGGTTCCG
This sequence comes from Myxococcales bacterium, assembly GCA_012798435.1. GTDB lineage: Bacteria > Myxococcota > B64-G9 > B64-G9 > B64-G9 > JAAZNF01. Next base: position 2,091 of record JAAZNF010000079.1, on the reverse strand, counting down.
GCCAACGGCGAGGATGACGACTGCAACGGGCTTGCCGACGAGGTGGACGCCGACGCCGACGGGCACTTCGCCACCGCCCAGGGCGGTGATGACTGCTGCGACGCGGGGTCGGAAGATCTGCCAGGGTGTTCCCCGGGGACGGCCTGGCGCATCCACCCGGGGGCCGACGAGACCCCTTATGACGGCATCGACCAGGACTGCAACGGCGCCGACGTCACCGACGTGGACGGGGACGGCCACGCGGCGGTCATCGCTGGCGGCGACGACTGCAACGACAGCAACCCGCAGGCGTACCCGGGTCACGACGAGGATTGCCGCGACGCGGCGGACAACAACTGCGACGGGCCGATCAACGAGGGGTGCGGTCCGGGCACCGGCGAGGAGGTGTACATCCCGGAAGGAGCGTTCACCATGGGGCGCAACGCCGCCGATACCCTGTGGCTGGACCAGGCGCCGCTGCACCTCCCCAGCCTGCGTGCGTACTACATCGACAAGTACGAGGTGACCGTGGCCGAATACCGCCGCTGCATGATGGCCAAGGCCTGCACTCCGCCGCTCAACGTATCATCGACCAGCGACGACGCGTGGTACGACAACCAGGCCCGGGGCCTGTCCCCAGTGATCTGGGTGAGCTGGTACATGGCGCGGGACTACTGCGGCTGGGTCGGCAAGGCGCTGCCCACGGAGGCCCAGTGGGAGAAGGCGGCGCGCGGCGCGGGCAACAGCACGCGCCTCTATCCCTGGGGCGACCCGGAGTACGACACCACCGGCGGGGGGGCGCCAGTGCGAAAGCCCATCTCCTGCGACCTGGCCAACCACCGCAACCTGTGCACCCAGGAGCTGTGCCACGAGGACCTGGAAGCGGTGGATTCCCATGCGACGGGGGTCAGCCCATTCGGCGCCTTCAACATGGCCGGCAACGTCGCCGAGTGGGTCAACGACTGGTACGATCCCATGTACTACTCCGTCGCGCCGGCCGACAATCCCCCGGGCCCCAACAACGGGGACAGCAAGGTCTTCCGGGGGGGCAGCTTCCTCGAGGTGGATTACTTCCTGGAGGTCACCTCGCGCCAGTCGGCCAGCCCGTGGTTCTCATCCGAATACTCCGGGTTCCGCTGCGCTCGCATCAAGCCCTGAGCGCGCAAATTGCCGATCCTTTCCGTATCTGAAACCATCATCCCTTTTCTCGGAGGTGCCGAATGGATCTACTGGACAATTGGTTGTTTCGCAGCGGGTTCGGCCTGAGCGGCTTCGGGTTGTTCGGGATGATGGTGTGGGGGCTGTACCTCTTTCCGCTGGCCTACCTCGTCTTGCGCTGGCGGGCCTACCGAGAACAGGCGCCCGCCGATCCTCAGCTCGGCATCAAGGTCGTCCTCTATTACTTCCGCTTCTTGACCCACCAACTGCTGCTGATCGGTCTGGCCAGCGCGGCGATCGGCGTGCTCTTCAGCGGCGAGCGGGGACCGATATTCCGCATCGCCGCGGGATTGATCGTGGGCGGAGGAAGCCTGTACGCCGGTTGCGTGGCAGCGCTCTATCAGCGCACCAACGCGGCGCAGTTTCCAGCCGTGGGCCGTTTTTTCACCGGCGCGGGGGCGCTGGTGACCGGCCTGGTCGCGATGTGTGTCTGGATCGGGTTCTTCCTGGCCCTGTTCTCGCCGGGGAGAGCGGGCGAGGTCGTGAAGATCCTGGTCGCGCTCATGTTCGTCTATGCGCCGGCCGCCGTGTTGCTGGGCCGCTCCCTGCTACAATACAGCCTGGCCGCTCCCGCCGCTCCCCCACCGGCCAAGCCATTGGAGTAGTGGAGCATCCCCGGCCGATCCCAACGAGCCCAATTCCTTCTACAGGCGTTTACAGGCGTTCGATCAGGACGTCACACATCCCACCGGAGGCTCCCTCGTCGGAGAAGATTCCCAGCAGCATGTCGCCGTCGAATTCATTGAATTGAATTCATTGGGGCCAGCCTCTTTTGTTTTGTTTTTGCTGCTGAATCTGCGCCGGCCACCTGAAGCCTTCACCGACGCGCAGGTTTTTTCCCCCGACAGCTTTCCTTTCTCGCTGTTCTTTTGAGAGATCCTGATTTTTCTTGCT
>JAAZNF010000078.1 GCA_012798435.1 Myxococcales bacterium | reverse complement strand
TGTATTCGAATAAAATACAAATAAAAACAAACAACTATAAAGACACAAAATCAGCAGACAATCTGTGAAAATTGGCCTTCTGTCCGGATTTCGAACACGGTGTCCGAAATCCGGACAGGTAAAACCGGGGTGGGTGGAACCCGAAGCTGGAACCCGAAGCTGGTAATTGGCGCGTCCGCGGCAACTGAGGTCAGACTCCAACCCAATATAAATCTTAGATGGATGAAAAGACCAGACAAACCGGCGGGACAAGGAGGTTGAGACGCACCTTGCGCGGCTTCGCCGTGACCGAAGTGTGTATGCGCTCGCGCTGGCTTCGTGGGCCCCGCGGTCCGTCGTGCCCGAAGCCAGGTATGTCTAATGCGTGCATCATGCGCGCAGAGTGTAGAATCCCTGGCAGATTGACGGCGTTTGAACAAGATGCGTGTTGGACGTCATGGGTGGAGGACTCGAGAGGTGAAATCGGTGCCGGATGGAGCAGGGCATCGCAGTCTTGATTTTCTTGCCGGCTCTGGTATGGAGAGGGCCGCGAGGGATTTCATGAGCGAAAAGAAGACCCGCGCCTTCTTCGTGGTCACCTACCGCGACCCGGTCGAGGGAAAGACCGTGGTGCTGCGCGCTCGCAAGGTGGACGATTCGCCGCTCGGGCTCTCGTTCATCCGCCTCTCCGACTTCGTGTTCGACACCGAAAGCCTGGTGGTGAAGCCCGAGGAGGAGAATCTGCGTAAGCGCATGGAGCACACCACCAGCCTGCACCTCTCCATCTACCACGTGATCTCCATCGAGGAGGTGGGCATGGAGCGGGCCGGGCTCAAGTTCAAATCGGACAAGGCCAACCTGTTCGTGCTGCCCACGGCCACGCGCCCGCCGAAGGATTGAGCGGTGAAAAAGGGGCTCCTGTTTTTCCTGCCGCTGGCAGTGGCAGGCGCGTTGGTTGCGCTCCAGGGTCTGCTACCGAGCGAGCAGGCGCTGATGGGCTGGATCCAGTACCAGGTTCTGTTGCTCAAATTCCTCTCGTTTGCCTGCCTGCTGCTGGCCGTGTCGCGCTTCCGGCCGGGTGACTACCTCTTCTGGGCCTGGAGTTTTCTCGCCCTGGAACCGGCCCTGTTGCTGACGAAGGACCTGTTCTTCGAGGATCTTGCGCAGGTGAATCTGGCAGGCGAGCTCGAGGCAGGCGCATTGTGGACCCGCGCGGCGCTGACCTTCGCCGGGAACGCCTGCGACGCCACCGGGTTCATCTTGCTCCTCAACGCCGCCCGCCGGGCCGGGCTCGCGCCGGCCGGTCGACCCGCCATCCGGATCATCGCCATCGCTGGCGGTATCACGCTGGCCGTGCTGCTGGCCGGTCCGGCGATATACTCCGATGGCCGGGTGGCCCTGGCGGGCTCGGTGCGATCGCTGGGAGATCTCTTCTCTGACCTCGGCGATGCCGTCTCCATCGTGCTGGTGATGCCGCTCTTGCTACGTGCCTGGGCCTTCCGTGGCGGGTTGTTGATCTGGCCCTACGCCATGATCGCGCTGGCCGCCCTGAGCTACCTCTGCTACGACATCGTGTGGGCGCTGGGGCCGTCAGTCTGGAGCGAGCTTACCGTGCGCCGCCTCGACGAGTTTTTCCGCGCGGCCGGGCTGCTCTACTTCTGCGCCGCCGGCATCTCCCAGACACTCATCATACCGCGGCGCCGAGCCAGTATTCCGTAACGATCACAACGCCTTACTCACTTCGTGAAGACCCTCGATAACTCGAGGAACATGAGGTGCCACCGACCCCGGAACTCATGGTGCCACCGACCCCGGAACTCCCCGGAACTCCCCGGAATTCCGCCGGAAGTCACTGAGAATGTTCAGGATACGACGCGGAAGCGTGTCCTTGACCCAACATGACCACCGGCGAGGAAATCTCCGCAGAACAACCCGAAGAAGACGCTGTTTGGAGTTGGAAAAGTCGTGACCGAGAAGATCGCGGGGAAAGCGGGGCGGCGCTGGCCGAAGGGATCACAGGAAGTTCACGGCACCGGTCGGGCGAAGGCCCCTTGCACGCGAAGACGCTGGCGCTCGCGGCCCCATGCCGGCGAGGAGAATCTTGGTGAGATGGTGGATCCGCGGGACGCCCGCTCACCGGCCGGTAAAGCGTGGCTCGCGTTTCTCCAGGAAGGCCGCCACGCCCTCGGCCTTGTCCGCGCTGGTGCAGGAGAGGGCGTGCAAGTACGACTCGTGAGCCAGTCCCTCCGCCAGCGACCCGTCCGCGAAACGCAGCACCGCCTCCTTGGCGTACTGCACCGCCAGCCGAGGCCGGGCGGCCAGGGTCTCGGCCAGCTTGCGGGCCTCGGACATGAGCTTGTCCGGTTCCACCACCCGGTTCACCAGGCCCCAGGCCAGGGCGGTCTGGGCGTCCACCGGCTCGCCGGTGAGGATCATCTCGAGCGCCCGGCCCATGCCCACCAGGCGGGGCAGGCGTTGGGTGCCGCCGGCGCCCGGAGTGATGCCCAGCTTGACCTCGGGCTGTCCGAGCCTGGCCGTGCTGGCGGCGAGGCGCAGGGTGCAGCACATGGCCAGCTCCAAACCCGCCCCCATGGCGAAGCCGTTGATGGCGGCGATGGAGGGGATCTCCAGCGACTCCAGCCGGGTGAACACCTCCTGACGGCGGCGGGTGACCACTCGGCCGCGCACGCCGTCGCGGGCCTTCAGCTCGTTGATGTCCGCGCCGGCCACGAAGGCCTTGTCGCCGGCCCCGGTGACGATGAGCGCGCGCAGCTCGCCGTCGCGCTCGACCTCCGCGAGCGCCGCGTCGAGCTCCTCGATGGTCGCGTCGTTGACCGCGTTTCGAAGCGCCGGGCGGTTGACGGTCAAGACCGCGATCGCGCCCTGTTTTTCATACAGCAAGTTCTGGTACATCACCCACCTCCCGAGCACGGCCCGTGGCCGCAACCAGAAGGCGCGCCCGCCCGCGCTGGCTTTGTGGGCCCCGCGGTCGGTCGCGCACGGAGACATCCAAGAAAAGGTGTGCCTGGTGCAAATCGAACCCCACAGACAACTGCGCAGCGCTTACTTCTTGTCCTCGCTGTAGTCGTAGAAGCCCCGTCCGACCTTCTTGCCGAGCTTCTTCTCGCCAATCAGCTTGTCCACCACCGCCGGATGGTCGTAGCGCGGGTGGTTCACTTCCTTTCGCAGGGTCTGCATCTTGGCCCGGTGGGTGTCCAGCCCGATGAGGTCGAGCAGGGCGATGGGGCCCATGGGGTGGTTGGCGCCCAGCGTCATGGCCTTGTCGATGTCCTTGGGGTCGGCCACGCCGTGCTCCACCAGCCAGGTGGCCTCGTTCAGCATGGCGCCCAGGATGCGCGAGACGATGCCGGCCGGGGCCTCGGCCCGGCACACCACCGGCTCCTTGCCCAGCGCGCGCGCCAGCTCCTCGGCGGCCTTGAGCGTCTCCGGGGAAGTCTTCTTACCCGGCATGATCTCGCAAAGTTTCATGATCACCGGCGGGTTGAAGAAGTGCATCTGCACCACCAGCTCCGGCCGCTTGGTGGCCGAGGCGATGGCCGAGATGGACAGCGCGGTGGTGTTGGTGGCCAAGATGACGCCCGGGCGGGCCAACTTGTCCAGCTCAGCGAAGACCTTCTGTTTCACCTCGAGGTTCTCGATCACGCTCTCGATGACGAAGTCGGCCTGGCGGACCGGTTCGAGGCTCCCCGCGGCGTGGAGCCTCCCCATGACCTGGTCCATCTCGGCCTGGGTGAGTTTGCCCTTCTCGACCCGGCCGGCGAGCCCCTTCTTGACCTTGTCCAGTCCTTTCTTGGCGAGATCTTCGCTGACGTCCGTGATCCAGGCCTCGATGCCCTGCTGGGCGCAGAGCTGCCCGATGCCGGCGCCCATGGTCCCCGAGCCCACCACCACCAGTTTCTTCACGTTCATGGCACAATCCTCCTGGTTATTTCCCGAGCCGGCGTGATCAAACGATCTTACGCGCGCCGAGTCAAGCTGCGGCTGGCGAGCGACCGGGTTGGCTCCGGTGAATTCCTTTGACTTGGGGGAGATGGTGGGATACTCAGGGCAAATCACTGGCAGGATTGGAACCCTTTGTGGGTGTCGGTGCTGCTCACCTTCGTGGCCGAGTGCGCTCTCGGCGCCATCTTCGGCTACGGCATGATGGTGACCTTCGCCGGCGCCAAGCTGTCCGGCGACGCCAAGGCAAAGAGCGAGGCCGTGCGCCAGAAGCTCCTGGGCTACCAGATCCCGCTGGGCTGGCTCTCCATCATCCTGGCCATCTGGTGGCCGGTGTTCGTGTGGGTGGTCATTCCCATCCTGACGAGGGGCTAGACGCCTACACCCTCGGCCACCCGCTCCGACTGTCCAGGTAGAACCCCCTACCGTCATGATGAGGTTTTTTCAGACCGACCGCGGGTGAGATCCCCGGAAATGATCGCTGTTTCACGGGTGGGATGGGCGCAGCACAGGTCTCGCTTGACGCAGAGCGCACGAGCGCCTATGGTCTGCGAAAAAGCGAGGTGAAACATGCCAGCCAAAAAAGGCAAGAAGTCCTCGGCTCCCGTTCGAAAAAAGCCGGCGCCAAGAGCCAAAACCAAGGCCGCGCCGGGAGGGTTTTCCGAGCTGGAGACGAACATCCTGCTCTCCAAGGGCCTGAGCGACTCCGACATCGCTTCGCTGGTGAAACTGGGCATCCGTTGCAAATCCGACTTCGCCACCGTGGGCGACGCCAGGACCCTGTGCGGGCTCGTGGCCATGAAGCCGGAGGTGGCCGAGGCGGTGCTGGCCTGGGCCGGCGGGGCGCGCGGCACGGTGGTGGTGGAGGGCGGTGACGTGGTGAACTGCGTCGCCTGCGGCAAGCGCCAGCCCAAGGACTACAAGAGCGGCGACCTGTGCGTGTTCTGCGGCAAGCAGGCCGAGCCGGTGTTCGCCTGCTACTGGTGTGGCGGCTCGGGGCCGGGCAAGTTCTGCCGCTCCTGCGGGGCGACCTTCGTCGGACCCGGCGAGCTCGAACTGGCCATCCTGCTCAAGCGCGATGGGCTTTCCAAGGAGGAGATCCCGGTCCGCCTGGCCTCGCTCTCCCCCGCCGAAAAGGAAGTGCTCTGGGGCCGGGTCCACAACCGGCGCTGATTCTTACCCCGCCAACCGGGCCAGGATCTCGGCGATCTCCTGCTTCTTCTCCTGCTGGTAGTATTCGACCGCCCCGTCCGCGGAGCGCGTGCACCGTTCGAGCACGGCCTGCCAGCCCTCGCGAAAGACCCGCAGCACCTCCGCGCGCAGCCGGGCATCGCTGAACCTTTCGCGCTTCTCGTCCAGCCAGCGGGCCAGAGCCACCGCCGGGGGCAAGAGTTGGGTCGAGGAGTCCTTTCGCCCCTTGAGCTCCTCGAACAACCGCTCGGCGAAGGCCGGTGTCGTGTCCGGCAGGAGGTCGGCGAGCAGCCAGTCCACGTGGTGGTAGAGCTCGCCCGGCGCGGCCCGGCATAGCTCGGCGAAGGCCCGCAGGGTGTCGGGGCCGCCGCGTGGCTCTTCGGGGGCGACCTCGTCGTGGAAGGTCTTCCAGTCGGTGCCGGTGCGGCCCAGAAGACCCGCGAAGGCGATCTTCAGGCAGGCCCGCTCCTCGGGGTGCTGGCGGTAGCGTTCGCGCAGCGCTTGCCGCGCGCCCTCCTCGTCCTGGGAATAGGAAAAACTCCAGCCGGCCGCAACCGCGGCGGCCAGCGCGGGGCGAGACTCGTACGGGCAGCGCTCCCAGATGCCCATCAAGATCTGCCAGTTGCGCACCGGCGGCTGGACGCCGTCGTCCAGCCGGCTTTCCATCGCCGAAAGAAACTCGAAGAGCGCCCGGTTGGCTCCCGGATCCCCGGCCCAGCGATCGAGCGCCGCGCGCATCATGGGAGAGTCCTCTCCCCAGAGCCAGGCCGAGAGGCCCTCGGAACACTCGGACGGCAGTCGCGGCAGGGCTTCCGCGGGGCAGCGCAGCAGCGCCTCCGTCGCCCGCGGGAGCAGTGCGCGCACTGGCCCACAGGAGAGCGGGATGGGCCGCACCCAGGGCGTCTGGGGATCTCGCGGGGGCTTGGCCAGCCAGGCAAGCGCGTCGAGGATTTCCGTGGGCGACAGCCGGGCGGCGCGATCCGCGTCCAGCCAGTGGGCGAGTTTTTCCCGCGACTCCGCCGGGTAGTCGGCCGCGGCGTGTTGGCGTAGCCAGCGCAGCACCTCGGCCAGGTGACGCTCGTCCCCGCGCTCGGCCTCGGCCAGCACCGCCGCCAGCGGCTCGGGCGCGAGCGGCAGGGGGACATGGCGCAACCACGAGCGTCTTTTTTCTGAGGGCTCCGTCGTGAGCGAGGGCAGGACCCGCTCCAGGAAGACGCCGCGCTCGAGGAGCGCGAGACGGGCCGCGTCGCGGCGCACGGGATCTTCCGACGAGAGTTCGGGGAGCAGGCGCCCGGTGTCGCCGAGGAGCACGGCACACACCAGGGAAAGCTCCTGATCGCTGTGCGAGAGGCCCTCGTTCAGGATGTCCAGAAGCCGTGCCGGATCGGGTTCGCCCTCTTGTGCCTTCTCCGCAGCCAGCGGCCAGCGGCGGTGGAGCTTGTGTTCGATGGCCACGACCTGCGCGGCCGGGAGCCGTAGCTCGGGCCGCGCGAGCGCCGCGCGCGCTTGCCCGGCGGCCGTGACGAAATCTCGAGGTTCCAGGCGCGGCCGGAGGTGGGGGACTAGCATCTGGAGGCGAACCAGCGAGAGCGCCGCCTCCAACCCCAGCGCCCCCGGGTCGTACAGCGCCTCGCGCACCCTGCGAAAGACGGCCGCGTCGCCGGAGCCACGCCGAAACAGCGCCAGCGCGGCCAGGGCGCGGTTCTCCTCGAGGGGACTCTCGCGGAAGATGCGCTCGAGGTCCGCCGGTTCGACGAAGGGGCCCCGCGGTCCCGCGGTGAGCGAAGCCAGCGCCTCGGGCGGCAGCGGCAGCCGCGCCAGCCAGGCCTCCTCCAGCGGCCCCGAGAAGGCGCGTTGCAGGAGGAATTTCTCGCAAAAGCGCGCTTCCTCGACCCGCACCATCACCGCCGCGCGCTGCTGTTCGAAGCGGCGCGAGAGCACCGCCGTCTGCTCGGGATCCATCTGGCGCAGCCGATCGGCCAGCACAAAGCGATCCACACCGGCGTCCTTGAGCATGCGGGCGGCGCCGAACTGCTCGGGCGAAGGAAGCTCGCAGCCGCAGGCTCGGCAGAACCGGCCTCCGGGGTTGCGTTCGAGGCACCAGGGGCAGCGCAGCCCCAGAGACAGCGGTCGGCCGCAGGCCGGGCACAGGGCGCCCTCTGCGTCGGGCGCCATCACGTCTTGCCGGCAGTGGGGGCAGATGGTGCGCTGCACGGCCTCCTCCTTCGTCACTTGCGCCACACGGCGCGGGACCGCAGGGCGACGAGCGCGGTCGCGGCCAGGGTCGCCGCCGCCCCGGCCATGACCGCGGCCGGCTCGGAGAAGCCGTCCGCCACCGCCCCGGCCCACAGCGATCCCAGCGGCATGGAGCCGAAGAACACCAGGCTGTAGATGCTCATGACCCGGCCGCGCAGCTCGTCGGCGGATTCGAGCTGGATGATGGCGTTGGCCAGGTTGAACACCGCGATCACCGCCGCGCCGATTCCGAACAACACCAGAAGCGAAAAAGCAGTCGAGCGCACCAGCCCGAATAGCGCCAGCAACACCGGAAAGGCCAGCGCGCCGAGCCACAGCGTGCGTCCGCGCGGCAGGCGCTCGGAGTAGAAGGCGAGCAGCAGCGCGCCGGCCAGCGAGCCCGCGCCCCGCGCCGAGAGCAGCCAGCCGTTGGTGGTGGCGTCGCCGTGGAGGATGCGCACCGCCCAGGCCGGCAGCAGGGTGACGAAGGCGAACCCGAACAGCGTGGTCACCCCGATGAGCAGCATCAGGGTGCGGATCACGGGGTTGTCGCGCACGTAGGCCAGCCCCTGCACCAGCTCGCGCCAGGGATGGACACGCCTCTGCGGTGGGACGAAGGGCGGAAGGTTCATTCGGTGTAGCGCCAACACCACCGCCAGATAGGAGACGGCGTTGATGGAGAAGCACACCCCGGGGCCCAGCGCGGCGTAGAGCTGGCCGCCCACCGCCGGTCCCAGGGCGGTGGCGGTGTTGAACATGGCGGAGTTCAAGGCCACGGCGTTGGCCACCGCCGGCCGATCGACGAGCTCGAGCAGGAACGAGTGGCGCGCCGGGGCGTCGAGGGCCGTGCCCACCCCTTGCAGCATGGCCAGCAGCACGATGTGCCAGGGGCGTACCGCGCCGGTGAAGACCAGCGCGGCCAGCGCCACCGAGAGCGACATGAGATACACCTGGGTGAGGCACAGCAAGGTGCGCCGCGGGAAGCGGTCCGCCGCCACGCCGCCGAGCAGCATAAAGAGCCAGGCCGGGATGCCCGCCGCGAAGGCCACGTAGCCGAGCCAGGCCGGCGAGTGGGTGAGCTCGAAGACCAGGTAGCCCTGGGCGGTTCCCTGCATCCAGGTGCCCAGGAAGGAGACCAGTTGCCCTGTGAACCACAGCCGGTAGTTGCGGTGGCGCAGGGCGGGGAAGGAGCCCGCCAGGGGTGCGGGATGGCCGTTCACCGGTTCCACGGCCTCCTGGTACACCGCCGCCGGGTAAACATCAAATCAGGTTTTGGAGGCGCGCTGGGCGCATGCTATCATGCCGCCCGCCCGGGCATGCCCGGAACCTTTGGAGGTGCCGACCATGAGATCCCGTTCCCACGCCGCCCCTTCCTTTGCCGAGACCGACCGGGGTTACGGTTACGACGCCGCGCTGGAGGAGGCCTGGCGTTGCCTGCAATGCGAGGATCCCCCCTGCGAGAAGGGTTGCCCGGCCGCGGTGGGGGTGCGGACCTTCATCCGCAAGATCCGCAACCACGATCTCGTCGGCGCCGCCCTGACGGTGCGTGCCGCGAACGTGCTCGGTGGCAGTTGCGCCCGGGTGTGCGCCACCGACGAGCAGTGCCGGCGCGAGTGCACCCGCTCCAAGCTGGACCGGGCCATCGACATCGCCGGCTTGCAGCGCTTCGTGTGCGACTACGAGCGAAAGACGCGCGCCACCTTCGAGCGGCCCGGCCCGGACACCGGCAAGCGGGTGGCCGTGGTCGGCTCGGGGCCGGCGGGGCTCGCCGCGGCAGCGGAGCTGGCCCGGCTGGGCCACCGGGTGACGGTGCTCGAGCGCGAGCGGCGGCCCGGCGGCATGCTGAGCCACGGCATCCCGGCCATGCGCCTGCCGCTCTCCGTGGTGCGCCACGAGATCGCAGCCTTGCAGAAGCTCGGCGTGCGCTTTCGCGCCGGGCGGACGGTGCGGGGCCTGGCGGACCTGAAAGGATTCGACGCGGCCATCGTGGCCCTGGGCCTCACTCGCGGCGCACGGTTGGGTATCCCCGGCGAGGATCTCCCCGGCGTGCGCGACGCGCTCGCCGTGCTCGGGGCCAAGGCCAGCGGCAAGAAGCTCCGGCTGGGGCGGCGGGTGGTGGTGATCGGCGGCGGCAACACCGCCATGGACGCGGCCCGCACCGCCCTGCGTCTGGGCGCGCGCGAGGTCACCGTGATCTACCGCCGCGCCGAGCGGGACATGCCGGCCTGGAGCCACGAGATCGAGCGGGCCCGCGCCGAGGGCGTGGACATCCGGCCGAACACCATGCCGCTCGCCTTCGTTCGCCGCGGCAAGAAACTCGGAGCGGTGCGCTGCGCGGTCACCGTCCCCGGCGAGGTGGACCAGAGCGGGCGCGCCCGGCCGGTACCGGTGAAGGGCGCCACCTTCGATCTGGCGGCCGACGACGTGCTGGTGGCCGCCGGGGAGCAGGCCGACGAGGCGCTGTGCCAGGCCTTCGGATTGGAAATCAGGGAGGGGGTGGTGGTCCGGCGGCGGGGCGGCGCCAGGGACGGCGCGGCGGTGTTCGTGGCCGGTGACCTGGCCCAGCGCGAGCGCACCGTGGTCCAGGCGTTGGCCGACGGCCGCGAGGCGGCGCGGCGGGTGGATGCCCACCTGGGCGGGCCGGGGAAAACCGCGACGTTGCCCCGCTTGCCCGAGGAGGTCGATCTCGGCATCAGTTTTTGCGGGGTGAAGTTCAAGAACCCCTTCCTGCTGGCCGCGGCGCCGCCCACTGACGACCTGGAGATGCTGCGCGCGGGTCTGCGGGCCGGCTGGGCCGGGGCGGTGCTCAAGACCACCGCCGTCGAGTCGGAGCCGGTGGAGCTCAAGTACCCCATGATGACCGGGTACGACGTGTTCGGGCGGCGGGTGGTGGGCCTGGGCAACATCGATCTCATCAGCGAGCACCACATCGACGTGATCGAAAAGCGCATGCAAGCGCTGCGCGGGGAGTTCCCCGACCGGGTGCTGGTGGGCTCCATCATGGGCTCCGCCCGCAGTGACTGGGAGACGCTGGTGCGCCGCCTGGAGGCCGCCGGGGCCGACATCATCGAGTGCTCCTTCTCCTGCCCGCAGGGGACGCTGGGCGGCGAGGGATCGTTCTCCGGCCAGATGCTGGGCCAGAACGTCGAGCTCACCCGCCAGGTGACCTCCTGGATCAAGGGCGCCGCCCGGCGCTGCCCGGTGGTCATCAAGATCACCCCCCAGGTGGCGGACATCGCGGCGGTGGCGAACGCGGTGCGGGAGGGTGGGGCGGACGCGGTGTGCGCATCGAACACCATCCCCAGCCTGATGGGCGTGGACGTGGAGCGCTTCCAGCCGCTGCCCGACGTGGGCGGGCTGGCCTCCTTCTCGGGCCTGTCCGGCCCGGCCATCCTGCCCATCACGCTGCGCAACATCGCCCTGGTGGCCCAGCACAGCAAACTCCCCGTGACCGGCACCGGCGGCCCGGCCAACTGGCGCGACGCGGCCCAGATGATGCTGGTGGGGGCGCACAACGTGCAGTTCTGCACCGCGGTGATGACCTTCGGCTACGACATCATCGACGATCTGGTCTCGGGGCTGGCCTGGCATCTGCGCGCGCTCGGGTTGCATTCGCCGGCGGAGCTGGTCGGCCGGGCCCTGCCGCGCCTGGCCACCCACGATCGCCTGCAGCAGAAAGGCAAGGTGCGTTCGCGCATCGACGAGCGGCAATGCGTGCGCTGCGGGCGCTGCGTCATCACCTGCCGCGACGGCGGCCACCGGGCCATCGACTTCGGCCGCGACCGGCGGCCGCGGGTGGACGACGAGCGTTGCGTCGGCTGCGGCATGTGCGCGGCGGTGTGCCCGGTGAGCGGCACCATCCGCATGCAGGTGCTGGCGTCTACCTGAAACGTCCGCCGGGCCCGAACGAAGAACCATGTGCGACCGAAAGGACAATCCGACGCCTGGCCGCGATGCCCCCAGAGCAAGCGCGGCCAGGCGGACCAAGACGTCGTATCAACCCTGGGCCGAGAGTGCCAGCGCGTTTGCGAAAGGCACATCCGTGAGGCCTGCGTCTGACCAGGAAGAAAGGCGGCCCGAGTGAAGGTGACGGTGGAGCTGTTCGGGCCGCAGCGCGAGCGCGCCGGCCAGGGGCGCCTGGTCCTCGAGCTCCCGGCGGGCGCCACGGTGGCGGACGCCATCCGCGGCGCGGGACTGGTTGACCGGGTGGACCTGTGGGTGCTAGTGGATGGGCGCAGGGCGACGCGGGACAGCGCGCTCGCGGACGGGGCGCGGCTTACGTTCTTTTCGCCGGTGGGTGGCGGCTAGCAGGCGAGGTGGATCGTGGACAAGACGCCGTCGGTGGTGGGCGCGCGGGTGAAGCGCATCGACGCCGAGGACAAGGTCGCCGGGCGCACGCTCTATCCATCGGACAAGACGCTGCCCGGCATGTTGTGGGTGGAAGTGGTGCGTGCGGCCCACCCGCACGCGCGTATCCGCGAAATCGACGTGAAGCCGGCGCTGGAGGTGCCCGGCGTGGTGCGGGTGCTCACCCACCGCGACGTCCCTGGGGAGAACGCCTTCGGCATCCAGATCCAGGACATGCCGGTGCTGTGTTTCGACCGGGTGCGCTACCTGGGCGACGCGGTGGCCCTGGTGGGGGCCGAGACCCGCCAGGCGGCCCGCGAGGGGGCGCGCCGGGTACGGGTGGACTACGAAGTGCTGGAGCCCATCACCGATCCCGAGGCGGCCATGGCCCCCGGAGCCGTGGCGCTCCACCCCAAGGGCAACATCATGCACCAGGGGCACTTCGAAAAGGGCGACCTGGCGGCCGGCTTCGCCTGCTGCGCGGTGATCGTCGAGAACGACTATTCGGTGCCGATGATCGACCACGCCTTCCTGGAGACCGAGGCCGGCATCTCCTACTACGACGAGCACGGCCGACTGACGGTGGACGCCTGCGGGCAGTACATCTATCGCGATCAGACCCAGATCGCCCGAGCCCTGGGCCTGCCGCTGCACCAGGTGCGGGTGATGGCGCCCATCGTGGGCGGGGCCTTCGGCGGCAAGGACGAGGTCACGGTGCAGATCCACCTGGCGCTGATGACCTTCCACACCCAGCGCCCCTGCCGCATGGTGGCGACGCGCGAGGAGTCCATCGTCTCCCACACCAAGCGCCACCCGGTGAAGATGAGCTACAAGACCGGGGCCGATCGCCAGGGCAACCTGCTGTGCGTGCAGGCGCGCTTCGTGGCCGACACCGGCGCCTACGCCTCGCTGGGCGGGCCGGTGCTCAACGTCATGATGGAGCACGCCGCCGGTCCCTACCGGGTACCGAACGTGAAGGTGGACGGCTACGCGGTGTACACCAACAACGGCTTCTCCGGCGCCTTCCGCGGCTTCGGCTGCACCCAGGCCTGCGTGGGCCTGGAGAGCCAGATGGATCTCATGGCCGCGGCGCTGCGGCTGGACCCGCTGAAGTTCCGGGAGCAGAACGTGCTGCACAAGGGCGACCTGGCCGGGCTGGGCTATCCCATGACCTGCGAGGTGGGCGCGGGCCGGACCGTGCGCTCGGCGCAGCGCGGCGCCTTGTACCGCTCGCGCCGCCGGCGGGCTCCCGCGAAGCCGGCCACTCCGTCGCTCAAGCCCTACCTGCGCCGGGGAGTGGGCGTGGCCACCCAGATGCAGGGCCTGGGCCTGGGCATCGGCATCCCGGACTACGCCGAAGTGGGATTGGATCTCCGACCGGACGGGACGCTCCAGCTTCGCGCCGGCACCAACGAGATCGGCCAGGGGGCCTACACCGCCTATTTGCAGATCCTCTCCGGACGCCTGGGGGTTCCGCTCTCGCGCCTCTCCATGGTCGGGGCGGACACCGCGCTCACGCCCGACTCGGGGACCACCACCGCCTCGCGCACCATCTTCGCGGTGGGCAAGGCGGTGGAGCTGGCCGCGGAGAAGCTCGAGCGGGTGCTGGGAGAGCGCGCGGAGCGCGCCTTCGGATGGGCGCCAGGCCCCGCGCGGCTCCAGGGCGACCAGCTGGCCGGGAGCGGCGGACGGCGGCCGCTGCGGGAGCTGCTCGGCGACGAGGAGCTGTCGGTCCAGGCCGTGTTCCACGTGCCGGTGGCCGAGCGCGAGATGGGAGACGGACTGCCGCACCGCTTCTACAGCTTCGGCACCCACGTGGCCGAGGTCGAGGTGAACACCCTCACTGGCGAGATCGCGGTGACCGCGGTGGAGGCCCACCTGGACGGCGGCAAGGTCATCTCGCGCACCGGCTTCGAGGGCCAGAGCGAGGGCGGCATCGCCCAGGGCATCGGCTACGCGCTCATGGAAGAGGTCCGCCTGGAGGGCGGCCGCTTCCTCACCACCAACTTCCACACCTACGTCATCCCCACCAGCCTGGACGTCCCCGAGGACCTCCGCACCGTGCCGGTGGAGGTGCGCGAACCGGAGGGGCCGTACGGCGCCAAGGGCATCTCCGAGACCGCCATGGTGGGCGTGACCCCGGCGGTGCTGAACGCCATCGCCGACGCCCTGGGGGTGCGTTTCTTCCGCCTGCCGGTGCGCGCCGAGGACGTGCTGGCCGCGCTCCAGGAGAAGAAGACATGAGCCTCACCATCCACTTCACCCTGAACGGCTCCCCGGTAGTGTTCGAGGTCGAGCCCGAGGAGCGGCTGGTGCACACCCTGCGCGAGCGGGCTGGCCTCACCGGCACCAAGCTGGGCTGTGGCATCGGCGAGTGCGGCGCCTGCTCGGTCCTGCTGGACGGCAAGCTGGTGCCCTCCTGCCTGGTGCTGTCCGCCCAGGCCGACGGCCACGAGGTCACCACCATCGAGGGGCTCTCCAAGAATGGGTTGTCCGATCTGCAGCGGGCCTTCGTGGAGGAAGGCGCGGTGCAGTGCGGCTACTGCACCCCGGGCATGGTCATGGCGGGCGAGGCGGTGCTGCGCCGCTACCAGCGCCCCACCACGCGGCAGATCCGCGCCGGCATCGCGGGCAACCTGTGCCGCTGCACGGGGTACGCCAAGATCGTATCGGCCATCCGAAAAACGGCTCGGCGCCGGGCCCACCGGCGCAGCGGGAGGTGACGCATGGCATCGCCGCCGATGGAGAGTATGAAGAACATCGCCCAGGAACTGGGACGGATCATCGACCAGGAGGAGAACGGCGCGCTGGCGCTGGTGGTGCGCGCCACCGGCTCCACCCCGGGAGGGGTGGGGGCCAAGATGCTGGTGCTGCCCGACGGCAGCATCCGCGGCACGGTGGGCGGCGGCGTGCTCGAGGCGCGGGTGATCTCGGACGCGCTCAACGCCATCGAGGACGGCAAGGGGCCGCGCACGGTCCATTACAAGCTGGACGAGCTGGGCATGAGCTGCGGCGGCGAGATGTCGCTGTACCTCGAGCCCATCGTGGCGCCGCGGCGGGTGTTCATCTATGGCGGCGGGCACGTGGGCGCGGCCATCGCCAAGGTGCTCTCCATGCTCGGTTGCCGCACGGTGGTGGCCGACGACCGCGAGGAGTGGGCCAACCGTGAACGCTTCCCCGACGCCGAGGAGATCATCAACAAGCCCTACGCCGAGGCCATCGCCGCCCGCGCCCCTGGCCCGCGCGATCACGTCATCATCGTCACCCGCGGCCACGAGCACGATCTCACGGTGCTGGAAGCGCTGGTGGGCCGCAAGCTCGCCTACCTGGGCATGATCGGCAGCAAGAAGAAGGCCCAGGAGGCGCGCGAGCGGCTCAAGGGGAAGAACGTCTCCGAGGAGCAGATCCAGTTCGTACGCTCGCCGGTGGGCCTCGACATCGGGGCGGTGACCCCGGAGGAGATCGCCGTATCGGTGGCGGCCGAGCTGATTTTCCTGTGGCGGCGCGGGGTGGGTGGAGAGGGAAAGTCCGGAGCGGCCCGCGCCGGGCGGGATGATTCCCCGAAGGCCCCGGCCAAGGGCGGCAAGGGCGCCTGAAGGCGCGCGGAAAGGACGGCCATGCTGAATTTCCTGCGCCTGAGCTCTCTTGCCGACGTCAGCGAGATGTTGTGGGCCGACGGGCCGGTGAGCGCGCTCATCGCCGGCGGCACCGACCTGCTGGTCCGGCCGGAGCGGCTGGCCTCGGCCCGCATCCTCATCGACATCAGCAATCTTACGGAGCTCGGTGGCATCGGGGTTACCCCAGACGGGGACCTGCGTATCGGCGCGGCGGTCACCCACCAGGAGATCGCCGACGATGATACGGTGCGCCGACACGCGCACCTCTTGGCCCAGGCCTGCGCCCAGGTGGGCTCGGTGCAGATTCGCAACCGGGGCACCCTGGGCGGCAACCTGGCCAACGCCTCGCCCGCCGGCGACTCCATCCCGGCCCTGCTGTGCCTGGAGGCCCGGGTGGCGCTGGTGGCGCGCGAGCGCGGCCGGGCGGTGCCGATCAACGAGTTCTTCGTCGGTCCGGCCAAGACCGTCATGCAGGTCGACGAGCTGATCGAGTCGGTGCGCATCCCGCTGCGGCGCGGGCGCTGGGTGTCGTTCTTCGAGAAGGCCGGCCAGCGCAAGGGGATGTGCTGCTCCAAGGCCTCGGTGGCTTTTCTGGCGCAGCGCCACGGCGACCGGCGGCTCACCGGAGTGCGCGTGGCGCTGGGGGCGGTGGCGCCCACCGCCATCCGCGTGCCGGCGGCCGAGGCGGCCCTGGAAGGCCAGGTGCTCACCCTGGAACGCGCGCGCGCGGCGGCCGAGGCCTGCCGAGAGGCCGCCCGGGCCATCGACGACATCCGCTCCACCCGCGACTACCGGCGCGAGGCGGTCTCGGCCCTGCTGCTCCAGGGCCTGTTGCCGCTGTACGACCGCATGCGGGCCCTGGCCCGTCCCCGGCGCCGCTCTCGTCGCAGGCGATGAAACCGCGCGTGGCGGGGGCGGTGCTCGCGGCCGGCGCCGGCTCGCGCATGGGACGGCCCAAGGCGTTGCTGAAGGCCGGCGGGAAGAGCCTTCTCTCCATCCTGGCCGGCGCCCTGCGCGACGCGAGATGCGAGCCGATCCTGCTCGTGGTGGCCGCGGATCTCGAACGGGGCGAGGTGGGCGAGATCCCGGACGCGCGTTGGGTGGTGAACCCCGACCCGGACCGGGGGCAGATCTCGTCGCTTCGTTGCGCCATGGAAGCGGCGCGGGACGCCGCCGGCATGCTGTACGTCCTGGTGGATCAGGCCAAGATCGACGCCGGGACGGTCGAAGCCACGCGCGCGGCGCTCGATGGCCATCCCGCCGCGGTGGCGTGCTTCCACGGCGCGCCCGGGCACCCGCTGGCTTTCCGGCGGGAACTGTTTGCGGACCTTTTTACGCCGCAGGCGGACAGCGGGGCGCGCGCGGTGGTCGCCGGCTGGCGCGCGCGCGGGTGGTTGGCACAGGTAGATACAGACGACGAGGGCGTGACGCGTAACCTCAACTCCCCAGCCGAGTTCGAGCGCTTTTTGGCTTCGCGAGGCCTGTATGGGTGAACCCTCGCCCCCGAGCCAGCCCGTGCCCCGGGTCTGGCCCATGCGCCGGCCGCTGTTGCCCCTGGCCCTCGCTTTCGGAGCCGGGATCGCCGTCCAGCAGGAGCTCGACATCTCCCGCAGCGCGGTCTGGGCCGGGGCGGCGGGGCTGATCCTGGCCGCGGCGCTGGCGGGCGCCCTCCGGCGGCTGGGCATCTTCCGGCATTCCTTGTGGCTGCTCGCCTTCTGCCTGTTGGGGATGGCCCGCTTGCCGCCGGAAACGGCCCCCAGGCCGGTGCCGTCCGGGCGGCAGGTGGTGCGAGCCGAGGCGCTTTCGGCGCTGCGGCCCGCGGACGGAGGCTGGACGCTCCTGCTCGAAGCGCGCTCGGTTCGCGATCCCGGCGGCGAGGAGCGGCCGGCCTCAGGGCGGATGCTGCTTTGGATCGGAGGCGGGTCTGCCGGCGAGGCGGCGCCCGCCTGCCCGCGCATCCTGCCGGGGGATCGCCTTCGCCTGTTGGCCTCGGTGCGCGCCCCGCGACCGAGCCGCAACTTCGACGTCCCCGATCCGGCCGAGCGCGACCGGCGGCGCGGCGTGGACTTGCGGGGGTTCGTCGAGTCCTGCCAGGACGTGGTGCTGGAGGCCGGTGCCGCACCGGCCGGGCTCGCCCGCGCGGCCGAGGCGATGCGCGACGATGTCCATCGTTTCCTGACCGGGCTCTCGCTCCCCGCGCGGGGACAGGGAGTGCTCACCGCCCTCACCACCGGGGAGCAAGGCGCGGTTCCGGCCGGAACCTTTCGTGACTTTCGGCGCGCGGGGTTGTCGCATCTTCTGGCGGTCTCCGGGTTGCACCTGGCCGTGGTGGCCTTTGGAGCGTACCGGCTGCTGCTGTGGCTGCTGGCCTGCCTGCCGGCGCTCGCCCTGCGCCTCGATGTGCGGCGCCTGGCGGCGGCGGGGGCGCTTGTGGCCACCGGCTTCTTCGTCTTGCTCTCGGGGGCGCACCTGCCCGTGCTGCGCGCCGGCATCATGGCCGGGTGCTTCCTGCTGGCGGTCATGTTGCGCCGCCGCCCGGACGCCTGGCAGACGCTCTCGGCGAGCTTCCTCCTCATCCTGGCGGCCTGGCCCGCGTCGCTGTTCGAGCCATCCTTCCAACTCTCCTTTGCGGCGGTGGCTTCGATCCTGTTGCTGGTGCCGCCGCTGTCTTACGCCTTGCGGGTGCCGTTGTCGCCCGCCGAGATGCCAACGGGGATGGGGGCCCGGCTCCAGGCGCGCGCGGCGCAACTTTTATTGGTGTCCTTCGCCTCGACCCTCGGCACCTGGCCGCTCCTCGCCATGCACTTTCACCAGGCGAGCGCGGTGGGGCTGGTCGCCAACCTGTTGGCGGTGCCGTGGTGCACCCTGCTCCTGGTGCCGCTGGGGATCGCCAGCGCGATGCTCCTGTTCGTGTTCCCGCCCGCCGCCGCGCTCACGGCGCAGGCGGGTGCCTGGCTGGCCGAAGGGCTGGCAGGCGTGGCCGGCTGGTTCGGCGCTTTCCCCGGAGGCAGCCTCCACCCGGCAGCGCCCTCGCTGTTCCAGTCGGCGTTGTTCGTGCTCGTGCTCTTGCTGGTGCCACACATCGGCATCCGCCGCCACGCTGGCAAGCTCGCGCTGGGCGCGGCCATGCTGCTCGTCGGCCTGTGGCTCGCGGCGCAGCTCGGACCGCGCCTCGCCAGAGATCTCGAGGTGACCTTCCTGGACGTGGGGCAGGGGGACGCCACGCTGGTCCGCTGCCCGGGCGGACGCACCTTGCTCGTCGACGCCGGGCCGCTCTCGCCGGGCGGTTTCAACGCCGGTGAGCGAGTGGTGGGCCCGGCCCTGTGGGCACACAACGTCCAGCACCTGGATGTGGTCGCGGTGACCCACTTTCATCCCGACCACGTCGGCGGCGCGCCGTGGGTCATCCGCGAGTTCCGACCGCGCGAGGTGTGGCTTTCCCGGCCGCTCATCGAGGTGGACGATCCCGAGCTGACCGCGGCCGTGGTCGAGGCGCGCGCCACGGTCCGCCAGCTTCGCGCCGGGGATCGACCCGAACTGCCCGGTTGTGCCGTGGACGTATTGTGGCCGCCGCCGGGCGAGCTGCCCGGCGACGAGAACGAGCGCTCGCTGGTGTTGCGTCTGTCTCATCCGAGCGGCGCGGTGCTGCTCGCCGGGGACACGGGGGTGGAGGCGGAGGAGGGCATGCTGCGCGACCACCCGCTCGAGCGCTTGCGCTCGCTCGCGCTCAAGGTGGCCCACCACGGCAGCGACACCTCGAGCGGCGGGGATTTCCTGGCCGCGCTGCGGCCGGCGCTGGCGGTGATCTCGGTGGGCGGCGGCAACCGCTTCAATCTTCCGGCCCCGGAGGTGCTCGAGCGCCTGCAAGCGGTCGGCGCGCACGTCGTCCGCACCGACCGCGACGGAGCGGTGCGCCTGACAGTCTCGGGAGAGGGGATGAAGGTGGAGCTAGCGGTGGGGGAGGAGTTTCGGCTCAGTCGCCCACCGTGAGAGACCAGCCGTTCAGCGTGCCGCTGTCGGCGGCCGCCCGGTCGCTTACCAGCAGGGTCCAGCTCCCCCTGGCGCTCTTGTCGTTCCAGTCGGCCAGGGTGAAGTCCTTGACCAGGTCACGGGCCGAGCCGCCCTGCTGGTTCTGCAGGGTGACCACCTGCCCGGCGTGCTCCAGTTCCACCACCAGATCGCCGACATAGCTGTGGCTGATGTCCACGTGAACGGTGAGCGTTCCCACCTGGCGCTCGTCGGGGACTTCGATGGTGGAAGCGATCCCGGTGGTGTCGTTGTCGGGGATGGCGAGGTGATCCTGGCTGGAGTAGGTGGTCGGGGCCTGGGCCTGCTTCTGGGTGACGAAGGTGACCTTCCAGGACAGCAGCCGGCCGGTGTCGCGCGCGGCGCGGTCCGAGACCAGGAGCTCCCAGGTCCCGCCTGAGGTCTGCCCGGCGAAGCCCGCCGGCTGGTAGGTCTGGTGGATGGATTTCTCCGAGCCACCTTCGCGGGAGCGGAGGGTGACGGTCTTGCCGTTGTGGCGTAGCTCCACCACCAGATCCCCGACCCAGCTGTGTTCGATGTCCACGCTGACCTCGAGGCCCGCGAAGGCCCGGTCGTCGCTGACCTGGATGGCGGAGACGATGCCTGCGCTCTGCTCGTCGGGGATGTCCTGCGCGGTCGTGTTCTCGAAGCTGGTCCGCTCGCTGGTGCCGGGATCCGTGGGCCCGTTCTGACCCAGACAGGCGTCGGGGTGCGCCGGGTCGTAGCAGTTCTCCCGCACGCCGGACACGCCGTAAATCTCGTGGCTCTCCAGGTTCCAGCTGCGGAAGCGCTCCAGGGCGAACTTGTTCATGGCCTGGATGATTCCCTCCCAGGTGTACTGGCGCGTCCCGTCGCGTCCGCCGCTCTCGCAGCCGGCGAAGATGTTGGTGAGCAGGATGCGGGTCTCCTCGGCGTCGTTGAGGAACCAGGCCGGCTCGGTGTTGTTCACCACGTCGGCCAGGGCCCAGCCGTTGGGGTCGGCGGCGGTGGCCTTGTTCTTGAAGACCTGGGTGGTGTAGTACTCGTAGCTCCAGCAGGAGTTCATGAAGATGATCTGGTAGGTGTCGGCGGGGTAGGCGTCCTTCTCCTGGAGCACGCTCAGGGAGCCGTAGAAGGAATGCCCGTCATAGATGATGATCTCGTGCTCGAGCAGCGCCCGGCGGAACAGCCCCTGAGTGTCGTTCTTCAGTTCGGCCAGCTCGTAGGGGCTCACCACGTCCACCACCTCTTCGATGCCCGCCTTGCTGCGGCTCCAGCGCTGTCCCGGGGCCAGATCCTGGGTCTTTCGAAAGCCGCGGGAGCGCAGCGCGTCGAGGAACTCCCGATGCTCGCGCACGCCCTCGTCCGAGGAGGAGACGGTCTCGTTGTGTTCGGCGGCGCCGAAGAAGACCGCCACGGCGACCTTCCGGTCCGCGGTGAGGCGGTGGTACTCGGGGTAGGTGGACTTTCGCGGCAGCAACGAGTGCAGGGTGAAGGCGGCGGTGACCAGGGAGAGGTCGCAGCCGGGCTTCTCGGGCTTGAAGTAGTAGAAGTAGTTGTAATCTGCCAGCGAGCCGGCGTCGAACCCCTCGGCGCAACGCTCGCCGACCTGAGAGAAGACGGTGCGGGGATCGGCGGGGAGTTTCACCGCGAAGGTGCGGTCGGTGAGGCTGGCGGGCTCGATCCCGGCCGCGCGCAGTTCGTCGAAGGACACGATGGTCTCGATGGACAGGGTGTACTCGACGCGGGCGCTCGATCCCTCCACCGTCACCAGGTGGGAGGTCACGTCGTCGGCGGAGAGGTTCATGTGCAGCTTCTCGGTGTTGAGCTGGTTCTTGCCGAACTTGATGTGGTCGGTGACCAGGCTGGTGAGCTTCCAGCCTCCAGAGCGCAGCGAGTCGAGGTAGCTTCCCCGCTCGGACTCGGCCATCGAGGACAGGTCGAGGACCATTTCGCCATGGAAGACGCCCTGCAACTCGGTGGCCTGATCGGAGTAATAGGCCGTGTCTTCCTTGTCGAAGGTCGGGGCGAGATCCTCGGACTCGGGAGGAATGCCCTCCTCGGCGACATTGCATCCCAGGGCCAGGACCGAACACAGCGAAAGGATCGTTTTTTTCATCTCGTTCTCCCGTGGAGGAAATGAGCCCACTCGACGTTCGATGCGCTGCTAAGCAAATATGATGCCAGATAATAGAAACCTCCAGCTCGCTCCAGTTATTACAATATATTGAATAATAAGGACTAATTCGCAGTGCCAATAGCTATGCCATGGCGCATCGTATCTTCAGGGATACATGTCTGTAAAACACGTATCCTGCGGGATACTACACCGTGCTTGGGATATTTTTCAGGACAAGAAGAAGGCGAGTGCGATGAACAGGCCGGTGAGGCCGCACAGGAATACGGCGAGGAAGTCCACCCCGCCCTCGTCGGCCGGGGCGGTCTTGGCGGATCCGGGCGCGGAGTTCTGGTTGGGCATTTGTCGCTCCCGGTTCGGGACGAAGGTTGCGGCCCGAACCACGGCTGCTTTCAAATCACCTTACCTTTCGGTTGTCAAGTCCGGCCGCGCCCGGCTATGCTGTCGGCATGGTCCCAGTCGCTCCATCGCTCATCGACAAGTTCTCCTCTGGTGAAGAAGTCCGCATCGCTGGCCTGGGCGATTCCCTCACTTACGGCTGGATGGTCGAGCGGGGGTTCTTCGACAGGTTCGTGGACGCGCTCGAACGTCGCTTTCCCGAGGCGAAGATTTCGCGTCAGAACCACGGCATCCCCGGCGACACGAGCGAGGGAGGGCTCGCCCGTCTCGACGAAGTGCTGGCCTGGCGTCCGCAAGCGGTGATCGTCGAGTTCGGCCTCAACGACTGTTTCTTGTCGGTGCCTCCCGGCGAGGTGGGGCGGCTCCAGTCTTTGCTGGCGCGGCGCATCCAGGAGGCCGGGGGCACTCCCGTCCTGTGCACCTCCTGTCCGCTCCTCGATGCCGGCGAGATGAAAATCGTAGATCCGTACTATCAGGCCATCCGGGAAGCTGCGCAGGCCGCAAAGGCGGCGCTCGCCGACCTGGACCGGGTCTGGCGGGAGACCGTGCCGATCACGGCGGAGTACTTCCTCGAGGACGGCATCCATCCCTCGGACCGCGGGCACGAGATCATGAGCCGGGGACTCTTGAGTCTTTTCATATAGTTACACATGAACTCGGGGGAAACCTGGGGGAAACCGGGAGGAAACCGGGGTGCCTGGCACCTC
>JAAZNF010000077.1 GCA_012798435.1 Myxococcales bacterium | reverse complement strand
CGCTCGCCCTGTTCGCCGCGGCCGGGGCCGCCGCCCAGGACGAGGCCGCCCCCGCGCCGCCGGCACAGGAGCCCGCCGCGGCCGAAGCCCCCGCCTCGCCGGAATCAACCGGCCCCGTGGAGACCTCGCCCGCCCCGCTGGTCCAGGCCAAGAACGACCGCGCCTGGATCGTGTACCAGATGGGCGCCGCCGCCGGGGGGCTGGGCATGGGCGGGGCCGACGGGGTGTTCGGCTTCAACCACGCCTTCAACTTCCCGGTGTGGCAACGCCTGTGGCTCGGCATCCGGCCGGCCCTGCACTACGTCATGCCGGGCGGGGCGGGTTTCGACGCCGCCTGGCTGAACGCCGACGTGGACGCGCAGGTGAACATCGCCTTCGAGCCGGTGCGCATCTACGGGCTTCTCTCCGGCGGCTACGCCTTCGCCTGCGACCCCGATCTCTTCGGGGGCCTGGCCCACGGCTGGAGCGCCTCCGCCGCCATCGGCGCCGCCTGGGTGCCGGGCGGGCGCGGCAGCGGCCTGTTCGCCGAGCTGGGCTTCTTGCTGGGACGGGCCGGACGATCTCAGACGGTGCTGGCGCGCGACGCACAGGGCCAGCCCATCCCCGGCCCCGACGGGCTCACCTGGGAGACGCGGGAGACGACGCGGCGCTTCGAGCTCACCACGGTGTTCCTCAACGTCGGAGTGGTGTACCAGCCCTGACGGAGGGCGCCCATGCCCATCACGAAACAGGAGCTGTCATCCCAGCTGGCCGGCCTGCGCTACCGCCACACCCTATTCGCCGGTGCCGAGCTGCGCCACCTGCCCAAGGTGTTGCGCCAGGGGGAGCGGCTGCTGGCCCTGGCCCGCGGCAAGCACGAGGGGGTGAAGTGGCTGATCGCCGCCACCGACCAGCGCCTGCTGCTGCTGGACAAGGGCCTGTTCTACAGCCTCAAGCTGCTGGAGCTCCCCCTGCGCGAGATCCAGACCATCCAGCAGAAGGCCGGGGCGCTGCGCGGCGAGCTGGCCATCACTACCGCCAGCGGGGTGCGACAGATCACCCACCTGCGACGCCGGGCCGCGCTGGCCGTCGCCGACATCGTGTCGCAGAAGATCGCCGAGCTTCCCGCCCGCGCGCCACAGGCGCCCGCGGGCGCGGCCGCGATGGGTGACAAGTTGTCCTCGCTGGAACGGCTCCAGAAACTGCGCGACAGCGGCGTGCTCACCCCCGACGAGTTCGCCGCCGAGAAGGCGAAGATCCTGGGAAGACCCTGACGCTCCCCGACCGGGGAGCCGGTTCAACCTCAACCACCCCCCAGGGGACCGCTGGAACAGCCGGTCGACTTTCCGCCACCGCCGAACAACGCCTGCACGTTCGCCTGCAGCCGGAACATCTTTTTCTTCTTGCCGCAGCGCGGGCACTGGGCCTCGTCGTCGCGTTCGCTCGCAGAACGCAGCAGCTCGAAGCGCTCGCCGCAGGCTGGGCAGCGATACTCGTAGAGCGGCATGACCGCCCTCCTCGCCTCAGTTGGCCGGCGGGGCCGGGTGCTTCTTGGCCCACTTCTCGAGGAAGCGATCCAGCATCTTGGCGATGTCGGGCTTGGGCCGCAGGCCCACCATGGCGTCGGCCACCTCGCGCCCGTCGAAGAGCACCAGGGTGGGGATGCTGCGAATGCCGAGCGCGGTGGGCACCTGCGGGTTCTCCTGGGTATCGAGCTTCACCACCTTGACCCGTCCCTGGTAATCGCGGCCGATCTCCTCGACGATGGGAGCCAGCATCCGGCAGGGGCCGCACCAGGGCGCCCAGAAGTCGACGAGCACCGGCACATTGGCCTGGACGACTTCCTTCTCGAAATTCGCGTCGGTAACATGAGTAATTGACATTTCGACCTCCTTTTTCTTTTTCCTAGAAACTAGCTTCGCAACAATGATGCCAACCGAAAAAACATGCCATACAAAAATTAATGTATAAATATCAAGTAGTTAAAACAATTTTGCGAGTTGACCAAGATTGTATATCAATTGCATGAAACGATGCAATACAAGTATTGCAACATTTTGCAACAGTTCGGCTTGAGACAGGCTACTTCTTCAATACCACCCGGCAATCGACCGCCTTCGCGCCTTTTCCCTCGGTAAAAACCATCAAAGGATTCACGTCCAGCTCCGAGATCTCTGGGAAGGCAATGGCGAGTTGGCCGAGGGCCACCAGCGCCTGCTTGATGGCGCCCACGTCCCGCGGCGCCTGGCCGCGCACGCCTTTCAATAGCGGGTAGCTCTTGAGGGACCGGATCATGGCGTCGATCTCCTGCTCCTCGCAGGGGACCACCCGCATGGCCGCGTCGCGGAAGACCTCGACGAACACCCCGCCCAGCCCCACCAGGATGACCGGCCCGAAGTTGGGATCGCGCTTGATGCCCAAAATGACCTCGCGCGCGGAGGAGATCATCGGCTGGACGACGAGCGAGAAGTTCTCGTCCCCCGCCCGGCGGGCGACGCCGGCCATGGCCTCCCACGTCGCCGGAGCGTCCGCCGCGCGCACGTTGAGCTGCACGCCACCGAGGTCGCTCTTGTGGGAGAGCTTTGCGCTCGAAAGCTTCACCGCCGCCGGGCCGTCGATCTTGGCGAGCGCCTGCTCGAGCTCGCCGCGGCTTCGCGCCTCGACGAAGTCCGCGACCGGAATACGGGCCGCGCGCAGGACAGCCAGCGCCTCGGGGAGAAGCAGCGAGCGGTTTTCCGAAAGGGCGCGATCGAGGATGGCGCGCACGGTGCCCCGGTCGATCGGCCAGTCCGGCATCCGTGGCTCCGGCCGGGCGTCGTGATGGAAGTCCCGCACCAGAGAGAGCGCGTGGATGACGTCCTCGACCGCGGTGAACACCGGGTGGGGCAGGGTCTTGCGCAGCACGTTGAGCTCCTCGTGGTCGGTGGCCACGCAGATGGCCACCGGCTTTCCCACCTGGAAGGTCAGCTCCTCGATGCGGCGGAACAGCGCTTGCGAGCGCTCGCCCTCCATGCCGGCGATGTAGGTGTGCAGAAACACCACCCCGTCCACCTGGGGGAGCCGGAGCGTCTGCTCGATGATGCGCACGTACATGTCGAAGTCGAAGAGATCCCCGAGGTCCAGCGGGTTGGTCAGCCGGATGACGCTGGCGCGAAAGTGCTTCTCGATGGAGCGCAAGAACTCCTCGGGGAAGGGCGCCAGCTCGAAGCCGCTCTTCTCGCAGGCGTCGGCCGCCATGACGGCGTGTCCGCCCGAGCGCGAGATGATGGCCAGGCGGTTGCCGCGCAGCCGGGGCAGGGGGAGGATCTTGAGGTAGTTCACCAGGGTGTCGGCATCGTCGAAGCGGGCGATGCCCACCTGGGCCAAGGCGGCGGTCACCACCGCGTCGTCTCCGGAGAGCGAGGCGGTGTGCGACTGGGCGATCTCGCGGGCCAGGGAGCCGATGTTCGACTTGTGCAGCAGGATGGGCTTTCCCGTCCTGCGGGCGATGTCCATCAGGCGCCGCCCGTCGGAGATGCCCTCCAGGTACATGACGATGATGTCGGTTTCGGGGTCGCCGTTCAGGTACTCGAGCAGGTCGCACTCGTTGATGTCGAGCTTGTTCCCGATGCTCACGAACTTGGACACCCCGAGGTTCTCGGAGGCCAGCACGTTGAGGTAGCTCAGGCCCACCCCGCCCGACTGGGACAGGATGGACACGCGCCCGCGGCGGAACACGTCCTTGAGCCGGGCGAAGGGCACCACCAGCCCGTTCTTGAAGTTGGCCACCCCGATGCCGTTGGGGCCGATGAAGCGGATGCCGTGGCGCCGGGCGATGTCCAGCACCTGCTTTTGCAGGGCCACCCCCTCGGGGCCGTACTCGCCGAAGCCGGCCGACTCGATGATGACGCGCCGGATGCCCTTCTGACCGCACTCCTCCAGCACCCCCGGCACGAAGCGCGCCGGCACCAGCACCACCGCCAGATCCACGGCGTCGGGAATGTCGGAGACCGAGCGGTGGATGCGCCGGCCGAAGGCGTTGCCGCCGCGCGGGCCCACCTGGTAGATGATGCCGTCGAAGGAGAACTCGTGCAGGTTCTGCACGATGCTGCGGGACAGGTTGTCGGGCGAGTCCGACACCCCCACCACGGCCACGGTGCGGCTGTTGAAAAAGGCGTCCATGGGGCGCTCCTGTGAAAAAAGGCGCAGGGATGCTATGCGGTCCGCCGGCCGAAATCAAATCCTGGGCCTTCCCAGGAGCGCCACCGGGGTCACCACTCCCTTCCCCCTCCCCGTCACCCGTCGTGACTTTGTGTAACAAATTGTTAATATAAAGTTTTCTGGCCGTCTCCGAAGCGTCTCCGGGGTGGCTGGCACCTCTCCGGGGGCCTGGCACCCGAGGCCGGCCAGGGGCCGGGGATTACCTGACTTTCTTGGGAAACGCTGCAAAAATACTTTCAAGCACAGCAATATCATCACCGTTGTCCTCGAATTCATCAGTCACGATCCATAAGCAATCGCTATCTCCGAATGGCTCCATGACCATGAAAGGTATGCCTTTATAGCGGAATCTCATGTGCACCCAGTCGCTGAAATCGCTGAATAGTTTTCTCGTCTGCACATCGGTGATGCCCTCCATGCTTGATAGGACCTTTTTTTCTTTCTCATGGTAAGCATGAAGTCAATCTCAAAACCGGTTCTTTTGCCCTCGGAGTTGTAAATGGTTTTTGTTCTCATCGCGGCTATTCTTCCTCGTCGTTTGGATAGACTTCGAGAGATAGCTTGTCACACCCATGGGGTCCACGCAGTTCACCGGGTCGTACCCGCAGTACGCAAAGAAGTTGCTCCCGTCGGCGACCAGCGCGTCTGGGGCGGTGCGGGCCACCGGGTCGAAGGCGGTCCAGTGGTACGACTCCTTCTTGAAGTTTCTTAGCCAGCGGTAAAGCCGACGTTCAATTGGCTTTCGTAGCCTCAACGCTTTCTCCGTCCTAACAGTGTGTTGTATATTTTACCAAATAATCTTGATGTAAGTAGATCTCCAAAGAACCTGACTAACATTGGTGGGCGGTAATTGGAAAAGGCCTGCTCAATGGCGTCAATATTTAGCTCGATATTCTCATCTCCACTTCGTATTATCCAGTAGCTGGCGTTATCTTGGAATGGTTCTACGACCTGCATTGGTTCTCCGCGATATTTGAACCATACATGCACGCCATTGCCAAAGGCTCCAAAAAGCCTTCTGGTAATAATCTCGGACACCCCCTCAATGTCTTTCAGCAGCTTCACAATTCTGCCGATCCCAATGTATATGTTCTCTACTTCAACTCCTACCTTCCTACCTCTATTAT
Organism: Myxococcales bacterium; assembly: GCA_012798435.1. Lineage (GTDB taxonomy): Bacteria > Myxococcota > B64-G9 > B64-G9 > B64-G9 > JAAZNF01. Next base: position 8,424 of record JAAZNF010000077.1, on the reverse strand, counting down.
CTATTATTTCGTAGGTATTCATATCATTCCTCAACTCCAATGCTCTCCATTATTCCATAGAAATACATTCCCGCCCCCCATATATTGAGCAATGGGTTAGTATAGCCAGCTCCAATTTTCAATAGCATATCTGTCGCATATTTGTTTGCAGCCGGATTCCTCCATCCGTTATTTAGCCCTAAAGAGAAAAGTTTCTTTAGAAACGTCCGGCCAGCTGATGCTGTTGCACCGTCTGGCGACAATAGAGCATATGTCTTTGCAGACAAAGCGTACGTTATCCGCAGCAATCCTATTGCAGTACCCACCCAACCTCCAACAGAATATTGCATAGAAGACGTATTCACGGCATGCTGCAATCCGAATAGCTTCCTCAACAGTGGACCAGTTCCTAACAGTATCGTATCCCCAATTCCAGCACTTGTGTTTCCGAAAGACTCGAGAAAATCGCTGACAGGATCGAGAGAGCGCACATCGAACCCACCCTCATTTCTGGCTATCTGCGGGGGCCTTCTCTCTGTGGGAGAAGGATCACCATCCAGGATGTCATCTGCTGCCCATGTATTGGCATTTGCAATCACAGTGCATTTCCCATCTTTGCAGTTCGGGTTCGCAACATCGCGCTTGCTCTCCTTAGAACCATCATCAGCGTTCTTTTGGGTTTCTGATTTGTCTGAACCGCCGCCGCCTGACCAATGGCGTATCTTGCCTATCTTCGCCCATGGGAAATCATCTCCTCTTGTCCCTCCCGCGGGGTCGGTTGTGTTCACCGGGTCGTACCCGCAGTACGCAAAGAAGTTGCTCCCGTCGGCGACCAGCGCGTCTGGGGCGGTGCGGGCCACCGGGTCGAAGGCGGTCCAGTGATAGCTTTCCTTCTTGAAGTTGCGAAGCGGCCAGCGAAGGAGCCCGGAGCCCTCGTCCCGCCGGTCGTTGAACCGGTACTTGAGGAAGGCCGTGAAGCCGGATTGCGAGTACTCTTGCCCGTAGGGTTTATACAAGTGGCTCTCCAGCACGTTCCCCTGCGCGTCGGTGATGTAGCGTACGCTCCCTCGTTCGTCGGGGTGATAGTAGCAGGCGGGGGATATGGGGTCAGACACCGGCACTTGACACTTTCTTGGGCTCTCTCGCCAGCCACAGGTTGATCCAACCGGTCAGCGGCTCACGGTGGCCACCATTCCTCAGACGCCCGAGCAGCCGGGTGACCTGGTGGTACTGCACCCCGAGCGCCTTCGCGATCTGCCCCTGGGTCAGCTCGCTGCTCCGGTTGAGCGCCCAGATCGCGAACCGCCGCGCCGGGTTCGCGCCGGGTCCCATGGACCGCCGCCTCAGGTCCTCGATGGTGCAGCCACAGATCTGCATGACCTCAGCCAGCACCTCCTGGGCCGGGCGCAGGCGCGGGTGCAGGTGTTTCTCGCCGACCCTGCCGCTGCGAAAGCACGGGAAAGCACGGGGACAGGCCCCGTGTTTCCCGCTTCCAGGTGACGCTCGATCTGCCCGCTCTCTCCGCCGGCACCTACCACCTCAAGGCCTTCGCCAAGAACGACACCCTCGACGCCGTCGGCTCGCGCGCCATCGTCGTGCCCTGAGCTTTGTTCGCCACTCGCCACCAGCGACTGCCTGGATTCCCCGCCAGCCGTCGCGCAACTGGCTCGACATCCGCTGCCCGGATCACGGTGCCCGTTCGAGGAACGGTACAAACACCACCTCTCCCAAAGATGCGTCCTCATGAATGTCGCAGATCCGCGCCGCGATCTCGTCCGGGTCGGTGGTGCACCAGTAGTTTTCCGTAGCATCCAATTCATGCCAACCATGCATCTTGACGTCGAAATCGCGGTTTCGGCAGATGATGTTGTCGCGCAACAGCGGATGCTGCACCCAACCCTGGTCATCGTGGAAAAGACCGATGTTATTTTCGGCAATGGTGCATTTCCTGATCTCTACGGGCATCCCACCTCCTCCCAGCGACCATTGGATGCCGGCCTCTGAATTGCCAACAATTGAACATCCGAAGACATACCCCAGCGGGTCTTCGATCCCGACGCCGTTGCCTTCCACAATGCACCTAATTATCCAGTTTTCCCCGTACGATTCGTAGGGAGGACCTATCGCGGGATTGATTCCAACTGCCTTTCCATTTCCCCGAAACGTACAATGCCGAAAATCAACTCGGCTCACTCGAACGCCGTATTGATTCGAAAGAAACGAGGTATCTCGTATCTCGACCGGTGAGACGTGTTGACCCCGCAGCGCGGTGAAGTTTTTCTGAAAGACCGAGTCGATGATCCGAATGGGTCCTGTCTTTTTCCCGAAGAACCTCAATCCCTCTTCTGCGAACTCTACGACTGCGCCGGAAAGCAGGACCTGATTTGTTGCGGTGTCCCGAAGCTCGATGCCTTTCCAAGAGGCCATTTCCGGCGAGCTCGAGTCCGAGGTGAACCGAGCTGGCTTTCCAGAGGAGGCCAGGACACGCAATTCCCCGTTACAATAAATGCTCGCTCCGTCCCCCACCCGCACCTCGACGCACGGCCCCACGGTCAGCGAACCCTGCTCCGTCACCACCAGCGAACTCTCGACGAGGTAGGGCGAGCCGGCAGCGCACCACAGCGCCTGCGAGTCGATGATGCTCGGCGCCACCGTCGGCCCCACCGCCGCCGGGCAATCCACCGGCACGCCGCCCACGCAGATGGCCTGGACCCGGCAGGGATCCGATGGATCGATCCCAAGCACGTCGGTCAGCCCGTCGCAGTCGTTGTCCGCACCGTCGCAGACCTCGACGCCCCCCGGGTGGCTCTCGGGGCTGTCGTCCTCGCAGTCGTCTCCGCCGCAGTACTTGTCCACGAAGCCGTCCCCGTCCTGATCCTTCGGCAGGCCGCCCGCGCAGACCCCCTCGGCGCAGGCCTCCCCCATGGTGCACTCGTCCTCGTCGTCGCAGGGCTCCTGGTTGAAGCCGTGCACGCAGCCCGAGGCGGGGTCGCAGGCGTCGCTGGTGCACAGGTCGCCGTCATCGCACAGCTCATGCTGGGGTTGGCGCTCGCAGCCGGTCGCCGGCGCGCAATAGTCCCGGGTGCAGGCGATCCCGTCATCGCATACCCTCGCGCTTCCGTACTGGCAGCGGCCCTGGGAACAGACGTCCCCCACCGTGCAGGCGTCGCCGTCCTCGCACGGATGCGTGTTGTCGGTGTGGGTGCAGCCCAGGACCGGATCGCAGTCATCGTCCGTGCAGGGATTTCGGTCGTCGGGACAGAAGAGGCCGACGCACACGTCGTCGGCGCAGGCGCCGTCGCGGCAGCCGCCGGCGCATTCCACCTCCACCGCGTCGTAGCCGCACAGCCCGAAGGGGCCGCAGTGGCCCGGCACCCGGTAGTAGAGCAGGTGCCCGCGATCCAGGCAGTAGCGCGGCGGCGGCTGGTCGCAGGCCACCCCGTAGCATGCGTTGCCGCAGTTCTCGTCCGTCTTGCCGTCGCAGTCGTTGTCGAGGTCGTCGTCGCAGATCTCCTCATCCTGGACGCAGCGGCGGGCCGCGCAGTGCTCGCAAGCACCGCATTCTTTGTCTAGCCGGCAGGTGGAAAACTCTGCGTCCGCGCACTGACACCCGCATAAAATGCCCAAGGCCCCGAGCACCAGCCACTTTCGCATGGCTACCTCCCTGGCATAAAAAGAGGGACGGCCATCGGCCGGATTCTAGGCCAACTCGGCAAAACCCGCCAGCCGGGACCGCCGACGCCGTCCCCCTTCGAGCATTCGCCCGCTACCTCAACCTGGCCTGGAGCATCGCGATCTGCTGTTCGAGTTGATGAATTCGAACCACCAGATCCTTGATGACCTCGTTCTGTGCCGACACCGTCGCCGAGAGGTTCCGTCCCTCGCCGCCGTCCTCGTCCACCGCGCGCACGAAGGGCGTCAGGCTGGCGTGGTCGAGTTGCCGGCCCGGATCGTCAGCAGAGTACTGGCCGTCCGGCAGCCGCCTCATGGACAACACTGCCTCGTACGCCGTCTTGAGATCATACGGGTACGGCGTCCGATCCGTGAACGACAACGCCGAGACGTTGTTCGAGAACCAGGCGCCGCCGGTGGCGCAGACCTTGAACTGGTTGAGTGTGCTCGACATGCAAGAACTCGAGGAATCAGACCAGACGAAGGAACCCGTCGAGCCAGCGGTGGCGTTGTGCCCAGCTGCGAACGAAAAACCTCCTGACGCGACGTTATTGTACCCGCCCGGCACTTTGTCGTATTGAGCGCTCACAACATTGTTGTAACCACCTCCGATGACCCCGTGATGGCCATATGTGACGATGTTGCTCTGCCCGCCACCGATGACCGAGTAGTTGCCCGTGTCGGTCGCGTTTTCTCCGACGGAGTTGCCATACCCTCCGCCGATCACGGAGTAGTGCGCGGCGCTAACCGTATAGGCCCCGAGGACGTTGCCGTATCCACCGCCAATGAAGCCCTCCAATCCGCGCACCAAGTTGCCATACCCGCCGGTGATCGTCGAGTAGGATGCTCCGCTGGGTATCAGGTTGTAGAGCCCTCCGCTAACTGTGCCGAAATACGCTCCAACGTTGTTCCCCGCGCCGCCACCAATGAAGGTGTAGTTGTTGTCAGACTGATTTGCGAGGCCGCCTCCACCGCCGCCCGCGATGGTGGCGCCGTACCGCCCCGAACCCACGCTGTTCGTCGAGAGACCGCCGATCACGTTCGGGTAGGTGCCAGCCTCGGTCCTGAACCCGGTGGCTCGCACCGTCCCGTTGACGTCCAGCTTGTATCCGGAGTGCGTCGAGGTCCCGAGAGTGAGGTTCCCGTCGTAGTGTAGCCGCATGCGCTCCACGCCGTATTCCGAGATCGCGTTCGATGTCCTGAAGATGAGATCGGTCTGATGATATGTCGAGGTGTGGGGAGAGGCGGCACGGGCCTCCAGACCGGCTACCACCCCGGCGGCACCGGTGTCACTGTCATTGCTGCGGAAAAGATACATGCCAAGGATGGTATCCGTGGACACATTCGGCTGAAAATTGTTCAAAGCAAATTCCGCACCAGCGTAGTTTCCCATGATCTCGAAATTGTGTACTGTCGTCGATGCGCCAAGTTTGAGTTGATAAACACTCTGCTGCACAAGAGAACCGGCGTTACCGTTAATAAGTTGGTAATTCTGAGCAAGCGCATTCGTCGCGAACAGAACCAACGCTAGACTCAATAGACTCGATTTCGCTATCATGTTTGTTCCTCCCCGCCACCTGCGGGCGGCTTGGCCTGAATGATGGACCGCCTACGCTCGGCTTCTATCGTCGCTGGCGATTTTCGAGGAGGAGATCTTGCTCTTACTAGAAGTCCTGCCTGCCTGCCTGCCTGCCTGCGCAACAAGTGTGCCGCATGGCGCTCATGAGCTTCCCGCCGTACTGGTCCAACAACCTTTACGCCAACAGGAAATCAAAATACTTTCCTTCTTGTCAAGCCCCTTTTTTGTCAGTCTTATCTAACAAAAACGTCAATTTCGAATTCGATTTGTGTATTGATATGTTATGAGAAATATCGGTCTTACTTAAGTTTCTCGATTTTCGCAAGCTCCCGTGCAACCCGCCTCGCTCGACCCTCGTCGAAGAGCATCTTCGCGACGGCCTGAAGCGCCTCTTCCTTCGCCATGTTCAACTTCCGTAGGGTTCGGCCCAGCATCCCCGCAAGGTGCTCGATCATCATCCTCCGGTGATATGCCGCGTTGATCTCGGCACGGTGGGCAAGGTCGCCATCCGCGGCCCGAGCGCGCAACCGCCCGCGCTGGCTGCGGGAGCCCCGCGGCCGGTCGCGCCCGAAATCCACAAATTCCAAGGGCTGCCTCTTTCGTTTCTGCACTCCTTCTCGGCCCATGGCAGAGCCCCCTTTCCACTATATAGAGGCACCCAACCACCCATTTGGGGCCAAAAATCTTTCGCTCGAGGGAAAAACGCCAGAAAAACAAGCTAATAAGTGAAGGGCTGGGAATCTGGGTATTTGCGGCTTACCCGGGCACGATCTGGCAGGAACCTGACTTGCCGGGTCCATCACCTGGATTCATGGCTTTTCCTTCTTGGGCGGTTTTATCGGGGTGGGATCACGTGTGCCAGCTCGTTCGACCGGAATCCGCTTTGCGCCAGCCGGTCACAAGATTGGTATTTTCCTGAGCAGGTTGGATGGCCGCTTCTCACACCAGTAGCGTTTTTTCCGATCCAAGATTCTGATTGACGACGCGGCCGGACTTCTCCAAGATCACCCGCATCGGTTGCGATATTCGAAAAAAGGAGAAGACTCATGAGGGCCAAGACCATCGTCAGGACGCCGTGGTTGCTCTGCGCGCTGCTCCTCTTGCCCCTTCCGGCGAGCGCCCAGGGTTCGCCCGAACGCATGTTCGGCCTTGGGACCTACGTCTCGGGCGGCTACTACATGGCAAAGTCGGGTGACATCAAGCGGGATACGCCGGCTCTGGTTCTGCTCGATCTAGAGCTCGAAATCCCTTTCTCCCGGACCATGGCGCTCCAGCTCTGGGTGCCGGTGCTGAACATCGCGCTTTTCAACAGCGCCGATAACAGCAAGGGCGCCTTCTGGATGCAGGGGTTCTTCAAGATGTACATCGGCGGAGAGAACGAGGGGTTGTTCGTGGCACCCGGAGCGGGATTCTGGTATCTGTCCTCGGGCGACACGGAGTGCGTCCTCTTCGACGTGGCGGCGCGCGCCGGGTGGGAGTTCTCGACCGCGGGACGGGGATTCGGCTTCACGCTCTCGGTGCGGCCGTGGCTGGACATCATCGCACCCACCGCGGGCTCGGGAGACACCGCGCTGGGTTTCGGAGTATTGGCCGAGGCCGGGTTCCATTTCTACCTCACCCGCTGACCGCCGCCCGGCGCCGGATCGGCCTCGCCCCTAGAAGTACTGGTCCGGATCGTAGCCCCTGGCGAGGCAGTACTTCCGCAGGTCCTCCTGGATCGACTTGACCACCAGGGCGATCACCGCCGCGTCGTCGAGGTAGCCGACCACGGGAATGAAGTCCGGTATGAGATCGACCGGAGAAAAGAAATAGATGATGGCGAAGGCCGCCAGGGCGATGGTGCCCCAGGGGACCTCGCGGTACTCCTTCTTCACGTAGGCCCGGATCATCTCGAAGAGGAGCCGCACCTGGTTGACCATCTTCTTCAGCCGGCCGGGAACGTTCCTGACCTTCTCGTGGAACTCCTCTTCGCGCCCGACCAGGCGCTCCACGTCCTCGGGCCGCACCTTGCGCGCCCCTTCCTCGACCTTCGCCTTGACTTCCTCTGGATCGAGCTTTTGCTTTTTCTTTCTGGCCATTCCTGGCTCCTTTCAAGTGCGACGATGCCGCCTGCGCCGATACCACCGCAGGCATCCGACCAAGAAAAGCCCGCCGGCGAAGAGCAGCCCGGCCGCAGGGCCGGCTCCCGCCTGGCATCCGCAGCCGCCGGTGAGCCTGTCGCGCCACCCGCCGTCTCCAGGGTCCGCGCCGCTGTCGGCCCCCGCGTCCTGGCCGCCGTCGGGCCCGCTGTCCGCGGGCGCGTCGGCCGCGTCCGGTCCCGCGTCCGCGCCGGCGTCCATCCCCGCGTCACCGCCCGCGTCGGAGGCGTCCGCGCCGCCGTCGGTTTGCACGCAGGCGACGGCGCAGGCGCCGCCGCAGTCGATCCCACCCTCCTCCCCGTTCTGCAATCCGTCGAAGCACGAGGGGATGGAGTAGAGCTTGCCGTAGATCCCGCCGCTCGAAGGGTACGGCGGCGGCAGCACCCGGGTGCCGGAGCATCCGCCCACGAACACCTCGCCGGAGTGGGGGCTCACATCGATCTGGCTCACCGACTGGCGGAAGTGGTTGTAGGAGATGTCCTCCCATGTCCGGCCGTCGTCTTGGCTGCGGAGGATCGCCGGGATGCCCGAGCCGAACACGCCCGCGTAGATGACCTCGGGGTGACGGGGATCGATGCCGATGGCGCGCACGAAGTTGTAGTAGCCGGCCGGCCCCGGCGAGTGGGCCAGCGCGCCCAGGCTCTCCCAGCCCGCCCCGTCGTAGCGCGCCAGATCCCCGCGCGCGTCGAGGGCGTACACCCGGTCGCAATTTCCGGGATCCACCGCGAAGGTCATGATGGGATCGAACGGGGCCAGCAGCGCCGCGGTGGCGTACAGGCTCCAGGTGTCGCCGCGATCGTCGGAGCGCAAGATGCGGCGGCTCGAGCGCGAGGCGGCGTAGATCACGTCCGGGTCGGCGCGGCAGAAGTCCATCACCTGGAGGTCGCTGTCGTCGAGCGCGGCCGGGAAGGGCAACCGCGCAAAGCTCCTCCCGCCGTCCAGCGAGCGCCGGTCGCCCGCCCACGCCACGTCCGGGTCCTGCGGGTGGAAGGCCACCCGCCAGTACCAGTTCTCGACCTCGTCGACGATCTCCCAGGTGCGCCCGTCGTCGGCGGT
>JAAZNF010000076.1 GCA_012798435.1 Myxococcales bacterium | reverse complement strand
TCTTGAAGGCGTCCACGGCGGCCTGGAAGTTCTCTTCCTTGTAGAAGATGATGCCCTCCAGGTACTTGGCGCGGGGGTAGAACTTGCTCTTCTCGTCGATCTGCAAAATGAGCGCCCGGGCCTTGGAGAGCATGCCCACCACGTCGGTCGGCAGGGCGCTGGGGCCGGTCTTCTTCTCCACGTCCAGGTCCAGCCCGAATCCTTCCTCGCCCCCACCCTTGGGCTTTCCACTGGCGGGCGCCTCCTCCCCACCGCCGCTGAGATCGAAACCGAACTCGTCGGCTGGGGCCTTGGCCTTGTCTTCCTTGTTCTCCTTTGGCGCGGCGGCGGCCTGGCCGGCCTTCTCCATGTCCAGGGCGCGGAAGTAGAAGTACTTGGCGAGCAGGAACATGAACTCGTCCTTGTACTTCTTGGGGAACTCGATGTCGGCGAAGCGCGCGATGTCCTTGAGCACCTCCGCCTGATCGGTGATCTTGTGGCTAATGAAGAAGAGCCACTCCAGCGAGGTCTTGAAGTACTTGTGCTCCAGACCCTTGTCGAGCACCCGCCCGAAGGTCCACAGCGAGGAGTGGTACAGGCCCATGCGGTACAGCGCCTTGGAGAGCTGGTACTCCGCGAGCTCGAAGAAGGGTTTCGCCTTGGGGTTGTTGTAGAGATCCCAGAAGATCACCGCCGCCGAGGCGTAGTCCTCCTCCTTCATGAGGTCGAGCGCCTTCTCGCTCTGCTCTTTCTCGATGCTTTTGACCGACACGTCGAGGCCGAAGCCGAAGTCCTCGCCGCCGCCCTCCTGGCCGCCGGCAGCCTTGGCGTCGGCCTTGCCCTTGGGTGGGGTCTTGGGCGGGGTCTTCTTCTTGTCGTCCTTCTTCGGATCTTTCTTCTTGTCGCCACCCGAGAGATCCATCTCGAAGTCGTCCTGAGCGAGAGCGTTCGGGACGGCGGGAACGGGACCGCGCTGCAGCCCACACAGGAAAAACGCAGCGCCCGTCAGACCGGCCAGGAAGGGGATCGCGGTTCGCATGGTCACCTCGCTCACTGGAACTCGTACTCGAACTCCACCGGCAGGTAGAAGCTCACCGCCGCCATGAGCAGCAGGTGGTTCTGGATGTCGGTGAAGCGGGCACCGGAGTCCAGCGACAGAGTCTCGGTGTACAGGACGTCGCGCACCTCCAGCTTGAACACCATCCAGGAGGTGGCGAAGTAACGCAGCCCCAGGCCCACGTTGGTGGCGAGCCGGGCGCCCTTCTCGGTGTAGGCCACCCCGAAGCCGCCGAGCAGGTAGGCATCGAACATCACGATGTCGTCGGTGAACAGCGACAGCTTACCGTAGATGGGAGACCAGGCGATGTCGCCGGTGAGCACCCAGCGCAGCTGGCTCACCTTTGGCAGGGCGGTCATGGCCTGCTGGAAGAACTTGCCCATGTCGGTCTGAATGGTGGCGGTGTACAGGAAGTTGATACCGAGACCCAGCGAGTCCGCCGGGTGGTAGGTGAACTGGGCCCCGCCGCCGAGCTTCTGGTAGAAGGCGTCGTTGAGGCTCAGGGCGAAGACCGGGGTGAGCTCGAAGCGCCCGCGTTTGAGGAAGTCCTTGCGCTGGACGCTCTTGATGCGGTCCTGCTGGATGGAGACTGCCGCGCTCTTATCGGGCGCTGCCGCCGGCTTGGCCTTCTCCTCCGCGGGGGCGGGGGCGGGGGCCGGCGCCGGCGCCGGCTCCTGGGCGAATGCGCCGAGCGGAGCGAAAAGAAGCGCCCCGGACAAGAACCAGAGCGAGATGGAGATCTTCATTGCGCGTCCTCCGTGCGCCCGTCGAGCAGGAAGATGGAGAGCCCCAGGTTGAACACCAGCTGGTTCTGGATATCGGCGCGCTCGGGGCTCCCCTTCTTGATCTGCACCTTGTCGGTGAAGAGCAGAAAGTCGGTGATCTCCGCCTTGAGGGCGAAGGTGCGATTGAAGAAGAAACGGAAGCCGAGGCCGAAATGGGCCCCGAAACCCACCGCCGAGCTGGTGTCGAGCTCCCCACCGATGAAGCCCAGGCCGCCCAGGAGGTAGGTGTCGAAGTGCCAGATCCACTCGGCGGCCAGCGCTACCTTGCCATAGAGCGGCGCCCAGTAGAGGTCCGCCGCTGCCAGGAAGGTCCGCTTGCCAGCGTAAGGAAAGGTCACCTCGCTGGCGCTCCCCTGGTAGGTGGCGTTGCTGGTCTCGAGGTTGAGGTTGTAGGTGAACATACCCTGGATGGCGAAGGCCTCGTTGAGATGGTAGGCCGCCTGAACCCCGCCGCCGAACTTCTGGTAGAAGGCATCGTTCAGGCTCATGCTGGTAAACGGCAACAGCGTGAACTCCAGCCGGCCGGCCTTCATGAAATGGCGGTTGGAGACGGAGGGGATGCGTTCCTTGAGGGTGCGTCCCTGCTGCGCCCAGGCCGTTCCTCCTTCCAGTACCGAGAAGAGCCCGAAGAAGACCGGCACAAGAACTGCCCCAACCCAGCGGACCCGTTGCCTAATTGGCTTCGCCATCGAGCCTCTCCTCTCGAAGTTTACGATGCGCACTCTGCCAATATCTTCTTTGGAATCACGGGCATATTTGGCTTTCGATGGTAGGACGGAGGGTCTAGGACTGTCAAGGCAATTCGCCTGCGCCCGGCGACTGGCGGATGGCATTTTTTCTTGTCTTGGTCCTTTGAGGCGTGATAAAGAATCTCCGGCCGGCGTTTTCATCATTCGGGTCCCTCCACGGAGAGATCCGGACGGCACGGGAGGTTCCTGATGCGGTCGCGCGGTCTGAGAGTTCTTCTGCTGCTCGCGGTGGCGTCTTTTTGGGGTCTGGCCGGTTGTGTCGGGGACGACGTGGGAACTCCCTGCGGTTTCTCCTGGTACGAGAACAACTGCAACGAATACCCGCAGTGCCACCCCCTCCAGGACGACAGCGGAGCGGTGAACATCAACAACCTCTCCTGCCCGACCGACTGCCTGCAGCTTCGCTCGATGGAGTGCGAGAACCTGGTGTGCGCCGCCACGCAGATCACCGAGGGGACGACCGAGGAGATTGTCAACCACATGAACGGCCAGTGCGTCTCTCCCAGCAACTCGACCACCTGCCCCTCCGCGCCGGTGAGCTGCACGGGCTACTGCACCAAGGAGTGCCTCTCGGACGCGAGCTGCCCCAAGGGTTATAGCTGCAGCCACATGGCCCCCTTCGGAGAGAACCTGCATTGCGATCCGCCGGAGGAGTGGGGCGACAACTGCACCGACTCCTGCACCAAGGCCGGCCAGGGCGCCTGCCCCTCGACCAGCTCGCCGACCTGGGACCGCTCGGTCTGCGACGACCCTGCCAACTCGAGCTGCTGCGCCTGCATCTGCAAGGTGTATTGTCCCCTGGCCCAGAAGCGCTTCTGCCGCAAAAAGGGCTGGGACCAGAAGCTGTTCCCCAACGCCACCATCGATCCCTCGATCAAAGACCGATGCAAACAGTAGCTTCGGCCGGGACGAGCCGACGGACCACGACCGGCCCGCTCGTCGTTTTTCTAGCCGCTCCGGTCCTCTCTCTCGTTTTCTACTCATGTGTCAGCGCCCGCATCAACGTGGTGGACGAGCGCACCGCCCTCGAAAACCAGATCCTGGGGCGCTACCAGGAACTCGACGAGAGCCTGTTGCAGCTCGCCTCGGTGCGTGGGGGACAAGACGAGGGCTGGACGCCCGAGCAGGCCAGCGTACGCGACGCCGCCATCCGGGCCCGGCGCGTGCAGCGCTTCGTCCAGGACGACGTGGACGAGCTTCTACGCCTCGGCTGCCTGGGCGAGGGACGCACCGCCCGTCTGGTCCCCCGGGCCTGCGACGAGGCAGGAAAGGACCCCAAGCTCGAGGAGCGGATCCAGCGGGTGGCGCGGCTCGAGAACGAGGCCCGCCAGGCCATCCTGATCTTCGTCATCGAGACCACCCCGGAGTTCAGCCGCAAGGACCTGCCGCGGCTCGAGAGCGCCTGGGCACGCCTTCGCGCCGAGCAGGCGCCCGCGGGCACCTGGCTGGAAGATCCGGACGGCGCCTGGAAGAAAAAGTAGGGCGCTCCTTACCAACCTAGAAGCGCAGGTATTTCTCGAGCAATCCCCCCACCGGGAGCGGCGGCAGCCGGTAGGTGTCGCCGGTGAACCCCTCGATGAGCCCCGAGGCGGCGCGGGCCGCGATCCCCATGTCGAAGCGGACCTCCATGTTGAGCCGGCCCATGGATAGATCCAGCAGCGCGATCCGGGGCGCCACCTTGAAGCGATCCAAGAATTTCCGCAGGCGCGAGATCCCCGGGTTGGCCTGGGCCGGATCCAGCGCCTGGAGCAGCGCCTCCAGGGTCGAATAACCGATCTGGGTGAGGTGGAAGGAGGCCCCGATGTCTCGTGTGCGCAGGTTCGCCCCCAGCTTCACCGTTCCCGCGACCTCCGAGGCTCCGGCGCCGAATCCTCCCAGCCTGGAAAGATCCATCCCGCTCATTTCTCCTTCCAGCGAGAAGGACCTCAGATCGGCCGGCGCGTACACGACCTGCATCCGGGCCAGCACGTCACCACCAAGGAAGGAAAAAGCCAGCCGATCGAGGCTGAGGCGCCCCTCCTCCACCGCCAGCGCCCCGGACACCTGCGAAAAAGCAAGCTCGCCGGCCTTGACCCGCTCGATGAAGAAGCGTCGCTCTTCTCCCCGGAGCGGGCGCAACGCTTCATCGTAGGCACGCGAGGTCCCCGTCGGCTGACGGTCGACGAGCGGAGCGCCCGGGCTTTGCTTTCCGAACATCTCGAAAGCCGGAAAATACCGGAACCGCTGGCGGACCGGCAGCACGCCGCGCATCCCTGAAATCGAGAGCGCGCCCACCTCGGCGTCGGCCCCGTCGAAGGAGAGCTTTCCCGAAAGCTCGGCGTTCCCGGAAAGGCTCTCGAGCGTGGCTTCCAGCGCCGCCTTTCCCCGGACGGCGAGGCTCTGCGCAAACCGCACCGGCTCGTCCGAATCGAATCGATAGCGAACGGTCCCCGAGGCCTTCAGCTCCGAGAGCCGGTCGGCCGAGCCGGGCCACACCCCTTGCCCCGCCGCCGTAAGGTGGCTCTTCAGGCTGGGCACATCGAGCGCGATCTCCCGGAACCAAACTTCCTTTCGGCCGAGCAGGCGGGCATCGAACGAGAGAGAGATCTTCGACAGATCGAGGTGGGCCAGGGCGGAGTGCTCGACACGGGCGGCCTTGAGGGAACCCTTCAGCCCCAGTTCGTCCAGCCCCGTGCCCGATCCCATGAGCGCCAGGCTGAGCCCGGACAGAGCCAGTGCCGGGCCGCGCAGGTTCTCCAGCGTGAAATTGACGTTGACCTCCTGGGTCTGCCGGGTGGGATCGGACTGCGCCAGGATCCGGCCCGACAGACCGGCGATCTCCAGCGCCGGCTGGGCCAGCGCCGCCTCCAAGCCGCGGAGCAACACCTCGATACGGGCAGCCGGGAGCGCCCCGGACGGATCCAGCGCGATCGTCGCGATCTTGCCCGAGAAGGCAGCGTCAAGCTCCACCTCGCCCCGCACCGCCGGCAGCCCCGCCGTCCAGGGGGCCGGCAGCGCCGCCAGCAGCGTCTCGATCCGCACCGGCGCAAGGTGCGCCTTCGCGCCCAGGTCTCCGGCAAAATAATTCGCCGCACCCTTCACCGCGGCATTGGCCAGCGCCGGGACGTCGAGCCGGAACGTCTCCACCGTCACGCGCTCGTCTGCTAGCCGACCCCGGCCCTCGAAGCGCACCTTCCCGGGCGCCCACCTTCCGTCTGTCAGGGAGAGCTCGAGCGCCGCGCTCTCCCCCGAGAGGTCCCCCGACAGGGCGAGCGGCGCGAGCGCGGACACCTCGAGTCGACCCGCCAGCGCCAACCCGCCAAGGCGAACCGCTCCGCTCGTGCCGCCCTCGATGCTCGCCTCCTCGCACTTCGCCTCCAGCCGGGCCTGGAGCGGGCGGCGCAGCTTCACGCCGGCCATCCCGCCCCCCGAGAGATCCACCACAAAAGAGGCATCTTTCGCTTTGGCATTCGCCAGGTTGACCAGATTGGCGCCGCCCTGGATCCGGCCACTGACAAGCTCGCTCAAGGTGGCGGCATCGAGCGGACCGGCGGGAAGGGCCAATTTGGCGTTTACGAACGGGCCTTGCAACTCCCCCTCAAAAAGAACGATCCGCCCCGCCTTACCCGAAAGAGATGCCGTGAGCCGCGGCAGGATCACCCGCCCGTCGGCGACCGAGACGCTCCCGCCCCCACCCGCGAGTTCCAGCGAGCCGGCCAGGTTGCTTGCGACCAGCGCGCCGGTGACCTGGGCGGCGGAAAACCGTGCGGAGAGCGGCTCGGGCTGAATGGCAAGGGTTCCCTGTTCCACGCCGAGAATGATGCGGGAAGCCATGGACAGGTCGACCCGCGGCCGTTCGAACATGATGGCCGCAGTACCGGCCCGCGCGGCATCGAACCTTCCGCTCACGGAAACCCGCCCGCCCGTTGGCGAAGGTTCGAGTTTCGCCTCTAGCGTGCCGCCCGCCCCTTGCACGAGCGCTTCTCGCGCAAGACCCACGTCGCTGATCGCCAGCACAAGCCGCGCCTGGGGCAACCCGCCACCGAGCCGCCCATTCGCCTCCGCCTCCACCAACACCGCCTCGCCCCGCGAGACATACTTCCTTACCGTCTTGCCCAGTAGTTCGGTGAGCAATATCCGCCCGGCCCGGACGGAGTAGCGCGGGCCATCCTCCGATTCCTCGAGTTCAGCGCTGAGTTCGAGGAGCGTCCGGGGCGCGCCCTGCCCTAGCGAATCCAGGCGGAGGGGTGAGAGCGCAAGCTTGCGCCCACCGTCGGACACGGTGGCCACGAAAGAGAGCTTCAGCGGCGCGCCATGCGGGAACACCGGCCGGCACAGGTCGAGCGCTCCCTCCGCCCACAGCTCGCCCCCCGCCGAGAGCTTGACCTCGAGATCGAGCCCGAACGAGAGCGAGAGCCGGCCGCCGGGGACCTCGCCGGGAAGATCCTCCAGCGTCAGGTTGGCGTCCGCAGGGCACGGGAGCGAGACCTCCGCCTGGGCCGACGGCTTCCCGTCCTGCCAGTTTCCCGCAAGGCGAATCTCGCCGTTCGTCAGGTGAAGCCGGGTGGCGCCGAGCGCGGCCACGACCTCGAGGCTCTCGATTGCGAGCGACTGGAGATCCACGCGGAACGGCTCGCCGGGCTGCTCCGGCTCGGGCACCGGCGGAGGCTTCGCGACAGTCGGTTTTCTCATGGCGAGCAGCGCCTCGAGGTTGGTCACGCCCTCGCGCTCTTCGAGCACCAGCCGGGGGTGCACCAGGTGGACCCGCTTCACCACGAACTGCCGGTCGAGGAGCTGGCCCAGCGAGTACTCCACCTCGATGCGCTCGACGGAGACGGGCCGCTCGGAGAACCCCGGTGGGGCGCGCAACGCCACGTCGCGCAGAACGAGACCGCGCAGGATGTGCAGCTCGAGCTCTCCCGCTTCCACCGCAAGGCCGGTGCGCGCTTCGATCTGCTCGATCATCAGGCGGCGGATGCGATCGTCGGGGAACAGGATGAGCAGCACCATCCAGGCGATCCCCAGCAGGCCCACGATCCCCAAAAACATCCACAGGAATACCCGCAGGACGATCCGGGCCACGCGGCGGGGAAGGCTTCGGCGCACTGGCTTTTTCGGCTCCTCTGCCGCCATGAGGCGGATTGTACCAGAGCATTCCAGCCGGGCCAGTTTCCAATCCACCCGTAAGGGGAACGTGCATTTGACATAAAAAGACGGTTTTCCTTAGACTAAACGCCGGGTCTGGGCCGTCGAAGCGCCTGGAACAGCCAAGGAGGCCAGGATGAGAATCGCGTCTTTCCTTCTTTCGCTCTCGCTCGCCCTTCCCGCGCTCGCCGGCGAACCTCTGGTGGTCAAGTCCTCGGACGGAAAGTACATCCCCGCCGCGGCGGCCGAGTGGGCCAAGGCCGGGGACTCGTACCGGTTCGTGCTGAAATCCGGCATCAAGGCCGCCGAGGTGGCGAGCGATCTTTCGGCCCGCATCGCGCCCATCACCGTGCGCGCCACCGACGATCTCACCCTGGTCTTCGAGGGCAAGGATCTCACCGAAGCCGCGCTCCTCGAAAAGCTGGCCACACTCCCGCTCGGCGAGAAGGACAAGGGCAAGGCCGACGCGGTGGCTGCCCTGTCGGCGCTGGGCAACGAGGGGCCGGGGCTCTCCGACCTCTCCAGCGCCGGCTCCATCCGCGTCTCGCGGGCCATCGACTTGCCGCCCGAACCCACCAAGAAGGACGACCCGCAGAACCTCTTCGGCAAGGTCATCCACGTATGCGAGTGCGGGGCGGTGCCCTCGGTGGTGGTGAAGATCCTGCGCGTCCCCCGCAAGGGGCCGAACGCCAAGGCCTTCTGGGTGGGGCAGACCCTGTCGGTGCGAGGCTACTTCAAGCAGAAGGAAGGCAGCGCCGAACCCGACGACGGCGACGCCAGGACAAAAATCAACATGGGCTCGCGCGAGCTCAAGGTGGGCGACAAGATCTGGGGCCGCCCGCTCCAGAAGGACGGCGAGGAGTGGATCCTGGAGACGGTGCAGAAGCTGTAACCCTCCCGGATGTCTAGAGTGGTATTCCATCCCCCTACCTTTCAAGCGTGGGTGTCATGACCCACATTCAAACTTAACGGTCGCAGATCACCGGCCCGTTCTGCCCCGCGGCCAGGCCCTTCAATAGAACCGCCCCAAAAAAACCACGACAAGCGACCAACTGCGATTGCAGGCGTTCAGCCGAGCTTGGAGAGCGCGACTCCCACCAGATAGGACACCACCGCTTCCCGGATCATGGCCCCCGGCGGCAGTCCGGCGCGCCGGGCGGTCTCACGCAGCTGGTCGGCGGTCTCCTTGGTCAGGCGCACGGAAAAATTCTCGGCCGACTTGAGGGTGCGGTCGAGGTGCTCGACCGCCAGCGAAAGCCGCCCGATGTTGTAGTCCATCGAGGCCAGCCGCTGGGCCAGCATCCCCGCCAGGTCGGCGCGGGAGAGCCAGCGTTGATCGAAGAAGATCTTCTCTGCGTCCAGGTCGACGTCGAAGGTCTCGTCGCTACCCATGGGTGTCCCCCTCAGCCCCCGGAGTGGAGCTCGCCGCAGCAGGTCTGGCACTGGCAGGCCTTGGCGAAATGGCACAACTTGTAATCGTTACACACGGGCGGGCTCTGCGTGGTGTCGCACATGGTGGCGCTCAGGCAATGGCCGGCGAAACCGTTGAGGTCCTGGGCGCACTGGCTGTCGTCGCCACACACACAGGCCTTGAGCTCCTGGACCTCGCCGTTCGAATCCTTCTGCTTCGCCACCACCTGGCAGGTGGCGTTGTTGGTGCAATCCGAGTTCTGCTCGCAGCCTTGCACAAAGCTGTAGGCGCAGGCCCAGGTGGACGGGCAGTCCTGGGCGTCGCGGCAGCCGATGTGGCAGTAGGTGTTGTTGTCCTTGCTGTCCTTCAGGCACACGCCCTTCTCGCCGTGGCCCCAGCCCGCGGGCTGGGTGCACTCCTTGCCCTCCTCGCCGCAGGGGGCGCACCACTGGTTCTTGTCGGCGATGTAGCAGTCCCCGACCGGGGTGGTTCCGGGGCAGGCGTAACCGTCCGCCGGCCAGCCGCAGCAGACGTTGTTACGAGCGCAGGCCACCGAGACGTCGCCGCGCTCGTTGCACGGGATCTTGATGCAGGTGCCGTTGTCGCACACCGTGACGGAAGCGCAGCTCTGCTGCGTAGGATCGCATACGCATTGCCCGTACTCGCCGGGGTCCGGGCAGCAGTCGAAGGCGTCGCAGGCGACAGAGCCGCCGGTGCAATCACACTTCATTCCCGAGCGGCAGTCGTTGACGGTGCGGGGATCGGCGGCGCGGCAACCTTCCTTGCACTGGTGGGTTCGCTTGTCGCAGTAGCCGAGCGAGGTGCCGCTGCCGACCAGGCACTCGCTGTGCAACACGCAGCCCATGGGCCGGCACTTGCCTAGCGAGGCCGCAGTACAGTAAGGGCTGGGCACGCCCGAGCCGGTGCAGCAGATGAGATCCTGGCCGCAGTCCGTGTCGGACTGGCAGGGGGCGGCGCAGTGACCGGTGTAGTGGCACTTCTGGCCGGCCGGGCAGTTGGTGTCCTCGGTGCACTTGGGCACGCAGTTGCCGGTCACGGGGTTGCACACCTGGTTGGCGGCACAGTCGCCGTCGGCGTGGCACACGAAGGTCCCGGCACAGGAGCCAGTATTGGAGCGGCACTGGGAGATCTGGGTATCGCACACGTAGCCGGCCGGGCAGGCCGCCACGCCACACCTCTTGCCGCAGAACTTTCCCGTCGGGTAGTCGATGCACTTGTCGCCCATCCCCGGGTCGGGGCACTGGTAGTCGCCGGCGCAGGGCTCGCACAGCAGCGAGCGGCGCTTGCACACCTTGCCGGCGGGATCGCAGTAGCAATCCACTACGCCGTTCGGGCAGTGGTCCACCGAGCAGTGGTAGTCGGCGCTGCACGTCTCGCCCGCCACGCAGGCGCCCGCCTGGCAGATCTTGTCGGGCGGGCACTCGCGGTCGTGCGTGCAGGGAGGCGGACCCTGGTCGGCGCCGTCCGCCCCGTCGGGACCGTTGCCGTCGGAGCCGTCCAGCGAGCCGTCCGGCTGCTCCCGCGGATGACACTTGCCGTCGGTGCCACAGTACTGGTCGGCCTGGCACTCGGTGTCGTTCTGACAGGCCTTGCCGCCGGAGCTGCTACAGCCCGCTGCCATGGCGATTGCGACCGCCAACGAAAGAAGCGTCACCACGATCCGGCGCATTCGGACCTCCCGGTCAAGATGCAAGCAGTCTAGATCCGGATCAGAAAAAAAGGCAAACCCCCCGGCCCATTTGACAAGCGACGGTGCCATCACGATATTTCCCGTGTCCGAAAGACGCAAACCGTTCTTGATCTTTGAGCGATACTAAGGAGGATCCCATGAACCCGATCGTCGAGACTCTGCGGCAGCGCATCGCCGGCCGCTCCATAGATCCAGAAGCCCTGCCGCCCGAAACCGTGTCCGAGCTGCTCGAGGCAGCCAGGCTCACCCCGTCCTGCTACAACAAGCAACCCTGGCGATTCTTGGTGCTCCAGAGCAAGGAAGCGCGCGAAAAGGGGGTGAAGACGCTCTCCTCCGGCAACCAACCCTGGGCGAGTCGCGCCCCGCTGCTCATCTTCGCCTACGCCCGGGCGGCGGACGACTGCCAGATCCCCGACGGGCGCGAGTATTTCCAGTTCGATCTCGGCATGGCGGTCATGAACCTCATGCTGGCCGCCACTGCACGGGGCCTGGTGGCCCGTCCCATGGCGGGGTTCGATCCCGCGGCGGTGAAAAATGCCTTCGGCCTGGAGGAGGCGGACCAAGTGCTGGCAGGCATCGCCGTGGGCAGGCCCTCGCAAGACGAGAGCCACCTGCCGGCGCATTTTCAGGGACTGGACAAGAAGCCCCGAGAGAGAAAGCCGGTCGAGGCCATGGCCAAGGTCCTCTGAGCAGCCGTGGAATGGAAGCGAGCGTTCGCATCGCCGGGGCGGCAGGCCAGGGCATCCAGACCGCCGCCGATCTTCTGGGCCGCGCCCTGACACGCTCGGGCCTGTGCGCTTACCTCTACAACGACGCCGAGTCGCGCATCCGCGGCGGACTCAACTTTTGCCACCTCCGGGTGGCGCCCGAGCTGCGCCAGGGCGTGGTCAATCGCTGCGATCTGCTCATCGCGCTCACCCCCCAGGCGGTACAGGAACAAGGTCCGAACCTCGTTCCCGACGGCTGGCTGCTTTGCCCTGAGCGCCTGTCCCACCCGCGGCGTGCCAGCGTGGACATCGAGACACTGGCGGGCCAGGCCGGCTCGCCGAAGAGCCTGGCCGTGGTGGCCGCGGCGGCCGCCGCCTGCTGGTTGGGCGTCGCGCGCGAGACGCTCGACTCCACCATCGGGGAGCTGTTTTCCTCCGGCACACCCGCGGCCGAGATCAACCGGCGGGCGGTGGAGCTGGGATTCGAGGCGGCCCTGCGGCATCCCCTCCCCCGCTCGCTGAAACTACCCGCCGGCCCGCCCGCGGGCCGCTACTGGATCTCCGGCGCCGAGGCGACCGCACTGGGCGCCGTCGCCGGCGGGGTGCGTTTCGTGGCGGGCTACCCCATGAGCCCGGCCACGGGCACGCTCACCGCACTGGCCCAGTGGTCCACCGAGGCAAACCTGGTGGTCGAGCAGGCCGAAGACGAGATCGCCGCCATCAACATGCTGGCCGGCGCTTCCTACGCCGGGGCCCGGGCCATGACCGCCACATCGGGCGGAGGGTTCTGCCTCATGACCGAGGGCCTGTCGCTGCTGGGCATGATCGAGGCCCCGGGGGTGATCCTGCTCGCCCAGCGCCCCGGCCCGGCCACCGGGCTGCCCACCCGCACGGCCCAGGGCGATCTGCGCCTGGCGCTGCATGCCGGCCACGGCTTTTTCCCTCGGATCCTCCTCGCGCCCCGGGATCTGGCCGATGGCTTTTCGATGACCGCCCGGGCCTTCGACCTTTCGGAGCGCTACCAGGTCCCGGTCATCGTGCTCACCGATCAGCTCCTCCAGGAGGCGCAGGCGAGCGTGGAGCCGTTTCCCTATGGTTCGCTCCCCACCCGTCGCTACTTTCTATCCCGAGATGAGCTGGAGGCGATGCCCGCGTACCAGCGGTACGCCCTCACCGAGTCTGGCATCTCGCCGATGGCGGCCCCGGGCGCCTCGCGCCACGTCGTGGTGGCGGACTCGGACGAGCACGACCCCGACGGGCACCTCACCGAGGTCCCAGCGCTCGCCTTGCAGATGGCGAAGAAACGCCTGCGCAAGGCCGCCACGCTGGCCCGCGAGCTGGAGGCTCCCCTGGCGGTCGAAGGAGACCCGCGCCAGCACGCCCTGGTGGTGAGCTTCGGCAGCACCCACCCGACGCTGGATGAGGCCCGTAAAAAGCTCGTCTCGGCCGGCCGGCCCTTCGCCTGGCTCCACCTCGACCAGCTCTGGCCCCTGCCCGCTTCCTTGCGGACGCTGCTACGCGATACGCCCCACCTGCTCACGGTGGAAAACAACGTCGGGGGCGAGCTTTCGGGCCTGCTTTCCCAGGTGGGCCTGCGCGAACCCGAGTCAACAATCCAGCGCATGGACGGCAGGCCCTTCGCGGTCGATGAGCTCGAGGCGCGCTTGCGGGAGGCGCTGGCATGAGCGTGCGCAAGGAAGACTACGAAAGCCCGGTGGAGAACCACTGGTGCCCCGGCTGCGGCAACTTCGGCATCCTGAACGCGGTGCGACGGGCGCTCGTGGAACTCGAGCTTGCTCCGCACCAGGTCCTCATCTGCTCGGGGATCGGACAGGCGCCCAAGCTGCCGCATTACCTCCGCGTCAACACCATGAACGGCCTCCACGGTCGCGAGGTGGCCGTGGCCACCGCCGCCAAGCTGTGCGCCCCGGATCTTTGTGTGCTGGTCCACGCCGGCGACGGCGGCGCCTACGGTGAGGGCGGCAACCACCTGCTCCACGCCATCCGGCGGGACGTGGACATCACCCTGGTGGTCCACGACAACAAGGTCTATGGACTCACCAAGGGGCAGGCCAGTCCGACCACCTCCCTGGGCGAGCCCGCCAAGATCCACCCGCGCGGCGTGCCCTCGCGGCCGCTCAACCCGCTGGCGCTGGCCATCGCGCTCGAGTGCGGTTTCGTGGCCCAGGCCCTCTCCTCGCGCACCGACCTCATGACGGACATCCTCAAGCGGGCCGTGCGTCACCGCGGCTTCTCCCTGGTCAACGTGCTCCAGCCGTGCGTGAGCTGGGACAAGGTGCGCACCTACGCTTTCTACGACCAGCACTGCGCCCCGGTCCCTCCCGAGCATGACGCCGGCGACGCAGTGGCGGCCTTCCGCCTCGCCACCTCGCGGCCTTTTCTGCTGGGCGTTTTTTTCGAGCGGCAGGGCACCCCGTTCGACGAGCGGGTGCTGCCCCAGGGCTCTGGGCCGCTGCGCGACCTCCCCGTGGAACCGCGCCGCGCTGAACACATCGCCCGGCGCTTTCGATAAAGGTGCGTCATGATCGGTGCGGCCATCTTCGACATGGACGGGTTGCTGGTGGACTCCGAGCCTTTGTGGACGAAGGCCGAGATCGAGGTCTTCGGCTCGCTGGGAATCTCGCTCGCGTCCGAGGATTGCGCCCGCACCGTGGGCATGGGCCTCGACCAGGTGGTCGAGCTGCGCCACCGCGAGAAACCCTGGAATGGGCCGTCCCTGGCCGAGGTGTCGCGACGCATCCTGACCCGTGTCATCGGGCTCATCGGGAGCCAAGGCCGGGCCATGCCTGGGGCGCTGGCGGCGCTGTCGTTCTTCCGCGAGCGGGGTTGCCGGCTCGCGCTCGCCTCATCCTCGGACGAGGGTCTGATCCGGGCGGTGCTGCGTCGGCTCGACCTCGAGCGGACCTTCGACTGGGTGCAGTCGGCGGCCTCGCTCTCCCACCCCAAGCCGCATCCCGAGGTGTACCTCGTGTGCGCCGAGCGGCTGGGCGTCCCTTGCGCCGCGTGCCTGGCCATCGAGGATTCGCTGCCCGGTCTCATCGCCGCCAAGGCGGCCGGCATGCGCGCCCTGGCGGTCCCCGATCCCCGCCTGCGCTCCGATCCGCGCTACACCATCGCCGATCAGGTGCTGCCTTCGCTGGAGGATCTCTCCGATTCGCTCTGGCGTTGTCTGAACGAGATGGTTTGAGTCGACGGTGCGGCGTGGTACACTCCCCGCCATGGCCGGCGGCATCCTCATCATCGACGCCGAAAGCGAGCGGGCCGACGAGGTGGCCCGGCGCCTGCGCGACATGCACTTTCCGACAGCGGTGTGCGCCATCGGCCTGCTGGCGGTGCAGCGTCTGGAGAGCCAGCCGGCCGACCTGGTGATCTGCGCGGAGCACCTGCCGGACCGCGATCCGCGCGAGATCGCCGAGTACGTGCGGGAGTTTTTCCCGGGCCACGTCCCGTTTTTGCTGCTGCTCGACGACGCCACGGTGGACGCCGAGGGCGCGCGGCGCCGGGTCGAGGCCGACGCCGTCGTGCGCCGCGGGACCCGGGACGAGGAGCTGTCCGGGCTGTGCCGCCTGCTACTCGAACGCTCGGCGCTGCAGGTCCGCCTCGAACACATGCAGGAGGAGAACACCGCCCTGCGCCGCGCCTCCGCCGCCAACTCGGTGCTGGATCCCGAAACCGGCTTCTACCGCTTCGCGGCCTTCCGCCATGTCATCGCCATGGAGATCAAGAAGGCCCGCCGCTACGGCTACCCGCTCTCCATCCTGCTCCTGCGCCTCGACCGTAGCGAGGAGATCGCCGGCTGGCTGGCGCCCGAGCAACGCCGGCAGGTCTTCGCCGGGCTGCAGCGCGAGGTGACCAGCGCCATCCGCGACATCGACATCGCCCTGCTGTTCGCCAACGAGAAGATCCTGGTGGTCATGCCCCACACCGCCCTGGCGGGGGCCATCACCGTGGCCGACCGCATCCGCACTCGCATCGCCGCCCTGCGCCCGCCTGCCAGCCTGGCCCAGCTCGCCTTCACCGCCTCGGTCTCGGTGGCCGGCGCCTCCACCAACCAGCTCTCCTTCGGGCGGCTCATCCAGGACACCAACCGCGGCCTGCGCGAGGCCGAGGCGCGCGGTGGGGACGTGGTGGTGGTGTGCCGCGACACGCTGGCCGCGCCGGACGCCGCCCCGCCCCCCGACGGCGGCCAGCTCGGCCCGCGCACCTTCTTCGTCTAGGCTCCGCCCGGCGGGTGGCGACGGTCGCATCGCCCGCAATCTGGCTTGAGCGGCCGGCCGCGATGCCGAAAGAGCAAGCGCAGCCAGATGCGAACGATCAGGTACTCTCCGCAAAGCCGGCTCCGTTCCGTGGTGCCTCGCCTGGCGCGCCGCCCTCTAGCAGGTTTTTCTCCAAGCCTTTCCTTAGAAGAAGGTATAATTCAGGCTTTTCCTTGTCAGCAGGTTTTCCTCGGGTTTTTTTTCCTGGTTTTTCCTTACCAGAAGGTTTTCTCCGGGGATTCGTTCCGGGGGAGTTCAAGGGGGCGCGCCCCCTTGCCGCATTTTTTCGGGCGCTTGGGCTTCGGCTAGATGAGGCGCTTTCCGGTGGTGGTGGCGGTGAGCTTGCCGTGCTTGAGCCCCTTGATGCCCAGGATGGCGTCGGCCACCCGCTGCACCCTGCCGGCTGTCCCGCGCACGGCGATGATCTCCAGGCAGTTTGAGTGATCGAGGTGGACGTGGGTGGTGCTCAGCACCGCCTCGTGGTGATCGTGCTGCGCCGCGGCCAGGCGGTCCAGCAGGGTGCGCCGGTGGTGGTCGTACACGATGGTGATGGTGCCCACGATCTCCTCGTCGGCGGCCCACTCCTCGCGCACCAGAGAATCGCGGATGAGCCCGCGGATGGCCTCCGAGCGGTTGCCGAGCTTGCGGCGGCGCGCCTCGCGCATGAAGCGGGTGAGCAGCTCGCGCTCGATGGACACGCTGAAGCGGACCAGCTCGGACGCCATGCCTCCTCCGGCTAGCCGAGAGCGGACGGGGCGCGCCTCAGGACGCGACAGATTCTCCCCATGCCTTCTTGCGGGCGGCCAGGTCGTCGAGCTTTTTGGCCTCCTCGGCGAGCTCCGGACCCTTGTCGCGCATGAGCGCGGCGGCCTTGGACAGCGTCTCGGCTTCTTCCTGGTTGCGATGTTTTATCGAGTTCAGCATGGCGCCGAAGGTCTCGAAGAACTCCTGGAGCTGATCCCCGCGGCGCAGCGGGCGGGTCTTGGGGATGCTGCCGTCGGCGATCTGGCGCAGGTAGCGGGAGATGATGAAGATGGGCCCGGCCACCTGGTGGGTGATCCAGATGCCCCACATGAACAAGAACACCGCCATGACCACGACGAAGCCGCCCAGGTAGTACAGGACCACGGTGTCGAACTTGGCCGCCTCGGCCATGAGATCCGGATCCATGTTGAGCAGTTGCGTAGCCTCGCGGCTGATCCGGATCACGAAGTACCCCAGGATGGCCGATACCACCACACCTACCAGCACCAGGATGCCGGTGTACTTGAGCTGGAACTTGCGGTCGACGAGGAACACCCGCCGCCGCACGCGCCGCTGCTCCACCGGTTGGGAGGTCGATTCCATGATTCACCCCTGAATTCCGATGTGCTACACTCCGTCACCGAAAGCGGATCATATTCGCCCACGGGCTGCAAGGCAAATTTTCCGAAGCCCGAGGAGGTCGCCATGAGGATCGCCATCGCATTTTCGCTAATGCTGTTCTTCACTGCCGGTTGCGGACCCAAGCGCGAACCCGCGCCGCCGCCGTCCGCGCCCGTCAAGGAGGCCGGCCCCCCGCCCCCGGCGCGCATCGTGCTCGTCGAAAAACCGGTCGCCTTCCAGGACCAGGCCGAGCCGCTCACGACGCGCCTGGATCTGGAGTTCGATCTCCCCCGCCCCCCGCGCCGGGCCCGGCTGGTCATGCGCTACACCGGGGTGCCGGGCGCTCTCTCCGAGGACTACAAGATGGGCCGCTTCCGCGACCGGGTGGAGCTCAACGACCGCTTCCTGCTGGACCTCAACACCCACAGCGAGAGCTCCGAGCGGGTGACCGAGTACACCCACTGGATCTCGGTGCTCATGTTGAAAAAGCACAACAAGCTCTCCTTCATCTCCGGCACCGACGAGAACCGCGAGGACACCCCGCGCATCCACCCATGGGAGCTGCGCCACGCACGGCTGGAGTTCGACTGGTAGGCGCAAAAGGGCTGGTTTTTCCGGGTCTTCGGGGGTCTAAGGAAATCCTGTTCCCCAGATAAGACTCGGCCCCACTGATTTTGCAATAGAATTTTTACGCGAAGGGGTGACGCCGAGGGGGTCCCCGGCGAACGATCTTTCGGGAGAGAGCCGGGGGAAGAGGCGGTAGGACCCGTTCGCGTTATCAAGAGATCACTCTTGGGCACGCGTCCTCGTCTCACCTCTCCGTCGCGGCCTCGATGATCCAGTGCAGGGCCAGGACCCGGGCAACGATCTCGGACGGGACCAGCCGCTCCAGCCAGCGCCAGGCGAAGCGCTCGGCCTCCTGCTCGTGGCGCGCCAAATCGGCACGGCCACGCCGCGTAAAGCGCGCATGCCCCAGCTCGTGCAGATACGAATGCAACATATACGCATCCCAGGCCTGGCGCAGGGACGCCCGGTCGAAGGTCCTCGGGACGTGGCGGCCGATGACGCGGTTGAGATGGGCGAGGTCGGCACGAGCCAGATCGTCGAGCACGATCACCCACAGGATGTCTTTGCCGCCTTCGAGGGCGCGGCACAAGGCCCCACCGTCGGCCGGGTTGGCGGCGCGGCCGCTCAAGCACACGACCGCTCGCGGGCCGGGTCGGGGCACGCCGGGCCGTCCGAGGAGGGAGAGCCACTTCTTCACGCCCGGGGTGAGGCGCTCATATATGATCTCGCCGCGCGAGCGCCACAGCGCTGCCTTGTCCAATCCCGAAAACCACCTCCCGCCGGACGTTCGCTGTCTGGAGCGCATGATCTTCTCCTTCGCGAAAAAATAGGGGTACGAACGAATCCCCGGCCACCTTCCATACCCGAGGACGAGCGTAGCGCGGGGGTCTGACATCCCGCCCGGCCCGGCCGCCTGTCAGATGCGCTTGGTAGATAGAGTCAGGATGTTGGAAAGGAGGCCGGCCGTGCGCGTGCAAAACGCAGTCGAGGTCCGGCGGCGCGACTTTTCGGACGGAGGAAAGACGCGCCTTGACCTTGTCCCCCGCCCGCGGGCCTACCGGCTGCTCGAGGGCTACCGTGAGGTCGAGCGGCTCGTCTTGGGTGTTGCCGGCGGGGAGCAGAAGCGGGTCGTGTTTCAAGACGGCGAGACTTACATCGTGGCGGTGTTCGTGCGGGGGTGGCTTGCGGTGATGGAGGTGAACGCCTGACCTCCGGTCGCGGATCGAGCACAATCCCCCCGGGGCCAGCACTGGGGCGGCGTACCTGTCGCCTTCCGGACATTTCGTGGATGCTTCTTGGGAATGAAAGACAGTGCGCAGGCCCCGGCGGCCTCGGTGGGGGCGGAGAGGTCAGCGACCCGGGGGAGCAGGAGGAGCCGGTGGCATGGGCGCGCCCGGTCTACCCATCCCCGGGCCCATGCCGCGCATCTTCTGCCGCATCTCGCGCCGCTCGCGGAAGCGGTCGCCGATGAAGGACTCGAGCTTCTCCCACTGCGCCGGGGTCATCAGGGCCTTCACCTTGAGCATCAGGCCGACCCGGTTCTTCTGCATGCGCACCCGGATGGCACCGATCCTCTCGACCATGCCGAACACCGCCGCCTCGTTGGGCTTGTCCTGCGACATGAGGTGGCGAAGCTCCAGGCGCGCCTTGTCCAGCTCGGCGCGGATGTCCACCTTCTCCTTCTCGGCCGTGTAGTGCAGTTCGTCGAGCTTTCGGATCTGGTCGTCGGAGAGCCCGATCTCGCGCGCGAACTGCCGGATGGCCGCCGGGGGAGGCCCCGCCAGCGCCGCCGCCGCCGAGAGCACCATAAGAACCGACACCGCCATCAAAATCGCCCGTTTCATAATCTCACCTCCTGGTTACTGGGAACCGTCTTGCCCGTTTTCGTTTTCGAACAGCTCGAACAACACGCCGTATCCTCCCGGAAAACTTCCCGCCGCGTCCTCGTCATCCTCATCGTCCTCGACCAGAAAACCGCTGCCGGTGGCCACCAGCTCATAGGGTACTTGTTCGGAGGCGCTCGACGGTGTCACCAGGGTCGCCACGTCATCGGCGAGCCCGGCCAACTGCTCCTCCACGCCGGCGGGGAGCGGGGCCGGCACCAGCCACAGCACCATGGCCGCCGAGAACGACCCCAGCGCGAGCGAAAGACTCGCAAAGACCGCCCGCCGCCCCCGCCCGCGCCGCGCCCGAGCCCGCACCGCGCCCGCCACCCGCTCCGCCTCGGCATGGTCCACGGTGCAACACTCGCCGAGCGCCTCGAGATCCGCGGCGATTTCCTCCACCCGCCGCAGCTCCTGCTGGCAGGCGGGACAACCGGCGAGATGCGATCGCGCCGAACCGTCCAGCGCTTCCTTGGCGTACAAGAAGTCTTGCGTTCTCAGACAACCGCTCATGGCCTACCTCCAGCGCAGTCCGACCGCAGGCGGCGCATGGCCCGGACCAGGTGGGTCTTCACCGTGCCCGGCCCGGTCTCGAAAAGCCTAGCGATCTCCTCCACCGACATCCCCTCGGCGTGCCGCAGCAGCACCACCGCGCGCTGGCGCGCCGAGAGTTTCTCCAGCGCCTGCAGCAGCCGGCCCAGCCGCTCTTGCCGGTCGGCCAGGTGCTCCGGCGTGTCGCTCGGCCGCAGCCCGAAGCCGGCCGGCGTCGCGCCGGGCCGCTGCCCTAGCCATGAGCGCACGCTCTCGAAGAAGCGCCGCCGCCGCAGCCGGCGCGTGCCCCGGTGGATGAGAATGCGCCACACCCAGTGCTTGAGCCCGGAGCGGCCCTCGAACGAGGGCAGGCTCTCGAAGGCCTCCGCCAGCGCCTCCTGGGTCAGGTCCCGGGCCTCCTCCGGGTCGCCCACCAGCCGGCGGGCGAACGACAGCAGCGCGCCGGTCTCTTCTTCCCAAAAGCGATCGAACTCGGCCGCGCGCGCATCGGAAAGCGGCAAGAGTCCAGCGGTCTCGGTCCGGGTCACGTGACCTCCCGCGTACGCCCTACTTGTGCCACAACCCGGCGCGGCGGGATACAAACAAAAGCAGGTTCCAGGTTACAGTAAGGGGGCAAGCCCCATTGAACCCCCCAGAGATAACCGGGAAAAACCTGCAAACAAGGAAAGGCCCCAAGAACACTTGCCACCAACTGATGAAAATGCTCGCCGCAAAGCAGCCGCGCCTCCGGCCACCTGTTCGCGGCGCGCAAGGCGGGTCCTCCATGCAGCGGAGCCGGCTCTGCGGCGAGCAGTTAGGAGGA